>JAJPHV010000045.1 GCA_021325095.1 Chloroflexota bacterium | reverse complement strand
GCGGCGGGCAGTTCGTCGTCGTCCACGTAGCCGATGTCGCGGTAAAAGTCCATGTCGTAGGGGCGCGTCTTGACCACCACCGGCATCGGGACGGCGTGGCCCATGATGATCGCCTGCTGCTTGGTGTCGAGCCGGGCCAGCACCTCCCGCAATCCGCCCGCGCCGCTGATGCCCATCAGCACCGCCGAGATGTCGCGTTCGTTGTCCAGCAGGGCCGTCACGCGCGTCCCGATCTGGCTCATCACTTCCTCGTCGATGCCGCTGGGCCGCTGATCGACGACCAGCAGCGTGACGTTGTACTTACGCATTTCGCGGGAGATCGTGCCGAAGATCGTCTGGCGAGCGATCAGCGGGTCGAGGAACTTGTGCGCCTCCTCGATCGTGATCAGCAGTTGCGGCGGTTCCAGGGCCGGGTCGCCGAGCGACTGCTCCATGCGCTTGACGTAGGTTTCGTGGATGCGGCGCGTCAGGTAGTTGGCGACCAGGATGTAGGCTTCGAGGGCTGAGCCGTAGCGTCCGAATTCGAGGACGACGCTCTTGCGCTGCTCGATGTATTCCAGGATTTTGCTGACGCTGTCGCCGAGCGCGCCGTCCTTACGCAGGAACTCGAAACGCTCAAAACGCTGCAGGCGGCGCGTCAGGGCGGTGAGCGAGGCGGCGCTGATGCTGGTCGTCTCGGTGATGTTGTCCAGTTCTTCGCCCGTCGCGTCCAGCAGGCGCGCGATCCAGCGATCCCCCCACTTCTTGCGGAGCGAGTAGGCGGCGTCGATCATGCCGTCGGAGAGGTTCATGGTCGTCTTAAGCATCGCCAGGTCTTCCGGCTCGATCTCGTCGTAGCCGAGCGTGACCACATAGTCGTACTTGGCGTTGCGCCGCCGCGATGAGTCCTCGTCCAGCGTGAAGATGCTGACTTTCGAGGGGAACAACTGGCGCAGTCCTTTGGCCTTCGGGCCGCGCTCGTCTGCCACCTCCCAGCCATAGTCGTTGTGCATGTCGAAGATCAGGTTGACGGCCAGATCGCGCTTGATGACGCCCGCCAGGATGATGCGTGTCAGGAAGCTCTTGCCCGTACCGCTCTTGCCGAACACACCACTGGATCGCTCGACCAGCCGCCGCAGGTTCAGGTTGACCTGCGTCTCTTCGAGTTCAAGCGGCGCGCCGACGTTGAAGTGAACGTTGTCCTCTGCGCCAAATACGTCGTTGATGTCCGTCGCATCGGCGATCTCGACGGGCATGAAGTGGCTGGGGATGGTCTTGACCGGCTTCGGCTCGCTTTCTTTCTCGTCGATGGACAGCATGGGCGCAACGTGGATCGTGCCGAAAGCCGCCGTGCCGATGTAGATTTCGCGCAGGAAGGGGTCGGACAGATCGGGCGGGTCGCTGCGAATGGCGGGGTTGGTGCTGTCTAGCACAATATCCGTGACCATGCAGAAGAAACGCTTGTGCTTGCCGCGAATGACGACGTAGCGGCCCACCGCCAGGTCTTCGATCTCGGTTTCACGGTCAAGTTTTACGTCCAGCCCCTTCGTCAGCGAGCCCCCGACGACCACCCCCAGCCGCCGGGACTGCTGTGCTTCGTAAACTTCGCCAACCTGCTCATCGCTTACATCGCCGTAATTACCATTGCCGCCGCGCGGAAACCAGTCATTCAGGTTATCAGAATCCAGAGAAGGGTAGTTCGCCATTGCGTCTCCCGGATAGGAACGCCTGTTCTACAACCGATAGCATAATTATACTTCCGCTCATCCAAAAAGCGAGTCGAAAAATGGTCGCGCCGAGGAGCAGTTCTAGGGCTTGATCAGGCGCAGCAAATGGTTCAGACGCGGCAGATCGTAACTGAGAAGCTGCGCCAGCCGCCGCCCGGCCTGGATCAAAAACTCGCGCTGTTCGCGGACCGGGCGCGCGTGGGCTGCGTGCTTGAGCGCCGCCGCCAGCAGTTCCTCCGCCGGGACTTCGGACGTATTCAGCACCAGCCGGAAAAAGTCGAACTTGCGCGTGAAATCGTAGATGCAATCGGCGTCGCATAAGTACACCGGGTCGAGGCTCATGGGCGGGCGCGGCGGCAGATTGTGGAACGACTCGCCGTTGATGCGGTAGCCGATGTTCACCACGCTGATCTCAACGGGAACCATGCGGTTCTCGCGTTGATCACGCAGAGTCGGCGTATTCACCTGGTTCGCCATGATCAACTGGCGCACCAGCGGATCGTCGTCAATGTGGATGGCGTAGATCAGGCCGATGACCTCGACGTTGACGCCGTTATTGAAGCGGGTCTGCACGAATGCGCCAAAGGAGGGGGTATCCAGTTCGTGGCTTCGTGTGCCGCAAGCATAACCGACGGTGCTCGCCCGCAAGACTCGTCCGACCAGTTTTTCTTCCATTGATGATAAGGCCCTTTATCGGAACTAAAAGGTTTCCCTTTCCAGACTCACCATATTCCCAGGGATCACCGCGCAAAGCTGGCGATCAGGAGAAACGCTCCCAGCAGGACTGCCGCGTAAAACGGCAGCGATGCTCTGAAGTGCCGCAGGCGCATCTGCACGGTCAGGCGCGGCGTTAGCTGACTCTCTGGCGCGCGCAAGCTGCGCAGAAAGTTTCGGATAAACAGCTCAAAAAGTCCATAGCCAATCAGGGACAGCGCCAGAATCCGCAGCATGATTTACACACCCTGATGCTGCCGGCGCTCACGACGCACCAGCGTCTTGGAACTGAGCTTGTGCGACAATTCCAGCGCCTGTCTGTTGCGCAGCAATTCGATCCCGATCATCTCGTCGAGAGCGCGCTTCTCGTGCGCATGGACGACGGCCACCTCGTCGGCGCGCGTCAGCGCATAGGGATAACGGTCTGTGATCTGGCACTGGGCGTACAGGATGGCTTGCAGCGCGCCGACCAATGCCTTGTCGCGCGCCACCCACATCGGCACCTCGACCCGCGCCAGGTAAGGCTCCTGCTGCGGTGAGGCTACGTTCATATAGAAGAAGACGATCTCGTGATCGTCGTTGACTTCACGATAGGCTTTGTTCTGCGGGCTTTGCTGGATCATCAGGCCGGAGCGGTCACCGGGGCCGAGTATCCACTGGTATAGATCTCGATCCGTCAGCCCTTCGAACGGCCCGGCAGTTTGCAGGTTGCCGCGCTTGACCTGATCGGGATCGAGGCTCATCAAAAAGATGGTGTTGACCACAAAGGTGCTCTTGGGGCGATCCACGTAACCGAGCAGGCCCGCGCCCGCATTATGCATAATGTCGAGCGCTTCGTGGTAGCTGAGGGTCAATTCGCCCGCGTTAGTCACCTCCTTGCCCATGAGCAAGCTGAGGAGCGGCCCATCGTACATGGCGACCAGCGGGCGCGGCAAGTCCCGGCAGCGCATGGTTTCCCGTGCCAGCACTTGCATCTCGTACACGGCGCGGCGCGCATTGATCGCAGCGGTGGCGATCAGTCGTCCATCCTGCTCGCGCACGTCTTTGTCTTCGTAAAAGAGCTGAGGTTCCGTAATAATGTCGGGCAGCGATTCCTCGCCGTGCGGGTAAAGAAACACGCCGATGTTGGTCAGCCAGTACAGCGCTGCACCGTGCGGATCGGGGTAGATTTGGGAGCCGTCCGCCGCCAGGATGGTGGCGCGGGCCGGGCACTCCGGCTTGGGGATAGCCTCATTGATCGGCTCGTCAAAAGGGGCCGCACCACGAAAGCCCGCATCATTCCGGCGGGCAACCATGATCTGATCCCAGATGGCGTCCAGGTCATTCAGTTCCATCAACTGATGCCCGGCCAGTTGCGTTTGTTCGGCTACGGTGTCGTTGCGATCCGCCAGTGCCGCGCCCATTTTCTCGACTTGCGGCACAACCTTATCGAATTGGAGCGACAATCGCTATCTCCCCGCAATCACCGTACTTACTCTACCTTGCGCAGTCTATCATGCCCGACCCGGTTACGTCAATATTTCAACGAACCGGATTCCGCTGCATTACGGTTTTCTGTTCTGCGCAGTGGCGTGCCGCGTTCACAGCCGGTGGCCGGGCATTGGCGTAAACGGCACATCGTAACCAAAGGCCACCGGGCCGGCGATTCGCAGGGGTTTTCAGTTCCGTGCAGCGCAGGCATCCCGATCTCAGCCACGCGCAGGCCATAGCGCACCATTCCCGTGCCAATCGGTTCGCCGTCGTCCAGGCTGAGGATGCCGATCAGGTCGGGCACGGTGCACACGACTTCGCCGTTATGCCACGAATTAAATGTTCGTTCTGAAGGACGAATCTCCATCTTGTCGTGGTCTCCCGCGAAGCTGGCAATGGTCGGGGGCCCACGCGCCCCCTTGACTGTTTCGCGCCGCACGTCCCTGATCTTCCCGCGGAACAGGACACGCTCGTTTCCCAACCCTGCCACCACTTCGCTGGGGTCGCGGCGTTTCTGAGCTTGAGGCAGCGCGCCACCCGTCAGGGTTGCCGATTGAACGCCACCTTTGAACCCAGGACCTTCCCAGAGCCTGAAGTAAGCCCTGAGTAAGGGTGTTTGAAGTGACCTTTTTCTTATCAGTCCCTCACGAGTTTGCTGTTATACTGCCTGTTAATAACACCTGAGGCTGGCCCGCCAGTAGATATCACTGAGGGACGTATTATGCTCAAGATACTGGTTGTTGACGATGAACCTGAGAACGTCGGACTGCTACGGGTGGTGCTGCGCCGTCAGGGTATTGAAGTCGTTGAGGCAAACAACGGTCATGATGGGCTAATCCTGGCCGAAGTGGAGACGCCCGATGGGGTCATTCTGGACTGGATGCTCCCCGACATCAGCGGTGAGGAGTTCTGCCTTCGGCTGCGTAATCACCCGGCCATTGCCCACCTACCTATCCTGGTGTTGTCGGCCCTCAATGCCCAAAATGCTAAGGACAAAGCTTTGGCAGCTGGTGCCAATCACTACATGACCAAACCTGCCAACTTTGCTGAACTGGTTGATCAGATTCGTCGCCTCAGTGTGCCAGGTTAGAGGAGCGCGCCTGTCGAGGGTTAAAGGACGCTGTCGTTTTTCTGCGTCAGCCGCTTCGTGCTTCGATGGGTGTGCAACAAGCGGAGTGAAGGATGACCGAACAGCGACGTGTCGCCGTGATCGGTACGGGCCGCTGGACGGCAAGCGCACATCTACCGGGTTTGCTCGTTCGCCATCGTAAGAAAGACTGCAGGGCTAATTCCGTAGTTCATCGGTACTAGCACAGATGAATATCAAATGAGCGAAACCTTAGAATCGACCACTTAACCTTTACATATCAAAATGAACTGGTAGAATTCGCGCCTTCGTAAATCCATGATGAAAAGAGAGGGTCGTCATTGATACGAGCTTAAGTCAATATCAATCCTACAACCTGGGCCATTAGTCGCAGATCCCACAACCTCGAATTCTGCACGGTTTCCACGGCCACATCGGCAACACGCCCAAACTACACGAAAACCGAATAACGTGCTTAACAGGTAACGAACGATTGTCGTATACCTCAAACACGTGCTGTGTATAAGTATGCATTCAGCTTGTATACATGTAATACGTTCGGCTGATCAAGTCACTCGACGCCGTCAGTTCGATTCTGAGCACTACAGAACGGGGAAGATTACGTTGCAGCGCGCCACCGGAACTCCGAATCGAGGAAGGAGAAAGCTATGACTGTTAGAGCACTTCGAGCTTTTTCGAGGAATCGCGCGATCAAACCGATCTCCGCCCTCCGAAGCCGGGCAGTAACTGCATCGTTTCCTCTCCTAGCTACCGTCCTGTGGGCCGTCGCCTTAGTCCAGATCATTCGCACCGATCTAGGCCCTTGGACGACGCTGGCGGTCTTTCTGATTGGGTTGGCGCTCGTCATTCACCTCGGGATAACTGATCGAAGGCAAGCCCTTACCCTCTTGTTGTCGGTGATGGTGGGCGTCAGTGCGGTGGACTATCTGGCGTGGCGCGTCGAAGTCATCAATTGGACAAGTTGGTGGCTGGCCCTGCCGCTTTTTGTGGCTGAGACGTTCGGCATCCTGCACACGTTGGGCTTTCAATACACAATCTGGCCGCGAGCAGAGCCGCAGATCAAGGCCACCGAGGACCCAACGCAGAAGCCGATTTTCATCCTGATCCCGACGGTCAATGAGGGTACGGCTATTCTCGAACCAACGCTGCGTGGCGCCCTCAAGGCACGCAGGAGTTATCTGGTCACTTATCCGCATGCGCAGGTTTCGATTGTGGTCTGCAACGACGGCTATGTGGCCGGCTCGGACAACTGGCGAGATGTCGAAGTGCTGGCCGAACGGATGGGCGTGCAGTGCGTGACACGCACCGAAAATGGCGGCGCGAAAGCAGGCAACATCGAGAATGCCCGTCAGGTGGTTGGCGCCACCGGCGACGCCCTGATCGTCATCTTTGACGCCGACCAGATCCCGGAGCGCGACTTTCTGCTCAAGACGATACCGCCCTTCGCAGATCCCACTATTGGTTGGGTGCAAACAGGTCAATATTATCGAAACACCGATAACCCGGTAGCCAGATGGGCCAACGATCAACAAGCGTTGTTTTATAAGGTGCTTTGTCCCGGGAAATCAGCGCAGAACGCGGCCTTTATTTGCGGCACAAACGTTGTCATTCGGGCAGCGGCCCTGGATGAGATCGGTGGCCTGCCACAGGACTCGATCACGGAGGACTTTGCTGCCTCCATTAAGCTCCACCCTGTGTGGCGCAGCATCTTTATTCGCGGTGTGCTGGCGACTGGGCTTGGCCCGCTGACGCTCAGATCGTACTATAACCAGCAACGCCGTTGGGCCATCGGCACCTTGAGCACCTTCCGCAGGCACTGGCGTGAAATCCTGCTTCCCGGCCACAGCAAGTTGAGCGTGGAACAACGTATCCAATACCTGCTGGCCTGTACACATTACCTGTCCGGCCTGCGCGATCTGATCTATATCGTGACGCCGCTGGCCTTCCTGCTGACCGGCATCCCCGCCGTTCGTGGCGCGGATCTATCTGCTTTCTTCTGGCATTTCGCACCGTACTGGTTGACCTCCCAGGGGGCTTTCTGGTATGCCGCCTGGGGCAAATCCAGCATTCGAGGGATCATTGCCGGCTTCAGCAGTTTTCCGGTGCTCATCGACAGCCTGCTAACGGTGCTTCGAGGCCGACAGGTCGGCTTTGCGGTGACTTCAAAGGAACGCAGCGCTGAAGCGGGTGGACACGTGCTGGCTCCGCACCTGCTGGCCCTGGCAGCCTGTATCCTGGGTCTAGGTGTTTTCGTATTGTTCTCAAGACTGCGCGAGCCAGCGCTGATCAGCGCTTTCTGGGTTGTCTACACTATCATCCTGCTGTCAGGCGCGCTGTGGCTGGGCGTCGCGGACTGGTTGACAGCACGGCCAACCGCGCAGCGCATATGGTCGAGAGCAGGCCGGCTTCTGGCACAGCCTTTACGGGGGGCGCTGGGCGTGATGCCCCTGGTTGCGGTGGTAGCCCTTGCCGCCATCTTTGTTGCGACGCGCACGGCGTCCGCAGCAGTCCCGACTTCGTTCGTGCCACGTCATGAGACCGGCGCGCCGTTCATCGGCATCGCCTTATCCTCACAGCTACCCGAAGCGCACATCAAAGCGTTGGAAAGCCAGGTCGGATTCTCGTTCAGTATCATAGGTCGAACGCAGGATATTGGGGATCGCTTTGACCGTGATTGGGGGGCGCGGCTGGCGGCACATGGCGCACGGCCCTGGATCACGCTCAACTTTCGCGTACCCGGTGCACCGGCCATGAATGCCAGTTTGCCTGCCATAGCGAATGGCCTGCACGACGAAGCTCTGCGGCGCTGGGCGCGTGACCTGCGCGACTATGCCAAACCTGTCTATCTAACCATCCTGCAACACGTGGATCGTAACTGGGTGCTCTCCTCAGCGGTGGCGAACGGCGGCATTCCGCAGGATGTGCCGCGTGCCTGGCAGCACGTCCGTGACGTTTTCCGGCAGGAGAAAGCGTTGAATGTCGCCTGGGTCTGGTCGCCCGCTGACCCGATCCACGACAGCGCCTATGCGCCGCCACTGGCAGCTATAGATGTGACGCTGATAAGCCTGATCAACTATCCAGATACGGTTTGGGTCGATCCGGCGAAAACCCTGTCTGACCTGGCTGCGCATTATCCGAAAATGCCGCTGTTTGTCGAAGTCAGCGCCAACGGCCAACCCACGCAGAAGGCGAACTGGCTGCGCAAAGCCGGGGCCGCCATCGCGGTCACGCCGAACGTCCATGCCTTCCTGTACCACGAAGGATCACCCGCGCCCGACGCCCACCTGTCCGATCATCTGCCCTGGTCGCTGGCCTCGGATTCCGAATCGTTGCAAGCCGTGCGCGATGCGGCCACAACGGTTAGCTCGCGCCATCGATAGCGCCCAGGGTGTAGAGAAAGGAGACCTGTGACGACTGAAGTCGAACTAAAACGGCCATTGCTCGTCCAACACCTCGAGATTGGGCGGCTGGCGACCGCGCTGCCAATGTTGGCGATTCTGGCTCTGCAAACCATTGCCTCTTTGAGCCTGCGCAACACGGCTTTCCAGGACGAAGCCCTGTACCTGTATGCCGGGCGGCAGTATTTCAATTTCCTGCGCGGTGGGCCACCCGTCACCGAACCCTATGGGCAATATGTCGCTGGCCTGCCCTACTTCTATCCGCTGCTGGCAGGTATCGCCGATTCTATCGGCGGGTTGGAAGCGGCACGGTTACTGAGCCTGGGCTTTATGCTGCTGGTGACGCTCTCCGTCTACCTGGTGACGGCCCGACTTTACAGCCGCAGCAGCGCCCTGGTGGCGGCTGCCCTTTTCTCCGTACAGGGCACGGTGCTGTACCTGGGACATTTTGCGACCTTTGATGCGCTGTGCCTGTTCCTGCTCGCGCTGGCAACAGTGCTAGCAGTGCGTGCTGACTGGCAATCCTGGTGGGGAACAGCTACCGCTGTCGGCATTGTGCTGGCGCTGGCAATTGCCGCGAAGTTTGCCGCACTGCTACTCACACCGAGCGTCGTAGCGATCCTGTCCTGGCAGCTCCTGCGCAAACATGGTTGGAAGCAGGCTGTTCTAGCTGGCGCACTGGCGGGTGCAATTGCCGTGACTGGGCTGGCAGTTCCGGCACTGCTGGATAACAACGTGTTGATCGGGCTGACCCACACCACAACGGAGCGCGTGGCAATCATCCCGACATCGCGGATAGCGATAGCGGAACGGGCTGCGCTGCTGGCGGGCGGGCTGGTCTTGCTTGGCGGCATTGGGCTGATCCTGGCGGGTCGGCGTGGGCTGGTTGTGGCACTGGTATTTCTGGGTTCTACCCTGCTCGCACCGGCTTACCACATCTACAAGATGGAGATCGTTTCCCTCCAAAAGCATGTGGTGTTCAGCCTGTTTTTCGCTGCGCCGCTGGCCGGTTATGCCGTGACACGAATGAGCGGCATCGGCCAGGGGCGGTTTGCCAATCGCCGCTGGATCATCGTGCTGGCCGTCTGCCTGCTCGTTTTCAGTGTCGGCTCGCAGCAAGCCGGCGAACTCTTCCACGAATGGCCCAACACCCAGGCGCTCATGAACGTGCTGCTCACACAGGTGCGGCCCAGCGGACGCTATCTGGCCGAGGAAATGGAAGTGCCGCGCTATTACCTGCAAAATACGGTCGCCTTCTGGCAGTGGAACCAATTGTACTGGTTCTACTACACCGATAAACAGGGCCGCCAGCTTTCGGGCGTGCACGCCTACAAGGCAGCCATCAACGAGGGTTACTTCAACCTGGTTATTCTGCGTTACGGCCCAAACGTGGCTACCGATTACGCCATCGACAGCGGCCTCAAGAGCGGCGCACATTACGAGCTGATCGCACAGGTTCCTGAAACGACCATCTTCGGCTCCGGCAGTTACTGGGTGTGGCGCAGGAAGGACGAGCCGCCGGGAATCGACAACCGGACGGCTGTTTTTTGACTCCGCGCTCTATTGCAATGTACGGCAAGTAAACAGGTCGAGACATGAGGATAGGAACAATGCCAAAGGTCACAATGGTCATACCGACCTACAACGAAGCTGAGAATCTACCACGCCTGATAGACTCCCTTCTGCATTTACCCGTAGACCATCTCGAGGTGTTGGTGGTTGACGACAATTCGCCGGATGGCACGGGCCAACTGGCCGATCACCTCGCCCGACAATTTCCCCGGCAGGTCGGTGTGATACACCGTAAGGGCAAATCGGGCTTTGGATCGGCCTGCATCGCCGGGTTTAAGCGAGCCATCGCTGCCAATGCCGATTACATCGGCCAGATGGACGCAGATTTCTCCCACCAGCCCGCCTATATTCCACAACTCGTTACGGCCCTCGAACACAACGACGTTGCCATTGCGTCGCGCTACGTGCAGGGCGGCAGCGTAGACAAATCGTGGAGCGGCTTCCGCAGGGTGTTGAGCTGGTTCGCAAACAGCGTCTACGTCCGGACGATCCTGAATATTCCGGTTCACGATGCCACCTCCGGCTTCAGGCTGTGGCGACGGCAAACCCTGATCGGCCTCGATCTGGATCGCGCTGGCTCCAATGGTTTTGTCTTTCAGGTGGAGACGGCCTATATGGCGTCCCGGCTCGGCTATAGGATCGTCGAAATTCCCATTCATTTCCCGGATCGCAGCCAGGGGAAATCCAAGATGGACAGCCGAATCCAGCTTGAAGCGGCGTGGCGCGTCTGGCAGCTCAAACGCTCGCATCAGGTGTTGACGCCGCAAATGCGCCGCACACAGGTCTATTCGTGAGTTCGGTGGCATTTCCGACCTACATCGCTCTTTCTCCTCTCCGTTTCATACAGAGGCGAAGGGAGAATTTCTAAGCATATGGAGACAAAATGGCTAAACGCGCATTGATTACTGGCATTACCGGGCAAGATGGTTCGTATCTGGCGGAACTATTGCTGGACCTGGGCTATGACGTTTACGGCCTGGTACGCCGAACCAGTACACAGAACTTCGAGCGAATTGCGCACATCCAGCACCGGCTGAACCTGATCTCCGGTGATTTGTCTGACCAGACTTCTCTTCAGGAAGCGCTCATCCAGGCCAACCCGGACGAGGTATACAACCTGGCTGCACAAAGCTTCGTGCAAACGTCCTGGGCACAACCCGTCTTTACGGGGGATGTTACCGCGCTGGGTGTGACTCGCCTGTTGGACGCGATCCGGCACATTAACCCGACGATCCGATTCTATCAGGCAACATCCTCAGAAATCTTTGGCAACGTCCGGGAAGTGCCTCAGCGCGAAACGACACCGTTTTATCCGCGCAGCCCTTATGGGGTAGCGAAGGTCTACGGCCATTGGATTACCGTGAATTACCGGGAGAGCTACGGGATACACGCCAGCAGCGGCATCCTGTTCAACCACGAATCACCCCGGCGTGGCTTCGAATTCGTGACCCGCAAGGTAACGCGCGGCGTCGCCATGATCAAGCTGGGGCTGGCCCACGAACTGCATTTGGGAAATCTGGATGCGCAGCGCGATTGGGGCTTTGCCGGGGACTATGTAAAGGCGATGTGGCGCATGTTGCAGGAGGACACGCCCGGCGATTACGTCATTGCCACAGGCAAAACCTGGTCAGTACAAAAATTGGTAGAAACGGCCTTTGAATACGTCGATCTCGACTGGCGCGACTACGTTCGCCAGGACCCATCATTTATCCGTCCGGCGGAAGTCGATTTGCTGGTCGGCGACCCGACAAAAGCATCCACGATCCTCGGCTGGGAACCCAGCGTAGGCTTCGTGGAACTTGTCAGGATGATGGTTGATGCTGACCTCAAGCTCCTGCAAGAGAACGCAGTCACAGCAGCGGGCGTGTAGGGAGCGCTTAAGTCGTCCAGTCCAGGCCGCTATATTTGTGCAGCGGCTAACCAGGGCCAACCGTCCTTAAGAGAATACCTGGAATGGCGTTGCTGCCGCTCCTTTGGGGCATCGTCTGGCAAGCCGTTCGCGTCAGGCCAAGCAGGACATTGAAAGAGGGAGTGCCACCTGTAGCCGATAGATTGGCGAAAGCCCTCGGTAGCACGTGGCATCTAAAACGCGCCGGGACATCAGCCATTCCCCGGCGCGTTTTTGTGGCGAATAACCCCTTAGCGCACCAGCAGCTTGCGCCGGGCGATCTCGTCGGGGCGTGTCCACAGGTGTGACACATCCGCCTTGCTCAAGAAGTTCGGGCCACCCGCCGCATAGCTGCCCAGCATAATGCGCGCCGCCTTGACCGACATGGCAATGATCCGCTCGACTTCGAGCGCGGTCTGCCCAAGCGCAATGTGCCCGTGATTCTGCATGACGATCTCTTTGGGGGTGATGCCATACTCGTCGATGTAGTTCTGCACCTGTCGCCGGACTTCCTGCGCCAGCGGCATTCCCGGATCGGTGTATTTGACGTACACGGTCGCCGGGCCGCAGACCACCACCTGATCGGGGAAGAGCCGCCCGCTGGCGGCCTGTTCCGCACAGCGCGAGCAGAGCAGCGCATTCCAGGCCGAGGGGTGCGTATGCCCGACCCACTGCGCGCCGCCCAATGTCAGCAGGATGGCGTGCAGTGCCACCTCAATCGAGGGGCGGGCCTGCACGGACGAATCCACCTTGGCCTCGTTAAGCGCGGCTTTCAAGTCGTTCTCACTCAGGGTAGGGCCATCCAGGATGTCCAGGACGGGCTTGAAGCGCATTGCTACGAAGCCAGCTTCGTCAATGTCGCGCATCGAGTAGCCACTGGCCTTCACCAGAAATGTATCGGCGTCGATGCGGGCCGAGGTGTTGCCCTCGGCCTGGATCGCGTAGTCATTGGCGGGGTTGCCCAGCTCGCGGGAAAGTTGAACGAGTGTGGAAAGCGTTGTATTGTCTGCCATCATTTTCAGTCCCCAGATTCGACCAGTTCGGCCATTCTTGACCGCAATCATAGGCGATAAGATAGCGCATTCGTCACCATGCTCCAATGGCCGGAAATCACGCCGGTGGGTGGCTTTTGTCACGGCGAGGCCGGTGAGCTGAACGTGGCGCGTTGGATGGCAATTTGCGCCTTGCCGGGGCCGGAGAAGACGACTTTACGTACAGTTGACAGCGTCTCGCCCGACGCAGGCGCGCTGATCGTGGACGTGTTCGATGCATCAGCGGTGACGGTATTCGCGTCGATCAGTTTGCCGTTGCCGTCGATCAAGTCCACCGTGTACGTTCCAGCGGTAGTGGCGAAGAATTCGATCTGTGCACCGCCTACCGGACTGTCGAAATCAAAGCTGATCGGCAGATCGGTACACTGGTCGGCGCTGCCGGGCAAGCCTGTCGTCAGGCGGTTGGCCTCACCCTCCGCACTCACGCGCACAATCGCACCATCACAGCCGCTCGCGGAGTTGGCTCCGACGTGGAAGCCCCAGACGCTGAACTCGTCACCCTTCAAGTCACGGCTTTCCAGCAGCGGCGTGCCGTCCGGCAGGCGTGAGAAATCGACGGTCAGCGGCGCGGTGACGTTGACGGGTGGGCTGACGCGCAAGTTGTTGAAGAAACTCTTTTCGGGGATGCTGCTGTCGTAGTTGACCCAGGCGGTAGTGACGTAGGTTCCCCAATGCGGGAAGAAAAAGTCCTGGGCCACAATGCGCGACATGCCTGGCCCGATATTGTCCACCGTGCCTTCGAGCGTCGGCTTCTGGCTGGTCTGTGGGGCGTCGATAAACCACGCCCATTTGAACGGCCCCGAGTCGGTACTGCCGCTGTTTCTGAGCACCATCGACACGGCGACACGCTGGCCGGGCGCAGGGTTGGGCGGCAAAAAGCGCAGACTGGTGATCGTCAGGTCTACGTCTCGCGCTTCAATGGGCAGCGTTGGTGTGTTGGCGGGACCGGGCGGACGCGGCGGGAAGATCGACCTGAGCAGCACGCCGATGGCGATCAGTGCAACGGCAACGAGCAGCCCTCGCAGCAGGCAGCCCGGCGAACGAAGCAGCTCACGGACGCCGCCCGTCGAGACGGCGGTCTCGCTTCGGGCTTTCGGAAATAACACGCCCGTCGGGGCCCGCAGGTACAGGACGGGGGTGGCCCATTCCAGGTTGTCGAGCGTGCTGCTGATGGTGCGGCGCGCCTCCGACATGGCCGCTTCAATCGGGTAGCCTTCCGAGAGTGCCCTGTAGAACTCCTGCGAGAAGGTGCGCGAGGCGTCGTCGCTGATAGCGAACTGCATGGCGACCACCGCCGGGATGCCGCGCGCCACGAGGCTGGACGCGATTCCAGCGAAGGGGTCTTTCAGGTTCTGGCGGGCGGCCTGGCAGGCATTGAGCACCACCAGCCGGATGCTGTTCTCCTCGCTCAGTTCGCGGGCCAGCGCCTCGCCGGATACGGGAACAGAGCGAAGGGTACGCGGGTCTTCAAAGGCCAGCATCCCGGTTTGCGAGCTGTCGTCAAAAGCAGCGTGGCCGATAAAGTGAAAGATGTGGTATGGCACACCTTCACGCAGTTTACGCTGCAAGGTGACAAGTTGAGCGTCGTCCAGGCGTTCCAGTTCCAGGAGGCCGCGATTGCGCAGCTCCTGAGTGGCTTCTTCCAGCGCGCGCCATTCGGCCTCGACGTTGAGCGGCTGCTGATCGGTGGGG
The DNA here is from genome assembly GCA_021325095.1 of Chloroflexota bacterium. Lineage (GTDB taxonomy): Bacteria > Chloroflexota > Anaerolineae > Aggregatilineales > UBA2796 > JAJPHV01. The sequence continues at coordinate 49,436 of JAJPHV010000045.1, read as the reverse complement.
CTGGCGATCATGACCAGCACCCGCAAGGGCAGCGTGATCTCGGCGATGGGGCGGACGGTCAGCAGGCGCGGGTGGCGGATGATAGGCGTCTGGCGCGACAGGGCCAGATAGTCGCCGCGCGGATCGCGCAGCAGTTCCCAGGGAATATCTTGCAGCGCGCCTGACGTTTCGAGGCCGAGCTTGATGCGCAGCCCGGCCTCGCCCGCGCGCTCCTGACTGGCGAGGTAAGCGGCAAAGATTTCCCCCGAAAAGACGGTGTTGAAGAGCTTCTCGCCGAAGGTGCGGGCGGCCTGCTGGCGCTGCGCGCGGGTGGTCTGGATGCTGCCTTCCATGACGCCGATGATGCGGGCGATTTCGTCGGCGGCGAAGGGGTTCGTGACGTCGGTGGAAACGGAACCAACTGGGGAATCGCCGACAGTCACACGCAGCCGGTCAGCGAGAGCCTCCACGTTCAGTTCAAAATTCAGATAGTCTGCCATCCGCGCCATCCAGAATATGCACCGCGCGCCCTAACGATAACCCGTCAACGATTGTAGAAGCGGATCGGCTTACGGTCAATTAGCGACACAAACGGGCAGCCAGATCAGTGGCTGCCCGTCGGACTGTGGAGCAGGTTGGGGAGGGTGATGTCGGGTGGGATACCTAGTGCACGTCTACCATATCGCTCTGCGGCACCATCCCTTGCAAGATGCGATCCAGGGCCATCGTGTGGCTGCACACGTTCCGTGACTGGAAGAAGTTGCAGTCACACTTCCACTTTGCACCATCGAATTTAACGGTGTGGGGGTTGTTTTCGCCATCGAAGGTCACGGTGAAGCTGGTGAAGTGAATGCGGTTACGCTCCTCGGCATAGCGCTTGGCCTTCTCGATCTTGCCGATCATGCCGTAGTCCATAGCAGTGACTCCTTTTCTTCCTAATCCTATCTGACCAAAAGAGGGCTTATAAACAAAAAGCACGGTGACGTGACGCCAGCCGTGCTTTTAATGCCGCTGAAAATATGCACTTTGGAACAGTAAACAGCGCATAGGCCCAACCCTCCAGCCCTGGTGTTAAGGAGAGTATAAAAGCTGTTTAATCGTGAGTCAAGGAACCTTAATGTTTGTACAGCGGAAATACCCCAAAATTGGGCGGGGAACCTCGTCCCCCAACCCCCTCCACAGGCAGAGAGGGGGCCGAAAATCCGACCCTGTCGCCATTCCCGCTGCTGGTCATTGATTGCTGTGCCCGCAGCGCCATGCTATACTCGCCCCGACGATGAGGAGCGCCGACCATGAATTTCGATCAGACGATTAGCCAGTGGATACTGTACATTGCGATGGCAAGCGGGGCTGTCGTCGCGTCGATGTGGTTGGGGATCGTGCTGTGGACATGGCGCGATATGCGCTCCCGCTCCCGCGACGTGCTGGCCCAGGGCGCGGCGGCGCTGATGGTGGCCGTGCTCAACGTGTTTGGGCTGATCCTGTATCTGATGCTGCGCCCCCGTGAAACACTCTCCGAAGCCTACGAACGCTCGCTGGAGGAAGAGGCGCTCTTGCAGGGCATCGAAGAAAAGCCGATCTGCCCTGGCTGCGGGCGTCCTTCCAACGCCAACTGGCAGGTATGCCCACACTGCCATACGCGGCTCAAGAAGCCGTGCGTGCAGTGCGGCCAACTGCTCGACCTGCCCTGGAACCTGTGCCCGTACTGCGCGACGCCGCAGAGCAGTGCCGAAGGCGAGCAGCGGTCACGCGCACGCCGCGCGGATCGCAGACGCCCAACCTCGGCCAAAGAAGCCTACGCAGCTGAATCGGCGGCGGAGCAGTTGGAGTTCGTCGAAGGCGACGACGTGAATTGACCTCACACCCGACGCTATTGCGGTAGTCCTTAAGCACATATTGAATGCTGCGACGTTGGCCCAACCTCTTGCGCGTCAAGTCAGCGAATCACCAGGCACACCACACGCTTAAAAAACGGCAGGCGGTGACTTGCGCGCGAACGAGCCACTGTGTGCGCAGATGTCGCCGTACAGCGGGTGTTGCAGCCAGATTTTCCAGTCGTAGACGCCCGCGATGGGCAGCCTCGACATGGGCAGGCTCAATAAGCTATCTCCCGCTATCGGCAGATTGACGCGGAAGGCTTCTTTGCCGTTGTCGTGGCGATAAACCGCCAGGGATAACACCACGCCTTCGGGGACGCCATGCCACGAAAAGGAAGTCGTGCCGTCGTATACAAATTCCGACGCCTCGGAGGGAGCGAAGATGATTACGAACCCACTGCAAATCTGCTGCACAGTGAGCGTGGGTACTGGCGTTGGGGACAGGGTTGGCGTGAACGTCGGGCGTGGTGGGATCGGGGTCGCCGTTGGCTGCGGCGTCCAACTGGGCGGCAGGGTCGGGCGCTCGACGGGCATGGCCGAAGCCATCGTCGCAGCGACCAACGTCAGGGTTGGGGAGTGTGTCGCCGTTGCGGGTTCTTTGCCACAAGCGGCCAGCAGCACGACGAGCAGGAGACTGACGCCCCACGCCAAAGCACCAGGCTGAAGCCGGCTCAATACACATGCGATTGACCGCCTCAAGCCATGAAGACCTATTGCCTGACGTTTTAACGCCGAGCACCGTCTACTTGGCACGTTCCCCCAGACGGCGTTCGCGGCCCGCCAGCAGACTCTGGATGTTTTTCCAGTGCCGGACGTAGATCATGAGCGCGACCAGCACAATGTAGAAAACGTACACGGGTGGAACATTTGCCGCGCCGCCACCGATCAGCAGCAGTGCCCAGATCGTGCCGATGGCGACGGACACCAGCACTGCCAGCGAGACATAGCGCGTGATCAGGACGATCAGTCCCCACAAGGTGATCGTGATAACGACAATGTACCACCAGGGGGCCATCATGATGATCCAGGTGCCGCCCGCCGTCGCCGCGCCTTTGCCGCCACGCAATGTCCCGGTGACGAGCGCCGCCAGCAGCGACCAGTTGTGCCCGATCACCACTGCAATTGCGCCAATCACGCTGGCTGCCCAGGGGTCCCAGGGCATAATCAGGCGAGCCAGCAGCACGGCCAGGACGCCCTTGCCGCTGTCCAGCATCCAGACCAGCACACCCCACTTGACGCCGAGGGCGCGTGTGACGTTGTTGGCCCCCATGTTGCCGCTGCCGACTTCGAAGATATTGATACGGTGCAGCCGCCCAATCAGGTACGCCGTCGGGAATGAGCCTATGATGTAACACATCAAAAAGGTTGCCAGGGGTGGTAAGACATTCATAGATTGACTTCTAATCTCCGATTGTGGTCAGAATAGCGATGAGCGTCTGGTAAAAGTGAGAACCCTCAATCACGCCGGGCGATGCGCCAGAATCAGCGTGACTACAAAAACGCTGTCCATCAGCAGTGCAATCACGAATTCCGCGATCACACCAAGCAGGTAGCCGCCAAGCGTTCCGCCGCCAATCTTCAAGGCTTTGCGCCAGTCGCCCGTGCGGATCAGTTCAGTGCCAAGCGCGCCGACGACGGCCCCAATCAGTGCGCCGAGCGGGAAGAATACGATCAGGCCGATGATCATGCCCACCGTGCCGCCGAAGACCGCCCACAGCGAACCGCCCGTAACCCGCACGCCGAGCATCGACATCCACAGGTTGGTGGTCGAGCCGAGGATCATCAGCAGCGTCAGCAGGATGACCGGCAGCAGGCCCACCTCCCGAAAACCGGTCAGTGCCGCGTAAATGATGGCTGCGAACCATACCAGCGCCGGGCCAGGCACGACAGGCAGTACGGCGGCAATCGTGCCGAACAACATGACGAGCAGCGCGACAATCAACACCAGCGATTGAAGTGCAGAATCGATTTGCGGCATAAGATGAGATGGTAGCGCAGAATGCCGAAAGCATCGAGGGCACTCATCAACTGCTAAACGTCCCCCTGTCTGCTGCGAGCCGGTTTACATGATCTAGGAAAGGACACAGCACATTTTTTACATTTGTGTCTGACGATATTAATCGTCGCTAATGCCAGCGGCCATGAGCCGTGACCTTGATCGGTTCAGAATGATCCCCGTTGGTTGAGTTTCTATTGTAATGTGGGGTCGGTATTGGTGACACAGCTTCACAGTAGGAACAGTCGGAGGTACTTCTATGAAGTCATCGGCTCGCTTCGCCAGAATGGCGCTCATCCTGATCGCGGCGCTGGTCGCTGAGGCAGCGCTTCCGGCCTTCTCTATCAGGGCAGCCCCTCGTCCCAATATCCTGTTCATCCTGACCGACGATCTTGACCTGGCCGAGATCGCCTTCATGCCCAAATTGAAGTCGCTGCTGATCGACCAGGGCGTGACCTTCGACAACTACTTCGTCAGCGTGTCGCTTTGCTGCCCTTCACGAACGACGACGCTCCGAGGACAATACGCGCACAATACCGGGGTATTGACCAATGGTGGCGGCAACGGCGGCTTCGAGAAAGCCTATGCGCTTGGTGACGAGCAATCGACCATCGCCACCTGGCTGCACAGCGGGGGCTATCGGACTGGCCTGTTCGGCAAGTACCTGAATGGTTATCCCCACACCGCCGCCGAGACCTATATTCCGCCGGGCTGGACAGAATGGAACAGCGCCGTCAAGGGCAACCCGTACAGCGAGTACAACTATACGCTGAACGAGAACGGCAAGCTGGTGACCTACGGCAACAAGCCGGAAGATTACGGCACGGACGTTTACGCCAAGAAAGCGAACGCGTTCATCCAGCAGGCCGCCAAGGATCACCAGCCGTTTTTTGCCTACCTGGCGGTTTACGCGCCGCACCAGCCCGCTACGCCGGCCCCGCGCCACAAGGACCTGTTCCCGAATGCAAAAGCGCCGCGAACACCCAATTACAATGAAGCGGACGTGAGCGACAAGCCAGAATACATCGCCGCAAGACCACTTCTCGGCCCCGTCGTGATGAACCGGGTGGACAATCTGTATCGTAGGCGGTTGCAGTCCTTGCAGGCTGTGGATGACGCCATCAGTATGCTATACGACACCCTCAAAGCCACCGGGCAGCTCGAAAACACCTATATCGTGTTCACCTCCGATAACGGCTTCCATCTGGGCAATCACCGGATGCCCGCCGGGAAGCAAACGGCCTACGAAGAAGATATACACCTGCCGCTGATCATTCGCGGGCCAAACATTGCTGCTGGCTCGCACGTTAGCCAGCTCGCGGGCAACATCGACCTGGCCCCGACGATGGCGGACATGGGCGGCGTTAACCCGGCTGATTTCGTCGATGGCCGATCCTTGTTACCACTGGCGACAGGAAAAACGCCAGAGCGATGGCGGCAGGCTTATCTGGTCGAACATTGGGTACAGGGGCCGGAGCAAGCAGGCGCTATCATGCAGGAGCCAGCCGACGAAGATGAATTGCCGGGCGAATCGTCCGCAGTGGTCCTGGCGACCCCGCCCGCCAACGCAACACAACCTGCCAGACGGGGGCTGCTTGCCAGATTCGGCATTCCCGAATTTCATGGCATCCGGGTCAACGGCTATGCCTACGTCGAATACGTCACCGGGGAAAAGGAACTGTACGACCTGAACCAAGACCCATATGAACTGAACAATCTATCCTCGAAAGCTGCCCCGCCGCTGCTTAAAGTATTGTCCGAGCGGGTGAGCGCGCTGGTCAAGTGCAAAGCTGATGCGTGCCGTGACGCCGAGGATCGGCCACTGCCTATCAACGCGGTCGGCAAATGAGTAGAGGCCGGGAGTTCCCGGCCTCTACCTTGTCCTGATGCCTCTCGCCAGTGGGCGAGTTTATTAGTAATCCATCCCGCCACCCGGAGGCACCGCGGGGGCTTTTTCCTCTTCCTTGATGTCCGTGATCAGCGCTTCGGTGGTCAGGATCATCGAGGCGATAGAGGCCGCGTTTTCCAGCGCACCGCGCGTCACTTTCGCCGGGTCGATGATGCCTGCTTCGATCATGTTCACGAACTGGCCGGAGATCACGTCGTAGCCGATGTTGGGATCCTTCTTTTCGGCCTGGATACGACGCACAGACTCGATAATCACTGCGCCATCCTGGCCTGCGTTCGCGGCGATCTTCTTCATTGGCGCTTCGAGCGCGCGGCGCAGAATGGCAACGCCCGTATTCTCGTCGTCGTATTCCAGTTTCAAGTCGTCCAGCACCTTGATCGCGTTGACCAGGGCAACGCCACCACCGGGCACAATTCCCTCTTCGACGGCGGCGCGGGTCGCGCTCAGGGCGTCCTCAACGCGGTGTTTCTTTTCCTTCAGTTCAACTTCGGTGGCCGCGCCGACGCGGATGACCGCCACACCGCCGGACAGTTTCGCCAGGCGCTCTTGCAGCTTCTCACGATCATAGTCGCTGGTGCTGTTGTCGATCTCGACCTTGATCTCCTGAATACGGCCCTTGATGGCCTTCTCGTCGCCAGCGCCATCGACAATGGTGGTGTCGTCTTTGGTGCTGACCACCTTGCCCGCACGACCCAGGTCGTTGATCGTGACCGTTTCGAGCTTGCGCCCGACGTCCTCGCTGATGACCGTGCCGCCGGTCAGGATGGCGATATCTTGCAGCATAGCCTTGCGGCGATCACCGAAGCCTGGGGCCTTGACAGCCAGGACGTTCAGCATCCCACGCAGCTTGTTCAGCACCAGCGTCGCCAGCGCTTCGCCGTCCACGTCTTCGGCGATGATGACCAGGTCGCGTTTACCGATCTGGACGAGCTTTTCCAGGATCGGAACGATGTCCTGCGCAGCGCTGATCTTCTTCTCGTGGATCAGGATGTACGGCTCGTTGATAATGGCCTCCATGCTGTCGGGGGCAGTGATGAAGTACGGGCTGATGTAGCCGCGATCAAACTGCATACCCTCGACATATTCCGTCTCGAATTCGAGGCCCTTGCTCTCTTCGACGGTGATCACACCGTCCTTGCCGACCTTATCCATGACCTCGGCGATCAGGTTGCCGATTTCCTGATCCTGGGCCGAAATGGCGGCGACGGAAGCGATTTCTTCCTTCGTGTTGATGTCAACGGCCATTTCCTTCACGGCCTTCGCTACGCGCTCGGTAGCGGCTTCGATCCCACGCTTGAGCAGCATCGGGTTCGCGCCAGCGGCCACGTTCTTCAGGCCCTCGTTGACAATGGTCTGAGCCAGCACCGTTGCGGTGGTCGTGCCGTCACCCGCGATGTCATTGGTTTTGGTGGCGGCTTCCTTCAGAAGCTGCGCCCCCATATTTTCGTATGGGTCGGCAAGTTCGATTTCCTTCGCCACCGTTACGCCGTCATGGGTCACGGTTGGCGCACCGAACTTCTTGTCGAGGGCGACGTTGCGGCCCTTGGGGCCAAGCGTGGTGGAAACGGCATCAGCCAGCTTGTCAACACCGTGCTTCAGGCTGCGGCGCGCTTCTTCGGAAAAGACGAGTTGCTTTGGCATTTTTCTATTCTCTCCCTATGGTCTTATTCGATCAGGCAGTTACAACGGCCAGAATGTCGCTTTCCTTGAGGATCAGTAGCTTTTTGCCATCGAGCTTGATTTCGGTTCCGGCGTACTTGGCGTACAGGACCTTGTCGTTGACCTTCACGTCCATCGGAACCAGCTTGCCGTCGTCATCACGGCGGCCAGGGCCAGCAGCGATAATTGTTCCCTGCTGGGGTTTTTCTTTGGCAGTTTCGGGCAGCAGAATACCGCCTGCCGTGGTTTCTTCGCCCTCGCTTGGTTCAACCACCACGCGATCTGCCAGCGGGCGCAAATTGAGAGCCATGCAATTCCTCCTATTTATCGTTACATCGATTGAGACGAATTAGCACTCGACCTTGCGGAGTGCTAAACTTGCCTATAGTGTAGCATGAGATGAAAGGCTGTCAAGAGGGTTTTTAGCACTTGAGGGGAAAGAGTGCTAAATCGTCTCAGCCTCAACCTTCATTCAGGTTCGGCCAAGTGTGACCCAACTGTCACAGCCTGAGTCGTGACAGAACCCGTATGAACTGCTACACTGATAGCATCGATGATCGGCACGAGCTAACGGGAGGGTTGGGCATGGATCAACTTCTTCGTCAGGTCGTACTCATCGTGGTCGTCCGCCAGTTCACGCGACTCATCCTGCGGGGGCGGATCAATCTGTTGCAACTCAGCCGTAACATTGCGCTGTTGTTGCTCAGTTTTGCAGTCAGTGTGCTGATCGGCTGGTGGTTGATCGAGGAAGAGCAACGACTGCGCCAGCGGTCCGAAGGAACGCAGCACGAGGAAATGCAGCCAGACGCAGCGGACGACCTGACACTCATCGACGGCATTGGCGAGCGCTACGCCCGTGCCCTGAACGAGCTGGGTATCACCAGTTTCGCTCAGTTGGCCCGGCAAGACCCGGCTGAACTCAGCCAGCGCATGAACAGCCGGGTCAGCGCCGAGCGCATTCGCAATCAGGATTGGATCGGGCAGGCGCGGCAGTACAGCCGTCGCTGAAGCCCGCTAACGACGAGGAGCGACTTGAACAACCCGAAACCGACCAGCATCACCCTCGACAAGGCCGCCGGGCAGCTTGTGATCACCTGGTCGGACAACCAGACCTGCGCCTATCCACTCAGTCACTTGCGGGAAGCCTGCCCGTGCGTAGAATGTCGGGGAGGGCACCAGAACATGGGCCGGCAAAGTGACCCGACAGATATTCTGGCGCTGCAACCAGCGCGCTCTTACGGCATCGAAAGCCTTGAACTGGTCGGCAATTACGCGCTACAGCCGTTTTGGGATGATGGACATCACACCGGCATCTATACCTGGGAGTACCTTAAGCGGCTCTGCCCGGCGGAGAAGCGTTAAGGATGCTCGGAGCCTTCAATTCGCAGTACCTGTTTGAGATGGCAGAGCAAGCTCAACTTCGTATCCTCGCGCTTGACCTGTTTGATCGCTGCCTGGCAGAAGGTAACGCCGCGCCTATCGTAGCCTTTGTCGAGCATCACGTTGCAGGCGACCCGCCGCAGTTGCAGTTGCTCCGCGATTTTGCCGAAGACCTCCAACTGCGGCTGCTGTCATTGCGCTCCAATTATTACGACGTGCGCAATAATGTGGTGCGGACTTTCACCGAAGGTTACGGCGTTGACATCTCGCCGCTGGTTCCGGCCAACGCCCTGGAACGCTACCACCTGATCGATCCACAGCAAGTGCTGGCCTACGCTCTCCAACACGGCGCCGTGCTATCGACGCAAGATAAGCTGCTGTTGGGCAAGCTGCTGGAAGTCTCGATCAAGACAGCGGAACGACTGCACAACGATATTCAATTCACCACCGATCTGCAAAACATGGTGCTGGATTGGTTCGATGCTTTGAGCAGCACTGTCGGGCGGCGCTACTGGTCTGAACAGCCACCACCGAAGCCAACCATTCACTGAGGGCTTTGGGCGCTGTCTGCCTGTACATGCCGGACGATCACTGGAAAGTGTAGAGAAGAATGACTACCGAACAACCGCTCTCGGAAGTGCTTGACCAGATTCTCATTGACGAAGAGACCTTGCAGGCACGCATTGCCGAATTGGGAGCGCAAATCAGTCGGGATTACGCCGGTGTGAATAATCTGCTGCTGGCCTGCGTATTGAAGGGCGGTGTCGTCTTCCTGACCGACCTGATGCGCCACATTACTGTGCCGCACACGATTGATTTCCTGGCGGTGTCCAGCTATGGTCAGAATATCCGCGAGACCACCGGGATCGTGCGCATCGACATGGACCTGCGTTGCAACATCGATGGCCTGAATGTCCTGATCGTCGAAGATATCATCGACAGCGGCACGACCCTGGCCTACATCCGCCGTATGTTGCAGGCACGCAACCCGGCCAGCATCAAGATTTGTACGCTTCTTAGCAAGCCATCGCGCCGCATCGTGAATGTCGATATTGATTACATCGGCTTCGACATCCCCAACAAGTTCGTCTTTGGCTATGGCCTCGACCTGGACGAGTTGTACCGCAATCTGCCCTACATCGGTGTGGCGCGGCCTGGCGCGTCTGCCGAGGTCTCCTGAGGAATGCTGAATCCGCAACCATCCCCGCGTGTGCTGGATTGGCCGCCTATCGTCAGGGCACTACAACCGATCCTTGCGGCGAATGCCACGCCCGTTTATCTGGTGGGCGGAGCGGTCCGGGATGCATACTTGCAGCGTCCGGTACACGACCTGGACTTTGCGACTGCCGAGGACGGACGGCGGCTGGCGCAGATCGTCGCCAACCGACTGAACGGCGACTATTACCCGTTGGACGCCGAGCGGGGCGTGGGGCGAGCCATTGTCGAACACCAGGGCCAGCGCTTCACCATCGACATTGCTCGCTTCCGCGGTGGCTCGCTGGCCGACGACCTGGCAGCGCGGGACTTCACCATCAACGCGATGGCTGTGCCGATGCAGGGCGACCTCCAACAGATCATCGATCCACTGAACGCTGTTGGCGATCTGAACTTTAAGCGGCTGCGGCGCTGCGCCCCGGACTCGATCAGCGCGGACCCGGTACGTGCGCTGCGCGCCGTGCGGCAGGGTATCGCACTCAAGCTGTTTATCGAGTCGGACACGCGCAACGACATCCGGCTATACGGCCCATTGATCGTGAAGGCGTCGGCAGAGCGCGTGCGAGATGAGCTGATGACGATGCTCGGCGGGCCGCGCCCACATGTGGCGCTGCGCACGCTGGACACGCTGGGGCTGCTGGCGTTAATTGTGCCGGAGGTGGAGGCGATGCGTGGCGTCACCCAAAGCCTGCCGCATCGCTTTGACGTGTGGGAACATACCCTCAACACCGTCGAACGGTTGGATGGCGTGCTCACCACGATCAGCCCGCAGCGGACGGAGGACAGCGCCGCCGACTCGGCCTATGGCATGATCGTTTACCTGCTGGATCGCTATCGCCGCCGCTTGCAAGAGCACCTGGCGGTTCCGCTCCCCAATGGGCGCACCGTGCGGGCCTTGCTGGTGCTGGCTGCGCTGCTTCACGACTGCGGCAAGCCCGCCACGCGCACTGTGGACGAGGTCGGTGGGCACATCCACTTTTACCAGCACGAGATCGTCGGCGCAGATATGGCCTGGGAGCGCGGCGCGGCGCTGCGTCTGAGCAATGAGGAAACCAGCCGTCTTTCAGACATCGTGCGCCATCACATGCGCCCCATGCACCTGCACAACGCCGGGGAAGTTTCGCGGCGGGCCATTTATCGTTTCTGGAATGCAGCGGGCAGCACAGGCATTGACGTCTGTGTGCTGACGCAGGCCGACTACCTGGCTATGGTTGGTGTGGGGCTGGTCTTGCAGGATTGGATCGCTCACCTGCAAGTGGTGGATAAGCTCCTTGACGGGTATTTCAACCAGAAGGAAACCGTCGTGACGCCGCCGCCGCTGGTGACGGGCCACGACCTGATCCATGCGCTCGACTTGCAGCCAGGGCCGGAAATTGGCCGTCTGCTGTCCGTCATCGGGGAGGCCCAGGCCGCGGGTGAAATCCAGACTGCGGAGGAAGCACTGGCGCTGGCCCGGCGCGAAGTCAGTCCACCGCCGGATGGTACGCTTTAACTGTTTACGATTTCTGCCGTTTTTGTATAATCGACTTTAATATATGTCAACATATCGATATAGTCGGAGCGCAACGAGGTAATTCATGGGCAGTTTCAGCGACGACGAATTGGAGAAAATCAGGGAAAAGCTCGAAACCCTGCTGAAACATCCGATCCTGGGTGTAGCGGTGTCGGGCGTAGAGGGCATGATCATGATGGGCGTCGGCCTGCGCAGCCTGGAAGACGTAGACCTGTATTGGGACTTTATCGTGGATTCGCCCTTCCAGTTCGAGCGCCTGCTGCAAGAGTTCAAACAGCTTCGGGTCGAGCACGACGAAATGAAAGAGGCTTACCGGAGCATCATCGACGCACTGCAGGACGACATCCGAACACTGCGCGCCGCGCAGCGACCGACACGGGCGGATTAACGCCTGCGCTTTGCCCTCTATTCGCCTCCCACCCCATCACCGGGAAAGAATCTCCGCCAGATCGTAATATTCCATATTTGCAGCGCGCGTCCTGGAGGTCACTTCTTCGAGAGGAACCGGTGACATATCACGCCCGTTCAGGCCCACCATGACTCCAAACGTGCCCTTGCACAGGCAGTCAATGGCCTTGACACCCATGCGCGTCGCCAGCAGGCGATCAAACGCCGAAGGGCTGCCCCCGCGCTGGATATGGCCCAGGATCGTGATGCGCACCTCAAAGCCGACGTTGTGGCCTTTCAGGAACTCCGCCACCTCATCGATTTTGTGCTTGGCCCCTTCCGCAATGACGGCGATGGCGTGATTCTTTCCGCGTAGATAGGCGTCTTCGAGGCGTGCTGCCACCTCATCCAATTCCATATCGCGCTCCGGGATCAGCGTCAGTTCCGCGCCCCCCAGAATGCCGCTCATCAGCGCCAGGTAGCCGCAGTTGCGGCCCATGACCTCGATCAAAAAGGCCCGTTCGTGGCTGGACGCCGTGTCGCGCAGACGATCCAGGGCGTCGAGGATGGTGTTGAGCGCGGTATCCACGCCAATGCTCATGTTCGTACCCCAGATGTCGTTGTCGATGCTGCCTGGAATACCGACCACCGGGAAGCCCTGTTGATGCAAAGCCAGCGCGCCGCGCAGGCTGCCATCGCCGCCGATCACCACCAGTCCCTCGATTCCGTGCTCATTCAGACGGCGCAGAGCACGGCGCTGCCCCTGCGCAGTCTTGAATTCCTCGTTACGGGCGGTCTGAAGGATCGTGCCGCCGCGCTGCAAAATGCCGCTCACTTCGCGGTTGGTTAGCCGCTCGAAATCTCCGGCCAACAGCCCCGAATAGGCCTGCCGAATGCCGTACACTTCCATGCCGTTTGCAATAGCACTGCGCACGACGGCGCGGATCGCCGGATTCATGCCCGGCGCATCACCGCCGCTGGTCATCACGGCGATACGTTTCATCGTTAACATCCTTTTGCCAACAGGGATGGCACTGTCACATCATCACTTCACGTAGATTATAACCACCTCGACCCGGCCCCGATGCGTCCCTTGTCTTAACAAAAGGTAGGCACTTTGAACAAGATACTGATGGCGCGATCAGCGCGAGTATCGCCGATCCGCAAATGTTCGTAAAATAGGTTTATTATCGTTCGTTGGTACACAGGTATTAACTACCCTTCCAGTCGCTCCCTCGTAATTTTGAGCAGGCCCTTGCCCGTTGAGCCGGAATGGAGGATACGATGCCGCTGCGAACTCGATTGCTCCTCTCGTTGGTCTTGATCGCGCTGATTCCATTGCTGTTGTTTGGCTTCACTGCTTACCAGGCGGCAACCACAAGTCTGAACGCCGTCGAGCGGGATAACCTGGAAGGTGCGCTGGACAGCGTTGACCGCGCCCTCGACACTATCCAGCACACCCTGGAAAACAATGTGAGGGATAACTCGAATTGGGATGAAATCCACGACAGGGTTGCAAAAGACCCCGTCGATCAGGACTGGTTTAACGCGAACTTCAGCCCGGATATACCCACATCAACCGTCAACACATTCAGTTTGAATGCGTTCGGAATATGGCGCGGCGCGGACAGGCTTTTATTCCAGGTGGGGCCAGTTCAGGAACTGGCCCGGCAGCTTGGCGATAGGTTGCCCAAGGCGCTGACGCTGGGCAAGCCCCACACCTTGCTGATGACTTTCGGGCCAGACATTTACCTGATCTCGTTTTCGGCAATCCGCGATAGTGCAGGGAATGACCCGAATGGCCTGTTGTTGATGGGCCGCAAGCTGGGGCCGGACGACCTGAATCAGATCAAAGCGCTGACGGCCTACGACGTGGCCTTTTATAAGGGTGAACAGCCCATTGCTTCGGTGCAAGCACAGGCTCTGACGCCGTCGCCTGCCGATCTGCAAAGCGCGGCGCAAGGCAAAATGGTATTCAACCAGCTTGATCCGAACATCGCGCTGGCCTATAAGCCGCTTCAAGATGAAGATGGCAACGCACTGGCTACGATGGTTGTGTGGCGTTCGCGCCGGGCAGTCACTGCCGCGCAAGCCAGTATCAGCAGTACACTTGTCATCTGGTTCGTGGTGGCTGCGGTGTTCGCCACCGTCGTGGCGTTCTTTCTGGGGCGCTCGATAGCATACCCGCTGCTGGCGATGGCGGATCGCGCCACGAAGATGGCCGCCGGTGACCTGTCACAGCGCATGGTGGCCCCTTACCGGGCGAAAGATGCAGTGGTGCAGTTGGTCGATGCCTTTAATGAGATGGCGGCCAGAGTCGGTATGCGGATCAGCGACTCAGTCCGCGAGAATGAGCGCCTTGTCGCTATCGACGAATATCGCTTGAACCTGCTGACAGCCATTGCCCAGGCGCTGCGCACGCCGTTGAACAACATTCACAGCCATAGTGACAGTCTGGACATGGCGCTTTACGGCTCGCTTAACGACGCTCAACGGCGTTCGGTTGCGGTCATTCGTCGCGCTGTTGGGATCGCCGAGGCGCTGCTCACCGATCTGGTGGATTTTGCCCGCGCCCAGCAGGGGCAGTTGCAAATTGCGCGTTCCCGGTTGTTACTGGTGGACATTGTGCTCAACGTTTCAGACGCCGTCAGGCAACGCTACGCAGGTAAGCATATTCAGTTGGCGCTGTCTATCCCCGAAGACCTGCCGCCCCTATTCGCGGATCGGGTGCGCGTGGAGCAGATTATGGACAACTTGCTTGGCTGGGCCTACGACTTCACACCCGAAGGCGGTCAGGTCCGCCTGGCCGCGAACGCCCAGCGCGGCGAGATTGCCGTCTCGATCTCGGACACCAGCGATGGACTGACTGCTGAGGAACAAAGTCGCCTGTTTGACCTGTTCTACCATCCCTCCCGCCCATACCAGCGCGACGGTCAAAGTACGCCATCGGGCAATGGGTTGGGTCTGGCGCTGGTCAAAGCGCTGGTTGAGCAGCAAAGTGGGGAAATCCGGGTGGATGTACAGCCGGGCCGGGGCAACACGTTTACTTTCACATTGCCGACAACCAATTGAGGCGATGCCTGTGAACGCGAACCTCACCCCCAGCCCCTCTCCACTGGGTGGAGAGGGGAGTCGGTGTTCACTCGTTCCCCCTCGCTGCGGCGCGGAACCGCTGTACTCATCGGCGGGGTCAGGGGGTACGGTAATAAGAGTTACTTTCTCAGCGACTGGCTGAACGGGTACAGCAGGCTGTAACGGGCGAAGCGTTCGTCGTACAGCCGGTGACGGCGCGTGTCCGGCTCAAACACCCGATCTACCTGGACGAGCGCTTCGACGGCCTGGGCTGCCGACTCGTAAATGCCGCTGCCGATGCCCGCCAGGATGGCCGCGCCGAGCGCGCTGGCTTCCGAGATTTTGGGCCGGACGAGCGGTTTGCCCAGGATGTCGGCTTTGATCTGCAACCAGGCGTCGGAGCGTGCGCCGCCGCCCGTCACCCGGTACTCCTGAATGACGATGCCTGCTTCGGCCATCAAGCCCAGCCCGGCGCGGAAATAATAGGTAACGCCTTCCAACAGACCCTTGATGAATTCGCCGCGCGTGGTTTCCAGCGTCAGGCCCGCGATCAATCCGCCGGGATGATCGTCGAAGTACGGCGGGCCGGTGGGCGCAAAGTGTGGCAGCACCATCAGGCTGGTGGGTTCAGGCGGCATTTCGGCCAGCAAGAGATCGTACACGTCCGCGCCGCTGGCCTGCGCCTGAGCGCGTTCCAGCCGGGCGAAGGTGTCCCGGAACCACTTGAGCAGCGCGCCGCCCGTCAGGTTGTACAGAAAGCTGACGTACAGGCCGGGCACGGCATGGTGTTCGACGTTCAGCCTGGCCTTGATCATCTGCGCGGCGGGCGGGATCGTGCCATAGATCGGAGCGATGCAGATGTACGTACCCAGGCCATAGCTGGCTGTGCCTGGCCGTATCGCACCCGCGCCAAGCGCACTCATGCACTGATCATGCGCGCCAAGCACGATCTGGACGTCCGCCGGCAGGCCAAGCGCCTTCGCCAGCGGTTGTGCCACCGTCCCGACCACTGTACCTGCCTGTGCCAGCCCTGGCAACTTGTCGAGCGGCACACCGAGGTAATCCAGCGTTTCGCGCGACCAGGCAGCGCGTTGCAGATCGAGAAATAACGTGCGGTTGGCAAGCGAAAAGTCCTCGACAGCCTCGCCGCCCAGCAGAAAGGCCACCAGATCGGCCCACCCCAGGAATTTGTACGTTTGCTCAAACAGGGCAGGCCGGTTGTCACGCAGCCAGAGCAGCTTGGGGCCACCGTAGACCAGGCTCGGCAGGTTGCCGCTACGTTCGAAAAAATCTACCGGATCAAGGGCGGATAGCCGGGCAAGCGCCTCCGTTCCCCGGCTATCAAAGCCAAGCAGACAATTGCCGAGAATCTGCCGGTCCTGCGAGACGGGGGTCATGGCCTCGCCCATCGAGGACACCGACAGGGCCGTGATCGGGTCGTGCGCGGTTTGCCGGGCAACTTCGCGGATGGCATCCTGGATGCACACCCAGACTGCCTGGCTGTCCAGTTCCGCCCAACCCGGCTGTGGCCGGATCACGTCGTATTCGCGGTGGGCCGAGGCCAGGATAGCCCGTTCCGCCGATAGGGCAATGACTTTGCAGCCTGTCGTACCGATGTCAATACCCAGCAGGCTCATAGCGCTACTGTGTCTTCCCTTCGATGGTGATCACATAACGGGCCGCGTTGCCGCCCACCTCGTAAAATGTCACCTCAAAATGGCTGGTTTCGCCGGGCAGCAGTTCCGGCTTGGAGAGGAAAGCGTTGTCCGTCGCCACGACCTGCTGCTGTTCGTTGTAGAGTGTGACCGTCGCCTTGATGTAGCGGGCCGGCCCCTGCGTCTTGTTGACCACGTCGCCGCCCACCGTCAGGTAGCCATTGGCATTGTACTGTGCCTTATCGTTGCCCCGGATGAACGAGTCGTCGCCCAGGTGGGTGCTGATCGCATATTCCGCATTGCGTGCTGCCGCTTGCAGTTCGTAGCGTACCGCCTGAGAGGGCTTGCCGTTCCGAAAATGAATAGAGAAAGGCGCTTTGGCCCTGTCGTCCAGCACTTCGAGCGGGATCACGTTGGCCTGTTCCACCAGGGCGTTGTTCTGTGCATCGTACAGGATGGCGGTAATGCGGATGCCTTCGAGCGGCCCGCCTGACTGATTGGTCACTTCGCCGTTGACGATGAACGCGCCCTGTGGATTCGTCCACGTGTAGAGGCCACCGAAGGCCAGCACCCCCGACGAGACGTTGCCGCCAGTACCTTCGGGCGCTTGAATCTGGCTGGCGCCGATGACCACCGTCGGATCGACACGGTAGGTGTTGATGATGGCGCGAAGGGTCTGCTGCATGGCGTCGTTCGCATCGGTCAGATCGACCTCAATCGCAGATAGAAACGCTTTGTCAGCTTGCAGGAACGTGTTGAGCAGGCGTGGCCCGATGGGAGTCTGGCGCACCCCGGCCAGCCGCCAGCTACCATCGCCCTGCGCGTTGCGGCTGACCTCATGGTACACGCTCGAATCGCCGTTCAGCGCGGCCTGGTAGCGGTTGATCGCATCCAGCAGGCTGGCCGCATCCAGGACCGTGCCCGTATTGACGACGTAAACCGTCATCGGCAGACCCGCGTTGCCCGGCGGCGAGAACTCGACGCGGATGGTGTCGCCATGACTCAGGTCGCGCACTGACCAATCCGAAGGCAGGCGCAGCTTGAAGACACCGCTGGGGTGGCGATAGGTGCGGAAGCGCGCATCAAGCGGCACGGGCGTGGCGACGACCACCACCGGGCTGGTATCGCAGGCCGCTGCGACCAGTGTGATCAGGGTGCAGAACAGCATGAACAGGCAAGCACGTTTCACGGCATTGTCTCCAGCGTTCGCAATCGCTCTAACTATAGCGCAAAGGGGTCAGGTTTGCCGTTGTGGGTATACTTATGCGCCAGCAACTAGATTAAGGAGCGAATGAGGTGGAGAGAAAACGCTGGGCGATCTCGATCCTGATCCCCGTGTTAGGACTGTCCGTTGCAGCTTGCAACCTGAACGTCCCGGCGGGTGCAACGGCCACGAGTCTGGCATCGCCGACGCCTGAAACCGGAACGGTGATTGCAGTCACGTCCTCGATCCCCACAGCCACCCCGCAGGCGGCTGCCAGCGGTAACAAACTGCCCATCGGCACGCTGATCCTGACGCAGCTTGGCAAGCCGATTGCGCAGTTGCCCAACGGGCAGACGCTATCGCTGCCCGACGAACGTTTTGGCGCTCAATCGTCGCCCGACGCGCGCTATGGCGTTCGCTTCAATCGTAATAACAACCTGACCGACCTGGTACTGGTGGACTTTTCCACTGACCCGCCGCAGACGAAAGACGTTCCACAGGCCAGAGGGATGACCGGCCCCGGCGTCACCTGGAAAGAAGACTCGTCCGGGTTTGCCTTTTTTGACTTCCCACCGCCGGATAACCCGAAGGCAGCCAACGGCGCAATTTTCTACTACGACGTGGCGAGCGGCCAGACCAAACAGCTTGTCCCCGCGCCCAAAGAGGCCGGGATGATTGCCACGCCGATTGCGTTCTCGCCGGACGGCAAATACCTGCTGTACGCCGTTGGCGCAGCGACAGGGGAAGGCATCGGTGGGCCTGGCGGCAAGACCATGCTCTTTGATACGACCAGCAACCAGAGTACCGCGCTGCCCGCCGACACCTTTGGGTTCAACCAGTGGCTGCGGGACAGCCAGGGCTTTATTGCGCTGCGCAGCGATCCGAGCGGGCTGAGTCAGGTGGCGATCTACAGCCTGGCCGACCCGTCCAGGCCGAAAATCCTGACGCCCGCCAACACATCCGATTTCTTCGTCGATCTGTCACCGGATGGCAAACGGATAGCCGTGACCGCCACGCCCGCTGCCCAGACTGCGCAGATCGCCAACATATTCATAATGAACCTGGACGGCTCCAACCGCAAGCAGTTGACGAAATTCAGTGGCATCGACCAGACGATCACGGCCCTGGTGTGGGGCAACGACGGCATTTACTACAGCCTGTCCGGGGCGGACAACACCGATACGACGTGGCGCATGGATCTGGATGGCACAAACCCGACGAAGGTTGCTGAGGGCACACTCAACGCGATCATTGGCGCGCACTGAGGACACACGTAAAAACGGCCAGGCGGCTGAAATCAGCCGCCTGGCCTGCGAGAACCCGACTGACACCGAATAGCGCTTATGGAGTTGCGCGTCGCCCTGTGAACAGCCGCAGCAGGGCCAGCAGCACCACTGCACCCACAAACGATACAAACACGCTCCAGACGTTGAAGCCGGTCACGCCCGGTGCGCCCAGAAGATTGAACAGGAAGCCGCCGATAAACGCGCCGATAATACCGACGACGATATCGAGCAGCAGACCCTGTTCAGCGTTCGTTCGCATCACGATGCTTGCCAGCCAGCCCGACACCGCACCGACAATTAACCACGCGAGCCATCCCATCGCATCCATGATTGGTCATCCGTCCTTTCGAGTATGTCATACCGGACATGCCTCAAGTAAACAATGGACACGTGAGAGTGAGATGAACCTGACCTAAAAGCTAGATAGGTTGATCAGTCCGCCTGATGTTCGATACGAACCCTGTTCTAGCAGGGTTAGGGCGAGCTGACAACAGAAGGATGACGTTAATTGAATTCCTTGAGTTCGCCCGTTGCGACGTAGATAGCGCGCTCGCAAATGTTCGTCGCCCGATCACCGATCCGTTCCAGGTTATGGGAAACCCAGAGCAGGAATGTGGCACGCTCGACGGTGGATGGATCGTGAGCCATGTAGCCGACCAGTTCACGGTAAACCTTGTTATGCAATTGATCCACCTCCTGGTCGCGCCGCACGATCTCCTCAGCCAGTGTCGCGTCACGGCTCAGGAAGGCATCGACTGCGCCCTTGACCAT
Source organism: Chloroflexota bacterium (assembly GCA_021325095.1). GTDB lineage: Bacteria > Chloroflexota > Anaerolineae > Aggregatilineales > UBA2796 > JAJPHV01. The sequence continues at coordinate 29,533 of JAJPHV010000045.1, read as the reverse complement.
CTCCCGTCCGATCTCGCCCATCTGCGGAATGTCCACGAGCTGCATGAGCAACGGCTGATCGATCATGCGCAGCGTCAGCCGGGCAATCCCGGCGGCGTGGTCGCCGATCCGTTCCAGGTTGGTCGCTACACTGACCGCGCCGACCAGCTCACGCAGATCGGTGGCGTTCGGCTGCTGTGTAGCGATCAGGGTGTAGCAGCGTTCCTCGACGGTGTAGCGCACGTCGTTGAGCGTCACATCGTTGGCGCTGACCTGCCGGGCCAGATCGCCATTGCGATCCACCAGCGCGCGCAGACTGTCGGCGATAGAGTGATCGACCATGCTCGACAGGCGCAACAGATCATCCCGAACTTCTTCCAATGCGCGGTCAAATACCTGGCGGATAGGCATGAACTGGCGCCTCCTGCTGGTCCAACCGGAGAGGTAAAACTACGGCGATTTAATAATCATACACGAACTGGCTGAGGATGATCCTTCACACATCATTAACACACCGCTGGCGCAGATCAGATCAGCCACAGGCGGGCCGTGTTGTCTCCCCCACCGGTGAGCAGGAATTGGCTGCTGGACGCACAGGCTATCGTCAGCACGGGGCCACTATGCCCGCTGAAGATGTGCAGTACAGCGCCCGTGCGAACGTCCCAGGCCCGCATCGTGCCATCTTTGCTGCTGCTGAACAAGACCTGCCCACCCGGATAAAAGGCCAGCGCCGTGACCTCGCCTGTGTGCCCTATGAACGAACGAATCTGGCTGCCGCTGGACACGTCCCACAGTCTGGCGGTATTGTCCTTGCCGCCGCTTGCCAGGAATCGGCTGTCCGGCGAAAAAGTCAAGCTGGTGATGGCATTAGTGTGGCCGCCCAGGTAGCGAATCGACTTGGGCGGCGAGCCGACATCCCACAGGTAGACATTCCTGTCGCTGCCGCCAAAGGCCAGTTTGCGGCCATCGGGCGAGATCGCCAGTGCGCTCGCGCCCACACCACGCGCCGTGAGTGTGCGGGCATTTTTGCCCGTCGAGACTTCCCAATAGCGTATCGTGTCGTCGGCACTGGCCGTGATCACGGACTGCCCATCAGGTGAGAAGGTGACGACGGTCACCGCATCCGTGTGGCCCACAAAGCGGCGCACCGGGTTGTCGCTGTCGATGCTCCACAGAATCGCGGTGTCGTCGTCGCCCCCCGTCACAACGTATTTGCTATCTGGCGAAAAGGCGACGGCGTTCACGGCTCCGGAATGGCCCACGAACGTCCGCAGGAGCTTGCCGCTTTGCACGTAAAACAGCCGTGCGGTTTTGTCCGCGCTGGCCGTCACCGCCAGTTGGCTGTTTGGCGAGAGCGCCACGTCGCGCACGTCCGCTGTGTGGGTCGTGAGCACGCGCATCGCCTGTTTGGAAGGTGTTCCGCTGCCGTTGCGCGTGATAGGGGGCAGTGTTACAAAGCCGCCAGGTTTGGTGGGCTGGATCACCAGGGGAATGGTCGCTACTGGCAGGCTGGTTGCAGTCGGGAAGGGCGTCAGCGTGGGTGGGCGTGTGTTGGTCGGCGTCGGCGGCGCAAGCTCCGTTGCAGTGGCGGTCAGGGTGGGCGTCTTGGTAAAGGATGCGACGGCATTGGCCGTCAGCACAGTGTGCTGGGTCAGCGTCATGGCAACTGCCGTTTCCAGGTTCAGGGTCGGCGCGGGTGTGGTCACCTGGAAAGCGATCCTGGCTGCCGTCGGGATGGGCGGGCCAGGATCGAATACGCCACTTGCCAGCAAGATGACGAGCAAGACCGCTGCCAGCGCCATCAACAGAACGCCCAATCCGATCCAGCGGCGCGTTGTGTGCTGTGTTTGAGCGGGCAGCAAAACCGTCGCCGCCGGGGAGCGTGTCGGGCCGGGCTGTGTGCTGACGGGCACGGCAGGCAGTTTCTTGCCGGCCAGTGCTGCGCGAAAGGCCGCCGCAAGCTGTCCGGCGGACTGGAAACGCCGCGCCGGGTCTTTTTCCAGCGCCCGGTTGATCACGTCCTGGACAGCGGGGGGCAGGTCGGGGCGCAAGGCCAGGATCGAGGGCGGGGCTTCATGCAAGTGCATGTACATGATGCTCAGGACGCCGTCGCCATCAAAGGGCAGCTTGCGGCCCAGCATCTCGAACAGCATCACGCCGAGCGCATACACGTCCACGCGGGCATCCAGCGGCCTGCTCTGCCACTGTTCGGGGGACATATAGTTCGGTGTGCCGACCACGTAACCGCTCTGCGTCAGGCCGGAGGGGGCGGTCATCAGCCTGGCGAGGCCGAAATCACTCAGGAACACGTTGCCGGCTTCGTCGAGGAGCACGTTCTCCGGCTTCAAGTCACGGTGAATGACGCCTTTTTGATGCGCATAATCCAGCGCCGATGCGACCTGATCGAGGACACGGCTGACCTGCTTGAGGGGCATCTCATTGCGCTGGATGAGAGTCGCCAGGCTGCCCCCGGTCAGCAGTTCCATGACCAGGTAAACCAGATCGCCGCTCTGACCGTAGTCGAATACTTTGAGGATGTGTGCGTGGCTGAGGGCCGCGCTCATCTGCGCTTCGCGTTCGAAGCGGCCTACAAACTCGGTCATATCGACCAGGCCAGTCTTGATGACCTTGATCGCCACGTCGCGCTTCATCGACTCTTGATGTGCGCGGTAGACGGCAGCCATCCCGCCTTCGCCCAGCAGCCCGACGATCTCGTACTGTCCGAGGTGCTGCCCGATCAAGTTAGCCACGTTGCGCCTCCACGTGAAGGGGTCAATGTTGTGAGCGTCTCAATCGTGTATTATAGGGGGATTCGCCATCTAGATTTGTGTAGAGAATGTCGCAGTGTTGTAATAGATTCCGGGGATTAACGCTGTGCGGCACGCCAACCGCAGCACCAAAACACTCGGTCTTCTGGTTTGATCATTACAGCGATCTGGCAGTTCAGCCTGGCGTTAATTCGCCGTTCGGCGCAGGATCGCGTGGGTCGTCGCTTTGGTCGCCAAGCACATAGGAGAGCGCACCCGTCGGCGGCCTGTTCCGGACGACCTGATCCTCGCTCGCGCCCATGCGCGTCTGCCCGTCCACTGAATCACCAGCAGATGGCGGCGCGGTTGGATCGATTGACTGCTGATCCTGGTTCTTGATCACTATGCCCTTCCTGGGAATCGCCCGACGCGCTTCGCCCTGAAACATCTAGGAAGATCAGTTTAGCGTGGTTTGCAGCATGAGTGACGAGGGCTAATGATGAGCCAATGATCGGGCCGGGGGCCACCCTGGAACGGAGGGGGCGGCTGGCGCTAACCTTGCAGAACGCCCGCCACGTCTTTGGCCGTGCGTGAAGCGGCGTAGAGGACTGGCCCAAGTTTCTGCTCTTTATCGACCAGAACGGCCAGCGTCGCCCGGCCTGCCGGATAGACAACCATCACGCCGTCCTCGCCTTCCATCAGCAGGCGTTCCAGGTCGCCCTGTTCGAGCCGCCCCAACGTGCGTTCGGCCAATCCGATGAGTGTGGCCGCCATCGCTGCAACCTGCGGGCTGCTGGTCGGGTTTGCCAGCGGATCGTCGTCGTCGCCAGGCGGGAAGGAGGCCACAAGCAGCCCATCGCGGTTCACGACGACGGACGCCTTGATGCCCGCGACGGCAGTGTGCAGTTTGCGCAGCGTGTCGTCGATCAGTTCTTGTCGAAACTTTGGCCTGGACATATCCCTCTCTCTTTGCGCGCTGGCGAATAAAGCGGCTGCCTGAGACGTAGTGCCGATCCCTATTGTAGCAGCATGTTCTGAATTTGACGGCGTTGTTTCACGGATTTTTCAGTAAATTTGCTGACTTTATAACTTATACACAATGTTATCAATGGTCAGGTTCAGTCTGCACGCAGTATAGCACAAACCCGAAAAAGCAGATCGGGAGAATCGTCCCAGGCGGACGTTTGCCACTCCTCCTTGTCCGATGGAGGTAGACAGGAAAAATCATGAGCTTGAACGGTGAGCGGTCAAGGTTAATCCAGCCCAGCCATCCCCGCCCCCCTGTAAGTGTCGGAGTGTGAACCACCGCAATGGAGAGGAGTCGGGGGATGAGGCCAATTCTTCCTCCACTCTGCGAGCGGGCACTATTCCTGCGGGAATAACATGGTCTGATCGACGATGCGCCGCTTCACCTGCGACGACAGCACTAACGACGTGCGGACTTCCCCGAAGTTCGTCAGGTCGAGCAGCAGATGTTCCAGGTGCGGCACGGAAGTCACGGCCACCTTGAGGATATACGATTCGTTGCCTGTAACGCAGTGACATTCGACAATTTCGGGTATGTCCGCTACCGCTTTACGCAGCCGGGCGGACTGCTGGCTGTTGGTCGTCAGGTGGATGAAAGCCAGGATGGGCAGTCCCACTTTTGCCAGGTCAATCTCGGCGTGATAACCCTGAACGATCCCGGTGTCCTCCAGGCGGCGTACCCGCTCTGCGACGGCTGGCGCGGTCAGCCCAATCACTTCCCCGATCTGGCGGAAGGATAGGCGGGCATTTTCTTGCAGCAGCCGCAACAGCCGCCAGCCTACGCCGTCCATTTGCCTATCACTTTGTAAAGTCATAGCCTGTCTTTGGTTAACGTTTGCGTTTTGTTCAAGCATAATGCTTTCGATTGTCTCTGTCAATCCGATTTGCTCCATCATATAATGCTGGTGTTGGGATCGGACGGCGAATACGGAGGTTGGGATGGTCACGCGCACCGATATGGTTGGGCAAAGCCTGCCCGAAGTGCAGCCTTCATTTCACGGCATCCAGATCGGCCAGCGGTTCTGGATCGGGCTGGCCTTGCTCACCGTATATATCATCTGGGGGACGACCTACCTGGGCATCCGCTTTGCCCTGGAAAGTTTTCCGCCCTACCTGATGATGGGCGCTCGGTTTACCCTGGCAGGCGGCTCGCTGCTGCTCTTCCTGCGATTGCGCGGCTCGGCGCTGCCAACCTTTAAGCAGTGGCGCAGTGCTGCCATCGTGGGCGGACTGCTGATCGTCGGCGCGATGGGCAGCGTTGCCATCGCGGAACAATCGGTTTCCTCCGGCCTGGCGGCGACCCTCGCAGCGACAGCCCCTATGTGGGCCATGCTCTTCGGCATCCTGTGGCGTAACATACCAACGCGCCGGGAGTGGATCGGGGTGGTGTTGGGCATTTTCGGCGTCGGGCTGTTGAGTCTGGAAGGTAACTTGCAGGCCAACCCGGTTGGGGTGGCGCTGGTCATCTTCGCGGCGGCGTGCTGGTCGCTCGGCTCCGTGTGGAGCCGCCACCTGGAAATGCCGGAAGGCGCGATGGGAAATGCCGCCGAAATGCTGGCGGGCGGGTTGGCGCTGCTTGTCCTGGGGCTGCTGCGGGGCGAGCAGATCAACGGCACACCGACTCCTCATGCACTGCTGGCGCTGGCCTACCTGACCACGTTCGGCTCACTGGCGACGATCACAGCCTATATGTACCTGCTCAAGAAAGTTCAACCGACGCTGGCGACGAGCTATACCTTCGTCAACCCGGTTATCGCCTTGGCGCTGGGTGTGATGCTCGGCGGCGAACACCTGACCGGCAGCGCCCTGGTCGCGCTCCCGGTGATCATCCTGGGCCTCGCGTTCGTCGCCTTCCGCAAGAAGTGACCTCACCCCCTGCCCCCTCTCCGCAAGCAGAGAGGGGACACCGACAGGTTGAGCCTCCCTTTCCACGCATAAGGATTATCGTTTGGGCATTTATTCGTTGGTGCTATTGCGCCAGGCGCAACTTGACGTTGAACGCGCCAACGGGTATGCTTACCGCGTTTGTTGGTGGGGTCAGATGCGCGCCCTTGCCCAACAAAACATAATTCGGCAAGGGGGTGGCTTCTGCCGCTTTTGTGTTTCTGGTGGCAGCATCGTCCGACTATCGTGGGAGTTCATTATGTCCAGCGACTTGCGTATCCGCCGGGATCGCTCGGTCCTGGCCGACGGAAGCATGTTCGGGCGACGACGGCGCGGCTTACAACCCTGGAAGATCGGTCTCTGGCTCGTGGCAATGGGCTTCATGGGCCTGATCGTCTGGCAGTTCAACAACATCCAGCCCAGAGTGTTGGCGATGATCGGTACATCGGCAACGGCCACGCCTCCGGCCATCTGGTACGCGCAGACCGCCGAGCGGGCCTTCTGGCGCGGTGACCTGGATACGGCTATCAAGAACTATCGGGAGGCTGCCAAGCAGAATCCTGCCAACGTGGACATCCTCTACGAACTGGCCCGGATGCTGATCTATCACAGCTATTCGGATCGGCGGGTGGAGGCGGGGGATATTGCCGAGGCCGTGCAGTGGGCCAGCAAAGCGCTCGAGGCCAGCCCCAACAATTACCGTGCCCTGACCATCAGTTGCTTCGCGCAACTCTCCGCAGGCAAGTACGAAGATGCGGTGCGGTTGTGTCTGCGCGCCACCGACCTGAATCCGAACGACGCCGACGCGCACGCCAACCTGTCCGCTGCCTACGCCATGTTGAACCGTATGGATGCCGCGCTGGACGAGGGCAAGAAGGCCGTCGATGCCAACGACAAGAGCATCGATGCACACCGGCAGTATGCTTACGCGCTCTGGTACAAGGGTCTGTTTGATGCGGCGATGGAAGAGTTTAAGAAAGCCGTCGAAATCAACCCGCGTCTGGAGTTCCCGTATTTCGAGCTGGCCTATTTTGCTGTCAGCCGCAACAAGTATGAGGTCGCTATTACCGCATACAACCGGGTGTTGTCGATGAACAGCCGCAGCGTCAAGGCCTACACCCGCCTGTGCGAGACGTATTACCGCATGGGCGAGACGGATCGCGCCCGCGACAACTGCCAGACGGCGGTCACGCTCGACAACGACTACACCGCTGCACACAAGTGGCTTGGGCAGTTGCTGTACACGCGCCGTGATTACGAGGACGCCATCACAGAATTTGAAATCTGTGCCAAGCAGGAACAGGAACAGAACATCCCGCCCGACAACCGGCTTGTGGAATGCTATTACCTGCGCGGGTTGGCTTTCTTCCTGCTGGATAAGTGCGACGAGGCTTATCCGATTTTCACCGACCTGTTAAGCTGGACGCACGATAAGAATGCCATCGAAAAGACCAACATCGGCATCAACAAATGCGCGACAGCTTACCAGGGCCTGTACAAGACGCCTACACCGATCCCGACGCCCACACCGAGACCAGAACCGATCCAGTAAGCCATGTACCTGCGGACGCCCAGGCGCTACACAGCAAAGGGCACTCGGCGCGGCTGCGGCAGCCTGATCAATCTGCGCTGGCTGTGGCTGTACATCACCGTGCCGGTGCTGCTTATCCCGCTGCTGATCGTCTGGAACATGCGGGGCGAAATCAGCCCGAAGATCGCAGAAAGCATCGGGAATATCCATTTTCAGATCAACCCGCCCACGCCAACGGCCACGCTGTCGCCGAGCGGCTACGCGGAGCGACTGCGCAATGCCCTCGAAGCCGGGCAGATGAACAGTGCTATCGAAGCGTATCGCGGCCTGGCCGAAGTCTTCCCGAACGATCCTGACATCCACGCCACGCTGGCCCAGTTAATCATCCTGCGCGGCGCCTATGCAGGCGATGCGACCCAACCCTTGCTGGACGACGCCTCAAAAGCCGGGCAGTCGGCTATCAACGCCAACCCCGAATCCGCCGAAGGCTGGATCACGCAGGCGATGGTGCTGGATTGGAGCGGGAAAGCGCGCGCTGCACTACCCTACGCGCTGCGCGCCAAAGACCTGGACGACAAGAACCCGATGGTGCTGGCCGTCATGGCCGAAGTTTACCACGACCTCCAAAAGGAAGACGAAGCGCTCAAGCTGGTCGATCAGGCTATCGAGGCGGCCAAAGCGGCCAGCCCGGTTAAACGTGCCGCGTTGGTTCACGCGCATTATGTCAAAGCGCTGATCCTGACCAATACCTCCAATAATGGCGACGACGCCATCCATGAATACGAAGAAGCGTGGCGCGTGGGAATCAGCGACCCGCCCGACCTGACGATCCCGCTGGGCTACGTCGCCTCGCAGCTCAGTCTGATCTACATGAACAGGAACCAGACGGACCGGGCCATTGAACTGGTGACGAAAGCGATTGAGCGCGACAAGCAAGACCCGCTGCTGCAATACCGGATGGGCTACATTTACTTTAATCGCGGCGATCCCAACAAAGCGCGCACTTACGTCGGTACCTGCCACGATCTCGACCCCAACCAGCCGCGCTGCATCCGGCTGCTCGGAATCCTGTTTTTCCGTGACCAGAACTACCGGCAGGCAGCGGAGATGTTCCAGGAGCTTGTGACTCAGGGTTCCAAGAATCCTGACGACTACCTGAACGCGGGGCTGTCCTACTACTCAAGCAACCAGTGCGGCAGTGCCATCCGCGTCTTGCAGGCGGGTTTCGCCCTGGCAACTGATCCGAAGGATCAGGCCGCATTCGAGAACGCGCTGCGCCAGTGCGGAGCCAGCGCCGGCGTGCAGATCGAGACCCCCGCCCCCACACAAGCTGCTACCGAAGCCCCCACCGCCGTCGGGCCGAAGGGCAAAGCCACCCCGACCAGGCGTGGGTAAGGAGTCTTCGGTCACTTCGCAGCCTGAATCGCCTCGCTCGTGGGGATCACGGGTTCGGGTGCGGGCAGTCCGAAGCGCTGGCAGGCCAGGTTCAGGATGGTCGTGACCAACCAGGGGTAGCCCATCCCGATGGCGTCGGCGGCGATTGCCAGATCGCTGAAACCCGGCGACAGTCCGGGCAGCGTATTGATCTCCAACAGGTAGGGCACATCGTCCTCATCGCAGCGAACGTCAACACGGCTCACATCCAGCGCGCCGATGGCGTTGTGCGCATCCAGCACCAGCTTTTGCAGTTTCGCCAGGAACGCCGGTTCAAGCGTGGGCATCCTCCAGCTAAAGGCATCGACATTTTCCGACTTGGCGTAAAAGCCATAAATGCCGCCGTCGCCGTTGATCGAGACTTCGATGGGCGGAAAGACGTACTGGTTGGGCGGGTTGCCGATCACGCCGACGGTCAGTTCGCGGCCCGCCAGGAAGCGCTCGACCAGCGCAGGCTGCTCGTAAGTGCGGATGACGTGGGCCGCCTGCGCGCGCAGATCGTGCTCGTTGCGTACCACCGAACTGGCCCCCACGCCGATGCCCGTCCCTTCGCGGGCGGGCTTGACGAACAGCGGGAAGTTCAGATCGGGCGCCAGGGGTTCATCGGGGTGGCTGAATTCCTGGAACGGCGCGGTGCGCAGCCCGAACGACTTCCAGATACGCTTGGTGACGGTCTTGTTCAGGCTGATGGCCGAGGTGAGCACGCGCGACCCAGTGTACGGGATTTGCAGCAGTTCGAGCAGCGCGGGAACCTGCGCCTCGCGGCTGTCGCCGTGATGCCCCTCCGCAATGTTGAAGCAGATGTCGGGCCTGACCTCGCGCAATTTATCAGGCAGATCGGCGTTGGCTTCGATAAACGTGACCCGGTGTCCTGTCTGCCGCAGCACGTCGGCCAGAGCCTCGATGGTGTGTTCGGAATCGAGATCGGCCCAGGCGTCTTTGGGCTGGCCGGGCCGCCTGGGCGCGTTCTTCTTCAGGTTAGCAAGAATGGCAACGTGGTACATAACTTCCTTCCATTCCCCCTCTCAAAATTCGGAGAGGGGGCAGAGGACAAGGTAAGCGAGCGGATCAAGCGAGCGAATCAGTGGTGTTCGGCGTGCTTGTGGACAAACCCGATGGCATTAACGCCGATCACGTCGCCATCTTCCGGGCGGCCCCGCAGGTGCGTTTCGTGGAACCCCGCTGGCTCGATGGTCATGGCATTGCCTTGCAGCAGTCCGGCCACGCCCTGCTGACCCCTTTCCGCGCTGGCGTGTTTCTGGCAGCTTGGACAGGTGGTCGGGTCGTGCTTCGTGTACGTGTCCGGTTCAGTGTAGGTGGTGATGAAGCCCTCGTAGTTGCGCAGCACCGCCTTGCCGGGCGTCTGGCTGATCAGATACTGCGGGCCAACCGGGATTTTGCCGCCGCCGCCGGGCGCATCAACCACGTAGGTTGGGATGGCGTAGCCGGAGGTATGGCCGCGCAGCGCTTCCATGATCTCGATGCCCTTGCTGATCGGCGTGCGGAAGTGCCCCGCGCCTTCCACCAGGTCGCACTGGTACAGGTAGTACGGGCGCACCCGGTTCTTGACCAGCTTGTGCACCAGGTCTTTCATCACGTTCGGGCAGTCGTTGATCCCCGCCAGCAGCACCGTCTGCGCGCCCAGCGGAATACCTGCGTCGGCCAGCATCGCCAGCGCACGCGACACTTCGGGCGTGATCTCCTTCGCGTGGTTGAAGTGGATATTCATCCACAGCGGGTGGAACTGCCTGAGCATATTGACCAGGCTTTCGTCAATGCGCTGCGGCATGAAGACCGGGACACGGCTGCCAATGCGGATGATCTCCAGGTGTTCAATTGCCCGCAGACGCTGCAAAATGTGTTCCAGCAGCTTTTGGGGCAGCACCAGCGGGTCGCCACCGCTCAACAATACGTCACGGATTTCCGGGTGGCTGGCGATGTAATCAATCTGGTGGTCGTAGTCCGTCCGGGCGAACTGCGCGCCGGGGTCACCGACGATGCGGGCGCGGGTGCAGTAACGGCAATAGCTGGCGCACTGCGTCGTAACGAGCATCAGCACGCGATCTGGATAGCGGTGCACCAGGCCGGGGACGGGGCTGTGCGCATCTTCGGCCAGCGAGTCGGCCATCATCGAATCGAAGCCGTCCAGTTCACGCGCCGTAGGGATGACCTGCCTGCGTATCGGGCAGTTCGGATCGTCAGGATCGATCAGGCTGGCGAAGTACGGCGTAATGTCGAGCCGAAAGCGATCCTTGGCCGCGATGCCTGTGATTTCGTCCGGGGTCAGGTGAATAATCGTGGAGAGTTCTTCGAGGGAATTGAGGCGGTGGCTCAACTGCCAGCGCCAGCTATTCCAATCGCCATCCGGTACATCGGCCCACACCGCAGCGCGAGGGGTTGCGCTCTGGGCCACCTCCGGACGGCGGTTGGTACCGGGAGGCTCGTCGCAAGCGACGAGTGCCATCTCCTTGTTTTCTCTCACAATTGCGACCATTTGCTGTTGTGTGTCTCCTTCACAAGACAACAAAGGAGCCTGAAACGGATCAGGCTCGCGGATGCCACGTTGCATTGTCACATTCAGCCGTAAAATTGCGGTGACAAATGGGTTCTAAAGCTGTGCCAGTCCATCGTCGGATGACGAGCACGATACCCTATCCGTTGCAATTTTGGTACAAGATTTGCAGAATTTTCATGAAATCTTCAGCTACCGTAACCGGGCGTTTCAAGCTAGGCTTGTCTGGACACGTTCGGTTATGGCCCTGTTCAGCCTGAGTGCGTCTGACAGTCTTTATACCGGAAAAGCCGCCAGGTCGCTGGCATAGGGCAGCGCCGGGATCGCCCCACGCCGGGTCGTGGCGATCTTCCCCGCTTCACAGGCACGCCGCGCCAGCCGGGCCAGTGCCGATTCTTCGAGCGGACTGGGCAGATCGGCCAGCAGCACCGCCATGAACGCATCACCCGCGCCTGTCGCATCGACCACTTCAACGGGTGTAACCGACTGGCGATAGATCTGGCCCTTGAAGCGGTAAATACAGCCCTTCTCGCTCAGGGTGACGAAGACGACGGATGCAGGTACGTCCAGTTTTGGCAGTGCCTCTTCCACGTCGTCGATACCCGTGATCAGGCGCAACTCGCCGCCGTTCATCTTGAGGATGTCGATCTGCGGCAGCGGCTCCATGATGATCTGACGCGCCTGCTGCACATCGGGCCACAGCATAGGTCGCCAGTTCACGTCGTAGGAAACGCGCACGCCACTGGCTTTTGCAATTCGGATCGCTTCCAGCGTGGCAGTGCGTGACGGCTCTGCCGAGAGCGACACCGAACTGAAGTGGAAAATCTTCGCGCTTCGGATCAGATCGACATTCAGGTCGGCAGGCGCCAGGTTCGCGGAAGCGGCGGCAAAAATGGCGAAGTGCGGATCGCCCTTATCCGAGAGCGAGACAAAGGCCAGCGTTGTGGGACGTTCGGGATCGTCGAGCACGTTGCGCGTATCGACGCCCTCCTGTTCCAGCAGACGCCGCAGGCCCTGGCCGAATTCGTCACGGCCCAGCTTGCCAATGAAGGCCGCCTGCTTGCCGAGTCGCTGCACGCCGACGGCAAGGTTGGCGGGCGCGCCACCGGGCTTCGGTTCAAAGCACGGCGCGTCGTACAGCGTCACGTTCCGCTGTGTGGATACCATGTCGATCAACATTTCGCCTAATGAGACGACATCGACCATGTTTACTCTATCCTGTGGTGTCAGAAGATAAACCTCGCCCTCATCCTCGCTTCATCCTACAGCGATGAGAAATCGAGAGGTGAGAGATTGTGCAAAGTGTAACGTGTTTCGCCCAGGTCGGGCACGCGCTTACTTCCCGGCCAGACGTGAATGCCTTCCAGCACCGTCTGGCATCCCGGTACACCTTGAAAGGCGCTCATCAGTGCTCGCCGACGAAGGCAAAAGCACGGGCCGGATTCGTGACCGTCAGCAGTTTAATTGTTTCATCTGTCAGGCCAGCAGCCCGCAGCGCCGGGATGAAGTCCGTCACCAGGGCCGTGTAGCCGCGCATCCCGACATTTTCGGGCACGCCGCCGCGGCGTCCTGGCTGGTACCAGCCCGCATCGTGTGAAAGCAGAACGTTTTCGGCGTATCCTGCCTTGACCAGGGCCAGGGTATAGTCGCGCATTGCCTCCTGGGATTGGTCGGGTGCGCCAATCGCGTCGAATTCGACGTAAGCACCGCGCCGGGCCACTTCGAGGTGCACGGCAGGGTCAGGCTCCGTCTGCGCATGAATCCAGATGAAGCGGCGCAAGTCAAGCCCCTCGGCCTCCAGAATATCCAGCTCGCGCCGCGCGATCCTGCCCCCAATCGTGTGGCTGCCGATAATGGCCCCTGTTCGCTGGCTGGCCCGCGCCGCCGCCTTCAAGTTGCGGACTTCCAGCGGGGTCGGCCCGTCGTCGCTCATGGCGATTTTAATGAAACCCGCCCGAACGGACGTGCCATCTATGCCTTCGGTCAGGTCTCGAATCCACATCTCGCTCAACGCTTCAACTTCCAGATCGCGCATCGAAGCTGGGATGAAGGCGTCGCGGTATACGCCCGTCGGGGCGATGAGGTGGATCGGGGTATGCTCCGCTAATCGTTGCAGAATGGCGACGTTACGACCCACGCCAATCGTGGAGCATTCCACCAGCGCCGTCACTCCGCTGGCGGCTGCGGCTGCCAGATTCGCGGACAGGCCGCGTACCACATCCTCCGCGTCAGCCTGAGCGTAGTCGGAGACAGATGGGCCGCGCAGGTCAGTGAAAAGATGCTCATGAGGCAAGATCAGGCCCAGGTCCTCTACGGCAACAGGCCCCTTTATAGTATGTATCCAGCCAGAACTCATGGCTCGTGCCTCCCTGATCAGTTCGGCAATGCAAGGGCGCCGGTGCAGCGCGCCTGCGCAACCAGTCTATCACCGGATGGGGTTGGAGAGGCAGTGTCAAGTGTCGGGATGAGGCGAACAATCGACAAAGTGGGTTGGGACTGCGATGAAAACCTGCATGGCGCGGAAATCAGCCGGGCGTGGGCGTGGGGAAGTTGGGGCGTACCGAGGCGACGATCAGGCTGGTGAGATGACTGAGCAGCGCGGATCGCAGTGGTGCGGCCATGTTTTTGTCGGTCAGCAGCAGTACGTTGCCCAGGCTGTCGGCATTCCAGCGCTCCGACAAGGCTTTGTCGGTGGGTCTGGGGGGCGGGGCAGCCAGTGTCACGCCGTCACGCCCGACGGCAGCCATGCTACCACTCCCCTGGTCGATCAACAGCGCCCTATCATTCAGCAGCGCGCCCATATCATTATAGGATAGGATGGCGACATGCTGATCCTGCACGTTCAAGGCGAGGGCCTGACCGGCCTTTAACCGTGAGTTTGTATAGGGCTTCACGTCAGAAACGGCGACGCCGTGCCCTTGCAGATAATCGACTACCTGCTGTGCAGTCACCGGTTTCAGTGGAATCTCTGTCGGAACCTGCGAGAAGATGTCCGGCGAGTTGAAGTCTAGGGGCTTCGGGCGCAGCGCTTCGATGATGATACCTGCCAATGCCAGAACAACGACCACCGTCCCGATGACCAGCACCGGGAACGGCACTTTGTTAAGCATTTTTTGCCGGGGAGCAGTCCTCTTCATCACGTGAAGCTCGCCCTGCCGCTACGGTGACAACGGCGCAACGCCCGCCGCCGAGATAGCACCTGTCTTTTGGTGCTGGATAATGACCGAGCGCGGGCAACTCAGGCCAGGAATTCCCATGTCGATGTGCGTCGAGGTAGGATAGCCAGTCCAGTACCAGTCCGGCGCATCGTTGCGCAGAGTCAGTTCATTGAGAGGAAGGTCTGTGGAGAAATCCACCACGATCCGGTTTCCTGACTCGCACTGCACGCTGAGGAGGGAAAGGTGCGAGCTGCTGGCGACGGAACTGCCTGGCGCTTGCAGCCCGCCCAAGACCAGCCCCAAACCACCCTGGACGACCCACCCCAGCACGCCCAGGATCACGATAGCCACGACTGCGACCAGGGCCAGGATCAGCGCATATTCAACCAGACCTTGCCCGCGTTGTGAGCGACGTTTCAACCCTTTCCTCCTGATTCCAGGGCATCGATGTTACCCCGCCCCTCACGAGCCGGGGAGGGGAAGTGTCTACTGGAATCATAACGTTGACTGGCTCCCCTCTCCAGGTTCGGAGAGGGGAGATCAGAAGGAGAGCCTCGTTTGTTACTTGGGATTGACCGTCAGCGGCGCGTCCGCCGGAACACCCTTTTGCCAGGCTTTCCAGTGGCTCACAATGTCGTGGACAAGCGCAGAGCCGACCAGATAGGCGTTGGTTGTGGACGGCACGAAGCCGCCGGAGCGCGTGTTCAAGGACTGGAAAGGTGTCTGTCCAGGGTGCGGTTGGTCAAAGTTGGAGGCAGTGCGCAGCAGGGCGATCCGGTTGAAGTCCAGCAGACCGGCGTTCGCCGCGCGCTTGAGGGCCGTCAGCGTGGCGTTGTCTTCCTCGTCGGTCATGCAGTAGTTGGACTTGCCATCGGTCAGCAGCGCAGCCCAGTCATTGGCCCGCTTGCTGAGGAGCGCGCCGTGCCAGTAGGTATCGACGGCCATGCTGTCGCAGATGGTGACCTTGGGCGGCTGGTTGGCAGGCGGGTTCGGGTACAGGGCGCGATAGGCTTGCGAGTCCGCATTGTCGGCGAGAGTCACGTTTTGGCTCAGGGCGAAGGCTTTCTGCAGCAGGGCCTCGTTCAGTTGATAAACCTCCGTACCGATGATGCGCGTCGGCTTGACGCCCGGCGCAACCGGGCCAAAGCCTGTATAGCCGTAAGGCCAGCCGGCTTCCATCTCGCGCGCATCGATCTCATGTGCCAGTCCAAAATCTACCGAGTAGCGCGACCAGGCAGCGCTGCCCAGCGTGCCGTCTGCCGGGTCGACGCCTGCAATGCCCGCGATCAGGAAGTAGGTCTGCCGGAAGTCAAACAGGTCGCTCAACGTGAGCGCCATAATGGATGACGCGGCATTGGCATAGCCGATGTCGGTGGTGATCACGCACACATCGCTGCTGTTCTTCTCCTTATCGCGGTTGTCCTTGGCCGGGGGTTTGCAAAAGACCTGTGGAAAGTTGGACGATAGGCCGGGGACGGTGATGGCCTCGGTCAACCCTTCCCTTTCGATCCAGAAGTGTGTTTCACCGAAAGGCCCACTGGATCCACCGATGTTGAACATGGTGATGACCATGACCTTGACACTACGACGTTTAGAATGATCCTTGTCGTCGTTCGAGCCAGCCTGGGCAATTAAAGAGCCGGCCATGAAGATAATAGCGAAAATGCTGAGGATGCGTGTGAATTTCATGGTGCAATGTTCCTCTGGTTATTCCTCTGCTAACTGCTCAAGTGTCCGTTCCAACTCGTCAATCGTGAATGGCTTGGCGATCAGGTGGTCGCAGCCCAATTCCTTGCAGCGTTTGCGTTCGGCGGGCAGCGGCCTGGCCGTGATCGCAACGATGTGTTTGCTTAACTTCTGCTTGGCGGCTTGTTCAATCAGGTCATAGGCCATTTCTCCATCGATCACGAGATCGACCAGGAACACGTCTGGACGCCGGCGTTGAAGGTATTGGCGCGCCTGGTCAATCGTTTCGGCAGCGTCGAACTCATGGTTGACGCTGTTCATGTACTGCTGTACCAGCCGGATATCCGGCCTGGAATCTTCGAGATACAGAACACGCATTTGACGAATGCTCCTTTATTGAACGGGTTGGGAAACCAACAGCCGTTCCACGAGAGTTGCCGGGTCACCTACCTCGTCTAGATCGTGCAGATCGTGGACGACGGCAACCGCGAGTTTAGAGAGATCGGGATGTTGTCGGCACTTCTCGGCCAGGTTGGTCATCGCCACCGGGTCGCCCTCGTGAATGTGGATCACAACCAGGTTCGGCAAGACCGCCTCCGCCATATCCCAGCCACTTTCAGCATCGCCCGCGACCAGCACATCGTAGCCCGCTGCGCTCAACGCCGTGCGGATACGGCTCTGGCTCTCGGTTTGCATGTCGATGACCACTGCCTGTTGCGCAAGCTCCTTGTTCGGCGTAAAGATTTCGGCACGGCTCGACACGATTTCGGACCAGCCTTCGGGTGGCCTGGGTTGTGTCGCTTTCCGCTCCTCCTTTGAGAGTGGGATAGTGAAGAAAAACGTCGTACCTTTCCCGACCTGGCTCTCGAACCAGATTTTTCCACCGTGCATTTCGCATAACTGGCGCGAGATGCTCAGGCCCAGGCCGGTGCCGCCGTGCTTGCGGGCCACGCTCCGGTCCGCTTGGCGGAAACGATCAAAGATGTGAGGCCGGGCTTCGTCGGGGATGCCTACACCGGTATCGGCCACCGAGAACCGCATGTGCCCATCTTCCACCTGCGCATCCAGCGTGATCGAGCCATGTTCGGTGAACTTGGCGGCGTTGGACACCAGGTTCAGCAGGATTTGCCGGACACGCAGTTCGTCGCCCAGGATATCCGGCAGCTTGTCCGGGTAGTTGGCACGAAGCTGCACCCCTGGCTTCAGCAGCCCCAGGGCTGTGGCCCGGACACCTTGCAGCGTGGGCAGCGGGTCCATCGCCTCGATACTCAGGTCGATCTGACCAGCCTCGATCTTGGACAGGTCGAGGATGTCATTGATCAGACCAAGCAGGTGCTGGCCGCTGGTCATGATGCTGCGGATGCCATCCTCGTAGACAGAGGGCAGCGCCACGTGGTTGTACATGGCCGGGCGATTCAAGATGCTGTAGCTGTAGCCGATGATGACGTTCAGCGGCGTGCGTAGCTCATGGGACATATTCGACAGGAATTCGCTTTTTTGCTGGTTGGCCTCGTCTGCGGCCTGCCGCGCCACCTCGGATTCCTTGAACAGTTCGGCGTTGCGGATAGCGATGGCGATCTGGCTGGCAAGGATTTGCAGCACTTCCAGCTCGTCGGCTCCGAACGACCTCACCTTGTCGCTCTGAATGTCCAGTACGCCCATCAGGTTTGTGCCCACCATCAGTGGGATACTGACCTCGGAACGAGTCGCCGGGCGGAGCGGGTGCGCCACGTATCGGCTGTCCAACTGTACGTCGGGCACATGAATGACCTGGCGTGTTGTCGCTGCGGCCCCCACCAGACTATGGCTGTCGATCTCACGCCGCGTCAGCATCGCCATGAATTCATCGGCAGCGATACCCGCCGCTGCTCGCCCGACCAGGGTAGCCTTCTGCGGATCGGGCAGGTAGACGGCTACGGCGTAGTAGCCCAGCGCCTGCTGGATTTCACGCGCCAGCGTCGGAAGCAGAACGTCCACGTCCAACAAAGAAGTAGCGTGCTGACCCACGCGGGTGATGGTGCTCAGTTGCTCGGCACGGGTGGTCAGTTTCTGGTTAGAGCTTTCCAGTTTGCCGAAAGCCTCTTGCAGGTCGCTCGCCATCGAATTGAAGGTTGAGGCCAGCAGGCCAATCTCGTCACGCCGCTCGATCTTCACGCGCGTCGAGAAGCTGCCGGCGGCCATTGCGCGGGCCGCGCCCGATAGACGCAGCAGCGGTTCGCTGATTTGCTGCGTGATCAGAACTGCGGCCAGGATTGCCAACGCGATCAGGCTGAACGACAGCACCGCCGCCACGCGGATGAGTGCGTAGTAGGTATCAAAGGCTTCGGCTTGCTGCTGGTGGACGGCCAGCCAGCCGCTAAAAGGCGTTGGCAAGGGCTGTATCGCGCCGATGACCTGCTGTTTCGCATAGTCCTCAAATTCGCCGCTATATGGCCCGCCCATCAAAGCTACAAACAGTCGTGGCGATGATTCCAGGCTGGCATTGCGCACAGCAGTCAGCGCTACCTGGTTCCTGTCGATCAGGTATAGTTCGCCCGTCTGTCCCAGGCTGACGGCGTGTTGCTGTAGCACGGTGGTCAGATTCCTGAGGTTGATCTGCCCGACCAGAAAACCGGCGATCTGCTGGCGCTGGTCAAGAACGGGCTGCCAGATCAGCGCGACTCGCTGTTGCAGTGCCGGTAGCTGGTCGAAGCCCCAGGCGTGCTGGTTGACCCTCTCCAGATTCAACAACCCGATGTCGAGATTCTGGCCTTTGAGTTCTGGCTGGCTGGCAACCACTACCGAATCGTCGGGCCGAACCAGAAAGGTGCTGGAAAAGTACAGGCCGCTCGTCAGTGCGTTCAGGTCCCTGCCGAGGACCTGCTCGGCGCGGGAGGCGTCGGTGGTGGTGGTCTGCAAGACAAAGTTGCTGTTTTGCGCAAAGGCCGGATTTTTAAGGGTAAAGGCCAGTTGTGCACTGGCCTCGCCTAACCATTGGGTCATTGTCTGTAGTGCCAGGCCAGCCACGGTGTTGGCCTGGGCCAGACTACGCTCCCGAAGCTGCACTTGAACGTTATACAGGCTGATCGCGGACAGGATCACGATGGGCACGAGCGTGAAGGCCACCATGATGACCGCCAGCGAACGCCCGAACGGACTGTGTATTAACGTTCGAAGGTTAAAGCGGTTCAAAGCGGTTCCCCTGCCTTACTTGCTGGCATCCTTGACGCGCCCATTGGCCGTCGGTGCGAAGGGAGAATGAACTTTGATGTACTGCTGCAACAGGTCGGTGATCGAAATGCCGGTGTTGAAAACGTTGCTCCCTTCGCGTAGCATCGTGAAGTCGTCGCCACCATTTGCCATGAAGTCATTGACGGCGACGGTGTAGGTGGCAGCAGGGTCAAGAGGCTTGTCGCCGATCTTGACGTCCGTGATGCGATGACCGACTTCTTTAGATGGGTCAAAGGCATAGGTCATACCTGCCACCGCCAGGAAGCGCCCGCTGCCCTGCGACGCCGACTCGCCATACTTGGAAACGCCGTTCTCCAGCGCCGCCAGCAGTTGGCTGCCCTTCAAATCCATGATGATCAGCCAGTTGGTGAAGGGTTGGATGCGGTACAGGTCGGCCAGCGTGATCTTGCCCGCGTTGAGCGTTCCCCACACTGCGCCAGAGTTGACCAGCGAGATTTGCGCACCGAGCGGCTGGCCGTATTCCAGGAAAGCGTCGGCGTACAGGTCGGCCAGCGGGTTTTCCTGCCAGGGATAGTCCTGGAACGAGCCGAACAGTTCGCCCGACGTTTCGCCCAGGATGATCTTGTCCATGACGATCCCGGCGGCCAGTTCATCGACATACTTTTGCATATCGGGATCGGGCTTTACGTCCTCGCCCAGGAAATGCAGTTTGCCGCCCCAGCTGGTCAGCTTGCCGCTGTCGTCAAATTCGACGTTTAGCTCACCCAGGAAAGTGCCAAACTGCCCGCCATAGACGAGCGCTACCGGGTTGGTCTTCTCGTTAATGACCATCGGGTAGGGGCCAATCGGCGCGGATCCTTTTGGCAGATCGGCAGGGTCGCCCAGGATCGCGCCGCTTGCATTGCCAACGATGATGTCTATGCCCTTCGGCCCGCCATACTTCTCGGCCACTGCCTTGTCGCGGTCAACGCCGAGGGCGCTGATCAGGAGGATAATATCGACGTTTTGTTTGTTCAGTTCCGCCAGGTTTTGCTCGATCACTTTGTCGGTATCGAGCACGCTGATGGATTGCCCGAAGTTTGCCAACGATACAGCCCGTTCGTTGGAGAGGGCAAAAACGCCGACCTTGATACCGTTGACATTCAGAACGGTATTGGCAGGAACCTTGACATCGGGCAGGTTCGACAGGTCGAGATTGGCGTTCAGCAGCGGGTAGGTGGCAACCGACTGATAGGCTTTGAAGCCTTCAAGGGTTCCACCGGCCATGATGTCCATCTGGTTCGCCAGTGCCACGTCGTATTTGAGGCGCGACATAACCTCGCCCGACGCGACACCACCGTATTGCGCGAACATAGGCGTGCCCATCACGTCGTTGCCCCCGCTGACCAGAATCGAGTTCGGGTGGGCCGCTCGTAACTCCTTGAGAACAGTGGCACGCCTGGCGACACCGCCCTGCGGCCCTTGCTTGAACGGTTTGAACTCCTGGATACGGTTAAAGGTGTTGGCTGTGTGCAGCACCGTCAGCGAACGGGCGCCAGCGGCATGGCTGATGGTTGGAAGCGACAGAACAATGAGTGCAAAAAGCGCGAAGAGACGCCAAACACGAGACATACACACCGTCCTTACTTGACGTTTACTTGCCTAGCCGCGACGAGGAGTTCTGGGTGAGCGTTTCAACGGTTCGGATCAAATCCTGATCGGTGCAGGGCTTGGCGATAAAGGCATCAAAGCCGAAGGCTCTGGCTTTGCTGCGGGTCAGGCTGTCTGCATGAGCAGTCAGCGCGATGAGCGGAGTGGCGCCGATGCCACGCCGCAAGGCCAGCCCAACCTGTGAGCCATCAATGTCTGGCAGGTCAAAGTCGAGGATAATAGCGATAAATTTGTGCTGGCGGGCATGGCGTAGGCCTTCCATGCCGCGTGTGGTGTGGGTAACCTGGTAGTTCGCCGTTTCGAGGATGCGGGTGAAGAGTTTGGCGTTTTCCAGATCGTCTTCCACTAGCAAGACATCATTCATGGGCTGCCCCCTGCAATGATTGTGATAGTGTTAACGACGGAAGGGTGTTATGAATTTTTCCTTAACGCTTCCATCATAAGCGAGTTGCTCATTGGAGTCAATTGGGCAAAAGTTTAGAATTTGTAACGAAGCCGGACATCAGAACAGCCAGCTAACAGCCATTTCGCTATGCAGCTAATGTATGCATAGTGATTCTTGTCATATTTCGGCTGATTGTGATCGGTTCCGTCTTTACGTTCTTCATTCGAGCTCGTGAAGGATTTCCGATCATGCTTGTCGTGCTACGGATCGCAACAGCCACTCGAAAGAGCCGCCCAGTGGGCGTTGTTGAGCGTTTCATTGCTGCCCCGCATGTCCAGCCCACAATCGGGCGGCAGATCGCGTTTTTGATAGGCGTGTCGAAGCATGGCGTTGAGCAGCGCTGCCAGCACGGCAGGATCAGTCTCTTGCGCGCGCTCCCCCCTTCCGCGTACACTGTATGCGGCTTACCCTGCAAACGCCTTTTTTCTTGATGAAAAGAGTGGCAATGAAAATTACAGATGTGCAAGCCTGCGTCATCGGACGGCAGGAACCCCACAGCGGTGGCAGTGTCTGGACCTTTGTGCGCATTTACACCGACGAGGGCATCGTCGGCACGGGGGAGTGCAACTCGGGCGGCCCTGGCTTTTCGGGCTTTGCGACCAAAGCCGCGCTTCTGGCTTTCAAGCCGCTGCTGATCGGCGAAGACCCCTTCAACGTCAACCTGATTTACGAAAAGCTGCGGCGGGTTGGCCGCTATGGGGGTTCGACCAACGCGCCCCTGATCTTCGCGCTGACCGGCATCGACAACGCCCTTTATGACATCGTGGGCAAAGCGCTGAATGTGCCGATTTATAAGCTGCTTGGCGGCAAGTTCCGCGACAAGATCAGGCTTTACGCAGATTGCCACGCGGGCGAGGCCGACGACAGGCAAGCCTATTGCGACAAAGCGCAGGAAGTGGTCAGCAAAGGGTTCGGTGCGGTGAAATTCGACGTGGACCATACCGGCGCAAGCAAGCGTGACCCTTACAACTGGACGGTGGACGCCCGGGAAATGACGCACATCATCGACCTGATCGAGGGCATCCGGGAGTCGCTGGGCTACGAGATCGACCTGGCGATTGATTGTCACGGCCAATTTGACCTGCCTTCCGCCATCACGCTGGCGAAAGCGGTTGAACCACTGCGCCTGCTCTGGCTCGAAGAACCCGTTCCCGCTGAAAATATCGACGCGCTGGCTCAGGTGCGCGCTTCGAGCAGCACCGTGATCTGCACAGGCGAGAACCAGTACACACGCTTTGAATTCCTGGAACTGTTCGCTAAAAAAGCGGTGGACGTGATCATGCCCGATCTCTCGAAAGCGGGCGGCATCGCCGAAGCCAAGCGAATTGCAGATATGGCCGACGCTCATTACATCCCGGTGGCTCCTCACAACGTCTCCTCCCCGCTTGGGATGATGGCAGCCTGCCACGTTCTGGCCTCGATACCGAACTTCCTGGTGCTGGAACTGCACGCGCTCAACATACCCTGGTGGAGCGATCTGTGCGACGGCGACAAGCCCTTTATCGAAAACGGTTACATGACCGTTTCTGAGCGCCCCGGCATCGGCGTCGAGCTGAACGACAAAGCAGCCAGATCGTTGCTCTGGAATGGGGACACTTACTTCGACTGAATCTGACAGCCCTGCTTGCCAACCAACAGGACGTGCGTCTTCGACTATGTTGTCCTGCGCCGTCCTCTTGATCGGGCGATCCATAGACTATTGAGGAATAATAAATGGCCGAACAAGAACAATCTATCGTTGAGTTGCAGGCGCGTTGGGACAAGATTCGGGTCGCCAACGTCTATGATACGCTGGACAAAATGGGCTACCCGAACCAGTGCCTCGATCTGGGCATCAAGCCCCTTTTCCCGCATCGTCACCTGGCTGGTCGCGTCATAACGGTCCGCGGCAGCGCCTATCCGGTTCCGCGCGGCGAAGAGGGCAGCGACTGGGTCGGCAACTATTTTGAAGAACTGCGCAAAAGTCTTTATCCCGGCTGCGTGGTCGTGGTCGAAACGGGTGGCGAACAGCACGCCGGCAAATTCGGCGAGATGACAAGCTGGGCTTTGAAGCAGGGCGGCGCGCGGGGCATCGTCCTCGATTCGTATATCCGTGACTGGTTGGGCCTGGAAGTGATCCCGGACTTTACGCCCTGTGCGCGTGGCACGTCCCCTATCGAGTCATCTCAGCGCTGGCGGCTCAATGCGGTCAACGTGACCGTCGGGATGCCGGGCACAGTTACCAGCCGCGTGCGCGTATCGCCGGGCGACTGGATCATCGGCGAGGCCGACGGCGTGATCGTCGTTCCACAAGCTATTGCAATGGAGGCACTCGTCAGGGCCGAAGACATGGAGCGCCGGGAACAGGGAATGCGCGAGGACGTGGCAAAGGGCATGTCCTTCGACGCCGCTTACGAAAAGTGGGGAAGGGCATAGACCTTCAAGGCAGAGCGGCGGTCAGGGAAAAGTTTCCCCTGCCGCCCTGGCGCAACTTTGTCTTGACAGGCCGCGCCGCATCTGGTACGATTTTCGCCGTTGCCATGATTTTCCCGAGTAGCTCAATGGCAGAGCAATCGGCTGTTAACCGATGGGTTGTAGGTTCGAGTCCTACCTCGGGAGCCAACGCCAATGCAGCAATGATAAACGCCGGAAGAAACAGCCTCCCGGCGTTTTGCTTTTGATTACGACAATGACCTATTTCGCCTGCGCGACAATGGGCGGGGTGTAATTGCCGTTCTGCACCTGGGCCAGCTTGTCCGCCGCCAACGTAAAATTCGGGTTGAATTTCAACGCCCGCCGGAAATCCTCGATAGCCTGCGCCGTTTTGCCCAGCGCTGCCTCGGCCAGCCCTCGCCAGTAGAAGGTCTCCTCCACGTAGGCGGAGGAGGTCTGGGTCAATGCGATCACCTGGCTGTAATTGCCGACGTTGTAATAGGCTTCGTAGGGCGTGAACTGATACCACAGGATGCGGAAGGGCAGCCCGCTGCCGACGCTCGACGCCTGATCAAAGGCGTAAGCCGCCTC
This sequence comes from Chloroflexota bacterium, assembly GCA_021325095.1. Classification (GTDB taxonomy): domain Bacteria; phylum Chloroflexota; class Anaerolineae; order Aggregatilineales; family UBA2796; genus JAJPHV01. The sequence continues at coordinate 5,307 of JAJPHV010000045.1, read as the reverse complement.
TTTGTACTGGCCGAGCAGGGTGTAACTGCTGCCAACGTTGAACCACGCATACTGGTTGTTGGGATGCGCCGAGGCTTCGGTGCGCGCCACACTCAGCGCATGATGCGCATTGTAGGTCAGGTCGGCATCCGGGCCGAGAATCCCCGCCAGTTCGCCTTCCCGGTCTTTGCTGTAAACCACAATGTATAACCGGTTGAACTGCTGCCAGCGCGCGTCGAAGTCGGCCATCTTCTCGCGCACGCCCGCCGTGTTCGGATCGCTCTGGTTGGTGTCCAGCCAGTACAACACGCTGCTGTCATCGTCATAACCGGTGATGGTCGCGTAATGGCCCATCCAGCCCTGGCCGGGCACGTCGTAGCCCGCTTCGAGGATGACGGCAAAGCGCTGCGACACCAGCTTTTTGACCAGTTCCATGTCGCCCGCCACGCGCCACAAGGCTTTCACGCCCGTCTTGTAATTGACGAAATCGACCATCTGCCAGGGGCTGACGTTGCGATCTTCCCGGTTAGGCTTCAGGTACGCTTGCGCCTCTTTCTGATCGCCTTTCCAGCCATAGTATTGAAGCGCCTGGGTCAGGTTGGCCGGGCCGCAGCTATTCCAGTCCTGTGAGACAAGATGAAAGTTAGTGGAGTGGAAACTGCGCGGCACAGGGATATTGGTTGGCGTCGGTACGTAGGTCGGCGTCGGCTGCGGCGTCTCGCCGATCACGGGTGTGGGGTTGGCATCCACTGGCCCCAGCAGCGGCGTGACCGTCGCCAGGATCGGCGTCGGCAGATGGTTGTCCTGCGGGGTCTGGGTCGACTCGGTAGGCAGTGCGCCGCCCTGGCCGCCCGCCGCCAGCCCCACCGCCTGTCCCGACGACTGCGCGGAAATGACGGCCACGCGACCCGGAGGTCTGGTACTCAACGGCGTGGACAGCAGCGCAATGGCATTGGCGTTCGTCGCAGCAATGGTCGGCAGATACTTGTACGGCTGCGTGGGCTGGAAGGACGCCATGAACGGCAGCCGCTTCACGATCTTGTACTGGATTTCAGGATCGAGGCTGCGGAAAACGATGGGCGTCACGATCAGCGCCACCATTGTCAGCCCGGTAAAGGTCAGCATCCCCAGGCCGGTGCAGCCCAGTGTCCATTTGATGAGGTTCAGCCTGGAATGCGCCGGGGGGGGCGGTGCAGGCAGCATCCTGTTGTTCTGCATCACTGGTTGGCCTGCGCAATGGCGGGCGCTTTGAAGTTACCGGCCTGCACTTCGCTGAGTTTCTCGGCAGCAGGCAGGAAATTCGGGTTGAATTGCAGCACGCGCTTGAAGTCCTCTATCGCTTTGTCCTTGTTGCCCTGGGCCGCCGAGACCATGCCCCGCCAGTAGTACGTCTCCTCGACATACGTGGTCGTTTGCAGCGTGGCATTGACCAGCGCCATCACGTTCGCGTAGTTGCCCACGTTGTAATAAGCCTCGTAGGGGCCAAACTGATACCAGAGCATACGGAATGGAAGCCCACCCCCTACGCTCGACGCCTGGTCGAAGGCGGTGGCTGCCTCCTTATACTGGCCGAGCAGGGTGTAGCTGCTGCCCATATTGAACCAGGCGAACTGGTTGTTGGGCTTGTAGGTCGCTTCGGCGCGGGCCACGCTCAGGGCATGCTGCGCATTATACGTCAGGTCGGCGTCCGGGCCGAGGATGGCGGCCAGTTCGCCCTCGCGTTCCTTCGGGTAAATGACCATATACAGCCGGTTGAACTGCTGCCAGCGCTCGTCCAGATCATCTACCGGCTCTTTGTAGCCCTGGTTATCGGCATCCGCGCCCAGGTAAGTATCCAGACCATAGAATACGCGCAGGTTATCGTCGTACCCGATCACCGTCAGGTAATGGCCCATCCAGCCCTCGTTGGCAACGTTGTAACCCGTTTCCAGGATCACCGAGAAGCGCTGCGTGATCAGGCGCTTGATCAGCGGCAGATCGCCGGCTACCCGCATCAATGCCTTGAGGTTGGTTTTCTGGTTAACGAACTCGACCATCTGCCAGGGACTGACGTTCTTATCTTCCTTGTTCGGCTTCAGGAACGCCGCCGCCACTTTCTGATCTTGCTGCCAGCCGAACGGCTCCAGCGCCTGGGTCAGATTGGCAGGCCCGCAGTTGTTCCAGGTCTGCGGAACCCATTTGTAACCCGTGGCGTGGAACGAAACCGGCAGTGGAACCGCCGTTGCGGTGGGCGGCTCGACGCGCGTCGGCACAAGAGTCGCTGTTGGCTGCGGGGCGAACACTTCCGTCGGGCTGGCAATGACACCCGCCGCCACCGGCGTATCGGTGGACAGTACGGATCTGCCCGTCCCCGATGGCTGCACGGGCGGCATTCCCGCGCTACTGTTATCACCTGCCGGGGTGCTCGTGCGTGTGGACGAAGCCGTCGGGGTGTTGACTGGCGTGGACAGCAAGGCCAGGGCATTGGCGCTGGTCGCGCCGACGGCGGGCAGGGCCTTGAAGGGCGGCGTCGGGCGATCCTGCAAAGAAGCCAGGAAGGGGAAGCGCCGCACGATCCGGAATTGCAGATCGGAATCGAGACTGCGGAACAGGGCCGGGGCCACGATCAGCGAAAACATGATCGCTCCCGTACAGAGCATCATGCCCACCCCGGCACAACCGAGTGCCCACTTCATCACGTTGATCGGCGGCTTATTCGAGGACGAAACCCGCGTGTTGATCGCAGGTGAACCCTGCTGATCCAGCATGACGATCTCCTGAATGTGCTGCGCAAATCATTCCTCTATGCGGCAGCCATCGTGAACGATAATCCTTACGAGCCGATTATGGGCGGCAAATAATAGCGCAAACCCAACGCTGCTGACAACAGTTTACCACACTGGCGGAAGCGTCCGGGGATCGCAGGCGAGGCGTCGGTATGTCTGAAAGCGGCTGCCCTAAACAGCGGCTGTTGCTGGCTGGTTCCCCCTCTCTATGTGCGGAGAGGAGCGGGGGGTGAGGTTGATACAGCCAGGTACGCCATCAGCGCTGCGTCAACGTCTGGTACAGCAGAATCCCGCCCGCGCCAATGACAACAATGATTCCGATCACGATGAAATAGGTGGCGATTCTCACCAGTCTGGCGATCTGGCGTAACAGGATGCGCAGCACGATAAAGGCCGCTGCCCCTGCCGCCATTGCCGCCGGGAACGCCCACCAGGGCCAGGGATTGTCCAGGACAACAACCATAATCGCAAAGCTGATCAGCCCGATCACAGCCCCGACAACCCCGTCGAACACGCGCCCGCGATTCGGCTGCCTCAGCAGGTAGCTCATGATAAAAGCCAGCAGTCCAGCCATAAAGACGGTATTTCCCAGGATTTTCAGAGCGATGGAGCGAATGTCCAGCGCCTCGTTGCCTACCGCCGCCGTCAGCCCGGCGAACAGGCTGGCAACTGCGATCTGTGACAGCCCTTCCGGGAATTTGCCGCGCAGCCCGGAATACAGGGCACGGAGCAATGCGGCAATCGGCAGCAGATATTGCCCGCCAAGCTGCAACAGTTCGGCCATCGTCTTTTCCGGAATCGTCATCGTCGTTCCCCTCTGGTCTGGTTGGTGACAGGGACAGTCACACGGTGACAGTCATCCTGTGGCTGATTAACTGTGGCTGATTATACGCCAATCTCTGGCACTTTCTCAGGAGATTCTCATTTAATCTGAATAACTTCTTCGCATCTTTTGCCTAAGATGCTCCTGTTCATCGTATTGTCTCCTTAATCCACACAGGGGAGCGGCAGAGCCATGCCCGTCGATGTTGCCTTGTCCGATCAAAAGCCTCCGGTTAGAGGCCATCCGCGCCGTCGCTGGCTTCTGTTGCTGGTCGGTGTTCCCGTCTTGCTCGTCATTCTGGCGAGCGCGGGCTTTGTCGGGGCCTCGATGCTAGAGGAGCACGACACTTTCTGTATTGCCTGCCACACCGTGCCGGAAACCACCTATTTCAACCGGGCGGCGGCAGCCATCGCCAACAATGGCGCAGCGATTCCCGATCTGGCGACGGCCCACTACCAGCAGGCGCACGACAAGAACCAGAGCTTCGCCTGTATCAACTGTCATCGTGGCGATTCGAGCCTGAATCAACGGATCGATACGCTGGCACTCGGCGGGCGCGACGTAGCCGTCTTCATCCTGGGAAAGGCAGACCCGGCTACCGAGAAGACCACCATTTACCAGCCAGCGCTGCCCAACGCCGCCTGTATCAGTTGTCACACGGATACGTTGCTCACCGTAAACGGTATCCAGACTCATTTCCATAACTGGCTGCCACAGACGGCAGCCCTGGTTGCCAGCGGCCAGCAGCTTGTCACGCCCACCGGCGGCGGGCGGCGCTTCGGCAGGCTGCGGACGGTGAATACTTCCTTGCTCTGTACAGACTGCCACCTGGCGCACAAATCGGCCAACGCCGATGCACAGTTGAAGTTCGTCCTCCGGGACATCACGCAGCAAGCCTGCGATACCTGTCACAGAGACGCCGGGGAAAGGCCAGAAAGCATGGACCGCCTGCTGCGCGAACGACGGTAATGTGATGCGCGGGCCGATACTGCTGCTCTTTCAACTACGGTTTACCTCCTGAGCTACCCGCCGAGAACTCGGACAGAAGCTCACGCAGCACGACCATTACCCTCTGTACGCACCGCTCCGTGAATTCATCCAGGATGAGGGAGGTACGATTGGCGTCCTTTGCCGCGCGTGCCTGCCTCACCACGTCCGGCAGTTCCGCCTCAAATTCCTGTTCGAGCGGATCGAAGCGTTCCCTGACGCGGCGATTCCGGATCGGGTAATAGCCGGGCAGGCTGGCGATGGGATGCCCTTTGACCCTGTCCATCAGCTCCCGAAACAGCCACCAGTACGAATTCGACGAAAAAGTATCTTCTGTAGCGGCATCCGCGCCGACCACCCGTTTGCCAAAGGTTCCCGCATTGCTCACCATGCCGGGCAGTTTGCTGCCATGCACGAAGAATGGAACGTAGCAGCCGTTGCAGGGCGGCCCCCGCGTCCACCAGAAGATCGGCAGTTCCTGTGGAGAGTTGGGCAGAACGGCTACACACGCACTGGCTGTATTGCCCCACGTAAAGTCGGCGGCGGATGAGTGCATACACAGTGAGTGGAAGTCCGGATCGGCGGCGTCGAAGTAGGGGCCTTGCAAGAACGTATCTTCATAGTGGTCGCGCGCAATGCGTTTCATCCATAGGTAATTTAGCGCAAGGGGACTGTCGCGTTGACGCGACAGCGGAATTGCGCATCTCTCCTTTGTGTGCTAGCATCGACCTCATCGATTGCCCTTACGGGCAT
>JAJPHV010000058.1 GCA_021325095.1 Chloroflexota bacterium | reverse complement strand
GGCTTCATCGCCTACAGCCTGGGCAATTTCCTGTTCGACCAGCCGCGCACGCCTGGCCTGGGCCTGTGGATCAGGATCGACAAGAAGGGGCTGATCGACGTACACGGACTGCCGCTGCGCCCCGGCGTTCACCCGGAATGGTTCGCACCGGATAAGGCCGCCGCCCAACTGCGTGGGCTGTGCCCTCTCAACAAGCCGCGCGCGACGACCTTCAGCTTCGACGCGGGGCACTACGCCGTGCGCGATACGCCGCTCAACCAGTCAGCGCTGCCGGACAACGTCTGTGCCGAACACCCGCTGACGACGCGCGAGATCGGGCGCATTGACATGAAGGGTGACGGCGAAACGGAGCGCGTGACTCTCTCAAACGGAACACTGCACGTCTTCGAGGGTGAACGCGAAGTGTATACCAGCCATCCATCCTGGCAGGTGGTCGATGCCTCGCTCGGCGACCCCAACCGGGACGGGCGCTTTGAGGTGACGATGCTGCTCTGGAAGCAGGACACGCCCGGCGCGCCCGTGACCACGCACCCGTTCATCCTGGGCTATCGGGGCGGGCAGTATAAGGTTATCTGGGGCGGGTCGGCAACACCGGCCTGGGTGCAGGCGCTTGGTGTGGCCGACGTGGACGGCGATTCACAGGATGAACTGGTGACCATCGAGCGTGACGCCGACGCCTCACCGTGTGACGAGCGTTCGCGCGTGGTCGTGATGAAGTGGAACGGTTGGGGCTTTACGCGCCAGTGGGCCAGCCACTACGGACAGTACAACGATCTGGCATTCCTCCAGCCCGAAGGGAGCAGCATACCACTGATCGTGGCGCGCTAGTCTTGCGCAGACCCGACCGCCGAGTCACGTGCGGGATTACTGCTCGAAGACGCGCACACCCTTCTTAATCACGGTATGCACCATGTTTGTGCCGAAACGATAGCCCAGGTGGCGATAGTCCGGTACGTCCCACACCACCAGATCGGCCTGTTTGCCGACCTCAACGCTGCCAATACGATCACCGCGCTCGACAGCAAAGGCGGCATTGATAGTTGAGGCGGCGAGGGCCTGCGCCACTGTCAGGTGCAGCGAGCGAGTCGCCAGCGCCAGGACAAGCTGCATATTCTCGCACCAGGCCGTGCCGGGGTTGCAGTCCGTCGCCAGCGCCAGGGCGGCGTTGGCCTCGATCAGCGCACGGGCGGGCGCAGTATTCGGCACACCCAGACCAAAGGGCGTGGCGGGCAGCAGCACCGCCATCGTTTGCGACTGGCCGAGCAGCGCCACGTCTTCGGGGCGGGTCGCCAGCAGATGATCGACGGAAGCAGCGCCCATCTCCACCGCCAGGGCCGTCGCGCCAAGCGGTACAAATTCGTCGGCGTGGACGCGCAGATGCAGCCCGGCCAACCGCGCGGCTTCAAGGATACACCGCGTCTGCTCCAGGGTGAACGCGCCCTCGTCGCAGAAAACGTCACAGTACAGCACGCCCGGCCAGTGCTCGGACTGCCAGGTGGCTGCCGCCGGGATCATCTTCTCGGCCACAAGCTGGACGTAAGCATCAGGGTCGCTGGTGTATTCCGGCGGGATGGCGTGCGCGGCGAGAAAGGTCGGCACAAGGTCAACCGGGTGTTCGGCGTCCAGCAGGGCAATGGCGTTCAGCATGTTCAGTTCGGTTTCGAGGTTCAGGCCATAGCCCGTTTTGCACTCGATGGTCGTCGTGCCATGCCTCAGCATCCGATCCAGGCGCGCCCTGGCCTGATCGATCAGGTCTTGCAACCTGGCTGCGCGGGTCTGGCGCACCGTCCGGTTGATGCCGCCACCTTCCGCCATGATTTCCTGGTAGGTTGCACCGCCCAGCCGCCGCTCGAACTCGTCGGCGCGATCCCCGGCCCAGATCAGATGGGTATGCGGATCGACAATGCCCGGCGTGACAATGCGGCCTTCCGCATCCAGAATGTCATCGGCGCGAAAACTGTCCAGCACGCTTTCGCGCGGCCCGGCGGCGACAATACTTCCGCCCTGGATCGCCACCGCCGCCCCTTCGACAAGGCCCAGGTCGCCCAGGGCGCGACCTCGCTGCGGCCCGCCAGCATGGGCAGGGATGACACATAACTGCTTGATGGTGTCGATGATCAGGTCGGCGTAGTGTGGCATATCAACAGGAATTCTATTGTGCGGCAATGTGAGATATTCTACTATTGCGAGGGGAAAGCGCTACCTGTTTATCAGGCGAAATAACAGGCGTAAGTCACTTACCAATAATTCACTCACCAGACGTGGCTGTGTCGTGCAGGCGGAGCAATGTAGCACGCCTGTTCCAATTTGTCAAGGGGGAATTGCATGGCAATCTCGTATTCGGCGCTGTCCGACTTTACCGTTGCGGACGTGGTCGATATTGCCCGGAACGGCGGACGCCTGCGCCTGCTGGACGCGCGCCGAACGTATGCCCACGACGAGCTGCTCCGCCTGAAACGTATTCAGCAAAGCGCCGAGTGGGTGCAGTCCGCGATGCGCGAGATCGAAGAGGCGGCCAGCGAAGGGCGGGAAGCAACAGCGTATTACGGGATCAACACGGGCTTTGGCGATAACGCGGGCCGGGCGGCCTTCAAGCACGTGTCCGAGGCGGAATGGTTGAGCCGGAAAGTGTTGATCAGCCACACCGTTGGCGTCGGGCCACATCTGCCCGAAGACGTGGTGCGCGCGGCCCTGTTGATCCGCATTATCAGCCTGGCGCGGGGTTATTCGGGCGTTCGCGCCGAAGTGCTGAATGCACTGATCGCCATGCTCAATAAGCGCGTATTCCCGGCGGTGCCCTCCCAGGGGTCGCTCGGTTCGAGCGGCGATCTGGCTCCACTGGCCCATCTGGTGATCCCGGTCAGCGCGCTGCTGCCTGGCGAAGACCCCTCACAGCCCGGTGTCACGGGTTATTGTTACTGGAACGGCGAACTGGTGAGCGGGGCCGAAGCGATGGAAGCGGCAGGCATCACCCCCGTCCGGCTTGGGGCAAAGGAAGGCGTGGCGCTGATCAACGGCACGGCGTTCAGCACGGCCATCGGGGTGCTGGCGCTGCACGACGCACAGCAGTTGGTTGCGGCGGCGCAGATCGCGGTGGCGATGACGGTGGAAGCGATGCGCGGCTTCCGTGATGCATTCCTGCCGTACATCAACCGACTGCGCAACGAGGCACAGGCGAAGGTAGCGGCGGCCATCCTGGATCACCTGGAAGGCAGCACGCTGGTACGCGGCGCGGCCAACGTCGATCTGCCCGGAAGCGACGGCCCACCGCAAGACCCGTACAGCATCCGGTGTGTGCCCGCCGTGCTGGGCGCGGTGGCGAATACGCTGGCGCACGTGGAAGCCACGCTCAACGCCGAACTGCAAGCCGTGACGGATAACCCGCTGGTCTTTGCCAGCGATGACCCCCGCGATCCCGACTACTTACCCCGCCAGACCAAAGTCATCAGCGGCGGCAATTTTCACGGCGAACCGGTGGGCTTCGTGATGGATTTCCTATCGATTGCCGTGGCCGAACTCGCCAACATCGCGGAGCGGCGCGTCTTCCTGCTGCTCGATCCCAAGCTGAACCGGGGACTGCCGCCATTCCTGATGGACGAACCGCCCGAACAAACGGGCCTGAACAGCGGCCTGATGATCGCACAGTACACAGCAGCCTCGCTGGTCAGCGAGAACAAAGCGCTGGCGCACCCGGCCAGCGTGGACAGCATCCCCAGCAGCGCCAACCGCGAGGATCACAACGCCATGTCCACCATCGCCGCCCGCAAGGCAGCGCAGATCGTCGCCAACGCGCAGCAAGTGGTCGCCATCGAACTGCTGTGTGCGGCGCAGGCACTCCGTCTCCGGCTGGAACAGATGCCCGACGCGCAGGTGGGCAAAGGTGCGCGCCGGGCGCTGGAATTCATTTATCGTCTGGAACTGGCGCCGGGCCACGTCTTCGGCGTGATCCGGCAGGACACGCCGCTGACGCCTTATGTAGCGGCGCTGGTCGAGGCCATCCAGTCCGGGGCGCTGGTGGAGTACGTGAACCGGCGTTGAGGGTGCTGATCGCGCGAGACGCAATGGCCCACGAATCTGGCGCAAAGGCAGTGCAGTTGGAGCGAGTCACCGATTTCGGACTCCGGTTAGAGGAAAGGCGGCGAATAGAACCATGTGCGATACCTGGGTAGCTATGAGAGATGCGACGCTTTCCGGGCAGGTGTTATTCGGGAAGAACAGTGACCGTCCGATATTTGACTGTCAGCCATTGGTTTTCCATGCGCGCCAGACGTGGGTTCCGGGAAGCACGCTCAAACTCGAATATGTCGATTTGCCGCAGGTCGAGGTCACTTTTGCCACGCTTGGCTCCAGCCCGTACTGGTGCTGGGGTTACGAAGAGGGCATCAACGAACATGGTGTCGTCATCGGTAACGAGGCAATTCCAACCCGGACGTTCCGTGATCTGGCCGACCAGTTCCGTCGAGGCAGGCCAGCCGAGTTGGGTTTGCTCGGCATGGATTTAATCCGGCTGGCCCTCGAACGCAGCCGCAGCGCGCCAGGCCGTAGAGGTGATGGGTGCGTTGTGATCGAGCAGTATGGGCAGTTTGGTTCCGGCGTGCCGACCAGGCCGCATGACGCGGGCGGCTACGATGGCTCGTTCATCATTGCCGACTCCGGCCAAGCGTGGATTGTGGAAGCGGTTGGTCGGCGATGGGTCGCCAGGTGCGTTGACCAGGGGACGGCTTCGATCTCGAATGAGCCGTCAACCCGGTATAGCTGGGATCTCGGCAGCCACGACGTGATCGACTACGCGGTGAACCAGGGCTGGTGGTCAGCCGACCCGGAGGGCCGCTTCGACTTTGTCCGTGCCTACATCGATGACCGCGTACCGCGCCAGGTCTCGCACCTGCGGGCGATGCGCTCCCGGCAATTGCTGGCCGAGCACCAGGGCAAGATTACGCTGCAGTGATCACTCTGTCAGCTCAAGCAGACAGCTTCATAGAAGAAGGTTCTGCTTTTAAGCAACAGCTTCTCAGGCTACGCATGAGCGACTGCGCTACGTTGACGCCTG
>JAJPHV010000034.1 GCA_021325095.1 Chloroflexota bacterium | reverse complement strand
CCCGCGTGGGTAGAGCCGCTTTGCTTTGAATATCGCGCGGTGAGCTGAACCGCTATAATAGGGAGCGTGGAGACGCGGAATGTTCATGATCGAGCAACAATGATTAACGAACTTCAAGCCCGTGCCATAGCGAACCTGGGCGCTTCTCTTTCCACCTCACTCAACATGCAGCAGCATAGTGCGCTGGCACTCCAGTCCCTGCAAGCTGTGACCGGAGCGGCGTTTGTAGCGATCCACCTGAGCAGCCTGGGGTTTCCCGGTTTCGATGCGGAATGGGCTGGCAACGTGACGAGCCGAACCCGGATCGTGGCGGTAGAAAGGCCACTGGTTGAGCGGGCGGCTGCGAACCGCGCCTTCGTGCACCAGGAGCTATCCAGGGACGACAAGGCTGACTTCGGCTTGAGCCACCTGGTTGTATGGCCCATTGTCGTGCAGGATCGAGTCATCGGCAGCGCGACGCTGGGCTGGGAAGCGGCGCTGCCCACGAATTTTGACGGGGGCGCTGTCCAGCGTTTGGTCGATAGCTGTGGGCTGGCGCTGGAGACGGCGCGCGTGTATGAAGCGCAGCAGTATTACATTCAAGCCCTGGAATACCTCGGCAGCCTGTCCATGGAGCTTAACCTGCTGCCCGATGCTGTCCAGGTCATTGACCGGGTCAACCGCATTACGGAAGTATTGTTGAGCGCCGAGCGCTGCGCCATTTTCCTGACCGTGGACAACCAGGTTGAAGATGTCCACACCTGCGGCCTGCCCGGTACTTTCGGAGATGCTCTGATCGGGGCCGATATGAGCGTGTGGCATGTTCCGGCGAGCGCCGGTACGAGCGCTTACCGTGCCCTGATCATTGGCCCCAACGAGATCGCTGCCGCAGGGCGGGTCTGGCAAGAAATGTTCCAGATCGAGAATATCCAGTCAGGCATGATGGTTCCGCTGCGCGGCCATGCGCACGTGCTCGGCTGGATCGCCATCTACTACACGCGGCCCTATATTCCCTCTGTCTTTGAACTGCGGCTGCTGGAAATCCTGGCCGCACAGGTTGCTGTTGCGCTCGATAACATCGAGCTAAACGAGGCCAACGAACAGCACGCCGCCACGCTGGCGCAGCGCGTCGCCGAGCGGACGCAGGAGCTGGCGATTGCCCTCGACAAAGCCGAAGACGCGGATCGGCTTAAGACGCAACTGCTGTCCACCGTATCCCACGAACTGCGTACCCCGCTGGCTGTCATCAAGGCCCACGCAACGACCACCCTTTCTTACTACGACAAGCTCTCCAAAGAGCGCCACATCCACTACATGTCCACCATCAATGAGGAAGCAGATCGCCTGACAAAGCTGATCAACAGCCTGCTGGACATGTCCCGGCTGGAAGCCGGGCGGTTGGAGATCAAGCTGACGCACGTCGAACCACTGCCCCTGCTGGACGAACTGCGCGAAGCCATGCAGACGCGCTACATGGAACGCCCTTTCCGATGGGAACTGCCGGCCACTCTGTCGCCCATTCTGGCCGATGGCGAACGGGTGCGCCAGGTGATCGAGAACCTGGTCGATAATGCGGACAAATATTCACCCGCCGACGCGCCCATTGAGGTGGGTGCACGTGTCTGGGACGATGCGCTCGAAATCTGGGTAAGAGATCAGGGCAGTGGCCTGACGCCTGAACAGACGCGCCGGGTGTTCGAGCGCTTTTACCAGATTGACGGCAGCGCGACGACGGCGCGGGCGGGGGTGGGCCTGGGCCTCGCTATCTGTAAAGGGCTGATCGAGGAGATGGGCGGGCGAATCTGGTGCGAAAGCGCGCCCGGCAAAGGCAGCAAATTTGCTTTCACCCTGCCCTGGGCAGGTGAAAAGACCAACCAGGTTGCCAGCACGACGGCGACGCCCGGCTGAAAGGCAGTCTAAACTCCGTACTGTCTACTCCGTACTGTCCGCTCCGTGCTGTCCACTCAGTGCCGTGACCCACGCTTGTGGAATGCGTGCCACCTGTCCCTGATGGGTGATGCAGATGTGGTGAGATTGACCTGTGACGTGGATCAATTTCGTTTGAGAGTCGGCAATTTCGTAACCGAAGGTGACACTCCGGCTTTTCAGATCGTCGATCCAGCAGCGCGCCACGAGCACCTGCCCATATCGGGCCGGTGCAGCATAGCGGGCATGGATCTCCGCGACGGTCAGGTAGTACCCCATCTCGATCAATGTGGCGTAGTCGGCGTTGCGGGCACGCGCATAATGCGAGCGCGCTTCTTCCAGGTAGACGATGAAACTGGCGTGGTGCACAATGCCCATCGCGTCCGTCTCGGCATAGCGCACCGGGAAGCGCGTCTCGGAAACGAACCGGTCAGTAGGCGGCATGAGTTATCCTGTGTTGGGAGCGCGTCGCGGCAGAGTCACGACTTCTTGCGGTTCTTCATGAAGATTTCCAGCCCGGCGGCCTGGGCTGCCTGCCGGACTTCCGGTTCTGGATCGTTATGGTAAAGCTGTTCCAGAGGTTCCAGCGCTGCCGGGTCGCCAATGAGTCTCAATTCATTAATTGACTTCAGGCGCACCTCGACGCTCTTGTTCTTGAGCCGCTCGATGTGATAGTCAACAACACGGTTAGGCATCTCGCACTATTCCCCCGGTAGTGTGCTGTGCTGAAAGGGATGTTCTCTGTAAGTTTAACCAGTTTTGTGCCGATGAGAACCTACAAATGTATTGCTGGTGGACGCGCTGACCGGATCAAAACCCGACTTGCTGGCGACTCAAAATTAACTCCAAGTCCGCAATCGAACAAGCGCCGCCTGAGCCGTCCCCAACCGCTCCCAAACCTGACGAATGCAGTCACCGTTGGCGCGCTTTGCCCCACCCTCTCCCTGATGCTATAATGCCCATGCTTGAGGCGTCCCAAAAACGGCCTTCTTTGCGTTATCGGCTAACACCAGACATTTAGCACGTCTACCAACGAGGTTGCGACCTTGAGCGACTCGCTGCAAGAGCTTAGTGAACGGCTCAAACTGTATACAGATCGGCAGGCATTGCTGTTGCAAATCACCCGGCGCATTGCCCAGGGTGGGTCGCTCGGCGCGATGCTGCCAGACATCACCAACGCGACACTGCGCGGGTCGCATGCAGACGGCATCCGGATCGTCCTGGATACGACGGTGGTTCCACTGACCTACGCCAGCGGCCCGCTGGCGGGCCAGATGTTGAAGTTTGATAAGCTGGTCGCCCGTCACGTCGCTGCGCACGGCGAGACGGAACTCGCCAGCACCGCCACCGCTGACGGCGAACTGGATGAATTGAAGGGAGCCTTCGGCGCACTGCTGGCACTGCCGCTGAACGCGCAGAACACGCGGCTGGGCGTGTTGTGGGTGGCCTTCGAGCAGCCTCACGAATTCACGCCCGAAGAACATACCTTCCTGTCCATTGTGGCCGGTCAGACCGCCGTCGCCATCGCCAATGCTTACGCTTACGACACCGCCCGGCGGGGCCGCGAGCAGCTGGCGGCCATCCTTTCCAGCAGCGCCGATCCGGTGCTGGTCATCGACGAAGACGAGGCGGTATTGGTGCTGAATCCCGCCGCCGAACGCGCCTTTGGGGTCAGCGCCGCGCACGCAATGGGCCAGCCTGTCGGCAGGGTGATCAACGCGCCGCCGCTGGTCGAGCTGCTCAAGAACGGCACGGCCAACACCGAAGGCATCGAGTGGCAAAACGAGGCAGGGCACACGTTCGCGCCGCGCCTCTCCGATGTGGTAGATGAGGACAACAACCGCACGGGGCGGGTGTTGATGCTGCGCGACATCACCCGCTACAAGAACCTGCGCGATAACCAGTCCGAATTTGTCAGCACGGTGTCTCACGATCTGCGCTCCCCGCTGACATATATGCAGGGCTATGCCACGATGCTGCCGATGGTTGGCCCGCTGAACGAGAAGCAGCAAGGCTTCGCGGACAAAATCATCAGCGGCATCGCACAGATGACCGACCTGGTGGACAAGATTCTGGACGCGGGCAGGCTTGACCCGGAAGGCAACTACCAGCTTAACCGGGAAACGTGCGACGTGACGAAGATCGTCACGGACATTGTGGCGGCCCACGCACAGCCCGCCGAAAAGAAGAACCTGGCCCTCATCACGAACGTCGATCCTGCCCTGCCCATCCTGAATCTGGACGACGTGATGCTGCGCCGCGCGCTCAACAACCTCGTCGATAACGCCATCAAATACACCCCCGACGGCGGCACGATCACCGTCAGCGCCAGCCTCCGCGATAACGACCTGGTCTTGAGCGTCAAAGACACCGGCCTGGGCATCAGCGAGGAAAACCAGAAGCACCTCTTTGAGCGCTTCCGCCGGGTACGCCGCCGCGAGCACCAGACGGTCAAAGGCAGCGGCCTGGGCCTGTTCATCGTCAAGAGCGTCGCGCAGCGGCACGGTGGCGACGCCTGGATCGAAAGTAAAGAGGGCGAAGGCAGCACGTTCAACATCAGCATCCCGCTCGAAGGCGCCAATTTGCTCGGCGCAGACGCCCGCAAGCCCCAATAAGGTTCGAGCTTCGCCATGCCGGGCGAGGCAAACCAGGAATTGAGCCATGTCTATTCAGATTCTGCCGGAAGTCGTTGCTTCGCAGATCGCGGCTGGCGAAGTCGTGGAGCGGCCTGCTTCCGTTGTCAAGGAGCTAATCGAGAATTCACTGGACGCGGGCGCGCACCTGATCCGGATTGAGGTCGAGGCCGGTGGGCGGCGCCTGATCCGCATCACCGACGACGGCAGCGGCATCCCTGCTCAGGAAACCGAACTGGCTTTTGCCCGCCACGCTACCAGCAAACTCCGCACCCTGCATGACCTGGATCACATCCAGACCCTCGGCTTTCGTGGCGAGGCGCTGGCAAGCGTCGCCTCGGTGGCGCAGGTCACGCTCCTGACGCGCACCGCCCAGGAAAAGGCCGGAACACTCCTGCGGCTGGAAGGGGGGCGCCTAGTCGAACACCGCGCCGCCGGAACGCCCGTCGGGACGGTGATCACCGTCGAGAATCTGTTCTTCAATACCCCGGCCCGTCTCAAATTCCTGAAAGCCGAAACCACCGAACGCCGCCACATCGACGTGGTGGTAACGCGCTACGCGATGGCCTACCCCAACGTGCGCTTCTCGCTGGTGCAGGATGGCCGGACGACCTTCGTTACGACAGGCAGCGGCGACCTGGCCGACGTGTTGATCGAAGCGCTGGGGGCCGAAATCATGCGCGAGATGCTGCCCGTCAACCCGGTAGAACGGCAGCGCCCCGACCTGCCCGACATCACGGTTCACGGCTATACCTCCGCGCCGCACGTCAACCGCAATACGCGCGCCCACATCACCCTCTTTGTCAATGGTCGGCACATCCAGGATACCAGCCTGTCCTATGCAGTCAGTCAGGCGTACCACACCTTGATGCCCTCGGATCGCTATCCCGTGTCGGTGCTGATGATCAACCTGCCGCCGGAGGAAGTGGACGTGAACGTCCATCCGGCCAAGTCCGAGGTGCGCTTCCGTTCCCAGGAGGCGGTTTTTTCCGCCGTGCAGCGCGCCGTGCGGCGGGCTGTCGTGGCCGGGTCGCCTGTGCCGGTGATCAGCCCGCGCGGGTACGGCGAAGCTGCGTCCGATAGCTGGCAAGCGCCGCGCCCGGACTACCAACCACCGCCATCGGGCGCAGCGCAGCTTGATTTTGACCTGCCCGTATCGGATGCCGGACGGCGCGGCCAGCAGATCGCCAGTGCCGCCAGCGAGCAACGCGAACTGCCGCCGCAGGAAGTGGCCCACAACGTCCCACAGCCGCCCGCCGATCTCTCGCAGCGCCCGCGCACCCTGCCGCCGCTGCGCGTGGTCGGGCAGATCAGCGCCACTTACATCGTCGCCGAGGGGCCAGCCGGGATGTACCTGGTTGACCAGCACGCGGCGCACGAGCGCATCTTGTACGAGCAGTTCATGCTGGAACAGGCCAGCCGCAAGGTGATCGCGCAGCAAACGCTGGAGACGGTCTCGGTGGAGCTTCCGCCCGCCTCGGCACGGCTGCTTGAGGAACACCTGGACAGGCTGGCGGCGCTTGGTTTCGACCTGGAGCCGTTCGGTGTGAATACCTTCCGTATCCGTGCCATCCCGGCCATCTTTGCACGGCGGCTGCCAGAGGAGGCCATCGGCGCGATCCTGGACGATCTCGAACAGGGCGACGAGCCAGGGGCAGCCACCCTCGAAGCGCAGATCATCCTGCGCGTGTGCAAAGCGGCGGCCATCAAAGCCGGGCAAACCCTGAGCTATGACGAGATGCAGTCGCTGCTGCGCCAGCTTGAGCGCTGCACTTCGCCGCGCACCTGCCCGCATGGCCGCCCGACCATGATCCACATGAGCGCCGACCAGCTTGCGAAGGAATTCGGGCGAACATAGCGAGCATTCCCACTGCGCAGTGGATTCACGTTTGATCTCCTCGAAGTCATGCGTTACTTCGTTTCGGATTGTGCTTTCTTGACGGCCAGGCTGGCGTAGCGCCCGATCAGTTCGGACTGTGCCACCTGCATCCGCTGCGGCGGCAGGCCGCGCAGGATGGCTTCCAGGTCGTCCAGCACCATCTCGCCGAGTTCCCACAGCGCTTCGACCACCGGGCCGGCCCGGTGCGCCGACAGCACCGCCTCCTGCGCCTGCCGGATCGGGTGGTCAAGGGGCAGCGGCTCGATGGGGAACACGTCGATAGCCGCCTTAAAGCGTCCCGCACAGACCAGTTCTGTCAGGACGTCGAAGTCAACCACGTGCGAACGGCTGATCAGTACAAATACCGCGCCGGGCTGGATGCGTTCCAGCAGGTCGCGGGAGATCAGGGCGCGGTTTTCGCTGGTCGGCGCGGCCAGCACAAAGATCACCTTCGAGGACTCTATCAGGCGTTCCAGGCTGGCAGGCTGCACGCCCTGAGCACGCAGATAGCCATCGACCAGCCAGGGATCGTATACGGAAATCTGGCAGCCAAAGGGCGCGAGTAAAGGTCGCAGCGCGCGGGCGATGCTGCCGTAGCCAATAAAGCCCACCGGCTGCCCGTACAGCATAAATGCGCCGACGTTGCCCGCGTGGAGCCACTGCTCATTGCCCGCCCGCATCGCCCGGTCACCGGCGGCGATGCCGCGAGAAGCGCCCAGGGCCAGCGCCAGCGCCATTTCCGCGACAGCGCGCGCAAAGCCCGGCGCAGCCGAAAGCACGTGGATGCGGCGCGAAAAACATGTTTCGTAATCCAGGCTGCGCGGGAAGCCGCCGGACACCGTGAGGACGGCGCGTAACTGACTGGCGTTATATAACGCATCACCGTAGCGCCAATCGGCGCAAATCACCGCCTGTACGCGGGATAGCGCTTCCTGGGCAGCTTCGAGCGGCATCGGCTCATCCTTGCCCCAGATCACCTCGTACTGGTCGTACAGGCGTTGCCGATCAGCCGGAGAGAAGATTTCGGACATCTGGCGGAAATGGGGATCGACGAGAATAAGGGGTTTGTCGGGCATAGCAAAACCTTTCTTGAGACTAGGAGCGAAGCCAGCGCACCTGGTAGGGGGCCAGCGTCAGCGTCCTCCCGGCACAGACTTCACCGGTCAGAATATCCGCACAGGATGGCTCGGACAGTTGAACAGTTTGGACCTCCGGCGCCACGTTGAAGACGGCGAGAATCCGTTCTGACCCGTCGGGCGAAGTCCGCTCCACCGCGAACACGCGGCCCTCGTTAAGTTCAAACGCGCGCTGGCTACCGTGTGGGTGGAAGGCGGCGCTGGCCGTGCGCCGCTTCAACAGGTGGATGTAAGCGTTAAAGACCTGCGCCCGGAAACTGTGCGGGTTGTCAAGCTGTTCCTCAATCACTGCCTCGTGCAGTTTGGCGCGATTGATGGTGCGGTTGTGGCCCGTCGCCAGCATCCCCTCGACGTTGTTCCGCGAACCGAGCAGGCTGTGGATGTACACGGCGGGGATTCCGGCCAGCGTCAGCATGATGGCCTGCGACAGTATGAAACACGAAACGCGCAAGGCTTCGGGCATGTCCGGCGGCGCAACGGCGTCCACGTAGCTGATATTCAGTTCGTAGGGACTAGCCGTGCCATCCGCATTGGCTTTGTAGGAAACGCGCCCACCGCGCTGCTCGACGGCCTCGATCAAGTTTCGCGTCTCCTGCGCGCTCAAAATGCCCTCGACAGGCCGAACGCCGATCCCGTCGTGGGAAGCGGTGAAGTTGAAGAAAGCGGTGCGCTCTCTGGGCGCAGGCAGCGCATTGATCCACCCGCACAGCTTGCTGGCATTGCCCGACAGAAGGGTATGAAAGAGCAGCGGCGGCAGCGTGAAGTTGTAAACCAACTGCGCTTCGTTCAGACCATCTCCAAAATACGAGATGTTTTCGGCGTGCGGCACGTTGGTTTCGGTGATCAGGATAACGTGCGGCGCGATGCTATCCAGCACGGCCCGGATCAATTGCACAACCGCATGAGTCTGCGGCAGGTGGATGCAGTTTGTCCCGACCTCTTTCCACAGATAGGCGATGGCGTCCAGGCGGATGACCTGCGCACCCTTTTCCAGATAAAACAGCAGCACGCGCAGAATGCGAAGCAGCGTTCGCGGATCACGGTAATCCAGATCGACCTGATCGGCGCTGAAGGTCGTCCAGGCGTAAACAGTCTGCCCGTCATCCCTGACGAACGGAGTCAGCAGCGGACTCGTCCGGGGCCGCGTCACATCGCTCAGATTGGTCTGCGGCGATTCGGTCAGAAACAGGCCCTGGTAAGCGGGATCGCCCGCCAGAAAGCGCCGAAACCACTCACTCTGCGCCGACATGTGGTTGATGACCGCGTCGAACATCAGCCGGAAATCCGCGCTGAGGGCAGATACGTCATCCCAGTTGCCGAGTTTTGGATCGACAGCAGTGTAATCGAGCACCGAGAAACCATCGTCGGACGAATACGGGTAAAAGGGCAGGATGTGTACTGTGTCGAGGATGCCCTTGAGCCGCCTGTTCAGGAAGTGATGGAGCGTTTGCAGCGGCGCTTCGCCCGCTTTCTGAAGCGTGTCGCCGTAGGTGATAAGTGTCACCGTGCGCTCGGAGAAGTACGGAGAGGGGTAACTCACAGCAGGGTGAGCGCCCGCCATGAGAGCGATGATTTCTGAATAGGTCCAGTCGGCCTGTTCACCCGGATAAAGCTGGCGCAGCAAGGCGTGAATGCGTTCCTGGTTAGCATTCATGGGGAATCGCCTCCGGCTTCACGACGCCAGGACTCCCCGCTCTAAGCAGACCAACGCCGCATTCGGCCAGGCGAACCAGTGTCGCGAGACGACCTCGCCCGTCGCCGGGTCGCAGGCTTCGGGCAGCGCGCCATCCCACTGCGCCGCGTCGTGCAGATGATCGCTGGCCCGCTGCTCCCTTTCCGAGTCTCCGGTGGCGCGCGCAATGATCAGTTCCTGGATGTCGCCCAGCGGCCACGCGGCCCGGGTATGCACCGAGCCGAGCCGCCCATCATAGTAGCCGCCTGCGTTTTTATCCGAAAAGGCAAAGTCTATCGTTGCCCGCCACACCGGATCGTTGGCGGAGCAGAACCCCCAACAGGCAGCCAGCGCCAGCGGTAGATCGTTCGCGTCGTGGTAGAAGTGACACTTGCCTGCGCCGTTGGTTGCATAGGCGTACAGGCGCGTCCCCTCGTGTTCCGCGATGAAAGCGCGATCAATCTCCCCTCGAATCTGCTCTGCCATGCCCGCCCAATCGCCTTCGAGACCCAACCGGCTCAGTTGGCCTAATACGCGCCAGAACAGGATGTGGCTGGACAGGTGATAGGGCAGCGCAATCGGATCGTCGGCGGGCGTTTCGTCGGTGGGAAAGAGCATGGCGTCCGGCTTTTTGCGTCGCATCAGCATTTCGATCAGTGGTTTGATGTGCGGCTGCAAACGATCCAGTGTGGCGCGATCATCTGTTTCCAGCACGTACTCGGCCAATTCTAGCAGAGGAAAAAGCTGCTGGTCGAGTTGAAAGGCAGCATCCTTGATATACCCGTTCGCCAGATAACAGCGTGCCCAGGCCCCGTCCGCGCGCTGTGCCTGCTCGAACGTCCAGATCAGGTGGCGGCGCACCACGTCCGTCGTTTCAGGCCGCACGCCCAAGAGCGCCCGCGCCACGTAGTACGCATCACGGTTCCACGAGAGCGGCAGGATCATGTGATCGGTCAACAGGCAAACGCCTTCGTCTGCGGGAACGGCCATCATCAGGCTGTAGCTCAGGCCGCGCTGTAACAGCAGATCGTCACCGTACCGGTGAATCGGCTTCCATCGACGGCGAGATTGCTCGATGCAGTGTTCGGCGTCACGCACCAGCCGAAGCGCATTGTCGGCAGCGACCTGCACTGTCGGGCCGACACCATACGCGAGTACGATATGGTTAGCGCTTTGGTCTTTTAACCGAACCATCAGCGGGCCAATGGTGTGTTGTTCCCATTCGTCTTCGGCTGGCAGGCCCGCCACCGCAGCGGCCCAGCCCAACGCCAGGTTTTCGATGGTCAGCAGGCCGTCTTTGAAGCGGGCCTGTGTCTCAACTGACGGCATGGGGAGCGGGCCGCCCTCGGTCAACTGCGCATAGGCGCAGCGCTGCAAGGAGAACTGACCGCCCCAATGAAACGTTGCCCCTTCGATGTCCCACTGCTGGATGACGCCGCCCTCGCAGGCCATTGTCGATACTTCGGCTTCACTGCCGTCTGCAAACATGAGTTGGAAATGCGGAATCGCCCCGTCGTCCAACGCCGCATAACTGTCGATTTCCGCATCAAACTGCAAGCCGAAGCCTTCCAACGCCGTCAACCCGGATCGGTAGGCGCGCACCGCCGCCGGGTTGTATCGCTCCGATTCGGGGAAAGGCGGCGCACAGGTCAGCGTCACGTAGCCGTGCTGCGGATGGTAGCAGTTCAGCGCGATAATCCGGCCACAGCGATCCACACTGCCCGTGATGCCGCCGCCGCCAAAATCGAGCGGCTTATAGGGCCGCCCCTCCCAGACTGGCGGCATGTCAGGCCACGACTTTCGCCAGGTCAGGTACAATGGCCCGGCCCGTGTCCCGATCCATCCAGCGAATCTTGTGCACGGGGAAGCGCAGCCAGAGCCGTTCACCGACTCGAGCCGGAAAGTCGGGATGCGTTGACACTTTCAACACGTCGTCGCCGATGTGGATGGTCAGCAGGTTTTGCGAACCGAGCGGTTCTACCACCTGGCAGGTGACCGGCAGCGCGTCCGGCGCAGGGCTGGCGAGTGCTTCCATGTTCTCGGCCCGGATTCCGATGTGGACCAGCTTGCCATCGTAAGCGGCCAGCACGTCGGCCATTTCGGGCGTCGGCGTCAGCGCGAAATCCCCGATCTTCACCGTGAGCGCGCCGTTGCGCTGCACCTGGCCTTTCAGGAAGTTCATGGGCGGGTTGCCGATGAAGCTGCCGACGAAGCGGCTGACGGGCTGGTCGTAAACGCGGGTCGGGCTGTCGAACTGTAAAATCTGGCCGTTGTACATCACGGCGATGCGATCCCCCATGCTCAGGGCTTCGATCTGGTCGTGAGTCACGTAGATGGTCGTCGCGCCCAGCCGCCCCAGCAGCGACTTGAGTTCGGCGCGCATTTCCAGCCGCAGCAGCGCATCCAGATTGCTCAACGGCTCGTCCATCAGCAGCACGTTGGCTTCGACGGCGATGGCCCGCGCGACGGCAATACGCTGCCGCTGCCCGCCGCTCATCTGGCTCGGAAAGCGATCCAGCATGTTTTCGATGTGCAGCAGCCTGGCAGCGTTCCCCACCCGCTCCCGGATGGTCGCTTTCGGCATTTTGCGCATCTGGAGGCCAAAGGCGATGTTGTCGAAAACCGTCATGTGCGGAAAGATGGCGTAGTTCTGGAAGACCATCGAAATGTGACGTTCACGGGGCGGCAGGTACGTCACGTCGCGGTTTCCGATCAGGATGCGCCCGGAGTCGACCGTGCCCAGGCCCGCGATGGCACGCAGCAGAGTCGTCTTGCCGCAGCCGCTCGGCCCCAGCAGCACCACAAACTCGTGGTCATGGATCGACAGACTCACGTCGTCGATTGCGGTAAATTTGCCAAAACGCTTCACGGCATGTTCAACAACTATTTCCGCCATAGTTCACGATCCTTACTTGTTGATCTGGCCCCACATGTTGAACAGGTAGCGGCGGACAAAGAAAATAAAGACGATAGCCGGGAGCAGCATAAAGAATGCCCCGGCGAACTTGAACGGGTCGCCGGACTTATCGAGCGTGTAGAGAATTTGTGCCGGGAGCGTGCGGTGAAGCAGGGTGAGCATGATGGCAGCGAACACTTCGTTCCACGACAGGACGAACGTGAGCAGCGCAGCCGCCGCAATGCCCGGCGTCGCCAGCGGCAACACGACCCGCAAGAATGCTCGGATTGGCGTACAGCCGAAGACCTGCGCCGCCTCTTCCAGTTCATAGGGCACGCTGGCAAAGACGCTGGCGATGACCAGAATCGTCGTGGGCAGGGTCAGGGCGACGTGCATCAGGGCCAGGCTGTACGGGCTGTCGAAGATGCCCAGCTGGATGTAGATCGTGGCAATCGGCACGGCCAGCACCACAATCGGGAAAGCACGCACCGCCAGGATTCCCAGGCGAATCACGTCGCGTCCGCGGAACAGATAGCGGGCGATGGCGTACCCGGCGGGCACGGCGATGAGGGTCGAGAGCACCAGCGTAATTACGGCGACAGCCACACTGTTGTAGGTCGCTTCCAGGATGCCCTGGCTGTTCAGGAAGAAGGCCATTGTCTCCCCCGAAAACGGGCTTGGGAAGAAAGGCTTGGGGAAGGAGCGCACATTATCGGCGGTGGTCAGAGCCATCGTGGCGATCAGCCACATGGGGAGAATGATCCACACAGCCAGCACAATAGCCACTCCGTAAACAGCGGCGCGGCGGACGTTATGCAGCAGCCTGGCGCGCCGCTGTGCCGCTGTCAGCGCGGGGATGGGCGGCGCGGCGCCAAGAGTCGTCTGGTAGGAGTGGGCGCTGCTCATAGCGTTTTCGCAGCCTCTTCCTGGGAACGGACAGCCCGCAGGTAGAACAGGGAGATACCGAGCGACAGCAGCAGGATGAACCCGGCGTAAACAGCGGCGACATTGGGGTTGTTAAAGCGCTGCGGATCGTACCAGCGGAACGTCTCATTGCCGAGCACGGTCAGTACGTCGCCGCCCGTGATGGCGACCAGCACCGCAAAAACCTGAAAGGCCAGAATCGTGCGCAGGATGAGCGCAACTTGCAAACTGGGCTTGAGCAGCGGCAGGATGATGTGCCGCAGACGCTGCCAGAGCGACGCGCCAAAGACTTCCCCGGCTTCCAGATAGTCACGCGGGATGGCTTGCAACCCGGCCACGACGATGACCATGACGATGGACGTGGCCCGCCAGACTTCAGCCAGCACCACGATGGCGATCATCCAACCCTGGTGGCCTGCCTGGATGAAAATGAAGGGTTGATCCATCAGCCCAAGCCGCACCAGAAACGAATTCAGGAAGCCCTGCTGCGTGAAGATCGCATACCAGATAATGCCTGCCGTCAAGTCCGAGATGCCGAGCGGGATTGCGTAGATGTACAAAAAGATAGTGCTGCCCCGAATCTGGCTTTGCAGCACAAGCGCCATGATGATCGCCAGGGCAAACTGGATGGGCAGAATGATCACGATCAAGAGCAGGGTCGTCAGCAGCGCGGGGCCAAAGCGGAAGTCCCCGACCATACGCTGCACAAAATCAAGAGTCCATACCTTGATTGGTTCACCCGTCGTGACCCTGGCCGTCGTCGATTCGGTGCGCGATTCGATGAACACGTTGCGCTGACTCACCCAACCCTGAACGGTCTTGCCGGAGGGGTCTTGCCCCTCGACCTTGAACCAGTAGACGGGCCGCTTAACTCCGTTGGGCAGGGTTTCCTCCTGGCTGATGCGATCCACCACGTTAACAATGGTCTGCATTGCCAGCGAACCCACCGACGCGGCATCGGGCCGCGCTTCCGCCCGCACGCTCAGATAATCCACGTTTTTGGTGAAAGCCAGTTGGAAAGCCTGGAAGATGGGATAGGCAAAAAAGAGCGCAAGGTAAAGCAGCGAAGGCAGCAGCAACAGGTAGGGCGTCCAGGCAATCTTTCTCATCTCGACCTCGCACACGCTCTACGGACAACGATTTCGTGTAACCTCACCCCCGGCCCCTCTCCACCAAGTGGAGAGGGGAGCCTGGCTGGTCTGAAAGTCCCTCTCCACTTGGTGGAGAGGGATTTAGGGTGAGGTAAATCCAGCACGGCAGTGAGCGTGACCCACTGTCTTTATTCCATGACGAGTCTACTTGACCTGGCACGCGCCCTTGCTGGGCGGGTCAGGCGCCCAGCACGCGGCGCTGGTGTCGGTCATGAGCTTTTGCAGGTTATCCCCTTCTTCCTTAAGCACCGTGTCGATGTCCTGCTTGTCGTTGACGATGCGCGTGAAGGCATTGCGGTAAATCTGGTTGATGTCGCCACCGCGCGTTCCCAGGCCAATCGGCAGCAGCGAGGCAATTGCGTTCTTGGCACTGGACTGAGCCTGGACGGCCTGGTAGAGGGCCGCCACCCCGGCGGGCAGGTCTTTCGTGTCAACGTTCTTGACGACGGGATAGAACCCCAACTGGCTCATGACCGCCGCCTGCGTCTTGGGCGAGAGCATGAACTTGACCAGCGCCTTCGCGCCGTCGGGGTTGGGCGCGGTTGCGGGGATGCCCAGCCCGGCCACGACAGGCATGTAGCCCAACCCGGCAGGGCCAGCCGGCGACGGGAACGCCACGAACTTATCGGGGCTTTTGTCGAAAGCGGGCTTCAACCGGGCCACGTGATCCCAGGTGACCATCACCTCGCCGGATAGTAGCTGTGCGCCCATCGAGTCATAGTTGATCGATTCAGGGTTGACGTTCGGCCAGAGTTCATCCCGGAAGAACTTGTACATGTCGGCGGCTTCTTTGCTTCTAAAGGTCGTGACCGTGCCGCCCGTGAAGGCGGGTAATGCATAGCCTTCCAGGAAACGATGGAACAACCCCTTGACCGGGAAGGCAAGCTGCGCCTTGCCCGTCTTGTCCTTCATCGTCTTGGCCCAGGCCGCCACCTGTGCCCAGGTCAGGCTGTTGATGTCCGCACCCTGCGGCAAGTATTGCAGGGCATCCTTGTTCGCCGCCATGACGTAGGTGGCCTGCATCCAGGGTATGTAGTATTGAAAGTCCTTTGTGCCGAGCTTGCCCAGTTCGACCAGCGTGGGGTCGATCTCCTCGTCTTTGGAGATTTCCGCCAGCAGATCGGCCTGATTCAGCAGCAGGTCGCCCTCCACCAGGCTCGGGAACGTGCCATGCAGCGCGCCAACCACGTCATTCGCGCCCTTGCCCGCTTTGCCCTCGGCTTTCAACAGGTCGATCATCGGGCCTTCTTCAGACGGCACAAAGTTCACCGTGCCATCCGGGAAATCGGCCAGGATCGTTTTGATTTTGGCTGTCTCTTCAACGATATTGAACTGCGTGGAAAAAAAGGTGACGCTTTTGCCCTGCGCCTGGGCCTGCGGCACGCTGCCCATACACAGCAGCGCACCAACCAGGGCGACCATCACTAAAGTACGTAAACGGTTGGACATGTTTTTGCTCCTTTTATAAGTTAGGCCCACTGCCAGTTCAGTCCCGAAAACCCTTCGCTATTTAACGCTGATCACCTCCTTCGTAGGCCGCTGGACGCGCGAACAATGAGGACAGGCGGCAGCACAACCTGCGTCTCCGCAGGGGGCTGCCCCTTGATAATGTCGATCACCATCCGCACCAGGCGCTGGCCGATCTCGTAAATCGGCTGGTGAATGGTCGTGAGCGGTGGATGGGCATACTCAGCGGCAGGTACATCGTCGAAACCCGCCACGCCAACATCCTCACCAACGCGCAGGCCAGCCGACTGGATGGCGCTCATCGCACCGAGAGCCATGAGATCGTTGCAGGCGACGATGGCCGTGATTTCCGGGTTCTGGGCCAGCAGCCTTTGCGCGCCGTCAAAGCCGCCGACGCGGGTCAGATCGCCGTGCACGATGTACTCCTGACGGTATGCCAGGCCCGCGCTGCGGAGCGCCTCGCGGTAGCCTTCGAAGCGATAGCCGGTGTAGGCGACGTCGGGTGGCGGCAGAATCAACCCGATGTGGCGATGGTTGAGTTCGAGGAAATGCTCGACCAGCATCCGAATTCCAGCCTGGCTATCCACGTCGATGTAGGGAAAATCCGAGACTTCGCCGGGAGCCGCCCGGCCCGATACCGCAAAGGGATGCCCGCGCTCCTTGAGATAGGCGATACGGGGATCGTGCTGCCGGGTGCGCGCCAGAATCATGCCGTCCACGCGGTAGCCGCCCACCAGGCGCCGGTAGGCCGCCATTTCCTCCTCCCCCGGATGCTGCGCGCTGATCAACACGTCGTAATGGTAGAGCGACGCGCTGTCCCCGATGCCCTGCATAAGCTGGCTGAAAAAATCGTTGGAAAAGCTGCGTTCGATGGCGGGAATGATCATGCCGAGCGTGGCGCTCGATTGGTTGCGTAACTGCCGCGCTGCCTGGTTGGGCACGTAACCCAACTGCCTGGCTGTTTCGATGATGTGCTGGCGGGTCTGCTCGTTAACGTCACTGTATCCGGCCAGCGCCCGCGACACAGTGGTAATTGAGTAGCCCGTCATTCGAGCCAAATCTTTGAGTTTGACCTGCATAAAAGAACTACCCAAAAAATATAAATGACGCTTTCCAAAACGTTTCGGCCCTAAAGTCATGCTAATCCAAAACGTTTCGGATGTCAACCGCGCATGCCGTCAGGGGGTCTTGCCAGCGCTTACAGCCGGACTCGATCACCTGAAAAAAACAGGCGGGAAACCGATGTAATGCCTATACTAATATTTTGGCGGAACAATACGGGGCAATTATCGATGGGCAGTGCCTTTGTTCTGGGCTTCCCCACAACCGATGTGTATGGATGCCCCTACTCGGCGCTGCGATCCGGCCTGGCTTCACCCTGCACGGAAGGCACCGTCTCGTCACGCTGGCCCATTTGAACGACGACCCGGTGTCGCTGGCCGTCCGCCAGCAGCGGAAGCCTGGCATCGGGCAGCGCGCTGCCGTCCACACTGACCAGACGGACGCCCCGGCTGACGCCTTCCCGGTTCTCGACGTGAATCTCGTAGTAGGTAGACCCCTGGCGATAGATCGCGTCGAAGCCCGGCCAATGCCTGGGAATGCACGGGTCGATGCGCAGTGTCTGGCCTTCGCGGTACAGGCCGAGAATGGCCTCGATGCCCAGACGGTACATCCAGGCGGCGGAGCCGGTATACCACGTCCAGCCGCCGCGCCCGACGTGTGGCGCGACGCTGTATACGTCGGCGGCGATGACGTAAGGCTCAACACGGTAGCGATTGACACGCTCTGGTGTATCGGCGTGGTAAATCGGGTTGAGCAGACGGAATAGCGCTTCGGCCCGATCCCCCTGATCGAGCAGGGCGAAGGCCCAGACCGCCCACAACGCCGCGTGCGTATACTGGCCGCCGTTCTCGCGGATGCCCGGCACGTAACCCTTGATGTAGCCCGGATCGCGGGACGTTTTGTCGAAGGGCGGCGCAAAGAGCAAGATCAGGCCGTCGTCGTGCCGCACCAGCCGCGCCTCCACCGATTCCATTGCTTGCGTGGCGCGTTCGGAATCGGCAGCGCCGGACAGCACCGCCCACGACTGCGCAATGGAATCGATCTGGCATTCCCGGTTCTGCTTCGAGCCGAGCGGCCAGCCATCGTCATAGTAGGCACGCCGATACCAGGCTCCGTCCCAGGCGGCCTCAAGGGCCTGCCGCAGTTTGTCGGCCTCCTGGCGATACAGGGCGGCCTGCTCCGGATCGTCCATCAGCTCGCAGAGCGGGGCGAACTGGCAGAGCGTGGCATAGACAAACCAGCCGAGCCAGACGCTTTCGCCTTTGCCCTCCGCGCCAACCCGATTCATGCCGTCGTTCCAGTCGCCAGTGCCCATCAGCGGCAGGCCATGTGGCCCGGCGGTCAGGCCCTTCCTGAGCGCCCGACGGCAGTGATCGTAGAGCGTGTAGGAGTCGGCAGTCAGTTCGTACTGGCCGTAGCGTTCCTCCTCTTCGGGCTTCAACGGCTCACCCTGGCGGTAAGGCACTTTCTCGGAGAGGATGCTCCTGTCGCCGGTGGACGAGACGTAGTGGGCCGTGACAAACGGCAGCCACAGCAGATCGTCCGAGAAGCGCGTGCGGATGCCGCGTCCCGACGGTGGATGCCACCAGTGCAGCACGTCCCCGGCCTCAAACTGGTGGCGGGCGGACAGCAGAATGTGCTGGCGGGCCAGGTCGGGCCGGGCGTGGACGAGCGCCATCACGTCCTGCAACTGATCGCGGAAGCCGAACGCGCCGCTGGATTGGTAGAGGGCGGAGCGGCCCCAGATGCGGCAGGAAAGCGCCTGGTAGAGCAGCCAGCGGTTCAGCAGCAGATTCATGGCCGGGTCAGGCGTCTGCACACTGATGGTGCCGAGCAGCTCATCCCAGAAGCGCGTGACGGCTTGCCAGGCCGTCTCGATCTGCTCGAGCGTCTGGTACTGGCCGATCAGTTCGACTGCTGCTGCCCGGTCAGCAGCCTGGCCGACCAGGAAAAACACCGTTTCCGACTCGCCGGGCGCCAGATCGATGTGCAACTGCAAGGCGGCGCACGGATCAAGGCCCGGCTCCATTGTGCCCGCCAGCCCGATCCGGCCCAGGGCTGCCGGGCTGCTCAGGCTGCCCATCCGCCCCAGGAACTCGGTGCGATCCGCCGTCAGGCCGTGCAGTTCTTTGCTGGCAGCGACAAAGGCCACCCGCCCGCCGAACTCCACATTGTAGCGGTTATAGGCCAGCAGCGCGCGGCATTCGCCGTCGAATTCGGGGATGATGTGCTGCTGGAAGGTGTCGTGGTTCGTGCCCATCACCCATTCGGCATAGTAGGTCACGGTGATGCGGCGCGGGCGCTGCCACAGATTTTCCAGGCGCAGCCGCACCACCTTGAGCGGCGCGTCCTGGACGGCGAACAGCCGCAGTTCTTGTTTCAGGCCATGACTGTGATGCTCAAAAATGGAGTAGCCCGCGCCATGCCGCACCAGATAGGGCAATGGCGCACGGGCGGGCAGCGGCGTGGGCGACCAGACCTGCGCCGTTTCTTCGTCCCGAATATAGAGCGCCTCGCCGGGCGCGTCGCCAACCGGGTCGTTGCGCCAGGGCGTCAGCCGATTCTCGCCGCTGTTCTCGGCCCAGGTCATGCCTGTCCCTGCTTCCGAGACCAGGAAGCCGAATTGCGGATTGGCGATCACGTTGATCCAGGGCAGGGGCGTCCATTGCCCCTGATCTAGATAAATGACATATTCACGGCCATCGGCGCTGAAACCGCCCAGGCCGTTGTCAAAAATCAAACCTGTCGGGCGAGGCAACGGCGGTGTGGGTTCCACATCCTGGCGATCTGGCAGAGTCGGCAGGAAGGCCGGCAGACGAACGGGCTGCACGCCGATGACGCCAAGCTGCTCGGCCAGCGAACCTCGCTCGCTGTCAAGCACGGCCCGTGCAACGGTTTCCAGCAGCACCTTGTCCTCGTCAGGCATCTGGTCGCCGCGCAGCAAAAAGATACCGTCGCGCTGGTTCAGCCACCTGTCGGCCCCGGCCCGCGCGATCTGGCGGTACAACTGGTTGTGCGACTCCATCGAGTAGCCGACATCCTGCTGGTTGAGAATGACCAGATTGAGCTTGATCTGGCGATTGTGCCAGTAGGCGAAAGCGCGCAGCACTTCCCGCACCAGCGGCGTCTCCGGCTCGGTGACTTTCACAAGCAGGATCGGGTAGTCGCCGGAGATGCCATAGGCCCACAGGCCCGGTTGTCCCTTGCGGTTGGCGGCCAGCGTTTCGGGGCTGGCGCGCAGTGCGCTGGCCGGGTACAGCAGCACCGAAAGCAGCTGGTCAATGCCTGCCAGATCGGATGTGTCGAGACCAAGCTGGCGCAGTTCGATTTCGCATTGGGTGCGAGCTTGATCGAAGGCGCGCTCGACCTCGGCCCATGCCTGGTAGCGCCGGGCTATCGCCAGCGCTTCGTCGCGCGAGGCCGCCACCAGAGTCAGGTAGGCCACCTGGGCGTGTGTATGCGGTTCCAGGTCGATGTCCTGGCCGAGAGCCATGATCGGGTCGAGGGTGGCGCCGGTAGCGCCGGACAGTTCATCACCCACCTGGAGCGCAGCAGGACGGCGCAGCGTCTGGCCTCTGCCCAGGAAACGAGCGCGATCACTCTCATACGCGCCCGTCACGGTTTGCCCTGGCTGGACGACCAGCGCATGCACCAGGTAGAGCGGCTTTTCTTTGGCGGAGCGAGGCCGTCTGCGAAAGACGAGCGCGTTGACTTCGGCTACGTACTCACTCTCGACGAAGAGTTTGTTGAAGGCCGGGTGCCGCAGATCGATGGCCTGCGGCGCGAGAACGACCTCGGCGTAGCTGGTCAGCCTGAGCTGGCGCGGCTGATCGCTGTCGTTGGTCAGCGTGATACGCCGAACCTCCACTTCGTCAGGCGCGATGCCAACTTCCATCAACAGCGACACACTTCCGTCGCGGCGGCGGTACTCGACTTTGTGTGGGTAGAACAGCACTTCCTGGCTGTCCGGCTGGACAGCCGTCGGCTGGTACGCCGCTGACCAGAGCACGTTGCTTTCCCGATCCTGCACGTACAGCCAGCTTCCCCAGTTGTCCAGGGTTGTGTCGGCCTGCCAGCGCGTCAGGGCGATGTCCTGCCACTGGCTATAGCCACCGCCCGCACTGGTCACAAGCACCCCGTAGCGCCCCTGTGCCAGGAAATGCGCCAGCGGAATGGCCGAGTCCGCCGGGGCGCGCCAGGGAATCAGGCTGACGGGCGGCGCCACCGGGCGCACGCCGCTCACTTCGCCCTGGTGCGGGTACTCGACGGGCGCTTCCTGCGGGATTTTTTCCTGAAGCAGCAGTCCCACGCTCTGGATACGCGGGTCCGTGTGGAAACGCCGGATCATCGCCTCGTCGTGGAGGTAGTTGCACAGCGAGAGCATGATCATACCCTGGTGGTGGGCCATATAGGATTGGACGATGGCGTGCTTGTGGCCGGGGGGCAGCCTGGCCCCGGTGTAATCCACAGACTCGTACAGGCCATAGTGACCGATCATGTGCAGCTTTTTGAATCGCGCCAGATTATCGATCACGGCCTGGGGACGCAGCGAAAGCGCGAGCAGCGAGGCATAGGGCGCCACCACGAGGTCTTCGGCCAGGCCGCGCTTGAAGCCCAGCCGGGGCACACCAAAAGCCCGGTACTGATAATTCAGGTTGGCGTCGAAGGCGTAGTAGCCCGATTCGGATATGCCCCAGGGCACACGCTGTGCCTGTCCATAGTCAATCTGGTAATCGACAGCGGCCTGGTCGCTGTGGCTGAGGAAGGTCCCGGCATAGTCGCGCATGAGCAGGTACGGCATCAGGTACTCGAACATCGTGCCGCTCCACGAGAGAAGCACCTGCGTGCCGTTGACCTCGGTGACGGGCCGCGCCAGGTGCAGCCAGTGGCTGTGCGGCACGTCCCCTTTGGCAATGCAGATCACACTGGCAAGGCGAGCCTCGGACGCCAGCAGATCGTAGTAGTTGTTGTCGAGCTTGCCGCTGGTTACGTTGTAGCCGATGTGAAAGACCTCGCGCTGTCCGTCAAACAGGAAGCCGAACTCCATTGCCTCGAAGAATGCCTCGGCCTGCGCCGCCACATCCTGGAAGCCGATGAGCAGGGTCTGCACGCGCAGCCGGGCCGTATCCAGTCTGTCGATGAGCCGCCGGCACCAGTCCTTCGCCGCTTGCTGCGGCGGCACGCTCTCGTCGTCCAGCAGATCGGCCAGTTCACGCAGACGGCGCTTGCCCTCTTCGTACAGCGTCGTGGCCTCGCCCAGGCGGGGAACCTCCGCCAGCAGGGTGTCGTGGAGAGCCTGCCACGCTTCGGCCACGCGCGGCGGCGCTCCCGGCTGCGAAAAGAGTGCGGGCGGGTCGTTGAAAGGAACCAGCCAGGGCAGCAGCAAGTCCATGTTGCGCCGGATGCTGCTCAGGGTGCGGCTCAGACGGTCCATCGACAGGCGCAGTTCGCTCAGGGTATCGGAGTCCATCGCGGGCAGGTTCGAGTCGATGAGCGCCATCAGTCGCTCGGAGAGCCTGTGCCAGGCGTCATCGGCCAGCCACAGCAGCAGCGATGCCCACTGCTCCGGCCTGTCCTGCATAGCCGCAATCTGCTGGCGCACGCGGCGCAGTTCAGACTGAAAGGCGGCAGCCGTCTGGTCCGGGTCGTGACCCTCAAAGCGAGCCACCAGATGATCCAGCAGTATCAAAATGTCGTCCAGTGCTTGCCAGCGCTGCGCACCCACCACCGGCGCACGGGGTAGCGCCAGGCAGCCCTGCCGCAGCGCCAGCAGGCAGCCCGCCAGGTTGCCGCTGTCCACTGTCGAGACATAACGGGGCATCAGGGGGGCGAGGGTCTGGGTGTCGTACCAGTTCAAGAAATGCCCACGATAGCGTTCCAGTTTCCCCATCTCTTCAAAGGTGGAGCGCAAACGCAGGGCCAGGCCGAGCAAGCCGATGTAGCCCATGTCGTGCGCCGCCAGGATGGACAGCAGAAAAAGCCCGATGTTGGTCGGCGAGGTGTGATGGGCAACGACGCCCAGCGGTGATTCCTGGAAATGATCGGGCGGCAGCCAGTGATCGGCTGGCCCGACGAACTGCTCGAAGAACAGCCAGGTGCGGCGGGCCAGGGCCCGCAGTTCCTCGTGCTGCTCGGCGGAAAGCGGGGTCGGCCTGTAGGCGATAGGGCGGCTGATACGGTAGGCTAGGGCAGGCGCGACGAGCCAGGCAACGATGAATGGCGCAGCGACGGGCAGGGCTGCCGGGTTGGCGAGCGCCACAACAATAGCCACGAGGCTGGTCAGGATCAGCGAGGTAAGCATCTGCTGCCAGACCAGGGCCGCGCCCGCTTCCGTCCCGAACAGGCGGGCCGTGTGGGCGGCTGTCGTCCAGCGTAGCAAATGCTTGCGTGACACCAGCAGACGATACAGGGTCGTCAGGATAGCATCCAGGGCCACCAACGCTTCGTGTGGCAGGAAGAACACCGCCAGCAGCCATCGATCCAGATCGATCTGGATGGCACGGAGGATCTCCGGCGCAAACTGCTTGCTGAAGCCCCGCACCACGCTGGTCACAGCCTGAAGCAAGAGCGGCACGGCCAGCGCCAGCAACACCACCACCGTCCAGCCGAGCGGCGAGCCGGGCAGCCCCAACCAGCCCGCACACAGGAGCGCCAGCAGCGCCGGCATAGTCAGGCTGCGCCGCAGGTTGTCCAGAATCTTCCAGCGAGCGATGACGGGCAGCCGGTTAGGGGCCGTCCCATTCGCGGTAGGAACCCTGGGCAGCAGCCAGGGCAAAAGCTGCCAGTCCCCGCGTATCCACCGATGCAGACGATGTGTGAACACGATATAGCTGGACGGGTAGTCCTCCAGGACGCTGATGTCCGTCACAAGCGCCGCGCGGGCGTGAATCCCCTCGAACAGGTCGTGGCTCAGGAGACTGTTCTCCGGGACGCGGTTGGCGAGGCTGCGCTCGAAGGCCGACACGTCGTAGATGCCTTTGCCGACGTAAGTGCCTTCGCCGAACAAATCCTGATACACGTCCGACACCGCCTTCGTGTACAAATCCAGGCCGATGTCCCCGGAGAAAATGCGGGCAAAGGGCGACTGGCTGGCGCTGGTCGGCTTGATGTCGATGCGGGGCTGCAAGATGCTGTAGCCTGCGACGACTCTATCGGAATCGGGCGCGAAAACGGCGCGGTTGAGCGGATGGGCCAGCGTCGCCACCAGACGACTGGCGCTGCCCAGGGGCAAAATGGTGTCCACGTCCAGCGTGATCACGTAGCGGATGGTGGGCAGAATGTCCAGGTTGCCCTCCTGGACGATGTACGAAGTGTCGTGGGAGCCGGACAGAAGGGCATTGAATTCGGCCAGCTTGCCGCGTTTGCGCTCCCAACCCATCCAGCATTCTTCGGCGGGGTTCCAGCGCCGCTCCCGATGGAAGAAAAAGAAAGCGACGCCGCGCTCCCGGTATTTGTCATTCAGGGCGCGGATGCCCGCCGTCATGCGTTCGAGCAAGGCCGTGTCGCCCGGCATGTGTGGTTCAGGCGCATCGGGAAAGTCGGTCAGCAAGGCGAAGGATAGCTGGGGGTTGCTGTTGCGCAGATAGTGAAGTTCCAGCGCTTGCAGCAGCGCGTCGATCTCGCTCTCGTGGCCGAGTAGAGTCGGGATGACAATCATGGTGCGGCATTCGGCGGGAATGCCTTCCTCAAAGTCGAGCCGGGGCAGCACGCGGGGCGGCAGGACATGCGTAACCAGCCAGTTGATCAGGTCAACGGCCACCATCGTCGCGGGCAGCAGCGCCAGGGCGGCGACGAGCAACATTTGCGGCCCGCTTGCGCCCGCCGTCGCGCCATGCGAGAGCAAGAGCGCCAGAAAGAACGCCGCCAGCAGCAGAATTCCCCCCACGTAGCTCAGAGTCGGGTGGGCCAGCAGCCAGCCGCGCAGCCGCGCCGCCGTTGCGGGCCGGTAGCCCAGCATAGCCTCTAGCTGCGCGCGGCCCCGATCCATCAGGTAAAAGCCGACGTGTGCCGTCCGCTCTACGTGCAGGATGCCCTGGCTGTCCAGCCGGGCCGCGTTCCGGGCGGCCAGGTCAATGGCGAGGTGCGCAACCGCTTCTTCGCTCTGACGGCTGTTTCGGGCCAGTTCCTCGATCAGACGGCGGTACTGATCGCGCGTTTCAAAATCCATTTGCGCATAGATGCCCGCCGGGTCGCGCCGCAAAATCTGCTCGACATGGCTGACTGCTTCAAAGAAGCGCTTCCATTCCTGGGTGGAGAGCAAGCGCAGGCTGTGGAAGCAATTGGCAACCAGCGTGTCATCCGTCGGCTTCTGGGTAACGAGGGACAGGGTGCAAAACGACGCGTCGCTCTGCACCATCAGGCCCGTGATGCGCGCCACCGCGCCAGTTAGGTTTTCGATGATCGCCAGGCGCAGCATGGTCGGCAGCGCCCATAGCTCGCCCATCGTCAGCGGCGTGATCACCTGGTATGCCTGGATAAACTTCTGGACGTGGTCGATGTCAAGCTGGCTCAGGCTGTGCTCAACAATCTCCCAGGCGACCCCAAAGATGCGCGGATACCCGGCCAACGGCGTGCTGACCAGGACCGGCAGCTGGCGATAATAACCGCGCGGCATGTCCTCGCGGATCAGGCGGAGCGTCTGCTCGACCAGGTAGAAGTTGTCGAGCATCCACTCCGCCGCATAGGAGAAGGCGATGTCTTCTCTGGACGCGCCCTTGAAGCGGGCGTATGCCGCTTGTAGCGTTTTCGCCTGGCCCTGCATACGGTCAAGCAGCGGCAAGGACGTGGCCGCCTGGCTGCTGATGGCCTGGCTCCGGGCCAATTGTTGGGCAAGTTCTTCAAGCTGGTTGTGCTGCACAAGCGCCAGATCGGCTTCGGGCAGCGCGTCAAGGGTGATCGGATCAGGCGTCGTCTGCATGGATCAATGCCCCGGGAGTTCTCTGACACGGACCTCGGTTTGGGGATGTGCTATCTTTTCGACAGGCAAGTCCTGCATGATCAGCAAGGGCGTTGTGCCGTAAAAGATCAGGTTGCTCACCACACTGCCGTAGGGCCAGCGGGCTTCCCCGGAATAACCATGAGCGCTCACGATGACCAGATCGATCTGTTCGCGCTCGATCAGATCGTGCAGGGTAACTGCGACGTTCTGGTTGACCAGCAGGTGCGTCTGTACGTCCAGACCCTCGACAGACAGGCGGGAAAGCAGTTGTTCCAGGTAGCGTGCGCCTTCCTCCTGGTTGCGCTCCACCAGCCGGTTGACCAGATCCAGGTCTTCCTGGGTGGCGGGCGTGCGGCGGGCCAGTTCGGGCCGCCCGACGACGTGCGCCAGAACCAGCTGCGATTGGTGAGCGCGGATCAGTTGGATGGCTAGGGGCAGCACGCACTCGGCGCGCAGTGAGCCATCCAGCGGCACAAACAGGCGCTTGTAGCGCTGCTCGGCCAGCAGCCCGACGGCCTGGCGTGCCCGCACGATCATCAGCGAAGTGGGCGCGCTTAGAACGACCTTCTGCACGATGCTGCTGATACCCCATCCGGTCAGCCCGCTGCGCGCGTGGCTGCTCATGATGATCAGGTCAGCGTTATGGTTCTGGGCGGCGCTGACAATGTTTTCGGCGGCTGGCCCTTCGAGCAGTTCGGTTTGCACCTGTAGCCCGGCCTCCTGCAGCCGCGCACAGACGCTGTCCAGATACAGGTCAGCCTCCGTCTTGTTGAGTTGCCAGGTCAGTGGGTCAACGGTGTGTATCGACTCCGCTGATTGGTGCTGATCCAGGACCCGCAACAACACGACCTGACTGCCGAAGGCGTCGGCCAGCGCTACCACGTGGGGGAGCACACACTCGGCCAGGGTCGAACCGTCCAGGGGGACAAGAATTGATTCCAGCATTGCATCACCTCCATATGTCGCACATGTCGCACATGTCGCCCGCCGCGCCAGGAATAAGCTGCTGCTAGACACTGATCACAACAAATGGGTCTGGGTACGATGCAAAAGCGAGAACGCGGTTAGGTACGGAAAACAGATAAAAGACGCGGGCGGTTAATCGGGTTGTCTAGAGTACCACTATTTTAACAGATTTTGTCGATTTTACCATTATACCCTCCAGTCAATAGTAACAGGTTCGCCATGCTTCGACTCACGCAGTGCCGAGACCGCTCGCTTGCCTGGGGTGGAGGATGGTATCATCATGTAAACACCCGACAACACGGTTGATGACATGGGGCATTGACGGTGTCTTCCTTGTTTTGCAAACGCTACTTTTTGCAGGATTTGCTCGGCGAGGGCGGCATGGGCGCGGTTTATCGCGCGCAGGATCGGCTGGCAGGCCAACCGGTGGCCCTCAAGCGCGTGCTGGCGCCCACCGACCAACTGCTCTTTAATTCCCGCAGCGAAACGGTTGACGCGCGGCTGGCGCTGGCGCAGGAATTCCAGACGCTGGCCTCGCTGCGCCACCCCAACATCATCAGTGTGCTCGATTACGGATTCGACGAGCAGCAGCAGCCTTATTTCACGATGGATCTGCTGGTGGGCGCTCAAAGCATCCTCAAGGCCGGGCATCAGCAGTCGTTCGCTGGCCGCATCGACATCTTGATCCAGATGCTGCGGGCGCTGACCTACCTGCACCGGCGCGGGATCGTTCACCGCGATCTGAAGCCAGGCAACGTGATGGTCGTCGATGGCACAGTCAAGGTGCTGGACTTCGGGCTGTCGATTGGCATCGGGCAGCACAGCGCCGCCGCCGGGACGCTGGCCTACATGGCCCCCGAAATCCTGGAAGGCGGCACGGCCAGCGCCGCCGCAGACCTGTACAGCGTTGGCGTGATCGCCTTTGAACTGCTGTCGGGCCGACGCCTGTACAGCGCTACCTCCCTGAGCGCACTTATCGACGAGGTGCTGGGCAAGGAACCCGACCTGGACCCGATAGGCGTCAGCGCCCCAGTTGCCAGCGTTTTGAGAAAGTTGCTGGCGAAAGCCCCCGAAAAGCGCTACGCGGATTCCAGCGAGGTGATCCGCGATTTGAGCGCCGCCACCGGCCAACCGGCTGCGCTGGAAACGCTGGCGATCCGGGAGAGCTTCCTGCAAGCAGCGCGGCTGGTCGGGCGCGACGAGGAACTGGCGCGGCTGTCGGCGGCCCTGGACACTGCGCTGCGGGGCGAAGGCAGCGCCTGGCTGATCGGCGGCGAGAGCGGAGTCGGCAAATCGCGGCTCTTGAACGAACTGGCGACGCTCGGCCTGATCCGGGGCGCGCTTGTTTTGCGCGGCCAGGCCGTCAGCGAAGGCGGTGCGCCCTACCAGGTCTGGCGCGACGTACTGCGCCGCCTGGCGCTGGCCGCCGATCTGAACGATACCGAGGCTGGCGTGCTGTCCGTGCTGACGCCCGACATCGCCACCCTGTTGAATCGGCCCATCGCGCGCGTGCCGGACATCGAGCCGATGGCGGCCCAGGCCAGGCTGCTCAACGTCGTCTCGGCTGTGTTTCGCCGCCACCAGCAGCCCGTCGTGGTCGTGCTGGAAGACATTCACTGGGCGGGCGTGGAAAGCCTGGCGGTGCTGGCCCAGCTTGCGCAGATGGCCCCGAAACTGCGGCTGCTGGTCGTCGGCACGTACCGCGACGACGAGCGGCCAGACCTGCCGGACGTGCTGCCGGGTATGCACTTGCTCAAGCTCAACCGGCTGACGGAGGAGGGCATCGCCAAACTGAGCCAGTCGATGCTGGGCGAGGCGGGCCGCCAGCCCCATCTGCTCCAACTGCTGCAACGGGAGACGGAGGGCAACGTCTTCTTTCTGGTGGAGGTGGTGCGCGCGCTGGCCGAGGAAGCGGGCCAGCTGGCCGAGATAGGCCGGACGGCTCTGCCGGACAGCGTGTCGGCGGGGGGCGTGCAGCGTCTGCTGCAACGCCGCCTGGATCGCGTGCCGCCGTCTGCCAGGCCCTTGATGCAGACCGCTGCTGTCCTGGGCCGCGAACTCGATCTGGCCGTGCTACAAGTCTGCGCTGGCAGCATTGACATGCAGCGCTGGCTGCTGGACTGCGCCAACGCGGCAGTGCTAGAGGTACAAGACCAGCGTTGGCGTTTCGCGCACGATAAACTGCGCGAGGCCGTGCTGTCCGCGCTGGAGCCGCAGGCGCGTGCCAGATTGCATGCCCAGGCCGCCGGTGCCATCGAAACGGTGTATCCAGGCGATCCGCGACACGCGGCCTCGCTGGCCTATCACTGGCGCATTGCGGGTGAGCCGGTGAAGGAAATGAAGTATGCCCGCCAGGCCGGCGTCGAGGCCCGCAACGTCAGCGCTTTTGTGGAGGCGATTGCCTTCTTTCAACGGGCGTTGGAACTGGCAGCAAACATAGTGGACGACAGACTCCGCTGGCAGGGCTACCTGAACGAGCAATTGGGTGGCACACTGTTCTGGATGGGGCGCTGGAACGAATCTCGTTCGCACTTTGAAGCAGGGCTGGCAAGTGCCCGGCAGATCGGCGATCAGCCTGTCATTGCGGCGGCCCTGAATGGCCTGGCCGATGTGGCGCTTCAGCAGGGGTCGTATATCGAGGCGGAGGCGTACTACGGCGAAAGCCTGGGCATCGGCCAGGCCATCAACAATGCCGACGTGTTGACTCATGCGCTGGCGGGCCTGGGCGACGTGGCGTGGCGGGTGGGCGCTTACAGGCAATCGCAGGAGTACCTGGAAGAAAACCTGGCGCTGGCGCGCAGCACCGGCAAACTGCCGTTCGTGATCAATGCCTTGAACATGCTGGGCATTGCCTACTCGATGCAGAAGAAATACGAGCAGGCCAAAGCGTGCTTCGGCGAGGCCGTGCGACTGGCTCAGGAATCGGGCAACCGGGCCAGGGTCGCGCAGGCGCTTGGCAACCTGGGTGAAGTGGCCCGTATCGAACACCGCTACGACGAGGCCCGGCAATACCTGCGGGAAACGCTGGCTATCGACATCGAAGTGGACAACCGCTACGGGCAGGCCAATACCCTGTACAGTCTGGGAGCACTGGCCTACCATAGGCAGGCTTACGACGAGGCCCGACGCTATTTCTTCCGGGCGCTGCAAATGGGCCGGCAGATTGGCTCAGTTCCGCTGATCCTGGGCACTTTGGTCGGGTTCGGGCGGCTGCTGGCCCAGGAGGGCCAGATCGAACGGGGCGCGGAACTGCTGGGGCTGGCGCTCAACCATCCGGGCATCAGCAGCGATCTCAAAGAGGAAGAAGCGCTCCCCTTCCTGGCTGAACTGGAGGCCAGGCCGGAGCAAGACGTGATCCGGCTGGCGCTTAAGCGCGGCCAGACGCTCGACCTGGCCGCCGTTGCCGAAACGATCCTGGCCGAAAACGCGGCGCTGGCCCAGGACGATCAGCCGGATTGACCGCTCCGGCTGAGGGTGCGCGCATCTCACTCCTGAATCGACAGCTTGAGGTCGTGCGTGAAGGGATCGCGGTATGGCTGCGCCTGCACGCCGAAGGCGCTGGCGAGATGCTCCGGTGCGAGGACGGCTTCCGGCGTTCCCTCGGCGATCAGCGCGCCCTCGCACATCAGAATCAGGCGGTCACAGAAGCGCGCCGCCAGCGACAGATCGTGAATGGCGATCAGCACGCCCAGGCCGCGCTGGTGGGCCAGGCGCTGCACCGTCGCCAGGATGTCGATCTGGTGGCGGATGTCCAGGTTGCTGGTCGGCTCGTCCAGCAGCAGGATCGACGGCTCCTGAGCCAGTGCCCGCGCCAGGAAGGTACGCTGCCGTTCGCCGCCGCTCAGGGTCGTGATGGCGCGATCCGCCAGGGCCAGCGTATGCGTGGCGCGCATGGCCTCCTCCGCGATCTGGCGATCCTGCGGGCGCTCGATCTCGAAGCGGCCCAGGTACGGGTTGCGGCCCATCAGCACCACGTCGCGGACGGTGAAGGGCGCATCCAGCACGTTTGACTGCCCGACCTGCCCGATCAGCCGGGCGATCTGGCGCGGGCGATACGACGATAGCGGCTGCCCACACAGCATAATCTGCCCCGTTGCGGCTTTCCAGAGGCCCGACAGCACCTTCAACAGTGTCGATTTGCCCGCGCCGTTCGGCCCGATCAACCCCACCATTTCGCCGGGGCGCAGCACCAGCGACACATCCTTGAGCAGTTGCCGGTCTCCCGCCCGAAAACCGACGCCCGCGCCTTCAAGCAGCGGTCTTGCCGTCGACTCTACTCCCCTCTCTACCTGAGTGGAGAGGGGCCGGGGGTGAGGCAGGTCCGTATGAATAGCTGGCTGTGGTTGCGCGATCATCGTATCTCCCGATTGTTCTAGCGGGCGGCAGTGGCGGCCATCGTGGCGCTCACGGCTGCGCTCGCAGTGGCGTTCATGGTCGCGGCGGGGGTGGGCTTGTAGGCATCCGGGTAGAGCAGCGCCGCCACGTCGGAAACGCCCTCGACGATGTACTGCGAGATGGTGGCAAGGTGTGCGTCGTTGGCGACGACGGCTTTCTTGTTCTTGATGGCCTTGAGGGTCTGAAAATTGGGATTGTTGTAGAACTTCTCGACGAAGCCCGGCGAGTAGCTGTTGAACCCGGCCAGCAAGATCACGTCCGGGTCCTGCGTGACGACCCATTCGTCCGTCAACTGCGGGAACGGCTCCTTGACACCCGCCTTTGTGACGATGTTGATCCCGCCTGCGCGGGTGATCGCTTCGTCAATGGTTGTGCCCGCGCCCGCCGAGTACCCATCCGGGCCGTAGTACAGCACGGTCAGCGGCTTCACGTCTTTGACGGCATCGGCCACCGCTTTGAGCTTGGCCTCCATGTCGCTCACGATCTGCGCGGCTTTTTGCTCTTCGCCGACGGCCTGTCCCAGCAGCAGGATGTTGTTCTCAATATCCTTGATGGTGCTGATGTTGGCGAGCACAAAAACTGGCAGCTTGGTGTCCTTCAACTGCTTGATCACGCCCGCGTCGGTGAACGGGCTGAGAACCACCAGGTCGGGCTTCAGCGCGATGACGGCTTCAGGGTCGGCTTTTGACAGCTTGTTGGCTATCGGTTTGGCGAGTTCGGCCACGTTGCTCTGGGCCGGGTCCAT
Source organism: Chloroflexota bacterium (assembly GCA_021325095.1). Lineage (GTDB taxonomy): Bacteria > Chloroflexota > Anaerolineae > Aggregatilineales > UBA2796 > JAJPHV01. The sequence continues at coordinate 30,423 of JAJPHV010000034.1, read as the reverse complement.
CGTGTTGGCCGTCACCGCCGCCAGCCGCGACGGATCGACCAGCGAGAACAGAATTTCGTCGCTGACCAGCGCCACCGAGACGATGTGCGTAGGCCGCGCGCTGATCGTCACCGGCGTACCGGAGCCATCGGTCACGGTGCGCGGGAAACCGCTGTCCTGGGCCAGAACCGGCCTCCCGGCTACGTAGGCAAAAGCCGCCAGCAGGACAACGGCAATCAGTATGCATCGAGTGGCAAACCTGAGCATGTTTCTCTCCTTCTAAGGGCCGATTATTTGCTTGCGCTGGCGCGCCAGCAGGAACAGAAAGAACGGCGCACCGAGCAGTGCCGTCAGCACCCCAACTTGAATCTCGGCGGGCTGGATGACCAGACGGGCGACGGTATCCGCCAGCACCAGGAAGACGGCTCCGCCCAGGGCGCTGGCGGGCAGCAAGACGCGGTGATCCGGCCCGACGATCAGGCGCAGCATGTGCGGCACGACCAGCCCGATAAAGCCGATCCCACCCGCGATACTGACCGCCGCGCCCGTCATCAGCGAGGTCAGTGCCAGCACCACGAACCGGGTGCGCGGGACGTTGACGCCAAGCGACTGCGCCCCTTCCTCGCCCGACAGCAGGATATTCAGGTCGCGGCTGTAGGCCAGGGTCGCCAGCAGCGCCAGCAAGATCGGGAGCACCACCACGCGAAAATGCTCCCAGCCGCGCCCTTGCAGCCCGCCAAACAGCCAGCTTAGAGCGGCCTGCACCGCCGTATAATCGTTGGCGGACAGCAGCCGCAGGGTTGTCAGCGCGCTTAGGAGCGCACTGACGGCCATCCCGGCCAGGATCAACGTCGCAGTGTCGGCCCGGCCCCGCACCATCGCCAGGCTGTACACGAGCAGGCTGGCGACCAGCGCCCCACCGAAGGCGAAGGCAGGCAGCGCCAGTAAACCGATATTGACCAGCCCGCCAGTGATGGCCGCCACCGCCGCCAGCCCTGCCCCTGCCGTAATGCCGAGCAGTCCCGGATCGGCCAGCGGGTTCCGAAAAATGCCCTGCATGGCCGCGCCCGAACAGGCCAGCGCCGCGCCGACCAGCGCGCCGATCAGGATGCGCGGCAGGCGGATAGCGTTGACGATGGCAAAGTCTCTATCCGGCAGATCGAGGCCCACAGGCAGCCCCAGACCGCGCAGCAGCAGCCGGGCCACATCGCCATAGGGGATGTTGGCGGGGCCGTGCGCCGCCGAGAGGATGATCGCGCCCAGCAGCAGCGCGGCCAGCACGCCGCACACCATGCGCCGCCGCTCGATCACAGGCTGTTTGGAGAGTAAGAAGGGTGCAGATTGTGCGCCCGGTAACACCGTCATCCCCGATCCTCAAGGGCCAGGTGGATCGGGGTGCTCAACGCAAAGCCCCGGCGCTGTTGCGACGCGCCGGGGCCGGAACATCAAACCGGTGGGACAGCCGGACCCGTCGGTTAGACGGATTGCTGAGGTGGCTGTCACGATCCGCGTTCCGTACCCCTCACCACGAAGGCTGGAACACGATCAGGGCGGGCGACCTGACTTCGTAAGCGACGCTTACGCTACAGTTGCGGGACAGTGCTGGACTGGCTTCTCTCCTGACGAGAGCACGCTTCACCAGCTTCGCCGTTACGCTCTGCCATCCGGGGCATTGAGCGACCCTGACCGATGACCTATTCAATTGTTTGCCAGTATAGCAGCGAACGGCAAATTGTCAATTGGTATCCGTCACGAGGGATCAACGCGATTCGCAACAGCCAATTGATCGGCGGGGGACGCCCTGTTAGAATTGGGGCGCATTGGCCTGATCAGGAGAACACTGTGAGTCTAATTCCCCAGGAAGTGGCTGCCGTCGTCCGGCGTGGCATTGCGGCTGCGCAGGCGGCAGGCGCGCTGCCCGCCTTCGACATTCCGACTTTGAAAATTGAGCGCCCCAAGCGCCCTGAGCAGGGCGACTATGCCTCTGCGGTAGCCATGCAGGTGCAGAAGCAGGTCAGCAAACCGCCCATTGAGATCGCCAAAACTATTCAGGCGCACCTGCCGCAGGTGGAATTCATCAGCGCCGTCGAGGTTGCGCCGCCGGGCTTCCTGAACTTCCGGCTGTCCGACAGGTGGCTGGCAAACCAGGTCGAGGCCATTATCCAGGCCGGGGAGCGCGTCTTCCAGCAAGACCTGGGCGCGGGCAAAAAGGCGCAGGTCGAGTACGTGAGCGCCAACCCCACCGGCCCGTTGAGCGTGCACCGCATTCGCGGCGGCGTGATCGGGGATACGATTGCCAACCTGCTGGCGGCGGTGAGCTACGACGTGACCCGTGAATACTATTTCAACAACGCCGGGCAGCAGATGAACGTGCTGGGCGAGAGTGTGCGCGCCCGCTACCTGGAAATGCTCGGCCTGCCCGCCGAATTCCCGCCCAACGGCTACAAGGGCATGTACATCCGCATGATCGCGGCGACCATCCTGGCCTTTCGCGGCGACGAAATGCGCGACGCCCCGGCTTCCGAATTTCGCGTGCTGGCGGCACGGGCCATCATGGAGCGCATCAAACACAGTATGCGCCGAGTCAACATCGTCCACGACGTATATTTCCTGGAAAACAGCCTGTACGAGGATGGCTCCGTGTGGGCCACCGTCGAGGAACTGCGCAAGCGCGGCTACGCCTACGACCTGGACGGCGCGGTCTGGTTCAAGTCCAGCGCGCTGGGCGACGAAAAGGATCGCGTGATCGTCAAGCAGACGGGCGACCCCACCTACCGCCTGCCGGACATGGCCTACCACCGCAACAAACTGGAACGCGGCTTTGATCTGATCGTGGACGTGTTCGGGGCCGATCACGCCGCCACCGCGCCGCAGGTCTTGCTCGGCGTCAAGGCACTGGGCTACGACCCGGCGGCCGTCCGCACCATCATTCACCAGATGGTCGAACTGGTGGAGGGCGGCGAGGCGCGGCGCATGAGCACCCGGCGTGGCGATTTTGTGGAACTGGATGAACTGGTGGACGACGTTGGCGCGGATGCGGTGCGCTATTTCATGCTGGCGCAGAATCCGAATACCGCGATGGAATTCGACCTGAACCTGGCGCGGACGCAGGGCGACGAAAACCCGGTGTACCGCATCCAGAATGCGCACGTGCGCTGCGCGGGCATCTTCCGCAAAGCGGCAGAACGCGGCCTGACCGACGAAGGCGCTGACCTGAGCAAGCTCGGCCCCGACGAACTGTCCGTCGTCCGCAAGATGCTCGAAATGGAAGAGGTGATCCACCGCGCCGTTACGGAGATGGCTCCGCAGGGGCTGGCCTACTATGCGCTCGATCTGGCCGGAATCTTCCACCCGGTCTATGATCGGGTGCGCGTCATGTCCGACCAGGAGCACATCCCCGACGACGTGCAGAAGGCCCGCCTGCGCTTCTACCGCGCCGCGAAGGTCGTCTTTGCCCGCGCGCTCAAGCTGATGGGCATGTCCGCGCCGGAGTTCATGGAGCGCCGCGAACGGGCCGAACCGGCACAGCAGCCGCAGGCCGAAACCGCGCCGCCCGACATGGAAGAAGCTGCCTGATCTATCCGCCCGACAATCACACAGGAGAACAGCGTGGGACTGAAGCCTGACCACTGGATTCGCAAAATGTGCCTGGAACACAAGATGATCGACCCCTTCGAGGAAAAGCAGGTGAGAAATGGGGTGATCAGTTATGGGGTGAGTTCCTATGGCTACGACATCCGGGTGGCCGACGAATTCAAAATCTTCACGCCGAATCCCTACAACACCGTGGTCGATCCGAAGCACCTGGACGAGCGCTCGCTGATCCCGTTCAAGGGGGACGTGTGCATCATTCCGCCCAACTCGTTTGCGCTGGCCGTAACGGTGGAGTATTTCCGCATCCCGAGGTCAGTTTTAACGGTAACCGTCGGAAAATCGACCTACGCGCGCTGCTTTCGCGGCGATACGCGCGTGGCTTTGGTAGACGGCACATCGGCGACACTTGAGGAGATGGTTACGCGCGCCGAACAGGGCGAGATGTTTTTCGGGTATAGCGTCGGCCCGTTTGGACGGATCATTGTTACGGAACTAACCGCACCACGTTATATCGGGCGCGACTCATTAATTGAAATTATCCTCGATAATAACGAGTCAATTTTCTGCACACCCGATCATGAATTTGTGACCCGTGATGGGCAATTGCGGCAGGCGAGCGATTTACACCCTGACGACGCCCTAATGCCACTGTATCGCCAGGTGGCACGTGGCTATGAAATGGTATACCAGCCGCTCAACGGGCAACTCCATCCGACGCATCGCCTTGCCGATGAGTGGAATGTTCGACATGGAATCTATGAAGACACCCCGAACACCCACCGCCATCATATTGATTTTGATCGGCGAAATAACCGGCCCTGGAACCTGACACGGATGGATGCAAGCCAACACATACGCTTACATAATGCCAATAGTTACGGTGAGGATTTTGATCCTGTCGAGCATGGAGCCGCTATCAGTGCAGCGCTTCAACGCTTGTGGCAAGAAGATGCCGAATGGCGCGAAAACTATGCAAGGGCGCAACGCGAAAGAATGTTGGCATTCTGGCATAGCGCTGATTATGTAGCACAGCGAGAAACACTACACTCTAAGCGTATGGCGTATTGGACTGAAGCACGGCGCGAACAAAAGGCCGAATTGATGCGGCACTATTATGATGATCCTGCCAACCGTGAAAAGAGGGCGGAATTATCGCGTCAAGTTTGGGCAAATGCGAGTGAGGCGCGACGCGAACAGCAACGTGAGATTATGCGAAAACTAAAAACCAGGGCCGAAATAACAGCGGAGGTCGTTCGTAAGGCTCTGGACGAAACAGGTTCAATTCGAGGAGCAGCCCGATTATTGAACTGTGATCGTGCAGTCTTTCGCCGCTTTCCTGAAGTCATTGCTGCCTTCAAGGGTGCTTCCTCGAAGAAAACCACAGCGAACAATCACAAGGTGCAGGCTATTCGTAACCTGCCTGGCGATCATGACGTGTATTGTCTGACAGTGCCCGAAGCCGGGAACTTTGCGCTTGAAGCCGGGGTTTTCGTTCGTAACTGTGGAATCCTGACGAATGTAACACCCTTCGAACCGGGTTGGGAGGGGTATGTTACGCTGGAGATCAGCAACACCACCCCGCTGCCCGCCAAAATCTACGCCGGGGAGGGTATCGCGCAGGTGTTATTCTTTGAGGCGGACGAGCCTTGCGAGGTCAGTTACGCAGATCGTAAAGGCAAATACCAGGGGCAAACCGGGATCGTTCTGCCGAGGGTATGAGCGTGGAAGGGACAGCACATGTTAACCTGCCCGAATGACGGCAACGAGCTGACCACAGTCCAGATCGAGCGTGTGCCGGTGGATCAGTGCCCCGTATGCGGCGGCTACTGGCTGGATCGCGGGGAACTAGAAACCCTGGCCGAGAAGCACGGCGCGCACCTGAACCCGATCCAGATCGGCGACATCTCGCTGGTCAGCAGCACACGCCGCTGCCCGCAGGATAAGACGCCGCTCCACAAGCACAAGTTCACCGAACACAGTGATGTGCAGCTTGAACAATGCCCGAAGTGCCAGGGCATCTGGCTGGAAATGACCGACCTGACCAGCGTCCTGGATTACCTGGACGCCGGTGGCGACTACAACGATCCAACGTTGAGTGAGCAGGTGATGCTGTTCCTGTACCAGCTTACAAAGAATCCCCCGTTCGTGTGATCTGGTCGTTCCGTCTGTTTGACCCGCCACTAACCCCCTTCCAACCGACTCTTGTTAAGGCTTTCCTAACTAACGCTTGTTATTTTTCACGATTTCTGCTATCGTGTTCATAGAACTCGTCCGCAGAGCCACATATCAATACCGCCCGAGTGCTCGTCAAAGGAGTGCGCTATGACCGCACAACCTCAACTGCTCACGACTCCCGCCTACACCGAGGAAGATCACCATACGTGGTCAGCCCTCTACGAACGGCAGATCGCGCTGGTGGCCGATGTTGCCTGTCAGCTATTCCTGGAAGGTTTGCCGCGCTTGCAGCTTGATCCGAATCGCCTGCCCGATCCAAACGTGTTCAGTGAACGCCTACGCGCCATGACCGGCTGGACACTGGGCGACGCCCAGAATGAATACCTGGGTGCGACGCAGTGGTTTGAGCACCTGGCGGAGCGCCGCTTCCCCGTCACGAATTACATTCGCCGCCCGCACGAACTGGACTTTACGCCGCTGCCCGACCTGTTCCACGAGTATTTCGGACATCTGGCCTTTTTCACCGACCCGGACTTTGCCGACACCGCGCAGATGTTCGGGCCGCTGTACCTGGCCGCCAACGAGCGCCAGCAGTTGGAGATCGCCCGGCTGTGGTGGTATACCACCGAATTCGGGCTGATCCGCGAGGATGGCAAGCTGAAGATTTTTGGGGCGGGGCTGCTGTCCTCGCACGGCGAGTTGCAGCACGCCCTCAAGCCGGAGACGCCCAAGTTCGATTTCGACATCCGGCGCGTGGCCGAAACGCCATCGGCGGTCTACAACTACCACGATCACTACTTCATCCTGGACGACCCGCAGCACGTCCGGCGGATCATCCAGCAGTATGCCAGGATGGAAGGGCTGCCCGTACCGCACTAGGTCGGGCTGCCAGAGGACAGGTTCACATTTCGGGGTGGTGCTTGGGTCTGCTATTGGCCGTGCTATACTAGCCACCATGCAAACATTCCTGAGCAAACCACCCGTCTGGCTCGCTCTGATCGTGCTGCTCATCGCGGCTCTGGCTTGCAGCAGCGTCAACGACGTGGTCGGGCAGCGCGGCACAGGCCCGACGCCCACCCTTGCGCCCGCTTTCGCCACCGCCACCCCCGGCGGGCGCATCTCGGTGTGGCTGGTCACGCCTGTCGGGCAGTCGCCCGATCAGCAAGGGCCGACACCCACCGGGTTCGGCCAGATCGTCGCGCCCGCCGCGACGGCCACCGCCGCCTTTGCCACGCTGCGTGCAGCGACGGCGATGGCCGGGGCAACCCTCAGCGGCCCGGTCTACCAGCCCAATGACTGCCCAGAAGCAGGCAGCCCACCGCCGCCGCCCAAGCCATCGGCTTTCACGCAGTACCCGGAGGTGATTGGGCGCTTCCTGTCCGCAGGCGGCCCGCCCTCCGTGCTGGAAGCCACCCTGCGCAGTTGGGGTGCGATTGCCGAGGGCGCACAGGTGCAGTCCGACACCGACCTGACGGGCGACGGCGTGAAGGAGATTCTGGTTACGCTCTACGACCCGGCCAACTACAAACCGGGCGTGCCCTCGCCCGGCCAACTGCTGATCTACGGCTGCGCGCAGAAAGGCTACCGGCTGCTGTATAGCACCCTGTACAGCCCGAACACGCTCATCCCCGAACTCAAGCGCGTGGGCGACATGAACTACGATCTGCGTGCCGAAGTCGCCTATACCCAGCAGACGTGCAATGCCGGGCAGTGCACCGCCGTCATGCAGATTCTGGAATGGAACGGCACGCTCGGCGCATTCAAACCGCTGAATGATGTGCCGATGAACGCCACCAGCGGCAAGGTCGAGATCGCCGATCTGGACAAGGACGGCATTCTGGAAGTGGCGATTCACTTCAACCCGACGCCCGACCCCAACGCCGGGCCGCCCCGCAAAAGCACCGACATCTGGGATTGGGATGGCGCGAATTATGTGCTGGCGCTGACCCAACTGGAACCGCCTGTCTATCGCATCCACGCCGTCCACGACGCCGATTATCGCTTTGCCCAGGGGAACTGGCGGGACGCGATCCGGCTCTATGATAGGGTGCGGGACGACGCCAACTTGCAGCCCTGGACGCTGGCCGACGAGCAAACCATCCTGCGGGCCTATGCCGAGTTCAAGAAGATGCTGGCCCTTGTCGCCAACAAGCAGACGCGCGCCGCCGACGACGCCCTGACCACACTCCTGACCGAAAACCCTGCCGGGACATCGGGCGAGGGCTACGCCATCATCGGGCAGTCGTTTATGGATAATTACAAAAAGACGCGGGATCGCAAGAAGGCGTGCGCCGAAGCGCTGAACGCTGCCACCAACCGGCCAGAGACGCTCGCTGCCCTGAACAGCTACGGCTTCAACAACCGGACGTATGCGCTGCCTGACCTGTGTCCTTTTACGGAGAAATGACTGCGCAGTCGTGTTGTGCAGAACCTCACCCCAGCCCCTCTCCGCAAGCAGAGAGGGAGAACGCAGGGGTACAGACTCCCCTCTCCACCCTGTGGAGAGGGGTTGGGGGTGAGGTCAACTGACTTTGCCATAGGAAACCGCCTATGAACCAACCAACCGAAAGCAAGGAACGCAAAATCCGCGTGCTGGTCGCCAAACCGGGCCTGGACGGCCATGACCGGGGCGCGAAGGTGGTGGCGCGTGCCCTGCGCGACGCCGGGATGGAAGTCGTGTATACCGGGCTGCGCCAGACGCCGGAGATGATCGTGGACGCGGCGCTGCAAGAGGACGTGGACGTGATCGGCCTGAGCATCCTGAGCGGCGCGCACATGGCGATTGTCCCGCGCATCCTGGAACTGATGAAGGCGCATGGCCTGGACGACGTGAAAGTCGTCATCGGCGGGATCATCCCCAACGAGGACGCTGCCGAACTGGAAAAGATGGGCGTCAGCGCCGTCTTTGGCCCCGGCGCCAGCACCGAAGCCATCGCCGAGCACATCCGCAGGGTCGTGCATTGAGCGCTCAGGACAGGGCCGCCGATTCCACTCCGCCGGGGCTGCCGCCCATCGTCGCCGCCATCCGATCCAGCCGCCGCGACCTGGCCCGCCTGCTGACGCGCATTGAGAATGGGCAGGCCGCCGCCGAACTGGCCGCGCTTTATCCCTACACCGGCAAGGCGCACATCGTCGGCGTGACGGGCGCGCCCGGCACAGGCAAGAGCAGCCTGGTCAACGCCCTGGCGCGGCACTACCGCCGTGAAGGGCAAACGGTGGGCATCGTGGCCGTCGATCCGAGCAGCCCCTTCACAGGCGGCGCGATCCTGGGGGATCGTATACGGATGCAAGACCTGTCCGGCGATGCGGGCGTGTTCATCCGCAGCATGGCGACGCGCGGCAGCCTGGGCGGGCTTGCCAGCACCACAGGCGACCTCACCCGCGCCCTGGACGCCGCCGGGTACGACCTCGTGTTCGTGGAGACGGTGGGGGCCGGGCAAAGCGAGGTGGACATTGCCCGTACCGCGCAAACGACCCTGGTGGTTGAAGCGCCGGGCCTGGGCGACGACGTGCAGGCCATCAAAGCGGGCATCCTGGAAATCGCCGACATTCTGGTCGTCAACAAGGCGGATCGGCCCGGCATCGAGAACACCGTCCGCGCCCTGCGTGCCATGCTCGAACTCGGCCACCGCACCGAGCGCGCACTGCATCACGGACGGTTGCTAAACGTCTCTGCCGCGCCGCCGGACGAAAACGAAAATGCGGCCTGGCAGCCGCCTATCGTGCAGACGGTTGCCCTGGACGGCAAAGGCATCCCCGAACTGGCCGAAAAACTGGCGGCGCACCGCGCTTATCTGCGCAGCAGCGGCACGCTGGCCGTGCGTGAACAGGCCAGAATCGAGGCGGAGATCGCGGATCGGCTGCGGGATGCCCTGCTGACTCGCCTGCTGTCGCAAACCGATCCGGCACTGCTGGCCGCGCTGGTCGAGCAGGTCTCGGCGCGCACGCTCGATCCTGGCAGCGCCATCCAGCAGTTGTTGAAACGCTTCGGCGAGAATCACACCGGATGAGCGGGCAGGGACTCATCCATCCTTGCGCATCAACCGGATGCGTACCCCAAACAGGCGCGGCAAGGTAAAGCCGATCAGTGCCAGCGGTTTGAGCGGGCCGGGCGCTTCGAGGAACCGGATGCGATGATAGCCGAAACGTCGGTAATAGGTTTCCACAGGTTCCTGGCAGAACAGATAGAGTGGCAGCCCGGCCTGTGCTTCGAGCGCCGCGATCAGTTGCGCGCCGACGCCCTGCCCGCGATATTCGGGCAAAACTGCCAGGCTGCCCAATTCGTTGTACCTGCCGTGCCGCCGAATCTGCCCGACACCGATCACCCGTCCATCCTGTTCCGCCACCAGGAACTGCTGCCACCGGAGCGAATAGGGCGGAAGCTCGCCAATCCGCACAATGTGCCGGATGATGTCTTGATCGGCGGCGGTAGCGGAGCGAATCCGGATCATCGTGGCTCCTTGCCGGGCAGCACCGCGGCGGGAATGCTGAGTTTGCCGTCCACGTCCATCAGGTGAATCGTGCCGGGCGTCACGTTGAACACCAGGTTCGCTTCCGGCGGTACGCTCAGGCTGAAACGCGCGCTGGACATCGCCCCGACGACGGGCTTGCGCCGGGCCACGATGTACACGCCGGCCTCGTCCTGTTCAGCCGCCAGTTCCCAGCCAAAGGCGGCGCGCAGGTTGGCGGATAGCTCCACCCGGCTGCCCGGCGCACGCAGCACCGTGATCTCGCACTGGCTGGCACGGACGTAGACCGTCGTCGGCAATGTCACCTCAAAGACCTGTACAAACGATTTTGAGGCAGCGCTGGCTGCCGACTCCGCCGTCACCTGCAAGGCGGTTTCCAGCCCGCGCCTGAAGAACATACTCAGTACACGGCGAAGCATCGCGCCTCCTTCGGGAGATAGGGCCTGCTAGGTTATAATCCCAACCCGGCGTTCTGCCAATCGAGCGCTGCACCAGAAGGATAGCCATATGGAACTGAGTATCGGCCTGATCGGGTTCGGCAACGTCGGCAAGGCGCTGGCCCGGCTCATCGAGCTAAAGAAGGACGCGCTGCGCGCCCAGTACGATCTGAACATCTCAATCATGGGCATCATCACCCGCACTCATGGTTGTGCCATCGACGAGCACGGCCTGAACATCTCGCGGACGCTGGAAGCTGTCGAACAGGGGTCGATTGACCGCCTGCACGTGGGCGCGCCCGTTCCCGACGTGCCGACCTTCATTCGCCGAGTGCCCGCCGATCTGATCGTGGAGAACACCGTCCTGAACCCGACCACAGGCCAGCCCGCCACCGATTACGCGCGGCTGGCACTGCAATTGAAACGGCACGTCGTGCTGGCGAACAAAGGCCCGGTGGCCTTTGCCTACCACGAACTGCGCGCGCTGGCCGAGCAAAATGACTGCGGCTTCCTGTTTGAGAGCACAGTGATGGATGGCGTGCCCGTCTTCGGGCTGGTGCGCGAGACGCTGCCCGTGTCGGAAATCCGCCGGATTCGCGGCATCCTGAACAGCACAACCAACAGCATCCTGACGCGCATGGAAAGCGGCATGCCGCTGGCCGAGGCGCTGCTGGAGATGAAGATGGCGGGCGTGACCGAGGCCGATCCTTCCTACGACGTGGACGGCTGGGACGCGGCCACCAAGATCGCCATCCTGGCGAACGTGCTGATGCACGCCAACCTGCGCCCCGTGGACGTTGACCGGACGGGAATCGGCGTGCTGACCGTCGCCGAAGTGCAGGCGGCACGCCAGAGCGGCAAGGCGATCAAGCTGATCTGCGAAGCGGTGAACGACGGCGGCCAGGTGCGGGCCAGCGTCAAACCCATCGCGCTGCCCCTCAGCGATCCGATGGCGCAGATCACCGGCACGGGCAACATCATCCGTCTGGAAACCGACATGATCAGCCATCTAACCATTGGCGAAGGCGAGGCCGGGCCTGCCACCACCGCCTACGGCCTGCTGGTGGACATCATCAATGTGGCGCGCGGACATTATCGCTGAGGCGGGCGGCTAGAATTGAAAGGCATCCCGGAAGTGGACGATCTTGTGGCTGTAATTGCTGATGTAGCCCTGTAGCTTCGTGTTGGCCTGCTTATAGGGTTCGCTGTTCAGCGCGTTATGAATGGTTTCCAGGCTTTCCGCGACAAACTCGATCTGCCGGATGGGGTAGTGCCCATAAGCGGTGTGATAGACTTGCAGCATGTACAGCCCCAGGCTCTGCAACGTCGGGACAAATTCGCCGATGACAAACTGATAGTAGACCTCATGCGTGGCCTGGTTGATGTCGTATTGCATGATCAGTTTGTAGCGGGGAATGATCGCTTGCGACATTGATCGCGCCCTTCCGTGCTTCCTGATGGGGGGTTTGCTTTGATTTTAGCACAGACTGGCCGCAAGCTCATCCCTGGCTTCCTCGGAATTCGGTGAGAAAACCAGGGACACGCTCACAGCACATTCAGCCAGCTAGGCGGGCACAAGTGTCTGGATATACGTGCCGCTGTCATTGATGCCTTCGATGACCCAGCCTTCGACGCCGCCGGGCGTGCGCACCCGCCACCAGGTCAGGCCGTCGGCGCTGCGCGGGCCTTCGAGCAGCGTGACCAGCGTGCCCTTGTCCAGCATCGTGATGATGGCAAAGCTCGTGCCGGGGCCGCTCCGCAGCCGCAGCTTATCGCCCTGCGTCGTGTTGATGACGGCCTGCCTGCCGACGGCCAGCGTCCCCGGATTGACGGGCGCGACAGTTGGGCCGAGGACGGACGGCGCGGCCAGTTGCGCCCAGGGGGCAAACGGCCCCGTGCCCTGCTGGTTGGAGGGCGTTTGCACCAGGTGAACTTGCGTACCCTGTGTGCCTGTCCAGACCAGTTGACCCGGGTTGATGCCCTGGCGCGTACTGACCTCGTAAAGCTGCGGTGACCCGGAGGGATTGACAACGGCGGGCATAAACAGAAAGCCATCCTGCGTCCCGATCACGCTGTCCACATCGATGCCGTCCGGCAGGAAGCTGACCAGGCCGCCGCTGCGCTCCACGACCAGCCAGCGCGTCTGCCCATTCCCGGCTGAACCGCCCACCAGAATCCGTTCGCCATTCTGAATGAAGATCGGGTGATACAGCGACAACTGCGGCGTGGTATAGAACGGGAAAGCGGGGCTGCCCGGCACGCGGACATGGAGCGCGTTGAACACCCAGAACGGGCTGCACGCCTCGCCGCAGCTTGCAAAACGTGGATCGGAAGCCCCGAAGATCAACTCGCCCGTCGGTCTATACCGATCCAGGTCGAGTGTCGGGAACAGATCGCTCTTGCGGACTTCGCCGCTGGTCACATCCCAGACGTAGTTGTCATAGGTCGGCGCGCCTTCCGTCGCCAGCCGGATCATCGAGAAGTTCACCTGATTCGCCTGGTACAGGCGAATGACGGGCAGCAGGAAATCGGCCCCGATGCCGAGCGTCTTCACCGCCGGTGTATCATGGCGCAGCGTCGGCACGCCGGAGGGGTTGGCAAGGTTCAACGCCTTGATCTCCCAGCCCTGCTGGTTGATGCTGTAGGCGAAGGCGATGCTCGTCCCGGCCTCGTTGAAAATGTCCTCGCTCGCCCCAAAATCCAGGCTCAGTTGGTTGCCCGGAATCGGGAACGTCAGGACGAGCTGATTGGTATCGCGGTTATAGACGAGCAGGGCCTTTGTGCCTGCGGCGGTGTTTTCCACGTCGTAGGCGATGTAATGCCAGTCGTGCGAAATGGCGACGTTACGCGAGTAGGCGTTGAACCCGGCAGGCAAGGGCAGTTGCAGACTTTGCGCGTTGCCGTGCATCGGTTCGGTCAGCAGCAGCAACTGGCCGTGCTCCGAATCGTACATCCACGCCGACCAGCGTTGGGTGCCCGCGCGGGCAGGCGCAACTGGCAACGCCAGCGCCACCACAATGAACATCAAGACGAGCCAGGCTATTTGCCGGGACATAGTTCCCCCTTGAACGACGTATGCAGTGAAGTGATGTACCCCACGCACGTAGTGCGTGGTGAGGTTCCAGCCTTATTCTATTGGAGGATGGCGCGGCCCGGAAGTAAAAAAGGCGACAAGAAACTGCTAACGGCTGTAGTCTGGGCCGAAAAGCTGCGTCATCAGTTCGCCGATCCGGGCGCGGTTGGGCGTGATCACCGTCTCCCCCTGGTACTGAACGGCCTGCGCATACTGATCCTGGATCGTGCCGCGCTTGATGTTGGATGGCGGGATGTCCTTGACGTACCAGCCCAGGCTCAATAGCTGGTCGAGCGTGAAATCGGTGATCAGGCCCTTGCCGTATGTGTTCCAGAGGGCCGGGGCCTGCCCGACGACCTGCGTCAGGACTTCGGGCTTCACGATCTTCTGGCGGATGGCAAGGATCACCTGCTGCTGGCGATAGGTGCGGTCATAATCGCTGTCCTGGTGGCGTGTCCGGGCATATTTCAGCGTCAGTTGGCCGTCCATATGGATGCGCCCGGCGGGAATGTACAGCGGATCGTAGCCGTAGTTCATATCCGGGTATTCAGGATCGTCGATGGCTTTGGGCACGTCCACGTCGATTCCGCCGATGGCGTCCACCACGCCGATCACGGCCTCAAAGGACACCAGCACGTAGCTGTTGACCTGGATGCCGAAATTGTACTGGATGGTTTGCATCGCCAGCTTTGGCCCCTGGCCGGGCTGCTGCAATTCGCCCAGCGCATAGGCGGCGTTGATACGCTGCATGTCGGACTGACCAGGGATCGGCACGTACAGATCGCGTGGAATGCTCAACATGCCGATGGATCGGGTGGCCGGGTCGATGCTGATCAGGATCATCGAATCGGTGCGGGAACCCGTGCCTTCTTCGCCGGGGCGCTTATCCAGACCCATGACCAGCACCGTGTAGCGCTGTTTGCCATCCCAGGCGCGAATATTGAAAGTCGGGGCGGCGCTTTGTGAGGGCCGCAGCGGTGGGCGCGTCGCCGTCGGCATGGCGTTGGACTGCGCCCCCGACGCCACGACCATGATCAGGCTGATGACGCCGATGATCCCGATCCCGGCCAGTGCAAACACGCCCCACGTCCAGTTTGGCGTGGGCAAGGTTTTCTCTTCACGACGGCGGCGAGAGCGCTCACGTGCCCTTCCACGCCGGAGCGGGCGCGGTGGCGAATCTTCAAGTTTCGCGGTCACGCTGTACCAGTGCGGTTGCGATGATTCTCTGCGTCTGCGCGGTGGCTGCTCTCTCATACCGACATCACCGACATTATGGGTTGGTTGCCGACAGCATACAGCGCGCTATTGTAATCTAACCCGCTTCAAACCGGAAAAAGTTCCCGATCAAAAGGTTGGGGAACGTGCCCAATCTGATGTATCATCAAGCCGGGCTGCAACAACCTTTCGTTTCTCCGGGAGATAGGCATGACCACGAACTCGCGTACCTGGTTCTATACTGAGCCAGAGCATCGCCCGTATTACATCGAGGAGCGCGTCAACCAGAATCTGTGGGCCAACCGGTTCGGTTCGATCTATCTGGACTGCGTGCGCGCCGAGCCGCCCTTCCGCATGGAAGGCGTCTGGAAAGGCATCAACGTCGTCATCGAATGGGTCCCCAACAACTGGTTCAAGCTGACCAGCAGCCAGGAAGATCGCACCCTGATCGCGGGCTTCGCCCAGGTGCTGCAATTTCCGCCCACGCTCAGTTACATCAACGAGAACGGCGAGTTCGTTGCCGAGTGGCGGCGGGTCGATGCCGACAAGCGCTTGCAAGAAATACGCGGCCACGCCCAGTATACGAATGTGAAGACCTACAAGAACCAGTAGTCTCCTCCCTGCACCTCGTTCCAGCCCCGCTCTGTGGAGCGGGGCCTGGGGTGAGGCCAACTCGTCCGGTGGGGCCGGTGGGCCCCCTAGTGAAAACGAGGAAAACCATGAGTGCCGTACAGCCGGTGTTCAGGTTTGATCTCGAACGCGATGTCCGCACTGCCCACGAAATGGCTGTTCGTCTGGTTCCCTACATCTACGAATCGGAGCTTTATGGGCAGATGCCGGGCGACCTGCCCCGGCTGACGTTGGGCGGCCTGCTGATGCGCCTGCATCGCCTGTCTGCGCTGCCCGATCTGCTCACGCCTGCGCAGCAGCAGGCGCTCAGGGCGGGACAGGAGCAGCTTGAGAAGGTGCGCCAGGAGTGGCCCGTTGCCTACGAAGGCAAACTGAAGCAGGAGCTAAAAGCACGCCTGAGTTCGCTCGGACAGTTCCTGAGCGAATGTGCGGAGAGTCCACAGCACTGCCTGGACAACTACCCGTCGAGCATCGAAAAGCGCGTCATCGCCGAAGCACTGCGCGACGAAGCCTCGGCGCGGAATATACTGCCCGACGAACTGGCAGCCGCCGTGACGAACGTGGACAACAAACTGCGCCGCTATGTCAACAAGGGCGGCGACTTCATCTGGGACAAACGGCTGCAACCGGCCTACCCGCGCGACAAATACTGGTATCTGTACACCACGCCTGGTGTCTGACGCTGACCTCACCCCGGCTTCTCTCCCAGAAGGCAGGAGAGAGGGGACAAACCCGGTTGGCTTGTCCCTTGCCCCGACATGAACACCAGGAGATGCCGTCCACGCCGATGACCATTCCCGATGTAGACCGTGTATCGCCGCGCACACTCGCGCTGCTGGCGCTGATTGTCTTGCTGGCGGCAGTGCTGCGCTTCACCCAACTGAACAGCGCCCCCGTCGGCGGGCACGGTGACGTAGCCTGGATGGGCATCAATGCGCTGGACTGGGTAGATCGCGGTATCTGGCCGTTTTACGTCCGCGAGCTGTACGCGCCCGAGCCATTCGTGCCCATGCTGATCGGCCTGCTGCTGCCGATCACGGGCATTTCGTACCTGCCCGCGCGCATCGTGACCGCCACGAGCGGGGTCTTATTCGTCGCGCTGCTCTTTCCGGCAGCCTGGTGGCTGCTCGACGGCCAGCCGCGCGCTATCCGGGAACGGGCCGGGCTGCTGGCCGCGCTGGCCGGAGCAACCAGCCTCCACGCCATGTATCTGAGCCGCCTGGGAATGGAATCGCCGCCCTTCCTGGCTGCGCTGACACTGCTGATCTGGCTGACGGCCTGGGCCTGGGCGCGCGGCGGCTGGCGGCGCTGGACGCTGGCGGGCGCGGCGCTGGGCCTGGCACAGTATGTGTACCTCCCGGCGCGGCTGCTGCCGCTCGTGCTGGCGGTGTGGATCGGGCACGGCTGGCTGGCGGATCGAGATCGGCTGCGGCGGCAATGGCGCGGCTGGCTGGTCATGGCCGTGTCATCCTTCGTCGTCGCGCTGCCCGCCCTCCTTCTCTTTGTGACGCTGCCCGGTTCGTTTTCGGCGCGTGCCGACGCCGGGACGGCCATCACCGGCGGCTGGCTGTGGAACTTTGACACCTCGGCAGAGGGCGGCCTGCTGGTCATACTGTTGAAGAAGATCGGGCTGACGCTGCTGGCCTTTGGCGTTTACTGGAACGGCCCGTACACGATTATGGGCCAGCCGATGGTCGGGCCGCTGTTCGCCCTCGGCCTGCTGTTCGCCGCCGGGATACTCATCCGCCATCCGCGCTGGATCGCGGTGGCATGGCCCGCGCTGGCGATCCCGGTCATGCTGATCACCGATCTGATCAGCGGGGCAGCTATCGAAATTCATGCCCTGCACCAGATGGGCGTGCTGCCATTTACTTTTATCCTGTGCGGGGTCGGGCTGGCCTACACCTGGGAAGCGGCGCAGCCCCGGCTCCGTTCTGACTGGCCGAGGCTGCGGGCCGTGCTGGCCCCGGCGCTGCTGCTGTTCGGCGTTGCGCCCGCCCTGATCGGCACGTACCGCTATCTGAACCAGGTTATCCCGGCCCAGTATGCCGACCCGGAAACAGGCTGGCGCACCAACCAGATCGATGTGGACATTAGCCGCCGCATCACCGCCGACGCGGACCGCGCGTACCTGCTGCCCTACTCGGAGTACAGCCGTTCCAGTGTGGCGTGGATGGTATCGGCGGCCTTCCGCGAACGACGCAGCGCCATCAACGCCGAGGGCACGTTGAACGTTCCTGAACCGCCCGCCGAACTGACCGTCGTAAGGCCCGCCGATCCATACCGCCCGCGCCACGACGGGTATCCTGCCGAGCCGGATATGCGGCTGTGGGTGCTGCTGTACCGGGGTCAAACGCTCCTGCTGCCGCCGCTGACCCTCGACCAGGCGAAGGCGCTGCAAAGCACGCTGATCGCAGCCCGGGGCGAACCGCTGCTGGATGGCAGCCAGACGCAGATCGCTACTCTCTACACCATGCCGACGCCGCCCGGCCTGTTCGCGCCGCGCCCGGTCATCGATACGCCGCTGGATGCCACCTTTGCCGGCCAGGTCCGGTTGCGGGGCTATACCGTGCCGGGCATGGACCTGA
Source organism: Chloroflexota bacterium (assembly GCA_021325095.1). Classification (GTDB taxonomy): domain Bacteria; phylum Chloroflexota; class Anaerolineae; order Aggregatilineales; family UBA2796; genus JAJPHV01. The sequence goes on along the minus strand of JAJPHV010000034.1, from coordinate 12,263 downwards.
CGCCGGGGCGAGTCATCTACGTGACACTGTACTGGCAGGCCCTCACTCCGCCCGCGGAAGACACCGACATTATTGTGCAGCTCTGGAACGACGGACAGCAGTCTATCGCCAGCGCGCAGGATTTCCCCTACGGCGGCATGTATCGCACGCGCCTCTGGCAGCCAGGCGAGATCGTGGCGACGCATCACTGGCTGATCCTGCCCAGTGACCTGCCCGTTGGCCGCTATACGCTGGTGGTCGGCCTGTCGCGCCTGCTGCGCAACGAGCGGCTACCCGTCACCGGGGCGAACGCTGATCCGGCGCTCAACTTTGTGAAAGCCCCCGATCTGCGCCGCCCGCAGCCACCCGCCGTGCCCGGGACGCCGCCACCGCAGGCCATCCGTTTTGGCGATACGTTCGAGCTTGACGGGCTGGACGTGGCGGTGAACGGCGCGGCTGTGCAGGTAGGCCAGACGTGGGAAGCAGCGCCGGGCCAATCGCTGGCCGTAGACGTGACCTGGAAAGCGCTGTCGCGTCCGGCGCTGGACTATTCGGTGTTCCTGCACCTGAGCGCTGCCGATAACGCGCCGCCAGCCGCCCAGGCCGACGCGACAATGGGCGGGACGTACCCTGCCGGAGCGTGGCGCGCGGGCGACAGGGTGCGCGATCACCTCACGCTGAACGTGCCCGCCGCGCTGCCGCCCGGCGAATACAGGGTGCTGGTGGGCGTGTACTACTGGCAGAACGGCCAGCGCCTGCCGATCACGCTGAACGGCGCGAAGCAGCCCGATGATCGTGTCCAGATCGGGACGCTGGTCGTGCGCGGGTAAAACCTCATGAGGCAAGGGAACAAACGGGATGGTTGTCCCTCCCCACAGGTTCCTCTCAAAGCCCCTGGATGTGGCGCTGTTCCAGGATACGGCGCACGACGGACAGCCGCAACCCTTCCGGCGGCGTATCCCGCAGGTGATCGCGCAGCCGGACCACCATCGGCTCGACCTCTTCAGGAGGGGGCGATTCCCTGGTTGGCAGCCAGACTACCCGCCCATCCCCTTCATGGTGCGATACCAGATGGATATGGAAATGGAAATCCACGCCCACTTCGGGCATTTCCGGGTCAGATTGCCAGAGCGCCAGCCCCGTGCTGCCCACCACCTCTGGAACAGCCTTTTCCAGCAGCGAAGCCACGTACATGATCCTGGTCGCCGTTTCCGGCGGCAGGTCGAGCAGGCTGGCCGCGTGCGCACGGGGCACGAGCACAGCGTGGCAATCGGTGGCCTCGTTTTGCTCGAAGATCACGACCAGATGCGCGTCGTGGTATACAATGGAGACGCCAGTCAGGTCGTCCAGTAATTTGCAGAAATGACAATCGGGATGCAGGGGGTTCATGCGCTTTTCTTCATCGTATCGTGAATGAATTCCGTCCCGGATTGTCTTACAATCATCCTGCGTTCGCAACTTTTGTGTTCAGCGCTTTACGGGAAGCAGCCATGCAACGTGCGCTTGTGACGGGGGCCAGCGGGTTTATCGGCTCGGCGTTGTGCCGACGCCTGCTGTCGGATGGAGTCGCCGTGCGCGCCCTGTGCCGCTCGGTGGGCAAGGGGCGTGCCCTGGCGGAAGCGGGCGCGGAGATCGTGGTGGGCGACGTGCAGGACACGGCGAGCGTCGAGCGGCATAGCGCAGGCTGCGACGTGGTGTTCCACGTTGCAGCGCGTGGATCGGGCAGCGCCGCCCTTCAATATGCTGTGAATGTACAGGGCACGCTCAACGTCATTCAGGCCGCCCGCAAAGGCAGTGCATTGCGCTACGTCCACGTCAGTACGGTGGCCGTTTATGGCTACAACGTGGACGGCCCGATTGACGAGTCGCACCTCCACTGTCCATCGCGCTATGATTTCTACATGCAGTCGAAATCCATTGGGGAAACCCGCGCCTGGGAATACGCGCGCCGCACAGGGCTGCCGATGGTGGCAGTGCGGCCTGCTTTCGTCTACGGCCCCGGATCGACGGTGTGGTCGCGCGCCATGTACGAATTGTGCCGCCGTTACCCCGTGCCGCAGATCGACGGCGGGCACGGCCACGCCCATCCGATCCACGTGGACGACGTGGTGGATTTGCTGGTGGCGGTGGCGACACACCCGGACGCGCCGGGCCATGCTTTTCACGCCGCGCCCGACCCCGCCCCGACGCTGCGCGAATATCTGGGGTACTACGCGGAAATGGCGGGCAACACCCGGCAGATCGTCATCCCCGCCCGTCCGCTCAAACCGCTGGCCGTCGCTGCGACGGTTGTGTCACGGCTGACGGGCCGCCCGATGGACTTCGCGGGGATGCTGTGCTACGTGACCCATCACCCCACCTACCGGATGACCCGCGCCGCCGAGGTGTTGGGCTGGCGTCCGCGTGTCAGCCTGGCCGAGGGCATGACTCGCACCGAACCCTGGCTGAAAGGACTGGACAACAAACAGAGTTGACGTGACTGTTACAAATGCTCAACCTGCATATGAGGTTCAATAGCTGACAATTCGGCAGGAAATTGGCTTTGATACGACATGATCAGGATTTCACGCGCCCGTGTCATTGCTGTGAAAACTCGGCGCCGTATTTCGCTGATCGTTCCCTCGTCCAGCACGCGGCCTGCGCCATCACATAGGGTGTGCAAGTGCGGTATTAGCACTGCGCTAAACTCAAGCCCTTTCATTTTCCAGAAAGACTGCACGTAGACTCCCCGGCCACAAAGGTCTTGCCAGTACTCAGTGAGATGTTTGTTGTGACATAGTATGGCGATCTGACTGGCTGGAACTCCTGACTCAATCAGCGACAAAACTTTCGTTCTGACAAAGCCGATTTCTTGCTGCAATGTATGACAATCAACCAGCAATGGCGTTTCACCTATTGGAATGCTGTAGGAGTCCAGCTTAGGTTGGGTAATCTCACCGGATTGACTCAAAACGGGATCGGCAGCGACCAGCGCATGGGCGGCCTCACTAATGTTGCGCGTATTTCGGAAGGGTACTCTGAGAACGCGAGTACGGCCTGCGACCGGAATACCCTTCTGCCGCCACGTGGTATACCGGAAAATGCTTTGCGTGGGATCGTCACACATAAACAGTTCACCACTCGGCTTAAGAAGTGCTTTGATTACCTTGATCCAGGTCGGAGCGAAATCCTGCGCTTCATCAATTAGGATAAGGTCGTAGCGATGCCAGTAGGGGTGCCCCGGCTGTAGGGCAGCCAACGTTAGGCGCGGCACATCCGCCCAGTCAATCACACCAGAGCCATGTTGATATTGGATATATTCATCGAAAATCCGGTTGATGACTTCACGTTTCGCTCTGGTGAGAGCCTGGCCCCGCCCCAGACGTTCAAATTCGAGATATTGCGCGCCATCATACAACTCCAGGTCTTTCCGGTATTCGATTTCATCCGCAACAAAATCGACCGAAAGTTGCAGTTGATCAATCAGCGACGAAAACTGTGTCTTGAGCCATCCTTTCGTTTCACTTGGTGAACGCCACTGCTTGCCCAATATAGTGCTGCACATTTTATGGAAGTTAATGACCTCGACGTTTTGCAAACTGCCAATGCGCCGCCTGAGATCGGCTGCAAGATCGACATTGTAGGCCATTACCAGAATCCGTAAGTCGGGATGCTGTTCGGCCAAGTATTGCGCCCGCCTTACCAGAACCAGCGTTTTCCCGCTGCCTGCTACACCTCGCACCAGACGCACAGAAAGGCGTTGAACAAGACTTGCCGCCTCGGGAGATAAGGTGTCGTCTGCAAACAATTTCTGCTGTGGAGTTGATGGGCTACTGAGTTGAATGGGCCTGGTTATTTCCGCAGCCTGTGCCCGCGTTACTGTTCCTATGTCCTCCCCATCCTGATCGGTCACGATCCAGCTCGGGTTGATGACTCCTCTGATAACGTTTAAGGTGTCGTTATCAATAGGTCTCTCCATTTTGAATGGGCCAGGGATTTGATCGAGTCTTTTGGCGAAATCTGAAGGTGTCAAATCTTCCTTTCCGAGAACGTTTCCCTGCTCCCATATGCCTTGTCTCCCAATTTGCCGGATAACGTTGCAAGTGATGTTTGGCAGAACAACTGCATACCGCCATAGGAAGTTGAGGCCTTTCTTCCGTCCTCTCTTTACCAATAACTCGTCACGCTGCTGAAAACGATCAGCAAGATTGAGTGCGTACTCCCTAGCGATCTTGATTGGATTAGTATAGGAGCGTATTGCACCATCCCGCATCCTTACCGTAATCTCTTTTTGATCGGCTTTGACGATCTCGACAAAATCTTTCACTTCAAGGACGAATACGCCTGCATGTGCACTAACGATGATGAAATCGGGTACTTTGTAGCTCGATCTGCCATTGGTTACAATTTCTGGCTCTGCGTACCAATCGTACTCGTTCTTGGGCAATGATTTGAGAAGATTTCTAATGAGATTTTCACCATAGGTTGTCATGAAGCTGTATCCAAAGTAGGCGGCTAATGGGGATCATTCAGCCAACGAGAACCATGTATTTGTAAGATAATCATGAGTTAATTCTGTGTCAAACTAATTTTTTGTGAAAATCCAATTTGATAAGCCTTTCTTTCATAATCAAACATTGACTCTTTAATTCATATGGTGCTTGAAACCCTCGCCCTGCTGGTCATCGTGGTGTTCGTCGTCGGAATGATCTTGTGGTGGCTGCTCATCACCACCGAGGGCGTGTACCTGGGGCGGCGCGTCGTGGTCTGGCTGTACGACGTGTACGCCCGCCGCTACGACAAAATCAAGCGCTACGACAGCGCGATGGAAGCGGCCACGCTGGGGCGGCCCATCCTGCGCGCGCTGCTGGATATTCCCGCGCCGATGGTGCTGGACGTAGCGACAGGGACGGCTCGCCTGCCGCTGGCGCTGTTCGGCCAGCCCGCCTTCAATGGCTACGTGATCGGTCTGGACTACAGCCGTCGGATGCTGGCCGTCGCCGCCGAGAAGATCGCCCCGCTCGGCCACCGTGTCCAGTTGATCTACCAGCCCGCCCAGGCATTGCCCTTCGACGACAACACCTTTGACGCCGTGACCTGCCTGGAAGCCCTGGAATTCATGCCCGACCCGGACGCCGTGATCGCGGAACTGATCCGTGTGGCACGCCCCGGCGCGCTGATCCTGATCACGAATCGTAAGGGATTGGAGGCGCGGCTGATGCCCGGCAAAACGCAGCCCCGCGAGGCCCTGGTTGAAAAGCTGCGAGTCGATTTCGGGTTGAATTCCGTGCTTGCCAACATCTGGCAGGTAGACTATGACCAGGTATGGGCCTTCAAGCCGGGCGAGGCAACCCCCGCGCCCGATCATGGGCTGGAAGCGGTGCTGCGCTGCCCGCACTGCGGCCAACGGGCCATGCAGCGCAGCGACTCGACGGGTTTGACATGTGCAGAATGTGCAGCCCGCGTGCCCATCGCGGCAGACGGCGTGATCGAGTACGCGAACTTCAGGCTGGCCGCTATCGATAGTCCTCTGCAGCGGCGAGCATAGGCACGTCGTCGTTGTCCCACGATTGAGCAGAATAGTCAGGGACGAGCCGTTGATACTCTTCGCCCATCAACGCCGACGCAATCATGAAATCAGCAGAGGCCCGGTTACAGGCCACCGGGATGTTCCAAACCACTGCGATTCGCAGCAGCGCCTTCACATCCGTGTCGTGTGGCTGCGGTTCGAGCGGGTCCCAGAAGAAGATCAGAAAATCGATGTCACCCTCGGTCACTTTTGCACCGATCTGCTGATCGCCGCCGAGCGGCCCGCTGCGCAGTTTCGTGATTGTCAGGCCGAGTTCTTCCTCGATCAATTTCCCGGTTGTACCGGTGGCATACAACTCGTGTTGAGCGAGGAGCAGACGGTTATAGCGTGCCCACTCCAACAGGTCTCGCTTCTTGTTATCATGCGCTACGAGGGCGATCCGTTTACGCGGTCCGATAGTCAACTTTGCATAACTCACGACGACACATTGGCTCCTTAACGCCGTTATTTCACCAACAGGGTCATTATCCGCCTCAATCGGTTCGGGTGCATCGGTCAACAGTACTGAATCTTGCACAGGTTTGTTAAGTCACCCTGCCCACCGGTTTAAGCAGAAATTAAAACGCCCGATGCGAGGTGCACCGGGCGTCCGAAATTCCCCCTCTCTGCTTGCGGAGAGGGGGTGAGGTCAACGGCTTACTGCGTGGCGCGAATCTCCGTCCAGGTCTGGTCGTAGAGCTTCGAGGTATCGTCGTCCAGCGGGCGAATCCATTCCAGCTTTTCCAGCACCTCGGCAGGCGGAATGACGTTCAGGATTTCGGGCTTGATAAACTCGCGTGCCGCCTTGTTCGCGCTTGGATAGCCCGTCGTATTGCTGATGCGCGCCGCGTTCTTGGCATCCATCAGGAAGTTGATGAAATGTTCCGCCGTCGCCAGGCGCTTGCTGGTCGCGGTGATGCACATATTGTCCTGGAAGCGGATGGCGCCCTCCTTCGGCACGATGAATTTCCAATCGCCGTTCGGGTTGTCCTTTGTCGCCGTAGACATATTGGCCTTCATCACGTCGCCGATCCAGGCATGGGAGATGCTGACTTCCTTCGGGATGAGCAGCGTCGTCTGGTAATCGGTGCTGTTGAAGGAATGGAACAACGGCAGCACCTTGACAATGGTGTCGCGGGCCTGCGCCAGGTGCTTCGGATCAGTGTCGTTGACGGAGTAGCCCAGGTACTTCAACAGGGCTGAAAACACCTCGCGCTCGTCGTCCAGGATATTGATCCCGCCATGCTCACTGTAGTACCTGGCCTGTTCGGGGTCAAAGAGCGCGCCCCAGCCCGTCGGCGCTTTTTCGAGCGAGGCCAGATAGCCGATGCCCGTCACGCCCCACATGTACGGCACGCAGTACTGGTTATCCGGGTCGTACCAGGGATTCAGGTTGTAGGGGTCGATGTTCGCCAGGTTGGGCAGCGCCTTCTTGTCGATCTTTGCCAGCAGCTTGAGATCGATCATCTGGGCGACCATATAGTCCGAGGGGAAGATCACATCGTAGCCGCTGGCCCCCGCTTGCAGCTTGGTCAGCAGTTCTTCGTTGGAGGCAAAGTTGTCGTAGTTGATCTTGACGTGGTAAGTCGCTTCGTACTCCTTGAGCACGTCTTCGTCAATATAATCGGCCCAGTTATAAACGTTCAGTTCTTTATCCAGCGCCGGTTCCTGTGCGTTCGTCACCAGCGTTCCACCGGCGCGCGGCAGCACCAGCATCACGATCATGGCCGCCACCAGCACGGCCATCCTCAACGAACTCTTCCTCATCCTTACCTCCTATGGCTTCACAGACCCGTGACCAGCGATCCGCCCGCCCTGGGCGAATTCCTCTGCAAGAGCAGCGAGACGATCACCAGCGCGCTGGACGTGAGCAGCACCAGCGTCGCAATGGCGTTGATCTCTGGCTTGAGGCCGAAGCGCAGCATCGAATAAATCTTGACCGGGACCGTCGTATCGCCCTGCCCGTTGATGAAGGACGTGATCACAAACTCGTCGAACGACAGCGTAAAGGCCAACAATGCCCCGCTCAGGATGCCCGGCATTAACTGCGGGAGCGTCACCCGGCGGAAGGTCTGCCAGGGCCGGGCGTAGAGATCGGCGGCGGCTTCTTCCAAACGCGGGTCCATACTGGCGAGCCGGGCGCGCACCACCACCACCACGTAGGAAATATTGAACGCCACGTGCCCGATCAGCACCGTGTAACGATTCAGGTGCAGGTTCACCGAGGTAAAAAACAGCAGCAGCGAGATCGCCATCACAATGTCGGGGATGATCACCGGCAGGTACAGCACCGCGTCAAAGGTCAGCTTGCCGGGGAAGTGGAAGCGCTCCATCGCCAGGGCCGCCGCCGTGCCCAACACCGTCGTGATGATCATCGACAGGGTGGACACCCAGAGCGTCACTTCGAGCGCCTTTCCCATCTGCCGATCCTCGAAGAGTTCGGCGTACCAGCGCAGCCCGAACCCTTCCCACTGGCCGATCTTGGAGCCGCTGTTGAACGAGAACAGGATCACGATCAGGATCGGCAGGTACAGAAACAGGAAGACCAGCGCGCCCACCGTCGTCAGGCTGATCCGGCCCGGCGCCCAGCGTCGTGTGCCTGAGCGGTTCATCGGTTGCGTACCCCCAGCCGGAAATAGATGACCGTCGCCACCAGCATCAGCGCAGCCAGGATGAAGCCAATGGCTGCGCCAAAGGCCCTGTCGCCCGTCGTGCCGATAAACTGCTGTTCGAGCAGGTTGCCGATCAGAAACACCTTGCCGCCGCCCAGGACGTTGGACACCACATAAGTGCCGATGGAGGGAATAAAGACCAGGATCGACCCGGCCACGATGCCCGGTGTGGTCAGCGGCAGGATCACGCGCAGAAACGTTTGCCGTCCGTTGGCGTACAGGTCGCTGGCGGCCTCCACCAGCGACCAATCCAGCCGCTCGATGGACGAATACAGCGGCAGGATGGCGAACGGCAGGTAATCGTAGACCATGCCCAGCAGCAGCGCGCCCGGCGTGTTGGTCATTTCCAGCGGCTTGTCGATCAGGTGCAGGATGTCGATCAGCAGGTTGTTGACCAGACCGTCCTTGCGCAGGATGATCAGCCAGGCGTAGGTGCGGACCAGGATGCTTGTCCAGAAGGGAACCATGACCAGCAGCAGCAGCGCATTGCGCACGCGCTCCGGCTGGCGGGCCATCCAGAAGGCAAACGGGTAGCCGATCAGCATACACAGGATGGTGGCGACCAGCGAGAACCAGACCGTGCGCACGATGATGTTGAGGTAGACCAACCCGCTGATGCCGACGGGCGAGACGATGCGCTGGTAGTTTTCCAGGGTCAGCACGCTCATGTCAACCGCGCCGAGCGTGCTGCCGCGCCCCAGGCTGAAGGCGACCACGCTGACCAGCGGCACAAGGAAGAACACCACCAGCCAGACCATGCTCGGATACAGCATGATGATCCCGGTGCTGCGAGATAACAAGACCAGGATCAGGCCCTGCATGGCCGCAAACGCGAACGCACCGGGAAAATCGCGGACGGCAGCGAAATAGAAGGCACACAGAGCCAGCCCGATCAATGCGCGGGCACGCGCCGAGACATGCGCCAGCCGGTGACCGCGCAGCAAGGCCGCGCCGACTGCCACGTCCAGGACGGCCAGCGCCAGCAGCCCGGCGGCGACCAGTGCGGGCCAGGTCTGGCTGCCAAGCGCTGCAAGCGTCTGGATGACTGGCAGTGGTTCGGGCATGTCGGGCCGCGCCAGCAGCCCGCCCAGCAGCCCGATCCAGAGCAGGGCGCTGGCGAGGAAAAGCCAGCCCGCCACACGGTCAAAGCGCAACCGGTAGGCGCGCACCGGGCGGAGATCAAAATCAGCAACGGCGTCCGCCGCAGCTCCCGTAATGGCCGACATACCGCTGCGTCCTATCAATCCAGCAGCACGCGGGCGTTTTCAGCGACCCAATGCACCAGGACTTCTTCGCCCCGGTCAATCTGCTGATCGTAGCGGTGGCCGTAGTTCTGCATCCGCGCCACCAACTGCGACTGATCGGTAAGCTGGACGACGTATCGTGTATCCGTCCCGATGTAGATCGAATCGCGGACGACAGCCCTCAAAACGACGCTGTGCGGTTCGCGGCGCAGAGCGCTTTCCACGTCGCCCATACTGGCGGCAATGCGCGGGTCGTTCTTGAAGGGCTGGGTGAGCGAGAACAGGTTGATCTTTTCAGGGCGGATCGCCAGCGTGATGTCCGAGCCGACGGGGGCGCGGCACCCGTCGGGCGCAGCCAGCACCGGCAGCTGGCCGTCGATCAGTACTTCGGCCACGCCGTTCAGCCCCGTCAGCTTGCCGGGCAGGAAGTTCGTCTCGCCAATGAAGTCGGCCACGTAGCGCGTCTGGGGTTTCTCGTAAATCTGCTTGGGCGTGGCGCATTGCAGCACCTTGCCCTGGCTCATCACGGCGATGTTGTCCGACATGGTGAGCGCTTCTTCCTGGTCGTGCGTCACGTAAATGAAGGTGATGCCAACCTGCATCTGCAACTGCTTCAGCTCAAGCTGCATCTGCTTGCGGAGCTTGAGATCGAGCGCGCCCAGCGGTTCGTCCAGCAGCAGCACCGCCGGGCGGTTGACCAGCGCGCGGGCCAGCGCGACTCGCTGCTGCTGCCCGCCGGAAAGCTGGTGGGGGCGGCGCTCCGCGAACTTTTCCATGCGCACCAGTTCCAGCGCTTCGCACACGCGCCGTCGAGTCTCACTGCGCGAGACGCCGCGCATTTCCAGCCCGAAAGCCACGTTTTGCGCTACGTTCATGTGGGGGAACAGCGCGTAGTTCTGGAAAACAGTGTTGACGGGGCGGTTATAAGGAGGGGTATCACCGACAGCCTGCCCTTTGATCCGGATTTCGCCGCTGGTCGGCATCTCGAACCCGGCGATCATGCGCAGGGAGGTGGTTTTGCCGCAGCCGCTCGGCCCAAGCAGCGAGAAAAACTCGCCATCCCGGACTTGCAGTGAAACGTTGTCTACGGCAGTGTAACCATCAAAACGCTTCGTGACGTTCAGAAGTTCTACAGCATAAGTCATCTTTCCCTCGGTGAATGCGCTGTGAAACTAGCGAACGGATGGTATCAAGATTTGAGGGTCGCATTATGCAATAAATCGCCAGAATCGACGACCCCTTGCAAGGCGATCCTGGGGGTGGGGTATCAAGTACGCTACGGGCGTTTTTGTTGTGGTAGAGCCAAACAGCCGCAATGAGGGGCCGGGCTTGATACACAAATGTCACCGGGGGTAACGAAAATGATACGTGGCTGGTTGAGCGCCCCCTGCAATCAACGCAAGGCGAATTTTGCCGTGCGAAGATGTCAGGCAATGCTCACCCAGGATCGACAGCGCAGAAAACTCGAAAAAATCTGGTAACGTGTAAACCACTTCACACCTGCTCCTTGAATGCCGGTGTACCTTGAAGCCGAAAACGTTGGTATTCATCCGGTGGGAGCACAACCGTGATGGATCAGTCAGCGCCGCTTGTCAGGGCAAACTCGTCTCGTACCTGTAAGCGGCCACTCATGAGCCTGGAGGAGTCATGTACGGAAATTTGACCGCATCGGAAGTGAGTGTATGGGAGAGGCGCTTCTGCAACACGCCATTCTGCGAAGTTGAGACCCTGTTTGTTCAGAGAAGCGACTGGAATCCCGAACTCTGGAGTGTGGCTACCGAGCCAGACCAACCTGAGTGGTTGATCGCTTCCCACGAGCCAGTTTGTCCCTTGTGCGGAGGACATCTGCTGACGGAGGCAAACCTGGATGATGGGGTGTAAGCAGTGAATGCTTGCCCACCAGGGCATAACCAGTATTACAGCCACCTTAAGATGCGGCTGCAATACTGGCCCTCGCTCAGTCCCCGGTGCTCAGTCCGGTGTCTTACTGCGGCGTCAGGGTGTTGACCGTGCCGCTCTGATCGGTGACCTGATCGACCACCCAGCCCACACTATTGTCATCGTTAGCGCGCACCTGCCACCAGCGAAAGCCCTCAGTATTCTGTGGCCCGGCCAGGATCGTGACCGTCGTGCCCTGTTTCAGGACGCGCAGCACAGGGGCAGAGCGGCTGGGGTCGCGGCGCAGGTTGAGCGTGTCGCCGCCCGTCGTCGAGACGACGGCCTGCCCGCCGATCACCAGGTTGGGCGGCGGCACGTTCGGGTTGCTGACGTTACCCGGCGCGCTGGTCGCGCCTGCGGAAATGGCCGTGAATTCGCCGCTGCTGAAGGCGGGTTGTCCGCTGAACCGCAGGGCGGGCGCGATCAGGCCGGACTGCGAGTCGCCATTCCAGTTCACAAAGTAGATTTGCGGGCGGGGCGCAAGACTACGCGCCTGGACTGCCGGCGCACCACCGTTGACCTGCTGCACCAGTTCCGCGTCCGACGGGATGAAGCTGAAGGCCACGCCGGAACTGTCGGGGGCGGGCGCAATCACGCCGATGGCAAAGCCCTGCTGCCGGAATAGCCGGGTCGATGGCCCGCCCGTCGCCGCCACCCGCCATAGGCTGACGGTGTAAGTCTGCGCGTCGAGTGGGGCGTCGCTGCGCAAGAGTTGCTGCCAGACCGGGGAGGCCACACCCTTGATCACCTGTCCGGGGGTCACGGTGCTGTACACAATCGTGCTGCCGTCGCCGCTCCACGCGACCTGATCGGGGTTGGCCTCGGCCTGCATCGGCGTGACACTGCCGTTGGCGAGATCGACCATCACGAGCTGCGCGTTCT
>JAJPHV010000137.1 GCA_021325095.1 Chloroflexota bacterium | reverse complement strand
TATCACACGTTGTTCGCTTGTGCAAGTATTCGTTGTCAAGACAAAGGAGACGGGGCGCATTCCTCACCGGGCTTTAGCCCGGTGTCCCCTGCGCCGAATTCTATGGATAGTTCGATGCTGCCGTGCTGGCTCCATCTCCGGCTGTCATGGATACCCAAACAGGGTGATCGTTCCGTTCAACGCAGGACAGAACAATACAGCCTATCTGTCCTCATTTGTTAAGCCCTGTCCGCCCCTCAACCCGGCGTGGAGGAAGGGGTGAAGTTCGGCACATCATGAGTTATCGAACGTCCACATTCCCGATGAACAGGCGGCGATCCGCATCACTGCCTTCGCCCGTGACGGCCAGCCTTTGCAGCGTCACCGGCTCGTACAGCCCGATTGCCACGCGGTATGTGCCCGATGGGACAGACGGCGGCACGACCAGCGAATACGAGTCGCGCAGTGTGCCGGGCAGCCAGTTGCCGGGTGGCAGTGTGCCGCTGCCCGGCCTCTGATCGATCTGAGCGTTCTCGACCAGTTTGCCTGCCGCATCGTAGAGATGGATAAAGACTTTGGCATCGCCAGCCGCTTCGCCGCCCTGCCATTCCAGGTCAATGTGGACGATACGAGACTCCGCGTTATACGTCAGACGACGCCCGGCGAGCCGGATCGATGGGCCGAAAGTCGCAACCGGGCCGGGCAGCGTCACGCCGTTGTCGGCAAGATACGTTCCCTGGTAGAACCAGTGATAGTACGGCATGTAATGGCCGACGGCGGGATCGGTGATGTTGGCCTCGGCACGCACGCGCGTCTGCGGTCCGACGATGGCACTGGCGGGAACAAGCGTGGCGATTTCCAGCCATTGGCCGGGTATAGCGGGGATGACCCGCGTGGCGAGGCGCGCGCCGTTCACGAAAACAGTGAGCGTGGCCGGGTTATGCGGATGCACGCGCGTGATCCAGATCAAATCCTGGCCCGGCTCGGTGCGGATGGTCATCTCCTCGCCGCCCGTGATCAGCCGCCCGCCGTCCAGCACCTTGCAGGTGGGGTTGGGAACCTCACTCGCTGACCTTCTCTCCGCTTGTGGCGAGGGGAGATCGGGCTGGCAGGCGACATAAGACTGTTCGTAGACTTCGGAGGCAAAACCGGGGCGGCGGGCTGCCTCCCACCACCGGTACTGGTGGGCGTCCTCGCTGGCGAGATCGGCGACGTTGACCGAATCAACCAGCTTCATCCCGGCGACTGCCGCCAGTGAAGACGGCTGCCAGGGCCGCGATGCGAAAGTGGCATACGTCCAGTCGGCCTTGTAGACGGCCTGCCCGCCGTTCGTGGCGGAGGCAATGTTGTGCGGCGGCTGCGTCGAAGGAAAATCCGCCAGCTTCTGCCGGAACAGCCCCGTATCCGCCAGGTAGGACAGGCCGAGCGCGTCGCGGTAGATGGCAAAATAGTCAGGCCGCCACGCGCTGGCGAGCATTTGCTCGAAGGCCGCGCCGGGGCCGTTGCGCCAGGCCCGCGCCGCGCCGGGCGTGGTCAGGCCGATCACGTCGTAGGTGGGATGGCCGCCCAGGTAACGCATCACGCCGATGTCGTGGACGCCGATGACTGCGCCCGTCGGGATATGCGCGGCTACATAACGCGCCATCGGCTGCTGGCTGAAGGCGACCTCGTGAACATTATCGGCGTAATCCTGGACGAAGCTGGCGGTGGTGGTCAGCGAAAAGGCCACAAAGCCACCCAGGAGGATACCCATGACGAATGGGCGGTAGCGGCGCACGAGAAGGTTACACAGCAGCATAAAGGCCCAGGCTGCAAGGGGAAACAATAACGCGATCATTGGCTGTTGGTAGCGCTTGAACTGCCAGAAGGCCGTTTCCAGCAGCGAAAGGGTGGCGGTGAGCGCCAGCAGCCAGGTGAGCACCAGGATCGGCGGGTTGAGCCGTCGCGCCCGCCAGCCATCCCGAAGGCCAGTGAAAACAGCTATCGCGCAGAATATCACCAACCCGGGCAGCAGATAGGGCAGACCGGTGAACAGTTCCGCCCACATGCGCCCGGCGACGTTCGCCACACTGCTCAGGATCATGCCGGGATCGGGGGGCACCAGATACAGGTAGGACTTGGCCTGCAAGCCGCTGGCCGTTAACGATCCGGTAGCGAGCAGGTTCAGCGCAGGCTGGATGAGCGCAGCCAGGAGGGGCAGGCTATACAGCAGTGCGTGCCGAAGAAAGGCGCGACGCGACGATTCGCAGGTCGCCATGTACAGGCTTGCCAGCAGGCCAATTGCCAGCCCTTCGGGACGCACCAGCGTGACCAATATCCCGGCCACAATCACGCCGCGTCGATCCTGGTTGACTATGTACCAGAGGGTCAGCAACGTGGCAAAGACCATCAATCCGGTTTCCATGCCGGACATAAATGCCCAACCGAGCGACCCGGTCAGGGCGAAGGCCACTGCGACAGCCAGCCCGATCCGGTGCGCGGCGGGCGAGTTATCTCTGGCGCTGATGCGGTAGATGAGCCAGGCCGAGCCGAACCAGCACACGATCCCGATCAGCAGCGCCCACCAGGAGAGCTGTTCGCCCTGGAAACCGATCCGGTAGCCGACGGCCAGGATCGCCGGATACAGCAGGCTGGTGGCGCCAGAGGTGGGCGGCTGGTCGGGGTTGTAGCGGAAGGGGTAGCCTTCGGCCAGCGCTCGCGCGTACTGGAAGTGGATGTAGGTGTCATCCAGAGGCATGACAGGCGTTGAGCCGCTGCTGACATGCAGCCCTGCCCAGAGGTACAGCAGCGCGGCTCCGCCCACCACGAGCAGCAAGACCACCAGCGCGATATAAAAACGGCGCGAGTCAGGTCGCGCCGTCGGGCTGCCGGTGGGTTCGTGCGGCGATGTATCCGTCATCAGGGGTAGACTTTCCAGCCCAGCGCTTCGGGGTCTAGCTTATCCAGTTCCGCGCGGGGGATTTCCATCAGGGTAGCACTGGCTTCGGCGGCGACTGTGCCATCCGCCAGCCGGAGTTCGGCGGAGGCAGTCGCCACGCGCCCGCGATCCTTTTCAAGCCGGGCGGTGATGCTCACAAGCTGTCGCAGCGGTACGTGATGGCGGTAACGGACTTCGATTTTGGCGGTGTACATGAAACGAGTGGGATCGCCGGACAGGGCAGCGCGGCCCATCGCTTCGTCGAGCATGGTCGCCACAATGCCGCCGTGCACCACACCGGGATAGCCCTGGTAGCGATCATCGATGATCACGTCGGTGCGGCAGGCGTTCGGCCCATCGTTGAAGAAGCGCAATGCCAGCCCGACGCGGTTGGAGAGGCCGCAGACGAAGCACATGTTTGAGTTTGGCTGCGGCGCGTGGTCACGGTGATTGGAGTCGGCCCTGTCCATCTTAGACCTTCGAGTAGCCTTCCGCGAATGTGTCGATCATCAGCCGCACGTCGTCCCCCAACGGATAAAGCACCGGGCAGGTACAGCCGGACGCCACGTATTCGCGGACTTTGGCGCGTACCTCTTCGGGCGTGCCCGACGCGGTGATCAACTGCACCACGTCATCCGGCACAAGCGCCATCGCCTTCTCGATCTGCTCTTCGGTGGCAGGCCACGTCAGCACGTGCCCGATCTCGTCCAGAAGTTCCTGGCTGACACCGCTGGCCTTCATGATGTGCGGCTGCTGGCCCAGGTATTGGGTGACGAGCTTGCGCGCACCGTCCAGCGCCTTCTTGCGATCCCGATCCACACTGGCGACCACCAGCTGCGGGCGGTCAATCTCGGACACCGAACGTCCGGCAACCTTTGCGCCCTGCTCCAGGGCGGCCAGCGCTTCGGCGTTGTAAGCAGGCGACACCAGGTAATTGAGCAGCGCACCGTCGGCAATTTCGCCCGCCAGGGCCATCATCTTCATGCCCGTCGCGCCGATATAAATCGGCACGTTGCGCGGTTCGCGCCGCCCGTGCACGATGTCCAGTTCGATGCCCGTCACGTTGACGAACTCGCCGTGAAAGGTCACGTTTTTCATTGCCAGCAGGTCGCGCACGACGGTCACGACTTCACGCATCGCCAGCAGCGGCTTCGTGCGCTGGATGCCGACGTTGGCGGCCAGCGGGTCCCACCAGGCGCCGATGCCCAGGATGATGCGGTTGGGCGCGAGGTCGTCCAGGGTCAGATAGGTCGCGGCGATCAGGGCGGCATTGCGCGTCCAGTTATTGATGACGCCTGACCCGACCTTGATCTTGCGGGTCGTGGCCGCGAAAGCCGCCATCGGCACGACGGCATCGCGCACCAGGCGGCTTTCCGCCTGCCAGACGGCCTCAAAGCCGCGTTCCTCCGCATATTGGACGTACTGAATGGCCTCTTGTAGTGAATGGGCATCTTGCAAATAAAGTGCTACGCGATCAGCCATGCTTTTCTCCGGGTTGTAAGTAACCTCACCCCTGGCCCCTCGCTGCTTGCGGTTCAGACACTGACAGTTTGGAGGGGCAGGGGAAAACAGCCAGACCCAGGCGCATCCCCATCAGCGAGAAAGGAACGGCCATGCGTCTGGCAGAAGTATACCAGTGGTAGGCCCCAAT
>JAJPHV010000097.1 GCA_021325095.1 Chloroflexota bacterium | reverse complement strand
TGGACATCGTGGAAGACGTCACCGATGTGGTTGAGAAAGCCATCAGCCTGTACGGTGACGTGGTGCCGGTCACTGCCGCGAACAACGCCAAGCTCGACGGCAAGTGGTGGGCCGTGCCGTTTATGAGCATCGCCCCGGCCTGGTTTGCACGCAAGGACGTGTTTGAGGCGAAAGGCATTGACATAACCAAAGCTGATACCTGGGATGGCCGCCGCGACGCTGCACTGGCCGTCTCTGACCCCGACAAGAAGATGTGGGGTTGGGGCTTCACAGTCAACCGCAGCGGTGACGGGCATGGTTTGATTCTGGACGTTATCCAGGGATTTGGCGGCAGCTTCACCGATGCCTCCGGGCAGAAGGTGACCTTTAACTCGCCCGAAACCATTGCGGCTGTGGAATGGCTCACAGAGATTTATACCAGTGACAAGTACAAGAAGATGCTGCCGCCCGGCGTCGAAAGCTGGACCGATACCAGCAACAACGAGGCTTATCTGGCCGGCACTATCGCCCTGACGTTGAACCAGCCGAGCGTCTATGCGAAGGCTAAAGCGGACAAAAACCCCGTCTTTGAGAATACGGCGGTGCTGCGCAAGCCAAAGACCCTGAAAGGGGAGTCCCTCGAAGCAGGTTCAAGCGGCTGGATCACGATCTTCAAGGGCGCGAAGAACAAGGACGTGGCAAAAGAACTCATCGCCACCCTGCTTGACCCGAAAAACTTCGTGCCGATGGTGCAGAAGGGCGGCGGGCTGTTCCTGCCAGCGTATAAGAGTCTGTGGACCGACGATGTGCTCGGCACGGACCCGAACTTCAATGTCTTCAAGGAGATCATGTTTAATGAAACGCCGTGGATGGGCCGCTCTCACCCCGCTCAACCCAGCGCGTTGATTGATGCTATCGATGCCGCTGGCATCACCAGTCAGATGATGGCGAACATCATCAGCAATGGGATGAGCGTCAAGGATGCCGTCAAAGATGCGCACGACAAGATCGTGCAAATCTTTGAGGAGGCCGGGGTTAAACAAAACTGACACACTGCTCTACAATCGATGGCAGTTCATTGTTGCCCACATTTTGCTACTATAGGCGCCGGGGAGGGTGGCCGATGCCGCTTTCTCCGGCTTTCAAGGGGCTGGAAAGAAAACCTTATGGACGAACAAGCTGGACTGAAGGTTGCTCCTCCGCTCCTGCGCACTTCGACTTTCACGCGGCGCAGACGACTTGATAGCCTGTTGGGAAGCGATTGGCGGATCGCCATCCCCTTTGTGCTTCCAGTCACGGTTATTATGGCCGGGCTGATCCTATGGCCTTTCATCAATGCCATTTTGTTGAGCTTCACCACACGTTCTCTGGTCACGCGAACCGAGACCTACGTGGGGCTTGATAACTACGTGCGTCTGCTGCGAGATGCGGACTTCATCAATTCAGTCAAAAACACGCTTGTTTTTACCTTTTCTTCAGTGGGGATCAAGTTTGTCGTCGGGCTGTCGATTGCACTGCTCCTCAATGGGCGGCTGCCCTTTCGCAATATCCTGACCGGCCTGATTCTGCTGCCCTGGATCGTGCCTGAAGTGGTCACGGCTCTGGCCTGGCGCAGCATCTACGACCCCATTTTTGGCGGTCTGAACCCCATTTTGCAGGCGCTTGGGCTGATCAATCGTCCCGTAGCCTGGCTGGCCGAGCCTGGCCTGGCGATGCCGAGTGTCATTGCAGTGAACGTCTGGAAGGGCATTCCTTTTTACACCATCCTGCTGCTGGCGGGCCTGAAGGCCATTGACCGAGAGCAGTACGAGGCTGCCGAGGTGGACGGAGCCACTATCGTTCAGCGCTTCCGATACATTACGCTGCCTGGGCTGCGCTACGTCATTCTCGTGACGGTGCTGCTGTCGTTCATTCAAACCTTCAATACGTTCGGACTGATCTACCTGATGACCGGCGGCGGGCCGGGTGGGGCAACACGCGTGTTTTCCGTTCTCGCCTACGAAAAGGCCATTCTCGGCTTACGTTTCGGCCCTGGCGCGGCCACTGCCTTCAGCATGGCCCCCTTCATGGCCCTGCTCATCTTCGTGCTGGCGCGTGTCATGCAGCCCAATGACAGCGTGCGCGCCAGACAAACGGAATCTGTCGCGGATCGGGCACTGGCCTGGATAGGACAGGGACTCGGCTTCGTGGTTGATTTCATATTCTTGCCTATCGAGTGGCTATTCGCGGCCATCCGGGGAATCAGCAACTTGTTCGTGCGGCGCGACAAATATGGGCATCCCCTGATGAGCCTTTCGCAGCGTGAGCGAGTGGGCGTCGGGACGCGCGGAGTCCTGCTACTGCCGATCTTGCTGTTCGTCCTGTTCCCGTTCTACTGGATCGTCATTACTTCGTTCAAAACTGACCTTCAGATTCAGCAGTACACGTCGATTTTCTGGCCTGACCCATGGACCTGGGAACAGCATCGATCCCTTATCGCCGACACACCTTTCCTGGTCTGGTTCCGTAACACGGTATTGGTCGCCACTACCAGCACGGCCATATCTGTGCTCGTGGCAGCGCTGGCGGCCTACGCGCTGGCCCGGCTCAAGTTTCTGGGGGCCAGGCTGCTCACCACACTGCTGCTCGTCACTTATTTGCTGCCGGCGGCGCTGTTGTTTATTCCGCTGTACCGGATTTTGACCGACCTGCGAATCATCAATACGTATGCGGCGCTCATCATCACCTACCCAACATTCCTGATGCCTTTTGCCACCTGGGTCATGCTCGGCTATTTCCGTTCGATCCCTGTCGAGCTTGAAGAGGCGGCGATGATCGATGGCAGTACTCGTCTGGCGGCTTTCTGGCGGATCACAGTGCCGCTGGCAGCCCCGGCCCTGCTTTCAGTGACGCTGTTCGCGTTCACGAATGCCTGGAATGAGTTTCTGTTCGCCTTCGTGTTCATCACCAGTGAGAATCTGAAGACACTGCCGGTGGGCCTGCAACTGCTGGTCTTCGGCGACATCTATCCCTGGGGAAAACTGATGTCGGCTTCACTGCTGATGGCGATCCCGGTGGTGGTTGTCTACGTCTACGCCCAACGCTACCTGGTGCAGGGCCTGACGGCGGGCGCGGTCAAGGGCTGAGGCGTCCAGGCATCACGGGTACAGGCAATGGCCCGAAATATGCCTCAGCCTTCGAGGAGCAGCGTGTTCGGGTCTTCGACCAGCTCCTTGACGCGCACCAGGAACTGTACGGCCTCTGCGCCGTCCACGATGCGGTGGTCGTAGCTGAGGGCCACGTACATCATCTGGCGGGCGACGATCTGGCCGTTCAGGACGACAGGGCGCTGTTGAATCTTGTGCAGGCCCAGGATGCCGACCTGCGGCGGGTTGAGGATCGGCGTGCTCATCAGCGAGCCGAAGACACCGCCGTTGGTGATGGTGAACGTGCCGCCGCGCAAATCTTCCAGGGACAGTGTGCCGTCGTTGGCCTGCTGGGCCAGCCGCTTGATCGCTTGCTCGATCTCGGCAAAAGACATCCGATCCGCGTCGCGCAGCACGGGCACGACCAGCCCTTCCTTCGCGCCCACTGCCACGCCGATGTCGTAGTAATGCTTGATGAGGATGTCATCGCCCTGGATTTCCGCATTCAGCAGCGGGAAGGCTTTCAGCGCGCCGATGGTCGCCTTGACGAAAAAGGAACTGATGCCCAGGCTGATGCCATGCCGCTCCTTGAACGACTCCTTGCGCTGGGCGCGCAGGTCCATGACGGCAGTCATGTCGATCTCGTTGAAGGTGGTGAGCATGGCCGCCGTTTGCTGCGCCTCGATCATGCGCTGGGCGATGGTACGGCGGCGACGCGACATGCGGACTCGTTCCTCGCGTCCGTTGCGCTCTGGGGCAGAGGGCCTGACGGCGGGCGGCGTGGCGGGCCGGGCCTCGTGCTCCGTATCACGCTCGGCGATGTAGCGCTGCACGTCGTCTTTGGTGACGCGCCCGCCAGGGCCGCTGGCGGCCACCTGTGCCAGATCGATGGCGTTTGTTTCGGCCATCCGCCGCGCCACCGGGGTCGCGGGTGCGGGGGAACGAGGCGGAGGTGTTGGGGCTGCGGCTGCTTGCAGTTCTTGCGTTTGGGGCTGTGCAGGCGCGGTCTGGGTCGCTCTCGGCTGGGCAGTGGCCCCCGACTCGTCTATCACGCCGAGCACGTCGCCGACCTTCACGTCTTCGCCTTTTTGCCGGGTGATGCGCGCCAGAACGCCATCATGCTCCGCACCGACTTCGAGATTGACCTTGTCGGTTTCGATCTCGACGACGGCTTCCCCGACTTTGACCGGATCGCCCTCCTTTTTCAGCCATTGCCCTACCGTCGCCTCGGTGACGGATTCGCCCAACTCCGGCACTCGAATCTCAATCGTCATTGCCTACTTCTCCAGGATAATGGTTTGCGTATCCCGTCCCACTTTTTGGCCGAAGGCACGCTTGATGAGCGCTTCTTGCTTGACGGCGTGCCAGGCCGAGGAGCCTTCTGCCGGGCTGGAACTGCGCGGGCGGCCCACGTAGTGCAGAGGCCAGCGCCCGGCGATCAGAGTGGTCAGCAGCGGAGAAACGAACTCCCAGGCTCCCATGTTCTCCGGCTCTTCCTGCACCCAGAAGACTTCTTCCACCTTCGCGTAGCTATCCAGCACCGGAGCCAGATCGCTGCCGGGGAAAGGATACAGCTGCTCCAGACGGACAATCGCCACCGAAGGGTTCTGCTGGCGGAAGTCACTCGCCAACAGATCGACGGCCATTTTGCCGCTGCACAACAGCAAGCGCCGCACCTGGTCTTTGGGCTGCGTATCGTCGATCACAGGCTGCCAGGCACCTTCGGCCAGTGCCTTCAAGGAGGAAGCGACCAGCGGGTTACGGAGCAAGCTCTTGGGCGACATAATGACCAGGGGCAACGGATCGGTGGTCAGCAAGAGCGCCTGCCGCCGCAGCAGATGGAAGTACTGGGCCGCCGTCGTGCAGTTGACAATGCGCATGTTGGTCTCGGCAGCAAGCTGCAAGAACCGCTCCGGGCGAGCACTGGCGTGATCCGGCCCTGAACCTTCCAGGCCGTGCGGCAGCAGCAGCACCAGGGAAGGCGTCTGTCCCCACTTAGCGCGGGCCGAGGTGATGAACTCATCGATGATGACCTGCGCCCCGTTGTTGAAGTCGCCGTACTGGGCCTCCCAGACCACCAGACGGCCTGGCTCCTGGACGTTGTAGCCGTACTCAAAGCCAAGCACAGCATTTTCGGAGAGCGGGCTGTCGAAAACGTCAAAAGCGGCCTTTGCCTGCGGAATCTGCTGTAACGGAACGTAGGCACGGCCATTCTCGGCGTCGTAACGAACGGCGTGGCGCTGGCTGAATGTGCCTCGGCCCACGTCCTGCCCCGTCAGGCGAATCGAAATACCATCTTCGAGGATGGTGCCGAAGGCCAGTTCTTCGGCGGTGGCCCAATCAATGGATGGCTCGTCGGGGTTTGCCAGGATTTCGGCGCGGCGACGCATGGCGCGCTGCAACTTGGGGTGTGGGTGGAAACCAGCGGGCACGACCAGCAGCGCCTCGTTGAGTTCCCTCAAGCGGCGCTCGGCAACGGCGGTCTTGACACGCCGCGCTGCACCGGGCGGGGGTGGGGTGGGCACAGGCTCGACATAATCTTTCTCCAGATTGAGCGCTTCCAGCGCTTGCTGAAGTTCCTGCATAGCCTGTTCGAGCAGCGCCTCGGCCTCGCCCTTACCGATCAGGCCGCGCCGTTGCAACGAGTCGGCCCACAACTGGCGCACGGTGGGGTGATTCTGGATGGTCTGGTACATGATCGGCTGCGTGAAGCTCGGCTCGTCCACTTCGTTGTGCCCGTAGCGGCGGTAGCCGATCAGATCGATCAGAAAGTCTTTCTGGAATCTGGCGCGGTAAGCATAGGCCAGCCGCGACGCCTCGATACAGGCCGCCGGGTCGTCGGCATTGACATGCACGATGGGAATTTTGAAGCCTTTGGCGAGATCGCTGGCATAAATGGTGCTGCGGGCGTCTGTGGGGATGGTGGTAAAGCCAAGCTGATTGTTGGCGATGATGTGAATCGTACCGCCTGTCCAGTAACCGGGCAGGCGCGACAGGTTGAGCGTTTCGGCGACGATACCCTGGCCGGGGAAGGCAGCGTCGCCGTGAATCAGGATGGGCAGTGTCACCGCCGGGTCAAAGCGGGAGGGGCCACGCCCATCGGCGCGCGTGCCGGCGGCGCGGGCCATGCCCTCCACCACCGGGTTGACCGCTTCCAGATGGCTTGGATTGGGCGCAATACTGATGACCATTTTCACGGGCTGGCCGTTCCTGATTTCCCGGCGCGCGCCACTGTGATACTTCACGTCGCCCGTCCAGCCCAGATCGGTACGGTAGCGGCGCGGCTGCACCGGGTCTTTGAACTCGGCCAGAATCTGTGCGTAGGGCTTGTTCAGGACATGGGCCAGCACGTTCAGGCGGCCCCGGTGTGCCATACCGATCAGGATGGTGGACATGCCCGATTCCGCCGCCGCGCCGATCACGGCGTCGAGCATCGGAATCATCATGTCCAGCCCTTCAATGGAGAAGCGGAATTTGCCGGGGAAAACACGGTGCAGGAAATGCTCGAAGGCTTCAACCTGCGTCAGCCGTTCCAGCAGCGCCTTTTCGTTGAGCGGCACAGCCGGGGGCCGGAACATGCCGGCCTCCGCCGCTTCGCGCAGCCAGGCGCGCTCTTCGGGCACGCGAATGTGATCGTAGTCGTAGCCGATGGAGGCCGAATAGACAGCGCGCAATGCCCGCGTCGCCTCGAGGGCGTTGGCGGCTTTCTCCGCGATGGGGCCACCGACCAGGCTGGCGGGAAGCTGCGCCAGGTCTTGCTGTGTGATGCCGTGCGTCTCAGGCAGCAGGGCGGGGTCGCCAAGCGGCTCCGAGCCGAGCGGGTCGAGCTTGGCGTCCAAGTGGCCGTAGAAACGGATGGCCTGCGCGTAATTGACCGCCCCCACAATCTTGTCGATGGCGGGCATGGACACGGCAGGCGCGGCAGCGGCTTCTTCGGCGAGCGGTGTCCACTGCTCGAACATGGCGCGGGTGGCCGCATCCACAGACTGAGGGTTCTGCCGGTAGCGGTCATATAGTTCCAGAACGTATCCGGCGTTCGGGCCGTAAAAGTCGCTGAGTGCTTTCATAGGTTATCTTGTAATGCCTTTTCGCGGGTGAGGATAGTGTACCTCATTCCAGTCCTTTCCAATTGCCCGACGCGGGCAGGTGATCATCGCCGTCGCGCCGGGTGATGCCCAGACTGTCGAAGTATTCCAGCACGGCCTGCGCATACTTGCGGCTGGTATTGAAGCGATCTCGCAGTGCCTTGATCGTGATCCGGCCCTCGCTGGCGATGATGCGCTCGGTTTCCGCTGCAAACTCGCGGAAAACGTGCGGCGAGAGCACCACTTCCGGCGAGATGCGAACCAGTTCGCCCCACTCGATCAGCGCGGTCAAGACATCCTCGCCGACGATGGCGGCGGCTTCTTTGTAGGAGGGTGGGGTGTAGGGCGCGCTGGCAAAGGCGGCGGTCAGGCGATCAATGGCGGCACGCTGTGCCCGGCTCGGCTGGAAGCCGTGATCGGGGCGCGCTACAAAATCGAGACGAGGGCGGATCACGATCCCGCGCTGAGTCGCTCCGTCGAGCAGGGCCTCGAGTTCCGCTGCATTCAAGTTGAGCTGGCTGCGCAGCCGGTCCAGGCGCATACCGGGGCGAAGCGGCTCCGCCCTGTGATAGCCTTCCAGCGCCCGAACGAGCCGATCCAGGAGGTGCGCCAGCGCATTTTGGCCGATCCACCTGCCATCGCCAAGTGCCTGCACCTTGTCCCCGACGGATTGTAGGACCGTGTTGATGGTTGGCATGTCCAGCGCTGTTGCCTCGACAAGCTGCGCCAGCGTCACCGGTGTGCCGCGACTCTCGGCGGCCTGCACAACCAGTTCTGCCGGATTGCCACGCGATAGCGCGTCCAGGCGGGCAATGGTTGCCGGGTCGTTTCGCCGCAAGCGTCGCCCGATAGAAGGGTCAATCACTTCGCCGCCGCCAATCGTCTGGCCTGGCGACGGGTAGCGCAGGATGAAGCGATCTCCCTGCATCAATGGCAGCGGATCGCGCAGTTCGAGTTGCAGCCAGCCTTCTGCGCCTGGGGCCAGCGACTCGGCATCTAGCAAGCGCACCCTGGCAACCGTCTCGGCGGAGCCACAAAAGAGCTTAACCTCAGCGTTATGCTGGAGTGGACGCGGCGCATCCGATAGATGCCGGAAACGAACGGCTGCGGAGAAGGTCGGCATGATCGCGCCGGGCAGAGTCAGCAGGTGGCCGCGCTGCGCATCGCGCTTCTCGATCCCACCGACGTTGACGGCGACCCGGTTGCCCGGCAGGGCTGCCTCAAGGCTCTGATGGTGGGATTGCAAACCGCGCACCCGCCCCATCCGTCCTTCAGGCAACAGCACGATCTCCTGGCCGATAGTCAGCTTGCCGCCGAGCAATGTTCCGGTAACCACCGTGCCGAAGCCGCTGACTGTGAAGACTCGATCTACCCACAGGCGCGGCAGTCCCACGTCGGCGGGCGCGGGTTGAGCGGCAAGCTGCGCGGCCAGCGCTGTCTGCAATTCGTCCAAGCCCTGCCCAGTGCGGGCAGATACGGGAATGATGGGCGCGTTGGCGAGAACCGTGCCAGACACGAGTTCGCCCAGATCAAGCTGCACCAGTTCAAGCCAGCCTGGATCGCGCACCAGATCGGTTTTGGTCAGCGCGATCACACCCGTTGGGATGCCCAGCAGGTCGATGATCGCCAGGTGTTCACGGGTCTGGGGCATCGCGCCCTCGTCGGCGGCAACCACAAACAGCACTGCATTGATTCCGCCGACGCCTGCCAGCATATTCTCGATAAAATCCCGGTGACCGGGCACGTCCACAATGCCGATCTTCTGGCCGCCGGGCAACCTCAGCCAGGCGAAACCGAGATCAATGGTCATTTCACGGGCTTTTTCTTCTTTAAGCCGATCCGGGTCAATACCCGTCAGCGCCCGCACGAGTGTGGATTTCCCGTGATCGACGTGGCCCGCCGTCCCGACAACGTACATGATTTCTGGTCAACTCGTGATGTTCGATAAAGGGAATATACCGCAGGCGGGGTGAAGCGCACAGGTTGACGCCCCCTCTCCACCCCCAGAGCGGGGCCGATCAGCCCGGCGTGTTACGATTGCCGCCAGTGAGCGTGTTCTGCATGGCGGCGACGAGCTGCGCAAGGGAAGCCAGTTCCTGCCGGTGAGCCTCGGTACTGGCAAGCACGGCTTTGTGCATCTCCTCGATGTGCAGATGATCTTCCGCCTGCATCTTTTCCATGTGTTCGACCAGCATTTTCTGGATAGCGTCGAGCGAAACGCTGATGTGTTCCATCGTTTCGCGGCGGATTTCGTCCAGGTGGGTATGGATTTCCTGGATCAGTTCATGGTCGGCCTCGGCGCGGCGCTCGACCATCGCCTCGTGCGCAGCGGCGATCTCCTCGCGGCGCTGTGCTGCCGCGCGATCCCGCGCTTCGGCCAGGGTGGAGTAAAGCAGAACGGTGCTGCTGACGACGACAGACATCACGTTCAGATAGCTGTTGGCGGCCAGCACAAAGACCGTCACGTTAGCCAGGACAATCAGCGGTACGAGCAAACACAGGGTCGCCAGAATGGTGATTCGGTTCGTCAGGTATTTCACAGGGTAGGGCAGAACATGCTGATCCAGAAAGGCATTAATCCGTGCCATGACGGTGCTGGTAGGCATTGTTGCTGGTACAGATAAATGGGTGTTCATCGTGGGTTCCTCCTGCGCTTCTTCTCAATGGAAGGAGTTTAGTCTGGAATCAATTGTATGCTATTGTCCAGATGCGTCAGACATCTGACTGTCGTGCCACGACAGTAACTACCCTGTCCTCTGTCTTTGTAGCGCCTCGTTATGCAGATGCAAAATGTCGTGCAATACGATGGCGCGATTCTGCGAGTGCCAGCGCTCCATATCCATCCCCACCGAGAACAGGTAATGCGTTCCCATCACCACGCGCACCTGATCGGAGTTGAATTCGAGTTCTTCCAACAGCGCCAACATCGGCATGAGGCCGACCAGCCGATCCCGGTGGCCGAGAATGACCCGGAAATAGTCCCAGACGTGCGGAACGGGATGGTCTTCGATCAGGCCCATTGCGGCGAAGGTGCGCGCCGTGACGCTTTTCGGCGTCACCTCGTAAATGCGAGCGTGCTCGGCTTTGACTTCGGGCGTGGCTCCTTCAGCCAGCGTTTCCAGGACAGACGGCGACACGACATGGTCGATCACTTGCAGCGCCCGGATACGCCCTACCAGCCCGATACCCAGGCCAAGCGTGGTGTAGAAGGCGCGATGCATTTCGTCGTGCAGCAGCAAGGCCGGGGCCAGCGCCATCCGCGTCTGTTCGGCCAGGCGCCATTGGTTTTCCTGCAAGAAAAACAGCGCCGCGCCGCCCATCGAATGTCCGACGAAGTTGACCACACGCGGTCTGGGATCACCTGGCTGGCGGCGCACCTGTAACAGATCGAGCCAGCGTTCTACCGCGCGCATGGCCGCCAGTGGCCCGCAGTGCCCCATGTCCGGCATCTCGGTGGCGAAGGGCGTTTCACCGAAGCCATTGTGATCGACCACCAGTGAGACCAGGCGCGGGTTGCGCTGCACGACCAGGCTCGGCAAGTGCTCCCAGATCGCGTTGCTGCCCGTCCAGCCGTGAATAAACACCACGTAGCCATCGGCCCCGGCGACGCACCTGGGCAGGTCAGCATCCGGCGTGGGACTCTCGTCCGCCCAGATCATGTGCCAGGTGAAGTTGAGCAGTGCCGAATCCATCAACATCCGATTCACCTGAGCACGCTGCAATAACCCTCGCGCAGCCAGATCGGTCAGCGAGTATTGGGCGCGCTGTGTGCCTGGGATCAATCCGTTGCGGCGGCTAAGATAGCCGGCTGCCCAATTGGTTTGCGCGGTCATCGTGTTACCTCGATGCGTGATTCGCCGGTTGGCCTGACTCTAGCAGCGGCAGCACCGTCGCGTCAAGTTGGCCTCAGTCGTAGGCCAGAGGATGAGGCAAATGTTAGAACAGAGTTCAGGAAACGGAATCTGTGCTGTCGAGAGGCAGTGTGAACCAGAACGTTGCGCCCTGGCCTTCGCCCTCGGATTGGATGCCGATCTCGCCACCATGCAATTCAATTAGCTGTTTGCTCAAAGCCAGCCCCAGGCCCGTGCCCTCATACTGGCGAGAAAGCGTCACGTCTTCAAGCCGCTCGAAGGGTTGAAACAGCCGTGCCTGGTTTTCCGGCGCGATGCCGATGCCCGTATCCCAAATCTCGACCCTCGCCTGGTTGCCGTGACGGAACAAGCGGACACCCACCCGCCCCCCTTCCGGGGTGAATTTGAGGGCGTTACCAAGCAAATTGAACACAACTTGCAGAATGCGCCGCCTATCCATGCGAATAGCCGGTATGCTCTCATCGATGTCTGTTTCGAGCGAGATCGCGGCTGCCAGAGCTTTGTGGCCGATCATGCTCAGGCTTTCGTAGAGCAGCCCTGGCAGGCTGGCTTCGGAGAGCGTTAGCTGGACACGATGACTCTCGGCCCGGCTCAGATCGAGCACGTCATTGATGACGTTCAGGAGATGCTTACCGCAGGCCAGGATGTCATTCACGTAGCCTCGCTGAATAGCGTTAAGCGGCCCGACGGCCATCATCAGCAAGACCTGTGACATACCGATGATCGAGTTCAGCGGCGTGCGTAATTCGTGGCTCATGTTGGTGAGGAAACTGGATTTGGCCCGGCTGGCCGCCTCTGCCGCCTGCCAGGCTTCTTGCAATTCGGCCTCGGCGCGCTTGCGCTCGACTGCCGCCGCCAGCACATTGGAAATAGCTTGCAAGAAACTGATATCGATGCTGGAAAATACGCGGTATTGGCGGGAAAAAATGGTGAGGAACCCAAAGGGGACTTTTTCGCCGTAGATCATGACACTCACACCGCTGATCGCACCATGTTCGCGCAGTAAAGGATGCACTTTGAAACGAGTCTCGGCACGCAAATCCGGAATGACCAGTGGTAAGGTCAGTTCGCTGATTTCGGCCAGGCTGATGCCCTCAAACAGCTCGCCAACCGTGCCCTCACCCAGGCCCACGCTGGCTCGAAACAGCCGTTGGTTATCGGGCAGAATCTCGGTGATGAAGCAAATCTCAACGTTCATCATCTGGCTGACCAGGGTGCACACCTCGTTCAGCAGCGGCGCCAGATCTATTCCGATCAGTGCGCGCTGCCCGATCTGGGCGAGCGCAGCGGCTTGCTTAACGCGCGTCTTGAGATCGGCCTCAGTACGCTGGGTTTCCGTGATGTCGCGCCCGACACCGACCACCCCAATAACTGTTCCCAATTCGTTGCGCACCGGTGACAGTACCGTCTGTACGTCGCGCACACCATTCCTGAATTCAGCCGACCAATCGTAAACGACAGGCTCACCCAGGAGTGCGCGCTGGTAAGCCATTGCCGTCGTTTCCGCCGCCTCCACATTTAATGCCTGGTGGATTGTCTTGCCGGGGAAGTAATCGGCAGGGATACCGTTTCGTTCCAGCCAGCGTCCGTATGCACCCGTGTAGCGGCCATTCAAATCCAGGGTGAACACGATGTCATCCATCGAGTCAACCAGCGCCCGGAACCGGACTTCGCTCTCACGCAGGGCATCGCGGGCCGCCTTGCGCTCGGTAATGTCCTGGAAGACACTGACGGCCCCCGTCAGCTTGCCGTTCTCGTCACGGATGGGTTCAACACTGACCAGCACCGTCCGGCGTGTATGGTCAGGGCGTTCAAAGATGAGTTCCTGGTCAGACAGTGCAACACCGGTAGACAGCACTTGCGCCATTGGCGTCTGTTCGCGGGGCAGCGGCTTGCCATCGGCAGCATAGGTTTTGAAGGCGCCGTTGAAGCGCTCCGCCGGATCATTGAGGGCCGGTTCACGGCCCCAGAGTTCGGCGGTGCGACGATTGTAGAACTGAATCGTACCGCCCGGTGCTTCACAAATACAGATCGCTATTGGCAGAACATTCAATAGCGATTCATGGCGTGCTGTGAGCCAGCTAGAGGGCAGTATGCTCACCGGTCAGCCTGTACGTCTATTCCTGCCGTGTGGCTGAGAGGCAGGAAAAATGCAAAGGTAGAGCCTCGGCCCGGTTCACTGGTGAACCAGATCTCACCACCATGCCGCCGGATCAGGCGTTGCGACACAGCCAGGCCCAGGCCCAGACCTTCCATGTCCCTGGCTTCAAGGCGGTCAAATTCCGTGAATACGCGGCTGAAATCCTCCGGGTTGATACCGTGCCCGGTATCGGAGATTTCGACCACGATGCCGTTGCTTGGCAGGGCGAGCATCGGCGGGTAGTGCTGAAGCGGCAGAGTATACGTATTTTGGGCCAGGTCGTGGACGATGAGCCGGACTTCCCCTTGAGGGTCGGTATATTTGACAGCATTGGTCAACAGATTCAACAGCACTTGCGTCAGTGCATTCTGGTCGGCTTCCACTGTGGTATCAGGAACCGGATCGATGTAAAGATTCACGTTCTTTTCTTGCGCGATAGGCGCTGCAACTGCGAAAATGTCGGTTATCAGGTCGGCCATGCGCACCGATGCCAGGTTCAGCTTGAACTGGCCCGATTCCGTCTGGTAATAGTTCAAGAGATCGTTGGTCAGCATTCTGATGTGCTGCACGCAGGTGTTGATGTTTTTCCAGAGTGGTTTCAGACTCTCTTCAGGTGGCAGCTTGTCGGCCAGCAATTCGATGCTCAGGTTGAGCGCATTCAGCGGTGAACGAATGTCGTGCGCAATCCCGGCCATCACCCGCAAGCGCTGGGCAGTAACACGCTCCACTTCGGCATACAATTGACGGATGCGCAGCAGAGAGCGCACCCGCACGATCAACTCGGCGGCATCGATGGGCTTGCTCAGGAAGTCGTCTGCCCCGGCTTGCATCGCTTCGATGCGATCCCCGACGTCGGAAAGCGCTGTCACCACGACCACCGGGATCATGCGGTAGGCCGGATCGCTCTTGATGCGCTTGCATACCTCAAAACCGTTCAACCCTGGCATCATTACATCCAACAGGATCAGGTCTGGTGGCGTCCGTGCGATCATCTCCAATGCTTCTGCGCCCGAATGGGCGACCAGGAGTTCATAGGGTTCCGCGTAAAGCATCCCCTCCAACAAGCGCACGTTGCGGGGTTCGTCGTCAACAAGAAGTATCGACTGTCGACTCATAATCACCGATGCGCCAGGTTTAACCTTCCTGTCGGGCGGGTTTTCGGCTTGCAACCGGGCCAGCTTGCCCAGATCGAATCGTTCCACATCCATCAGCCGCTTACCATACTCCTCAACCCATCTTTAACATTGCCGTCATCGCTCTGGCTGCGAGCTGGCGCCCCGTCAATCAGGTTTCCAGGTTAATGTAGTAGCCATGCGAGCGGCTGTTCATCAGGTAATCATCGCCACCGGCTTCGCGTAGCTTGGCGCGCAGATTCGTGAAATGGCTGGAAAGCATGGTGCGCGCCTCGTCACGCTCCATCCGGACGCCGCGCAGCCGAAAGGCGATCTCCTCGAAGGAAACGACGCGGCCCCCGGCCTGCACCAGACAATAGAGAATTTCAAACTCGGTGGGCGTCAATTCCAGGAGCTTGCCCTGGAACAGGGCCGTCAGACGGTGCTGATCGATGAGCAAATCACGCACTCGTAAAAAACGTTCGTCCATCGCTGTGGGTTGTTCGGCGGCAGTGTTGCGGCGCATGATGGCTTCCAACGCCGGGTCGTATACACCCAGAGATTGCAGGTTCACCACGATTTGCTCCATAAGCGTCCGCTTCTGCAACTTTTCCTGTCGAAGTTGAACAGCCTCGCGGACGCCTTCGAGCAACTGGCGTTTGCCGATGGGCTTGAGCAGATAGTTCACTGCACCTTCGCGCATGGCCTGTACGGCGGGTTCGATGGTGTTGTGGCTGGTGATCATGACGACGGAAATATCGGGGTAATGGGCCTTTATCTCGCGCAAGAATTCCAGCCCGTCCATGTTGGGCATCTTCATATCGCTGAGTACCACGTCCACCTGCGGTTGATGTTGTAGGAGGTCCAATCCTTCACGGCCATCGGCTGCCTGGCATACATCATAGCCAGCTTCCGTAAGTATCTCGGCGACGATAAAGCGAAGCGTTTCTTCATCATCCACAATCAAGATGCGATGCACGGGTTCCATACGCGCCAACGTTAATTACTTATCCGATGCCCAATGATTCTATCTTAGATTATCTACCAAAAGAGTATTTGACCAAGGTTCCTGCCCAACATTGCACAAGGTCTGGGCTCAGTCTGGCCTAAATCTAAATTCACCATTCCGGCAAAAGTAGATAAGCTATGGTCAGGTAATCAGACCAGGGATTGCGAAGTTAATACATTGAGGGGTTTGAACGCCTCGCCGGGAAAAATTTGACCCGGCGCGTGGATGCCGAATTGAGGAGGAAGGTATGTTGGAGAGCACGTTCAAGTCCACCACCGCGAAGGTTGATGGTAACGGCGCAAAGCGAGCCGATGTCATCAAAGTCTCTGCCACGTCTCGCTCGACGGCTGTCGCAGGCGCGATTGCCGGAGTGATGCGTGAACATCGTTTCGCCGAAGTTCAGGCCATCGGTGCAGGCGCAGTGAACCAGGCGGTGAAGGCGCTGGCGATTGCGCGCGGCTATCTGGACGGCGATGGCATTGACATCATGTGTACTCCACAGTTCATGGAAGTCGATATTGATGGGCAGGAACGCACCGCTGTTCGGTTTACCGTAGAGCCGCGCAACTAGGCGTGAAGCGGCTTCACCAACTGAATACTCAAAGCAGGCGATAGCAATGTCGCCTGTTTTGTTTTCTACGAACAGGTTAAAGTAGAACGCTGAGGTCACGATGACAAAATCTCTACTGAGCCGCTATGGGATGGGCCTGTTCTCGATTGGACTTGCACTGGTCGCGCTACTCGTCCTTGCGCTGGCCCGGCCCTCCCTGAGCCAGATCGCCGACAATCGCCAGGTCTCGTATGCCTACGCTGCGCAACTGCGCGCTGGGAACGGCCTGGTGTTTAATCCTGATGAGCACGTTCTGTTAACAGCGTCGCCCGCCTATTTGCTGCTCCTCGGTTTGCTCGGGTGGGGCAGCACCATTCCACAGCTTGTGCAGTCAGCGGGCTGGCTATTTGCCCTATCTATAGCCATAGGGGTATATAGCTTATACCGCCTGGCCCGCCAGGCGGTGCTCCCAGTGCTCTCAGCGGTGATCGTTGCAGCGTTGTATGCGCTAGGATGGCCGCTGTGGGCCGGGGTCGGAACCCCGTTCCCGCTCATGACAGGGCTGTGCCTGCTGGCGCTCGGTGTGGCGCTCAATTCGCGGTGGCAACTGGCCGGCCTCATTCTGTCTGTGGCAATTCTGAGTAGTCCTGAAGCATTTCTGCTGGCAATTCCGCTGCTTCTGCTGGCTGTGAACAAGGGCACGGCGCGGCGTTTCCTCCTCGCAGCGTTGATCCCGCTGGTGCTGGCCGTCATGGCGCTGCGCATCTATTACGGCTCTTCGCTGTGGGATGGGCTGCTGATCCTCAGGCCGAGTCCGTCCACACTGTCCGGCGCGCTGCCCTGGCTGGCGTCCACCCCGCTGTTGGCGCTGGCAGCCTGGGGCTGGTATCGGGAACGCAGCCGCGAGGTCGTGGCTGTCGCGGGTGCATGGGCCGTGCTGCACCTGCTCATTGTCGGCGGACTGCTGCGTGTCCAGGCAGGCTGGCAATATGCGCCTCTGGCTGGAACGCTCTTGCTGCTGGCGGCTGTCGGCCTACAAAGGCTACCTCCACGAGTACAGCGGAGCGGCTATGCCGTGATCGCGGCGTTGGTCGTCGTTTCGGTGCTCGGCGCCGTCCAAGCGGCGGCCCAGCCGGAAGGAATCCACATCACGGAGCCATTTAACAGTATCGGCGTGATGAACACTGCGCAGGCGCTGAACCTGTCTCGCGCGCCCGATCAAACGGTGATCGCCTTTGACGGGCAGCTCCAGCCCGATCTCAAGGCCATGATCGAGCGCGGCGACATCCAATCCATGTTGATCCGCTACGCGCCGGACATCCTGATCACCACCGACAGGGGGCGCATTCCAGCCCAGGATTTGGCATCGGGCGCCTGGGCACGGCTGGGCTATCGCCTGACCGCAAATCCGAATACGTATCGCCGCTACAGCCAGATCGGCAGCTTCAACGATCAGCAGGCCGACATTGCTTATGGGCCGGATATTCGGTTGGTCGGTTATGCCCTGGATCAGCCGTCTTTGAGGCCGGGGCAGCTTGTCCGCGTCCGCCTGGATTGGGACCTGGCGCGTCCGGCCAGCAAGCCGATCAGCGTCGATCTGTGGCTGGAGTCGGGCGATTACGTTTTTGCGCACGCGACGGATGAATTTGCCTCGAACGTTTTCGAGGCGGGGCAGTGGAGCACCTACCACACGCTGGTCGTGGATCGAACGGCCTGGCCGGGGTTGTTGACGCTCCGTGTGGGCTTGATCGTCAACGACGGGGTGGTCAGGCGGGTCGGCGTGACCCAAATTAACCTCACCCCCTGACCCCCTCTTCGCTGCGCAGAGAGGGGGGAATTCGGTGGATACAGACTCCCCTCCTGGTGGCGAGGGGCCGGGGGTGAGGCGAACTACTCGGCCTTCGGTGCGCCTGGCTGACCGACGGGGGCAGGGCGGCGCGTCTTGGGATTCTGCGGCGGACGGGCTGCCTTTTGCGCGGCGGCCTCGGCCACCAGCGCCTCCATCGGCTCGCCCTTGCGCAAGCGCTCAAAGCGGGCCTTTGTGCCCAACTTGTCGAGGATGCGCGCAACGGGTTCACTCGGCTGCGCGCCAACACTCAGCCAGTACAGCGCGCGATCTTCCTTGATGTCCATCGTGATCGGCTCAGTACGCGGATTGTAGAACCCGATGATCTCAATATAACGACCATCTCGCGGGCTTTCGCGGTCAGCGACCACGATACGGTAGCTGGGCTGCTTTTTCAGCCCTACACGGCGTAAACGGATACGGACCATTGTGATCCAACTGCTCCTTATTCATTCTGGCAATGCGAGATGCCGGACGACCAGATTGCCGTACAGACCGGAGGGGTCGCCTGAAGGTGGGCTTCCCGTCTGCCGCAACTGCCCGCACTGGCGATGTCATCGACTTAACGGAACATGCTGCCCAGGTCGATCCCACGACCTCCCTTGAGCATCTTCATCATGCGCTGCATCTCACGGAACTGCTTGAGCAGCGCGTTGATCTCCTGAACGCCTTCCAGTTCGCCCTCTGGTTTCTTGGGGCTATTAATGTAACCGGCGCCGCGCGCAATGCGCTTCTTACGGCTGGCATTGAGGATCTTCGGGTTGCGGCGCTCTTCGGGCGTCATAGAGCGAATCAGCGCCTCGATCTTGCGCATCCCCTTTTCGGCCTCGGCCTGGTCGATCTGATCCTTGAAGCGGCTCAGGCCAGGGATCAGATCCAGCAGTTGGCCGATTGGGCCCATCTTCTTGACCTGCTGCATCTGCGCCAGGAAGTCCTCGAGGTTGAACTCGGCCTTCATGAACTTGCGTTGAAGGCGTTCGGCTTCCTTCTGGTCGAAGGCTTCCTGTGCTCTCTCGATCAGCGAGAGCATGTCGCCCATGCCCAGAATGCGCTGCGCAATGCGATCCGGGTAGAACGGTTCGAGGGCATCTGCTTTCTCGCCCACGCCGACGAACTTGATCGGGACGCCGGTCACGGCGCGCATCGAGATGGCAGCGCCCCCCCGCGCATCTCCGTCCATCTTGGTCAGGATCAGCCCGGTCAGGCCGACGCGCTGGTTGAAGCCCTCGGCAATTTTGACCGCTTCCTGCCCGGTCATGGCGTCCGCCACGAGCAGGATTTCCGCCGGGTTGGTACGCGCCTTGATCGCTTCGAGTTCGGTCATCAGGCGCTCATCGATCTGCAAGCGCCCGGCAGTGTCGATGATGACCACGCCTGCGCCCGCATTCTGCGCCACCTTGAAGCCGCGCTCGCAAATATCCGGCGGCGCTGCCGAAATGCCTTCGTCGTAAATCTCAACGTTAAGCTGTTTGGCAAGCGTTTTGAGCTGGTCCACGGCAGCGGGCCGGTACGTGTCGGCGGCGATCAGGAATGGGCGGCGTCCATCGCGGCGGATGCGCAGCGCCAGCTTGGCGGCTGTCGTCGTTTTACCGGAACCCTGCAAACCGACCAGCATGATCACGCGCGGCGACGGCCCCATCAGGTTCAGCTTGCCTGGCTCGCCGAGCGTGGCGATCAGTTCCTCGTAGACGATCTTGATCACCATCTGGCCCGGTTGCAGCGCCTTCAGTACGTCCGCGCCGACAGCCCGTTCCTTGACGCGCTTGATGAAGTCTTTGGTGACAGCCAGATTGACGTCCGCTTCGAGCAGCGCAAGCCGGACTTCGCGCAGTGCCACGTCTACGTCGGCCTCGGTCAGTTTGCCGCGCTGCCCTAGCTGGTCAAAGATACCTTGCAGCTTGTTTGTCAGACTTTCAAACATGCTTTCCCTCAAACAGGGATTCTGTCAGTTGCCGTGTCGAAATTGCGTGCTGGCAACCGGGCTATTGTAGTGGATTGAGCCGGGATCGTCAAGCGCGATGTGCGGTTAATTTCGGGGAGCGGAGGGAAATGACGCTTGTCAGCCGGGTGCTTTTCGGGTAAGACTAACCCTACCCTGTTTTGATGTCCGAACAGTAGCGAAAGCCCGCATGAAACACATCTACAACCTGTCCGAAACCAGACTGGATCAGCCGTCGATTGTGACCATAGGCGTATTTGACGGCGTGCATCGCGGTCACCAGTTCTTGTTGAGTCACCTTGTTGCCGAGGCGCACGCCAGCCAGCGGCTCGCCGTCGTGCTGACCCTCTTCCCACACCCCGACGTGGTGCTGCGCGGGCTGACGGGCCGTTATTACCTGACCACGCCTGAGCAGAAAGCAAGATTGCTCGGCAGGCTGGGTATTGACATCGTGGTGACGCACCCCTTTGACGATAGCGTGCGCCAGATTCGCGCCGCCTATTTTGTCGATCAACTGCGCGCCCACCTGAACATGACCAGCCTGTGGGTAACGGCAGACTTTGCGATGGGCTACAAACGCGAGGGCAATTTCGCTTATCTGAGTGCCCAGGGAGCGGAGAAGGGTTTTGAGGTGCGCCAGATCGAGTTGCTGGGCAGCGACGGCACACACGTTATCAGCAGCAGCGCTATCCGGGAGGCTTTACGAGCGGGCGAGGTCGAAAAAGCGGCAGCCTGGCTCGGGCGGCCCTACCGGGTGGATGGCCCAGTGGTTCACGGCGATCACCGGGGGCGCACGATTGGCTTCCCGACGGCCAATATCGAGACGTGGGCCGAGCAAGTGCTCCCCGCCGACGGCATATACGCTTGCTGGGCAACGCTTGGCGACGAGCGCTTCATGGCGATGACCAACGTGGGTAAGCGCCCTACCTTCGACGGGAAAGACACGCGCGTTGAAGCGTATCTGCTCGACTTTGATCGTGACATCTACGGGCAAAAACTGGCGCTGGACTTCGTGGCAAGGCTGCGCGCGGAAGAGAAATTCAACAGCCTGGACGCATTGGTGCAGCAAATCCGTGCCGACGTTGAGCAGGGGCGGGCCTTGTTGTCGCAAAGCGCGCAATCCGGAATTGGCATAGAATAGCTCCCGTACACCGGTTGGCATTGAAAAAACAGGGGAGTGTTTCTTATGTCGCCAATGGTGACCCGTATTGTCATCCTTGTCCTGGTTGTCATGTGTTCCTTCGGTCTGTATGCCGCTGTCGATACCCTCCAGGCCATGCCGGTCAAGCAGGCCCAGGAAGCCGCTTTGTCCCGCTTCGGCGCAGAGTTGCTCAAGCTGTGCCAGGGCGCGACCAAAACCCGGGACGGCACGCTGCCCTCCGCAGTCAGAATCGCCGCCATTAACCGCAGTAACAGTACCGTTTTTGATGACTACGACGCGGCGCTGCCCACCAATCTGAAAGCCACCGACAAATCCGACGTGAACGTCCTGCTGTGTCTCAGCGAGGAGAAGAACGTCTTCAACGTTGACGAATACGGTAAGCCTGTCAAATATCGATGTACCCAGTACACACGCGACATCACGGCGTACCTGGTGGATGTCCAGACAGGTAAAACGCTCGACTACCGGACATTTGACGGTCAGGAGCCGCCTGAGTGCCCCGACAAAACCGATACAAACCTGACCCGGACAGGCAATCTTCCGCCGGCATCCGACCTGAACAGTTGGCTGACGCGCCGTGTTAAAGGCAATGTATAGGAGGCATTGAGATGGTAGACATCGCCACAGGGATGCAGACGGCAGCCGACACATCTTCGCTCGGCACACCGGTAGCGGAATACAAGCCGCGTTCTCGACGTAAGGTTCTCAACCTGATCGCTGGATTCATCCTGAGTGTGGCAGGGGGCTTCGCCATCCTGTATGGGGCCATCTCAGCGAATGTGCCTACCGATGATCGCCCCCCGGTCATGATCCTGGGCGGCATTCTCCTGCTGATCGGTTGGGCCATGATCGAGTCGTGGTTGCAAACTCGCGGTCTGAGCGTGCAGGTCTTCACCGATGGGCTGGTGCGCTCACAGTACGGTAAAAGCGCCATCATGCGCTGGGATGAAATTGTGGGTGTGTGGCAGGCCATCACCAAGCACTATTACAACGGTATCTACACCGGCACAACCCACACCTATACGGTGCAGAAGGCCGATGGGACGAAGACCAAGTACAACGACTCGCTGAAGAACGTCGAGGAGCTAGGCAACACCATCCAGCAAGAAGTGACCAAGCGCCTGCTGCCTCGCGCCGTCGCCACCTATAACAGCGGCGGAACCGTGTCGTTCGGCAAGCTGGCGATCAGCCCCATGGGCCTGGCCTGGGGCGACAAGTCGCTGCCCTGGGCCGACATCCAGGGCGTCCAGATCAACAAGGGTATGTTGTCCGTCAAGAAGCAGGGCAAGTGGCTGAACTGGGCCAACATCCCCGTCGCCTCGATCCCGAATATGCTGGTCGCGCTGACGCTGATTGACCGGATCATCGGGATCAACGCGAAGAAGTAGCGGGATTGACCTCACCCCCTGCCCCCTCTCCAGTTGGAGAGGGGGGATCTTTTTGGCCCGCCGCTTTGTCGTGTGTAATGTAAAGGTGCCCTGGCCTCGAATTCATGGACAGATCAATTTGTCCAAAAGGCTTGCTCGAATTGTTGAGGCGACTGATAACCGAGCGTCGAAAGGAGACGTTGACGATTATAGA
>JAJPHV010000003.1 GCA_021325095.1 Chloroflexota bacterium | reverse complement strand
TTGGGCAGGACATCGAGCCATCAAGTCAAGTTGAACTTCCACACTACAGTCTGGACTGCCGTCTGTACTGGTATGACGGCCAGTTCTGGGCACGACCGCCTGAACAGATACTCAGGCAGGCTTTGCAGCGGTATTCAAGTGCAAGTAATAGAAAATCTGCGCCCATCTCAACATCGGATGAGTCCATAGAAAAGGATCGATAGAAACACCGAGCCCACTATTGGAAGTGAGGTAGAAGGAGAAAGTTAACATGGCAAGTAAAGCCAAATCGCGTCTTCAAGCAAAGCCGATCCAAACCTTTAACCGCCGTCTCATCGTTGGACTGGTTGCGGTCATCGTTATGGGTGTTGCTCTATTCATCGTTGTCGCACGTCCCGGCACATCTAGTGCGCCATTAAATGTCGCCAATAACGCCTCTGGAAATGGCGCAGGAATAGCGGCCTCTATTACCCTGCCTACCCTTGATGGGCAAACCATCGCTTTGCCAGGGAATCCAGGCCAGATCACTGTCCTTTATACGATGGGGTACTGGTGCAGTACCTGTATCCCTGGCGCGAAGACGCTGGCCCAGCTTCAACCGGAATATGCCAAACGCGGCGTTCGGTTCATCGCGGTAGACCTTACTCCCCAAGTCAAGTCGAGCGACTTGCCACCTTTTTTGCAGGCCGTTGGGGATAATCAGCTCACCTGGGCGATGGACAGTTCCGGGCGCTTCGCCTATCTGTACCAAATTAATTCGCTGGATACCGCGATTATCCTGGACGGTCAGGGGCGTGAAGTTTATCGAAATCATCAGGGCGCTTCCGATGCTGAACTTCGAGCAGCACTTGACAAATTGCTGGCGTCTTAGCTGACATTCGCAGTGTACTCTCTGGGCGCAAAGAAAAGGCGCTTTTGTTCTGATAGCGTCATTTGAAGGAGTAGATGAAATATTGATGGGATTTAGGTTTTCTCCGGTCCGCACGCTTTTGGCTGCACTGTCGCTCACAGGAGTAGTGGGCGTTACGCTCTTTATCATTTCGCAGGGCAGAACTAACATACTCGCCAATAGCCTCCAAACCTCTCAAAGTGCGGAGGGAACGGCGACCCTTAGCCTACCTACCCTCGATGGACAAACGGTTGCCTTGCCGGAAGACGCTGGGCAGATCACCGTTGCCTACTCTATTGAGCTGGGGTGTGGAGATTGTGTTCTCGGTGCGAAAACATTGGCCCGGCTTCAGCCCGACTATGCCGGGCGCGGTGTGCGCTTTGTTGCTGTCGCCACCAGCCCGGAAGTATCGTTTTGCTGCGCAGTACCAGTACGCCTTACGGCAGAGGCTCTCCAGCCATTCCTGCAAGCCGTGGGGCGCAACCAACTGACCTGGGCACTTGACCAGCGTAGAGAGTTTACTGACCTGTACCAGATCGATGCGCCAAATATCGTCGTCGCATTCGACAAGCAGGGACATGAAATGTACCGTGAGCATTTGTCATCGTCGGATACGGAACTGCGGGCGGCGCTCGACAGATTATTAGCATCCTAAAACCGGGAGTATCTATTGATGAACACGCTTCCCCTCGCCTTTGCCTTTTCCGCCGGGGTACTTGCCAGCGTCAACCCCTGCGCCTTTGTCATGTTACCGGGCTTCGTTTCTTACTATCTGGGCGGCAAAGAAGCTGAGGATGTCTCGACCACAGGCCGATTAAGCACTGCGCTCCTGTTAGGTATTGCCGTGACCGCCGGGTTTATAGCGCTGTTTGTGAGTGTCGGAGCCGTCTTCTCTGCTGGCGGGCAGTTTCTTTTCCGAACCTTGCCCTGGTTGAGCCTGGTGATCGGCCTAGTCCTGGTGGCCGTAGGAGTCTGGACGCTACTAGGCCGCACGCTGCCCATTACACTCCCGACCTTCGCCGTGAAACGGTTTGGACGCGGCCCACAGGCCATGTTCTTGTATGGGATCGCCTATGGGTTGGCTTCGTTGGGCTGCGCTCTACCCGTTTTCCTATCGGTGGTCGCCGGGGCGTTCACCGCGGGCGGGCTCGGGCAAGGCATCTTCATGTTTATCAGTTACAGTCTTGGCATGGGGACAGTGCTGGTTTCTGTGGCACTTGGCGCGGCCCTGTTCAAAGGCGCTGTAGCACGCAGAATGCGGCGTATCCTACCTTATGTCAAAACGTTGAGTGCCATTGCCCTGATAGGAGCCGGACTCTATCTGACCTATCAGGCAGTGATTAATCCACTGGGAGGGTTGTAAGGGGCAGCTTCGTTCGCTCTGTGAGGGGGCTATGTCAGTATGGGTATCGGCCTGGTAGCACGTCCGTGTCATTTACCGCTCACGCTGCCGCTGTTATTGAGTCTAACGGCAGGCACAGCGTTCAGCGCGTGGCTGACAGCGAACACGGCACTCGTCTATGGGTTCTCTACACTGATTTTCATCGGCGGGGTCGGCCTGGGCATGTTCTGGTTGAATACAGGTTCTCAGCGTCGGTCTGGTAGCAAATTGGGTGCGGCGCACACCAATGCAAAACGGACCCGCCCGTTGGTTTCAGAGGATATTTACCAACAGTAGAGCAAATTAGCCTGTCTAAAGCCATCTTTAAGGCAGCCAGATCGGTGTTCGAATTGAAAGGAGAAAGCGGTGAATAGAGTGTTTTCCAAAATAGTCATGGCAATCGTGATTGCTTTGGGGTTAATTGGCCTTAGCCCTTCAAGTTCTCCCACACGAGCGGCAGAGCAAGCCTTGTTTCCGGTAGGGGTTGCTTATGACCCGGCAGCGGGACGTTTCCTGATCAGTT
The DNA here is from genome assembly GCA_021325095.1 of Chloroflexota bacterium. Classification (GTDB taxonomy): domain Bacteria; phylum Chloroflexota; class Anaerolineae; order Aggregatilineales; family UBA2796; genus JAJPHV01. The sequence continues at coordinate 2,151 of JAJPHV010000003.1, read as the reverse complement.
CGTTGAGCCAGGGAACCGTCACAGCAGTCAAAGACGATGGAACGATGCAACCTTTTGTCGAGGATGCAGCGCTGGTTTCCACTGTTGCCGTGAAGGTTGACCCGCAAAGGCAACGTCTGCTCGTCACCAATGCGAATTGGGGACTTAATGCTCATAGTGGGAAAGATACCGTGGGAAAGCTCGCGGGACTGGGTATCTATAACTTGCTGACAGGCAAGCAGATTGCTTATGTGGACTTGGGGACGCTGCGTCCAGATTCACCTCATTTCGTCAGCGATGTGGCACTTGACGACGCGGGCAATGCCTACGTCACGGATAGCCTTTCTCCCGTAATTTACCAGGTTGATCCCAAGGGGAAAGCCTCTATTTTCGTGGAAGATAAACGCCTGACGAGTAAAGGGCGCTCTCCTATCAGCCTGGTGTACCATCCTGATGGCTATTTCATCGTAGGAATTCCAGACAGTGGTGCTTTGTTCAAGATTTCCCTGGCAAATCCGAAGGAATTCAGTCGGGTCGCGGGCGTTCCCAAGTTTCTCGGTGTCAACAGCATGGTCCTGATGCCAGATGGGAAGCTCGCCATCGCACAAAGCCTTGGCACAGATTCGGCAGTGTTTCTACTGAACAGCGCCAATGGCTGGAAGACCGCTACCATCAATGGTGCAGTTTCAGGGGGCGAAAAGCCGGGGATAGTCTTGACCCTTCGGGGCGGTGACCTGTACGCACTCGTTTCCCCGGTGAATATTCTCACGGCTTCCAATGCCCCATCTTCACCAGAGAAGGTTGAGATTCGGAAGGTTGATTTCCTGTCCTGTCGCTGCTGATGATTCGTTAGCAGTCTCAGCAAAAAAGCCGGACAACCGCCTGATGGAAGCGACTGCCCAGCCTTACTCACTGCTGAAGCGCATTGCACACGTAGGTTACCGACTTGCCAATGACTCGGCCTATCTACACATAGGACAAACCGTTTTCGCGCATGGCCTGAAGTCGCGTGCGCCCCTCGGCACGTGGCTGCTTCACGCCGTTGACCAGCTTGTGTACATAGCTCTGGCTGCGTCCGGTGCGTGCGGCGATCTGGGCATACGTCCAGCCTTCCGCGTGCAGTTGCAGGATACGCGCTTTTTCATCCTCGGTTGCCCTACCGCGCAGCCTTGATCCGTTCGGCACGTATACCTTGCCAGCGGCCGCACACAGCGTTTCTTGAACCGCGTCTCAATACACTGGATGTGCCCGTAGGCCATGCCTGTCCGGTCACGTATTTCCGTGTCAGTCCTTGCAACCGTAGCTGGATTAGGATTAGCGCATCGTCGCGGTCATCGGGACTGAGTTTCTTGAGCGCTCTCTCGATGGCAAGCTCTAAATCCAGCGCACTTTCAATTTGCTCAATCGCACGGCAGTCATCCCCGATGAGTTCGAGCAGCATTCCCTGGTGGTCGTCATTTTCGAGGTCGGTTAACGTCAAGTTCACCGTGCGCCATACCAGATCGCGCTCGCTGCGACGGAATCGGCTGTGCCAGCTATCGGACTGAAACTCGCGGGACTTTCCGGGGAAATGTTTTACAGTTTGTAGCTGCTTCGCCTCGGCGATTCTCCGCACCTTTCATCGAACGGTCAGCCCACAGTCGTTTGCGAGATTTAGCAAGTATTGCTCCTTAGTGCATTATCAAGAGACCTTTTCGGGAATGGCTAGCTGTTTTTCGGCAGCATAAGGGCAAACAAGCACAATTCGTTTGCTGACTACATCTCCGGGCTTTGCATTAGGAAGACTTTTCACCCCATTTATGTCTCAATTCCTCTTGGATTTCGGCTTTAGCGGTTTCCAACTGTCCATGCTCAATCGCAGCGAGAACGCGCTCTTTCACAGCCTCGACGACTTCAGGCGGCTGGTTGTAGATAGCCTGCCCAATAACCTTTCCCAAGTATTTGCTCCTGGGGATTTTGCGGTCCCGGTTCCAATCACCGCCAGTCGCCCAAATCCGCAGATAGGTATAAGGGCCGAAGTACACAATGGTCCATTCTCCATCGATCAGTTTGGGTCGAGGAATCATTTGTACTGCGGGCGGATTGTTGGGCACAGGAATGAGAAGGGATATAAAGGAAACCTGTGGAGGACAAACATGGCCCGCAAACAACGGCAGTTCAGTGCACAATTCA
>JAJPHV010000009.1 GCA_021325095.1 Chloroflexota bacterium | reverse complement strand
TCTCGGCCAGGGTCAGATCGCGGGTTTCCAGGCCGTCGTAGGTGGCCCAGCGGTGGTCAAACTGGTGGATCATCTTGGCTTCATACAGCGGCAGATAAACGCGCTTATCGGCGGGATCATCAGCGACGAAACGATTCCCGACGAGGTGGAACCCCCGCCGTTCCAACTGCTCGCGGGTACGGAACTTATCGCTGTCGGTGTTCATCATGAACATCAGTTGAAATTTGATTCCCCAGGGATTTTCTTCTGGTTCACCTTCACGGATTAAAATCGGGATGCGCCGATAAATACTCTTGGTGAGGTCGGCATCACGCTTTGAACGAAATATCGGCGTTGTTCGCGTGTTTGGATTGAGCAGCCGAATATCCTCCGCCGAGAGGGTGAAACGCTTTTCGGGATCGTCCAGATCGCCCACATTCTGGGCGAAGAAGACGAAGGTTGCTCCTCGTTGGGCGGGCGCGGCGCTGCCTGCTATGGTCAGCAGGCAGAATTTATAACTGCGGTGTACACCAGGGAAAATGGCATCGCGGTTCTCGAAGTCGTAAAGACTACTCAACGCGCCCGTGTCCACAATATGGTTAAAAAAATATTGATTAAACGAATCGGTAGCGATGCCTGTTGGCACAATCAAGGCTGAGTAGCCTTCACGGTTGATAATGCTCAATCCTGCTTCACAGAACAGCGGTGCAGTATTCAAGCGCCCGAAACTGGTTAAGGGATAGCGTCCACTTGCATGACAAAAATGCTTGATGCCGTCATTGGCTCGCACGGCCTGGACATAAAGTGAGTAGGCGTAAGGATCGGCCTTCGCAAATTGATTCAACATTTTCTTGCGTTCAGACATGTTCAAGGCTTGGGCGATTTCTGGCGCACGTTCCGCGAAGAACTCCCGATCATCAAGCTGAATTTGTTCCCAGGGCGGATTACCCAGCACACAATCAAAGCCGCCATTCCAGCCACATTGTTCGTTTTCGGCGCTGTCCAGTTCCGCTGGCACTTCAAACACGCCTGGAAACTCGATGTGCCAGTGAAAGAAGCCGTACTGTTCCCGCAACTGCACCACGATGCGGCGGATCGGTTCAAATTCGGACGCAAAGGGGTCTTGGCACAGGCGCTGGTACACAAACTGGGTCAGCGGCGGCACACCGGTATCCGGTCTGCGTTCCCACACAAACGCTGCACACCACGCATCCGCCAGCAGGTGGGCGCGGATGTATTCCGGGTCGTTCGCCAGCGCCTGCCACTGGGCTTCTTTGGCGCGTATCCCGGCGATACGAATGTCTTCGATCTCATCGACCTCGCTCACGGCTCTGGTCAGGGCTGCCTGGTTCGCGGACAGATCAAACAGGTCGAACATGGTCAGCTGGCCGCTTTCCAATGTCTTGCGTTCGCTCCGGTTTTGCTTGCGAAGTTTCGCGGTCAGTGCCCTATCATCGCCCTCCAATGGCTCGAATGCGCCGTCGGGGATGCCTTTCGCCATCAGCGCCGGGGTGGTTCCCAGCAGGCTGTTGCCGACCTTGATATGGTGGTCGAGGAACGACAGCGGCTTGCCGGGGTCAAGCGCCTCGATCCACAGGTTGACTTTGCACAGTTCCACCGACATCGGGTTGATGTCCACCCCGTAAATGCAGTTCCCGATCACCTGGCGCAGCGCCGTGCGCACCAGTGAGGGCGGCGGTTCATCGCCACCCGCCCGCACTTGCGCCAATGCATGAGCAATACGGTGGGCCGCCGCGATCAGGAACGAGCCGCTGCCGCAGGCAGGGTCACAGATTTTGAGGGCCAGAATAGCCGATTCCGGGTCGCGGGACTGGCGGGCTTCATTGAGAACAGGCATTAACGCCGAATCCAGCAGCGCGTTGATCAACGCAGGCGGGGTGAAGTAGGAACCCGTCGTCTTGCGATCATGGCCGCCAGCGGTCTCAAGCTCGAAGCGCTGTGCCGCCAGGTTCACTTCCGGGTGGAGTTCCAACAGCGATTCGTAAACCCCGCCGAGTTCCTCCGGCCCCAGGTGCTTGTAGTCAATGGGGCGAAGCGTGCCCGTTTCCCTATCCTGGATGAAGGCGAGGGCGCGAATGGCTTCCAGCAGATCGCGGTTGGCGATCTTGCAGTCGATGATGTCCTGAACGAACTTATCATCGAACAAGGCGCTGCCCAGGACAGGCAACCCCAGTATTTTGGCCTTCCCGTTGTCGTATCCGCCGACCAGCCGCATCACGAGCCGCAGCCCCTCGAACTGGTCAGAGTGGGTCGTCCCTCGAAAATGCTCTGCGACTTCTCGCACGCGGCGAACGGAATAATGCTTCAAATAAAGTTCCTGGGCGTTATCGTCGGCTTCCGGGTCAAGCAGCAGTTCCCGATCTTCGGCGGCAAACAGGAACAGCAGCCGGTACACCAGCCGGAGAAGCTGCCGGTAGTAGTCCTGCCTGTCAAGCGCACCCGAACGCAGTTTTTCGCGCAGTTCCCGGTTTCTGGGATGTTTGATAAAGCCAGTGCCGAGCGCCCGAATCGCCGCTTCCACGCTGTCGCGCAGTTGGTCGAGGGCGCGTTTGCCCTGTTCGTCGGCGGTTCGCGCCCATTTTTCCAGCCAGTAGTCGTCGGCCCGGTTCCCCTCCACGCGCGACTGATGGCAAACCATCCAGAACAACACAAAGTCGGGATAGACCTCCCCCTCCATCATCCCTTCAAGGTTGAATTCGAGGTATGCCTGGCGGGTCAGGCTGCTGTTATCGCGTAGCACCCGCAGTCGGTAGCCGTTTGAAACGAAGCCCCAGGTATGTTCCGGGCTGTGGTTCAGAAAACTCTGCATGAGGCCGTGGGGACTGCTCGCGGCTGCGCCGGAGACGCCGGGCGCTCGCCTGTCCAGGTCAATACGGAAGCTGACCAGGTGGATGGGCAAATCTCCCCACCGGTGCGAGATCGGGTAGGCCCGTCCGTCAATGGTGACCGCAGTCGCCGTTTGCAGCCGCCCATAATCCAATGCGGTGAATAGGGGCAGCAGCCACCGTTCGCGGGTGATGGTTGTGCCCGCATCGCTCTCTGGCAGCATGGCCTGAGCAGCCTTGAAGTTCCGCCAGGCTGCTCTTGCCCGATTCCAGGCATTGCTGATGGCCTCGTTAATGCGTTCACCGGAGAGGTGGTAATCGCTGGGCGTTCGTCCGTCCAGCCCGGAGTCGGGATCAACAATCCGTTGCAGGAGTTCCGGTGGCAGCAGCAATCCTTCAGTGCGAACGGTGGTGAACTCATCAAGCATTCTGACTGCCATGCTTATTTCCCCTTCGCCGGAAGATAAACATAGATGCCCAGCACATCGGGCGGAAGTTGCGGCACGATCTCGTATCGAATACCCGTCATTCGGGCCGCAGCACGCACACGGCGGTGGGCTTCCAGCAATCTATCTCCGTGAAACTGGGCAATCTCGTTCAAGTGGGGAGCGATGTGGTCAAACCCATCGATGACTCTGCGCACGAAGATTTCGGCCTGGGCACGAGCGATGTTCTCATCTTGCTGACTGAGTTTGATAGCCAGGAGCTTTTCCGCTGTTTCATTGTCCAGCCATCGAGCATTTTCCGGTGACCCCTCAAAGGCCAGAACCAGACTGTCCTCACACAGTAATTGCTGCTCGCGGTCTCCGCGCTGTGTCAGAAGGTGGTATCGAAAACGCAGCAACAGCAGCGTCGTCCGCGTTTCCACGTGGACGGTGCGGATTGCGCCGCTCCGCCTGGCTCGCGCCTCCTCTTCATCGGTTTCGGGATCAAGCGCGGTATCCATCACATAGGCGGCTAATCCTTCAACGATAGGATGGGTACGGGTCAGATAGAGTTGATCGCCTTTCACGGGTATCTGATCAAAGCGTGCCGCGAACCTGACCTGGCTGCCCATCGCTTCGCGCAACCCGCGCGGCGTCTCGGTGAGGTCAAATTCCACCGCACCATTTACGGAAACAAAACCACCGTACATCCGCACCGCATCCATCATAAACTCAGCCACGTCTGTTCCAGAGCCGACTGCTTTTTGCGCCGCTTCCAGTTCCGCTTTAACCTCATCCACACGGATAGTCTGCTGGGCAAACATGGTTCGGGAGCGCTTTTCACGTTCCTTGACACTCTCCCATTGCAGGCTCAGAGCAGTCCTTTCCGGCCGCATGACATCCTCTGGTAGTAATAGAAGCTGTTCTGCTGACTGGTGGGATCGGTCTCGCAGGAGAAGCCCCTCAAAAATGGCCTCGACTATCTGCGAGATGTCGCCGGGGAGCGGTACGGAGATGCCCAACGAGTCGCGGATCGCCTTGTGCTTTCGCAGCAAAACGTCGAGAATCACGCCGTCAATCTGATTATCAATGCCATAATAGGTCACGACCTTGACTGTCGGACGTGGCTGCCCATAGCGATCAATGCGCCCTTCGCGTTGTTCATGGCGTGTAGGATTCCAGGACAAATCATAGTGGAGGACGGCATTGAAGTCTTTTTGCAGGTTTATGCCTTCACTCAGGCAATCGGTGCAGACCAGAACCCGCTGCGACGACCTGGCAAGCTGCGAAACCCGCTGTTCTCGCTCTGCCGAGGGCAGCAACCCGGTGACGCCGATGACCTCAACGTTGGGCAAGTTGCGCCTGAGTTCAGCAGTCACGTAGTCCACGGTGGGGATAAAACGACAGAAGACGATGGGGCTATAGCCTTCATCCAGAAGCGATTTGACGATCCCTACGCTCTGCTGTAACTTTCGGTCTTTCTTGCCCATCAAGGCAGCCGCTTCGCGCGCCATGTCGAGCAACCGCCGCCGATTGTTTACTTCGTCTTCCGCCAATTCCCCAATGTCAGACCCCGGTACAATGTCGATGCCTTCAGCAGATTCGGTGTCCATTAAGTCAAGAACAGTTTGACGGCCAATTTCATCGACCTCATCAATGTTCCGGGCGTCGGTTGTTGCGGCTCGATTGCGCAGGGTTTCTACAGCAGCCGCCGGGCTTGAAGCGAGCGCACTCAAAAGCGCCAGGACAGACCACCAACGCACGCGCTGGCGATAGCCTTCTGCGGGCGTGGAGATGGTCTCCCGTGCATAACGAAGGACGCGCCCAAACAGTTGCTTATATTCTTCAGATAAGCGGTAGGTTGTTTCGGTATATTGGCGTTCAGGGAACGGGGTTGTCGATTCCAGGTAGGAGCGTATATCGGCGCGTCTGCGTTGGACAAGATGCTGTGCCAGTTCACGGCGAATAGCCTCGTTCTCGCGTCCACTCAAGTCCTCTGGTAAGTCGCCAAACTCTGGCTTCAAAAGCTCAAGCAGGGATCGAAACGCCGATTCATTTCCGCTGTGTGGCGTAGCCGTCACGAAGACAAGATGGCGCGAAGGATCCTTCGCCAAACCGGAGACCAGTTGGAAACGCTGATGTCTATTTCCCCGGTGTTCAGTGGCATTAACGACAGTGTGCGCTTCATCCACGATGATAAATTCGGGCGCGGTCCGTAAAAACTCCTCGCGGCGGCGGTCAGATTTTATGAAGTCAGTGGATACGACTACATAAGGGTAGTGCTCAAATAGCGACTCGCCCATGCGAATACGCTTTTTTCGTTCCAGGCGTGCAACGGTTCCGGGAAGTACAAGTTCAGCTTCTATGAAGAACTTCTCACGCAGCTCGGCCTGCCACTGCTCCGCTAATTGCGGCGGGCAAAGTACCGCCATCCGCTCGATTTCGCCGCGATCTAGCAACTCACGAGCGATCAGGCAAGCCTCGATGGTTTTGCCGATTCCAACGTCGTCGGCAATCAGGACACGGACAGGATTGAGTTTGAGCGCCATCAGCAGAGGAACAAGCTGATAGGGTCTTGGTTCAACAGCTATTCGAGCAAACGAACGGAATGGGCCTGCGCTAGACCTGAATCCCAACCGAACTGCATCGCGCAGCAATTTTGCGGATCGATAATCACCGACCTGTTCAGGACGAGGTAGTTCAAAAGTGGCCGGTTCAACCGCGTCTAGCGCTGTATGAATACCGATTTGCTCATCGTCTGTACCACCTAGAGGACGGAGCAATACCAGGCTTTCGGTAGAGCCTGGTAGAACGACCCACTCTCGCCCTCGGACACGAACAAGAGTGCCTGCCGCATGATTCATAGACCTTCTCCAAAAATGTGGGGATTTTGCTTGATGATAGTTTCCCAATCATCACGGTATCCAAAGCGAATGACGATGAATCCTGCATCTTCCAAACACTCAGTCTGTCGCGCATCGAGTTGTTGGCGATGAGGATAATCATGCGGTGAACCGTCGATCAGGATCACGGTATACTGATTGCGGTAAAGAAAATCTACCCTTGCCGAACATTCATCGAATAAGGTTTGTGCATCGTCGGGCAGACGATAACCACGTTCATCGAGATACGATAGCCATTTGCGTTCCAGGTCGGAGTCGCACAACCGCAGCAATGTTTCCAGATGGGTCGCGCGTGTTTCTGTGGTCGGGCTGGTTTCGACCCGTGATTTTGTCAGCGCCAGCAGCAGGTCTCGAATGCGCTGCCGATCCAGCAGTGGATGCTCGCGCTGATTACCATAACTGAGCAAACAGTCATAGCACGCAGCTTCACAGTCCTCCTGGGCGCGTTTCGCTCGATGGAGGTCTTCTCCTGTATCAGGATCGAAGTGACACAAGTCCAATGCTGCACGCGCAATCTCCACGAGCGCCCCGGGTTCATCCACCAATCGTCGTAAAACCCCTGCGCCGCCTTCTGCTGACTCGTAGAAGAGGATGAGCCGACGTTCTGAGCTATCGGGCAGTGGTTCGGCGGCCAGTTCGTTGTCTTCCAACTGATAGTGTGCCTCTATCGCACGCTTTAAGGCCGCTTGTAGGGAAGCTAAATCCTCTAGTTCAAGCGGAATGCGCGGCTCAAACAGGAGACAGTTCCGACTATCCTCCACATAAGGAATCACGCGCCGGGTGCGCTCCGACATGGGATCGGTTGGATCATCTTCAACCTGGTCATTTCGTGCCCAGTAGCCACGCTCAATATCGAGAACAAAGCCATACTGATATTTGTTTTTGCGTCGCGCCCAACCGAGGTTAATACGCCATAAGGTTGCCGACGAGGAATAGGTCAGGCGAACCAATTCCCCTTCTTCACCGACTACACGGGCTGTGGTTGCCGCAGCGCGTCCATCTTTCTGCGCGAAACGCACACCCGTGCGAATTTCGTAGCCCAGCCGCAATCGCTCTTCTTCGTCAGAGTTAATGCGGTCACGGCGGCGAGTGACCACATTCTGCAAACGAAGCAGCGGCGAAAGTGCCAGGTCGAGTGGCATCCCACAGCGTTCGCACAAATCGAAATTTACACCTGGACGCAATGGGTGCAGATAACCGCAGTTGCTACACTGCTTGACTTGTGTGGTTAGCGGTTCATCGTCTTCGCTCACCGACACTGGCATAATAATCTGGTTAATGAGGTAACGTGAACCTTCATGGTAGATGATGGCACGCGGGCCAAATTCGGAGATTGCCAGAAAACGTGGACGTGACAGAAACTCGTCCCGTTGACGGGTGCGCCGGGCAGGAATGAACGCCGAAATGGGCAGTCTTGGAAAGCTATAGCCTGGCAAAAAACCTTCGGTGGCGAAGTAGCGATAGCTGTAGAAATCCGACTGGGCCAGGCTGTCAATCTCGGTGAGCAACTTCAGCTGTGCTTCAGCTTCACGGCGCAGTCGCACTGCCTGCTGTTTGTCGCTGGCGCTGCGTGAGGCGTCTCGGATAATCTTGTTTTGGACATCAGCCTGCCGCAACGCGGCCCAGTAGAGGTTGCGCCAGCGGTCACAGGTGGAATCGAAAGCCTGAACCACCGAACTCATTGTTGCGTCAAGGAGCGCATCGGCATTAGCCAGGTCGGGAATAGTCGCCAATATATCGGCGGCACGCTGCCGCGCTGCGCTGCGCGCGCTCAGTGATTCGGCCTGTTCACGACATTCGGGGAGCAACTCGAGCGATGGCGGATCGCCGGCTAAATCAAGGATGTCCCGCAATGAATCACCGAGCGACATCCCCGTTTCTGCTAACCAGATAGCGTGGATATGGGCGCGCAGCAGGTCCGCGTTCGTCAAATCTAAGCGCGGCGGTGCAACTGCGCCAGCGACCATTCGATCTGGACGGCGGAAAAAATACTGGTCGTGCGGACTGCCGCTGGAACAGTAGGTAAAAACCAGGGCGGGTTGCCCGCTTCGTCCTGCGCGACCTGAGCGTTGCGCATAGTTAGCCGGTGTGGGTGGCACATTGCGCAAATTGACGACGTTTAGTTCTGCAATATCGACACCCAGTTCCATCGTCGGTGAACAGTAGAGGATAGGCAGACGACCTTCGCGGAATTCCACCTCACGTTTGATGCGATCCTCATTCGGCACCTGGGCGGTATGTTCGCGGGCTTCCAGGCCGATCAAGGACTCAGCGACCGAACGGTAAAAATCGGCGAAGAAACGATTCGGACGGGTTCCACTTTCTGGCTCGTTGGGCACGCGAATAGGGTCATGGAAGCCGCGTTCACCATTCCCCGGACACCAACGCATGGCGGAGGCGACCAATTGATAACCGGGCACGTCCGTTGTGTCCTTCGGTTCAACGACAATCTCGACCAGCCCAGCGACTCGCAGCCCCTCAAGCAGTTGACGAATCAGGAGGTCGGTCGCAACCAGATCAATGGAATCATGGGTACGGCGGTTGAATTCTGGAAATGTCCCAGGACGCCGCAGATAGAGACCGAAGCCGCCGCGTGCCGATACATAACGATTGCCTAAATAATCATCGTCGCCACGCGGACGTGGAAAGACCACCGTCGCATGTTCCATTCGCTCATCTTCGTCAATGGCCCAGGGTTCGACCAAACGTTGACTACTCTGTTGCTGGATGCGTTCCTGATAACCCGCATCCAGATAATCCACTTTGATAGCCAGTTCCCGGCGGAGATAGTCCAACAGCACCCTGCTGATGCGCCTGCGTGTTTGCGGGCTGGCATGAGCCAGGGCTGGATGACAATTTGCCCATACATCGTCAGCCGCACATACGTCATCCAGCGAGTCGTAATCAATTTCGAGTAATCCACACTGCTCCAGATTAGGCGAAGTGATGCGCCACCCACGCCGCAAATCTCGATAAATCCGGTAACCGAGAACCTGTCGCAGCGCTTTCTGAGTCTCTTGAAGCGCCTGAAAGCGTACAGATGGATCGCTTGCATACAGGTGCAGTGGGAGATTAAGCGTGTCAAAGACCTTCTGGGCAATGGCATCATGGCGCAAGCCTTCGGCTCCCGCATCGCTTACCGCCCGATAAATTGCTCCTCGCAACAACCCCAACTCGACAAAATCGTTGAAGTGTCCCGCCTGCAAAGAAGCATCTTGACGGTTATCGGTGAAACTCAGGAGCTTGCGTGCTTCGGGCTTCAGATCACTGATGCGCAGTGAGCGTATTGCGGATAAGCTCAAAATAGTGGTCGCGCTGCTGCGTCCCTCCGAACTGAGCGATGCTAATTTGCCGAAATCGTTTTGGCGTGGCGCATAAGATACTCCACAATTGACGCAGAACAGGAAAGGGGCTGGAATATACGCGCAAATCTGACCGTCCCCATCCTCGTTACCGTTAGCGAGGACACGCACGACACGAGGCAGTTTCTCACGTCGATTTGACTTGACACGCTGAACACCATTGCGTTCTTCGAGCCAATCGTCTGGCAGCTTTTTTACCAGGTCGTCGAACTCTGTGGGCCAGGGTTTATCGGTGCTAAGATATAAATAGCCAGCCTCTGTGTCATCGTCTGCAAGCTGATCGCGGAATTCGCGCGGCATCACTTTATGTTGCTCATCGCTGCCTGTCGTAACGCGAACGACATAGTATTCCTGCCCGCATTCCCGGCAGAAACAGAGGGGAAACAGCACACGCTCTCGATCACCGGGCACAAACTGCTGACCATTGAGGGTCAGGTATCGCTCTGCTTCCGGTTCAATCGTCGCATAAACTGTGTCGCCAGGGCTGATAAATTGGTGCAGGCGAAACGCGAAAGGGTGAAATCCAGTTTCAGGGTTCGGTTCGCATTCATAGCCTGCGAGCAGCCAGCGTTGAATAATCTGGACACAGGACTCTTCATCTACACCCGTCAGGTCATGCAACCGTCGCGCGGCCCCCTCTTTCCCTTGAATGCTGCTCGGTGTACTGCGTACTAACCTGCCTTCACGCATCTGCACACCAAAGGTGCTCTCGATCCAGCAAGATAAAGGATGCTCAACAAATTCCTGATACTGAGACGGTGCAACCAAACGCTCACCCTGCATCAGCACTTCTCTCAGTTCACTTCGGAAAGCCGGCTTATCCAAATCCCGCTCTGGTGTAGCACGACGCAAGGTTTCACCGATAATGTGATCTGGGTAAACGGGCACGCCGAACAACTCTGACCCAACCTTAGCAACTTTTAGGCGCTGTTCGTCGTAAGTCCCTTCACTTGCAAGCGTTGCCGATGTGCCAATAAACTGAATGGGCCGTCCCGATTCGAGACGATTGCGTACTCGACGCACAAGCAGCGCGACATCTGCCCCTTGCCGTCCTCGATAAGTATGCAATTCATCCAACACCAAGAAACGCAGCCCGCGCGCGCCCTCGATTAATTTCCGCTCTCGCGGGCGTGTCATTAGCAGTTCCAACATGACATAATTTGTGAGCAAAATGTCTGGTGGATGGGCAATAATCCGCTGACGTTCTTCATCGCTTTCTTGTCCGGTATAACGCGCAAAGCTGACCGGGCCTTTCCCGTCTGGATAGCCATCCTGTAGGAACTTGCGTAGCTCTCCAGCCTGGCTATTCGCAAGTGCATTCATGGGATAGACGATAATCGCCTGAATACCGTGGCCGGTTCCTCTGCGCAGCACATGATCGACGATGGGCACGATATAGGCGAGGCTCTTGCCCGACCCGGTTCCAGTTGTCAAGATGTAATTGTGCCCGTCTCGCGCCGTAAGAATGGCGTCGGTCTGGTGGCGATGAAGATTGAGTGGGCTGTCTTCACCTCGGTCTTTCCCGCGCCTGAAGACACGGCTGCACTCGGGGTGTAGAATCTGCTGCCTGACCAGATCATCAATGCTTCCTCCACGCTCGAACGTGGGATTCAGTTGGATCAGGGGATCGGGCCAAAAAACTCCTTCTGATAGGCTTTCCTGTACAGTCTCATAAATTCGAGAATCCCGGATGTGGACAAAGCTGCTTGCATACTCAGCGTAATCTCTTATAAGCTGATTCCTTAGTTCGAAAATGTCCACTGTAACACTAACTCCTATAAGCGACGATACACGGATCGGATGTACTGTGAGTGTTTCTACGAGACGTGAACTAACCGTCTGTTTTCCGGTGTAGCTCACCTGGTCCCAATAGCCAGTGTGTTGCATACACTGGGATACGGCGGAACATTCGTCCTAGAACGTTTTTCCCCGATAATATCTTAACCCCTGCTTCGCAAAACTGTAAGTCACTTGACCTCCAGATTCATCTCAAAAATGAATGACTCCACCTTGCGGTGTTGCAAAGATGGGAAAAGCATGATAGATGACAGGCATGAGCAAGAAACGAGAAAGCCGATACGTCAAGGTGGCGCGGATCGCCAATGGCTTGACCCAACAGGCCTTGCCGCGCTACTCGCCCCCAAAGAGTCCGCATCCCTTCACGCTGCCGCAGTTGGCGGCGTGTGTGCTGATGACGTTTTATCTGGACGTGAGCTATCGGGATATGGAAGAATTCCTGTTGGCGAGCGAGGCGGTGTGCCAAGTACTGGACTGGCCGCGCGTGCCCGACCACAGCACGCTGTCGCGCACGGACAAGAAGTTGGGGATGATTGACTTCGAGACGCTGAAGGACACCTTGCGGCGTGAGTTGGCCGTCGCAGAAGCGGTCATTGCCTCGGACTCGACGGGCTTTTCGCCGTCGCAGGCCAGCGCCTACTACCAGACCCGGAGCGGACGGCGCTTCCGAGACTTCCTCAAAGGGGCGTCTGCAGTGGGTACACAGACGCAATTCATCCTGGCCTGGCGGACGGGACGTGGGCCGGGCAACGATGCGTCCTTCTTGAGTGGCCTGCGCCGTGATGCCCGGCGCCATGGGCGGTACGTTGGCAAACGCCGAGCCTGGGTGATGCTGGCCGCTGCGGGCTTCGACGGCCAAACGCTTCAGGCTGGCGATGTGATCCCGCCCATCCGACGCGGCGGTAATCTGATTGCCCCAGCGCGCAATGCCCGGCGCGGATTGGGTCTCGGCAGCGCCCCTGGATGGCGTGCAGGGGCAGCGCTGGAAAACCGAAACCGTCAACTCGGTCATCAAACGCAAGTTCGGCGACGCTATTCGCTCCCGTCGGCGCAGCCTGCAAAACCGCCAGCCGATTATCCAGGCCCTGGTCTATGACATCCATGTCTGACCGTCTCTCGTTCGCTACCTATGTTTGCAACACAGCAGATGATTCTCGTTAATCTGATCCAGCCCTATCTTTACCTCACAGGGTGGTGGGCTGCACGGCAACCTGTTCGCAGCCCACCCGTCCTTCTTCACAGATCAGGGCGATAGCGCCGCCGGTGAGCGTATTTTCTCTGTCCTCAAGGTCAAAGATCGTCTGGCCGTTTACGCTGGCGACCAGACGGCGGCCCTGAACCTGAAGACCCAGATCGTAGACTGTGCCAAACTCCCAGGGGAAGTGTTTTTCTGCCAGCGCGATCTCGCCGTCCAGGACTTTCACCAGGCGCACGGTGGAATCGGTGCAGAGCAGCAGGGCGTAGTACCGCTGCATCCCCTGTACACGCGCTGCAAGGCCCGTTGCCTTGCACAGATGTGGGGCAAGCAATGCACTCACCTGATAGTCTGTCCATTCGCGTGTACCTTGAATCAACAGGCCTCTGCCTCGGTTCTGCAACAGGCGGAACATTTCAGGATACCAGTCGCCATAATCGACTCGATCTTCGTGATCCAGGGCATTGACCCAGGCGCGCCGCCACATCAAGCTGCGCTGCTTTGGGCGATGGAAGGTGACTCGGGGAGCACCGTTCCAGGTGAGGTAATCCAGATAGAGCGTGCCATCGGCACGGCGGGCGCTGGTGATTTCCAGCCCCACCTCCGCGATTGGCGCGCCATCCGTATCCGGCATCTGCCAAGTCAGCACCGTTTCCGCACCGGGATTGAGTTCCACCTGTGGGCCGCGCAGGATGACTTTCTGATCTTTTTCACCGTATACGCGCACATAAAGATTACAGGCTACAGCCGTCCGATTTTCAACTGCGGCAGCGAGGCCCGCCTCGACCATCTGACCCGAATAGAGCGTTGGCGAACAGATCAACCGGTAGCCGCGCTGTTCAAAATAAACGGCAACGGCTTCGGACGGCACGAAGGTCGGCGTTGCGACACGCGCGGTGCGCCCGGTAGCCACACCTCCGTAGCGGATTGCCAGGCTGCGCGCTCCCCGGCGGCTGTGACCGTCCACGTTCTCCACGCTGGCTGTCCCCCTGGCCTCAACGCTCTCGTCCGGTTGGAAGCCCTGAACCGAGCCGGGTAGATCAAAATGAAAGCGTGCATCGCCTTTGGGATGCAGCGGTTCCAGGCCGGACAGGCTACGCCCGATATTCACAATGTGAAAAGTTTCAGCCACCGCATCACTGATGGCTCGGCCACCATCCGCCGTTGGCAAGTACAGGCGGTCAGCGACCACACCGCGGAAGTCCGGCCCATCGGCCAGACCATCCAGGCCATTCTTGATACCCATCAGGCAGCCAACGTTGCCGGAATTGCAGTCGGTGTCCCAGCCGCTGGTGTTGGCGATCATCAGCGATTTCTGGAAATTGTCTTCGCCGTACAACAGCGCCAAGATGATCAGGCCATGATTGGGAACTATGTGGCAATTGCCGCCATATTTGTCGTAACCGTATTCGGCTGCGATCCGCTCGCGGGTCTTGCGCCAATCTTTGTCACGGCTGTGCCAGTTGCGAATGTCGGCGATCATGCGGTAGATGATGGAATCGTTGGGGATGAACCTTACCGCGGTATCGATCAGCTTATCGATGTCCGGTTCGACAAAAGCCTGCGCCTCCATTGCCGCAATGACCTGCGCACCGTAGAGCGCTTCACCATCATGGCTGACGCTCCCCGCCCGGCAGGCCAGATCGGCGGCCAGTTCGGGGTCGCCCGGCGCGACCATCGCCCAGCCATCGATAAAGATCTGGGCGCCGATCTGCTGGGCAACGACTTTGCCGTTTTGCGCAATTGAACCGCTGCGAGGCGCAGGGATGCCTTCTTTCAGGTTCAGATATGCGGTATGCTCGGTGGAATTGCCCCGCCCGCCCCACCACAGAATCGAGCGGCGTTCGATGATGTAATTCAGCCACGTTTGCCCGATCTGCGCAGGGGTCAGGTCGCGGCGGTTGCCGTAGTCGGGCAGCGCGCGCAGAAAGGTGAAGGTGCCAGAAATGTCATCATCGGTCACGATCAAGGGAACGCCAAGCTGCTCGTTGACAAAGTAGGTGATCTCTCCAAGCTCGTGCGTGATGCGTTCGTAGGTCCAGCCTTCAAAGGGGCGCCCGAGGTATACGCCGATGATCTTGCCCAGCACTCCGGCGTAGACCCGCTCCACATAGTCGTCAGGAATCGGCATTGCCATTTCTTCCTTTTCGTTGAAAGGCCCGCAGCGAAGTCGAGTTTATCCCACAAGTTCGCCATCAGTGACTCAGGCAGAACACCCTGTGCAGCACGACAAAGGATGGAACGAAATGAAAAGCCCCGGCCAGCACCGGGGCTTTTTGTGATTCATGGGAAAAATGTATGTGTTGAATGTATTACCGATTACTGGCCCGGTACATAGGTCGTGACAACCGAGTTATCGCCGCTGAAAGGGTTTTGCACGTACTTGTCAGCTTCCCAGTCGTTATGCCACTGCCCATTGACCAGATAGCGGTACTGGTATTCGCGGTTGGGTTCCAGGTCAAGCGTGACAGTGAAGCGGCCCTTCTTCTTCTCCATCGGCGTGGCGTGCTCGTCCCAGTTATTGAAATCGCCTACGAGATACACGGTCTCAGCGCCTTCAATGCCTTGCGGCAGTTCAAAGGTCACTTTGCACTTTGTCTTCAGAAACTTCTTCTTGAACATGAGTACCTTCCGTCGTGGAGTGTTAACGCAGCCAGTCCGCCCTTATTCTATCACAGTCTGTTCCAGCACAAGGTTAAAAAAACACTCAGGCCGACTGATAGTAAAATGCACAATAGGGGTTCTATGCAGCAAAGTGAGCAGGCGGCTGTTCAGCCCTGTTTCTCGTTATCAAACGTCGCGTTGCTGAACTTAAGCTCCTCACACAGTGCCGCGAGCCAGCGGATGGTGGCCGCATCAAACCCGCTGGCCGTCTGGGCCTCGATCTTGAGAACTAACCCAACGTTCGCATCCTTCATGGCAGTCAATTGCTGCAATACCCGTTCGTCAAGCAGGCCCATCTGGCTGAACACGTGCTGCGGGTCGAGCTTGACCGCCCCCTGAAAATGCGTCGGAGCACTCTTAGGCGCTTCGGTAACTGGCGGCTTGAGTGCGCCGACAGGGACGGTATCGGGCGGGCTGGCTGGTTCAGCCGGGGTAGGCGGCACTTCCGCAGCGGACGAGGTAGATGGAGCCTGGGCCTCGCTGCCCGCCGCGATCTCTTCCGGGCCGAAGTAGATTTCCAGCTCAAGTTGTGCCAGCCGGATGCGATCCCCGGAAGCCAGCCGCGCTGCCTTAAACGGCTCCAGGCGTCTGCCATTCAAATAGGTTCCATTGCCACTGGCCCGATCCGACACCATAAAATCGTTGGTGTCGGTGCGGTGCAGCGTGGCGTGAAGGCGCGAAACACCGCGTTTGTAAGCATCGTAGCGGGTCAGGTCGAGCGCGGGTTGGATCGGGTTATTGGGAGAGTAGCGCCCCAGGATCGCTTCGCGCGCCACGTTCAGGATGACCGGTTCAGGTACGTCTCCGATGTAGAGAGCCACCGCATCCGATGTCAGCCTGCCCAAATGCAGGTTGCGCCCGGGTGGACGCTTGGAGGGCTGGGTCGATGGATCGGAAGTGTGGGCGGTTGTATCTGACATGCTGTTCCTCAATGAATGCCCGGCGAG
This sequence comes from Chloroflexota bacterium, assembly GCA_021325095.1. Lineage (GTDB taxonomy): Bacteria > Chloroflexota > Anaerolineae > Aggregatilineales > UBA2796 > JAJPHV01. The sequence continues at coordinate 27,375 of JAJPHV010000009.1, read as the reverse complement.
TCATCTGTTCACGGTTCACGATCTGCTAAACCTACAGCGAGATCGTACTCCGTTCCCGATCCAATTGTCAATATATTGTTAATATCCGGGTGGTCACAGGCCGCTCAACCGAGGCGACAAGGAAAGAGGTCAGGGCTACAGCTTCCGAACTGACCAGTTCGGAAGCCTGGCTCTAACCGTATGTCGGGGATTTAGAACTGGCTCCAGAGGTACTGATTGGTCACCTCGTGATGGAATTGCACCTCGGCGCGCTTGATGCGATTGCCGAGTTGTCGCGGGCAACGATCCGCTGAGGCCAGCTTCACAGCCACGTATTTCTCTTGCACTTCCCGGCACAGAAGGTCGGCCACCAACTTGCTTGAGGCGAAGCGCTGAATGGCATCGTAGATGTTGTCCGGCAGCACCGGAGTCTGGCGCGATTTCTTCGGCGTAAACGGCCCTTCCAGACCGGTCCTGAGCAGGGCATAGATGGTCATGTAGGGGTTGGCGTCGGGGGCAATAGAACGCACTTCGACACGCGCCGATTTGGAGTTGCCCAGAGGGATGCGGATCATGGAGCCACGGTCTATGGGCGACGCCTTGATCTGGTTGGGTGCTTCATAGTGCGGATCGAGACGGCGGTACGAGTTGACACTTGAGTTCAGGATCAGGCATAGATCCAGCGCGCTGTAGAGGATGCGGTTCAGGAATAACCAGCCAAACTCCGACAGCCCATCCTGACCGTTGGCATCGTAGAAAGTGTTGGTTCCATCGCGCGAAATGGAAAGGTTGGTGTGCATCCCGCTGCCATTCACCCCGGTCACGGGCTTGGGCAGGAAACTGGCCGTCATTTCCAGGCGATGCGCAACCTGGCGGCAGATCAGCTTGTACAGAAGCACCTGATCGGCAGCAATGGTCGCCTCGGTATAGCCGTAGTTCATTTCAAACTGCGACGGCGCAACCTCGGGGTGATCCTTTTCGTTGGCGAAGCCCATCGCGCGCTGCACTTCGGCAGCGGTGTCGATAAAACTGCGCAGTGGATCGCCCGGCAGCGAATGGTAATAGCCGCCTGTGCTGAGGAATTCAAACTGGCCGGTCTGGAAGTAGTGCTGCTCCGCATTCTTGCCTTTGAACAGGAAGCCCTCAATTTCGTTGGCGGCGTGGCAGACCATATGCTCTTTCTGATACAGGTACTCGGTGTACTGTTTCAGACGGGAACGCATATCGGCCAGGTAAGGCGTCCCATCGCGTTCCAGGACCTCGCCAAAGACCAGCACTTTGCCCGGCCCGAAAACGTCCGAGGGCAGCCAGTAAAAAGCAGCCCAATCGATTGCCAGCCGCAAATCGGACTCGGCTTGCTGCGAAAAACCGCGAATCGAGGAGCCATCGAACGTCAGGTTATCGGACGCTTTGAGCAGGAATTTCTTGTCGTAGTCGAGCATGTGCAGACGGCCTTCGAGGTCGGAGAAGCAGACCGTGACGGCCTTGATCCGCTTTTCGTCGGTGAGATAGCGCATTCGCTCCTCACGAATCTGATCGGCGGGTGTGCGGGCCAGGCGTTTCGCCTTGGCTTCCAGGTTCATTTCTTCAAGCTGGTCGTAGGGGATCTGGAGGAAGTCTCGTATTTCGGAAGTCATCAAGCTGTGTCCTGTGTTGGTCGCGGATCAAACGGCGGGCAATTGTAGCGCTTATGTAACGCCGCGCAAGGCGGCTGATTGGCCGTTGGCGCACGCGGCGTGGCGCAACCCTGCGCAGGGTCAGGCCGATCAGCCGCCCAATTAGGCCATAGCCGACAACCGACACAAACTTGAAGACAATAACATTCGTATTTCTGTCGTCGCCTGCGAGCCGGCTGGCAAGCGCTGCCAGAACTTCCCAGGCTGGCCCGTAGGCCGATGGCTACTCACGCAGCGAGGCGAAGTCGTAGAACGGATCGAAGCGCGCCTGGGTAGGCAGGTCACGCATCGGGTTCAGCCCGTAAAGGGTCGTCATCCGTCCACGCAGCACATAGTCGTACACGTCGGCGGCATCGGCGGGGTACATGGGCAGCAGAGCCAGGCTGAAGACGACGGCAAACCCTGCCACGATGATCCAGTGCGCCTGGGTGGGCGCGCGCAGGCCCCGGCGCAAACCGAGCCAGTACAGGCCGAACAGCGCGACAAACCCAAAAACATACAGAAACGCGCCGCTGGCCGACAAATTGTTCAAAGAGGCAATCGTCTGAAAGGGCCTGTCCTGTCACCGTATTGGGCAAGGCTGTAGCGCCGGGCGAAGCCGAAATAGTAAATGGCAGCCATTGCCAGCCCGCTGACCATCAGAACGAGTGTGCCCGGCAGCCTGACCAGGGCGCGCCATTTTATCCAACACAGGCTTAAAGACCATCTCGACGCGCTCAATCGCGTATTCGGGAGACATCGCTTGCACTCCGGTCTCAGAAGGTTTTGTGAAGCAATCATACTGGCGAAGATGCAGACGGGGATTACCCGGACTCTAGCGTGCGAACTGGCTTTTCGCCACGTTCTTTCGCACAACTCTCAGCTTTGACATCTCGACGATCCTGAATCCGGTGTTGGCGAAAGGCTATGCGCGCCATTAGACTCTGGCTATCGCCCCGTATTTGAGGGATTGTTAGCGCGAAAGGAAGTCGTATGAAGATCGGTTTGCAGATTTCACGTTTCACCTGGCCCGGCGGCGATGCTCAGATCGGAGCGCACCTCGCGGAGATCGCCAGAACCGCCGACGATTGCGGCTTTGACAGCCTATGGGTGATGGATCACTTCTGGCAAATCCCAAACATCGGGCCAGCCAGCGAACCCATGTTGGAAGCCTACAGCGCCCTGAGCTACATGGCAGCGCTGACCAAACGGGCGCGCCTGGGCACGCTGGTGACGGGCGTGGTCTACCGCCACCCCGGCATCCTGGCGAAGACCGTGACCACGCTCGACGTGCTGTCGGGCGGGCGCGCCTACCTGGGCATCGGCGCGGCCTGGAACCAGGCTGAATCGCGGGGCCTGGGTATCCCTTTCCCGGCCACGCGCGAGCGGTTCGAGCGCCTCGAGGAGGCGTTGCAGATCATGCGCCTGATGTGGTCGGACAACCCGGCCCCCTATATCGGCAAGCACTACCAGCTTGAAGAAACCCTGAACCGACCCCAGGCGCTTACCAGGCCACACCCGCCGATCCTGATCGGCGGCGGGGGCGAGAAGAAGACGCTGCGGCTGGTTGCCAGATATGCTGACGCCTGCAACCTGTTTGCGATGGGCACCGAGGCCGTGCAGCGCAAGCTGGATATTTTGAAGCAGCACTGCCAGGATGTACAGCGTCCCTACGAGGAGATTGAGAAGACGGTGCTGGCCTTTGCTAATCTGGCGCCCGGAGCCATGACACCCGCCCAGGTGATCGAGACGTGCCGCTCCTACGCGCAGATCGGCATCCAGCATATGATCTTCGGACTGCCGAACGTGGTTGAGATCACGCCTATCGAGGTCTTTGGCAAGGAGATCATCCCGGCGGTGGCTGGCCTGTAGGGAAGCGAGCCCGGACTCATCGGATCGCGTTTTGACTTATGCCCGGCTTCATCGGTGTCAATCGACAGACAACAGACTGTGTTCAGCTTTCATCGCGTTCAGCGAGTGTGATCCTTGTCTACAGACCATTCAGTGAGCTTCGACATTCTGGGACTGGGGGCCGTCACCATCGACCACCTGCTCTACGTGGACGAATACCCTACCCCGGACACCAAGTTGCAGGTTCGCGGCCAGCAGCGCCAGCTTGGTGGCCTTACCGCGATTGCGCTGCTGGCCGCGGCCCGTTTCGGGGCACGGTGCGCCTACGCGGGTGCGCTCGGCGACGATCCGCTCTCGCACGAAGCGATCCAGATCATGTCACAGTACGGGATTGACCTATCGCATCTGGTGCGGCGCGACGATGCCCGCCCGATTGACGCGACCATCATCGTGACCAGCCGTCCACCGACGCGCACCATCCTGTTCGACGCCAGCCATGTCAACGGTGCAGACCCGCAGCGGCCAGCGCCGGAAATTATTCGACAGACGCGCGTGCTGTTTGTCGATCATCTTGGCCCGGAGGGCACGATCCGTGCTGCGCGTATTGCCCGTGCTGCCCGCATCCCAGTGGTCGCCGACTACGAATCCGATGCCGCCCCAGGTTTCCCGGACATGCTGGCCCTGGCCGATCACCTGATCCTGTCTCAACACTTCGCCGCGCGGATCACGGGCGAGGCAGACCCGGCGCTGATCGCGCGCAAGCTGTGGGCAGCGGACCGGCAGGCCGTCGTCATTACCTGTGGCACGGCGGGCGCGTGGTACGCGGACAGCGCCGACGGCGAGGCCCGATTCCAACCCGCTTACCAGGTCGAAACCGTAGACTCGACGGGCTGTGGTGACGTATTTCACGGCGTCTATGCGGCGTTGCTGGCGCGCGGGCTGGACGTGGCGGCGCGGGTACGCTATGCAGCGGCGGCGGCAGCGCTCAAGGCTGCCAGCCCGGTGAGCGGCCCGGCGGGTATCCCGTCACAGGCCGCCGTCGAAGCCTTTCTGCGCCAGCGCGGTGAGTAGCGCCTACGTCCCTGCCGCGTCGATCAGCAGTTGGCAGACTTCGACCAGTTCGCCGCCGTGCATTTCCAACGCCGTTCCCTGAGACGGTTCCTGCCGGGGATCGTAGAGCACGGCCATCCACCGCGAACTGAGGCCCATTTCGGGCCGGTAGGTCAGGCGCAGCGCGATGGGCTGGCGCAGTTCCAGGATGCCGCGCAGTTGGTCGAGGGCAGACTGCTCCTCCGCCGTCAGCCAGGCGTCTTCCGGCAGATCGTCGGGGAACAAGCCGGGTTCTGTGCCTTCATCGAAAAGGCTGCGCAGCGGCTGGACGTGCTTCCACAGCCGTTGCAACGCCTCCGCAAGAGTCGATGCGCCCTTGACTTGTAGCTGCTGCGACCAGCGCTCGTCGCCGTGTTCCAGGGCGGCCATCCAGGGAGCGCCCTGTATGCCCTCTGGCAGCCAGAACAGACTGAGGGTGGCAAAGGCGTCGTCGCTGGCGCTCCACAGGCGCACGACGGCGGCCTGCCAGGTGCGTAACCCATCCACGTATCCAGTCGAAGTCATCGTTTATCAGCTCCTTCCAGTGGAACTGTCTACGACGTAGGCTGCGACTCCACCGTAGAGAATGTGAGTGCGTTGGCAGTGTTCGTGCCGTCGATGCGCACTGTCGTGCCTGGGGGCGGGTTGGCCGTCAGCAGGTAATCGGCCAGCGGCTCCCGCACGGCACGCCCGATAATGCGGCGCAGAGGACGCGCCCCCCATTCCGGGTGGTCGTTTTGGGCCATCATCCAGTCCTTGGCGGCCTGGGTGAATTCCAGCTTCAGGCCGCGATCTTCGGCGAGCTTGGCTTCCTTTTTCAACATCATGTCCAGGATATTACGTAGCTCTGGCTCGCCGAGCGGGTGGAAGATCACGATCTCGTCCAGGCGATTCAGGAATTCGGGCCGGAAGAAGTTGCGCACTTCGTCCATCACGCCCTCCCGATCCTGGTCGGTGATGGTCGTATCCTGCAAGTAGGCCGAGCCGAGGTTGCTGGTCAGGATGATCACGCTCTCGCTGAACTGCGCGACGCGGCCCTGCCCGTCAGTCAGACGCCCGGCTTCCAGGACTTGCAGCAAAATGTCCATGATGCGCTGGTGGGCTTTCTCCACCTCGTCAAAGAGCACGACGATGTACGGCTGCTGCCGGACGCGATCCGTCAACTGGCCGCCGCCCTCGTAACCCACGTAGCCGGGTGGCGCGCCGATCAGCTTGTTCACGCTGCCGTCGTCCATGTACTCGCTCATGTCGATTTCGAGCAGCGCATCCTCGCTGCCAAACAGAAACTCGGCCAGCGCCTTCGCCAGTTCGGTCTTGCCGACGCCCGTCGGCCCCAGGAACAGGAAGCTGCCGATGGGCCGTTTGGGGTCTTTTAACCCGACACGTGCCGTTTTAACGGCGCGGCTAACGGCCAGCACCGCTTCGTCCTGCCCGACGATCCGCTCGTGGATGTGCTCGACCATGCTGGCGTAGCGGGTGCGTTCGTCCTGGCCCAACTTGGACACCGGGATACCGGTGATCTGCGCCGCCGCCAGCGTCACGTCTTCTGCATCCAGTTTGGCGTCGCCCGTGCCCGACCCCTGCTGGCTGACGTTGACCATCGCTGCTGCGCGGTGCATCAGGTGTTCGGCGCTGCGTGGCAGCGGCACGCCCGGACTCATGTAGCGCCGCGCAAGCTGCACCGCCGTCTTGATGGCGTCGTCCGTCACCGTTACCTTGTAGTCCGCCGCGATGTGCGGAGCCAGCACCTTCATGATCTCGGTGGCCTCGGCGTCGTTGGGTTCGGGCACGCGCAGAATCTGCACGTGGTCGGCCACGCCGCTGGTACTGGCGACCCGGTCATCATAATCGGCCTGGGTCGCCGTCCCCATGATGACGGGCGAATCGCCCAAGAGCGCTTTCTGGACGGTGGGCGCAGCCTTCGGGAACTCGGCTTTGATCGGCCCGCCGAAAAAACGCTCGATGTGCGGGATGAACAGGATGCCGCCCTGGGCCTGGTTCAGCCCACTGATCACCGCCTGCACCGGGTTATCCAGCAGCGCGCCCTCTTCAACCGTGACGAGCTTGTTCAGCCCGGTGGGGCCTTTGCCCTCCGCCATCAACAGGCCCAGGCTGTAGGCCAGCGTGCGCTTGCCCACCCCGTCCGGCCCGATCAGGATCACGTGGCGATTGACGCGCTGCGAGAGCATGTTGGTCAATTGGCGCAGCAGGTCGTCACGGAAATAGACGGCCCGCACGCTGCCCTTTTTGGCGCTGGCAACCATGTCGTTGGCTGTCGTGGACTGCTTGGCGACCAACTTGTCGGCCATCAGGTCGGTCATGGCGTTGGGCGTCAGCCCGAACTGGCGCAGCAGGCCACCCGTGCTCAGTTTGCTCTCGGTCATGACGGCCAGCATGTGGTCGGTATCTATGTAGACTTCGTTGCCGGCCTGCGCGATGCTCAGGGCTTCGTCCAGCCCGATGATCATCTGGCGACTGAGCGGCCATTTCTCGCCGTTGGCAGCCAGGAATTGCAGATCGCCGTCCACGTCGCGCCGGGTTTCGACGGCCATCCGCACCGAGCGCTCCAGCCGATCCACGTCCAGCCCGCGCTGCTCCTGGTAATAGTTCAGAATTCGGCGCGCGGCGGTGTCCTTGCCCCGCACCAGGGCCAGCAAGACGGCTTCCGGATAGATCACCCGCTTGTTATAAGATTTGACGATGTCCACAGCGCTGTTGAGCGCCGCCGTCATATCCGCCGAGATCAGGTTCGGATTCAGTGTCGCCATGACCGCCTCTTGCCGCTTTCCTCGCTAATGGGTCTAAGGTAGCGCGAAATTCCAGCCAAAACAAGGTGAAAGACTGTATAGAAAGGCTTGAACCCGGACTCGACCTGCTGTATTGTCTCCCGACGAATTCTGATCGGCTTTCCAGCCGCACAGCCCTGAGAAGGACAGAAACCTTATGGCCCGTACCAACAGCCGCACAACCCCTTACCGGCTTCCGAATCAGTCTGCCCGCTATTTATTGGACCGGCTTGCCGAACGCCGCAAAACGTTGGGGACGTTCCGGGCCAGAGCCAACGAGCGCCGTTCCCGCGCCGAGCGAATCGCCGATGGTTTGACCGGCGTGATGGGCAGCGTCCCTTTTTTGATCTTCCACGTCTGCCTGTTCGCGGTCTGGTTGAGCATCAACCTGCGCCTGATTCCCGGCCTGTCTCCCTTCGATCCGTTCCCGTTTGGGCTGCTGACGATGGCCCTGACGCTGGAACAATCGCTGCTGACTATCTTCATCATCATGAGCCAGAACCGTTCTTCGGAGATTGCCGACCTGCGCAACGAGATGGATTTGCAGATCAACATCGTAGCCGAAGAAGAGATCAGCAAGGCACTGCGGCTGCTGCACCTGATCGGGGAACGCCTGGACATCGCGGAGATCATCAACGATCCTGATCTGCCGCTGATGGAACAATCGCTCGATCACGCGGAGGTCGAAAAGCAAACCCGCCAGGAACTTGACGCGCCGCTGCCTACCGTAACCGCCGCCTCGGACTGGACGCCGACGGACGGGCAGTGAAGCAGCCAGACGGTGGAAGGGTTATGCGGCACTCATAACCGCACCCGCGGTTCCTCTCCACGTGGTTGAAGTGCGGACAGGAGTAGAAAACCACCCTAACAAAGGCAGAAAAATTATGGTTTGCAGCCCGTAACGCCCGGATGTATAGTCTTGTCGGCTGGCGATTCGGTTGGGGAGGCAGATTTGGCTCGACCACGCTCGTCTTCGGCGCTGCGTGTCTTGCTGCCAGTGGCGGCGGGCGCAGCCTACTACTTTTTCCTGCGCCCGCAGATGCTCAAGGCCGGGACACAGCTTGGGGAATCCCAGCGGCGCCTGCCTGGCGACGAGATGATCATGACGCCCAACTTCCAGAGCACCCGCGCCATCAATATTGATGCGCCGCCAGAGGCGGTCTGGCCCTGGATCGCGCAAATGGGTCGGGAGAAGACCGGCTTTTACGGCCTGGATGCCCTGACAAACCAGAGCATTCCGAGCGTGGCCTACTTGCGCCAGGATTTGCCTGCGCCGCAGGTAGGTATGGACATGGATGGCGGCTATCGCATCCTGGAAGTGGACCCGGAGCACCTGTTCCTCTACGGCGGCTTTGACCTGCCAACCCCGATGGGCAGCCCGATGGAATGTACCGTGCTCCTGCGGCTGGAACGGCAGCGCGATGGCGGCACACGGCTGATTCGGCGGCAGCGCGGCTACACCTACGGGATGCTTGGCCCGCTCTACAATGCCCTCTATGAAGTGATCGATTACTTCGACTCGATGATTCAACTGGAAAACATCCGCCAGCGCGCCGAGACGATGGCCTACCTCCAAAAAGGATAAGCCGCGCTCATCCATACGTGCCGTCCGGGTTGGGGCCCGGGCGGCTCATCGTCGTCCCTGGCGTCCAGGCCCGCAATGCATCGCAGTCGATGATCAGGTTAGAGCCTGCATAAATCAAGTCCGGGTCTTCAATGTTATTCAAGGCTGCCAGCGCCTGATACAGGTTGCCATCGCCACATTCTTGCAGCGCAATATTGAACAGCGTATCGCCTTCCTGGATCAAATAGAGGTAGCCGGTCATACGCGCACTTATCTCCACTTATGCTAAACTAAGGCGGAAGACCTGATCTTAACCTGAAGCATATCACTTAAAAAGGATTCGGGGCAATGACAATACGAATTAACCGCTGGTTCGCCATCGCGCTGTGCACCGGGTTCGTTGGTTTGCTGCTGATGCTGGCGCCGTCACAGACGAGCATATCAAGCGCGGCCCAGAAGACCACGCCTTGCCCGCCCACCCCACCCGAACCACGCATCACCGGAGCGGCCATGCAGCGCTACGAACACGGCTACATGATCTGGATTCAAGACACCAGGACCTTTTACGTGCTCTACGGCGATCAGTTCAGCGGCTCCCTGGTCGAGACATACCCCGACGACCAGTGGAAAGAAGGAATGCCCGAAACCGATCCGAACATCGTCCCGCCACAGGGCAAGTACCAGCCCACGCGCGGCGGCGGCTATCTGTGGCGCACCAATCAGAAAGTCCGCGATGGCCTGGGCTGGGGTATCGAACCGCCTACCGGCTTCACCACCCTCATCGAGCAGCGCGGTGACACGATCTGGTTTGCGGGCCAGGGTTGGGACGTATTCACCATCACCGGCAAGACCTGGCAGTCACACGACGTCTGGCGCAAATAAGGCGCGCGGGAACAAATCTGCCCTCATCAGCGTTACTGTATCCAGTGGCCTCCCCTTCTCCGCGCGCTGGGAAGGGTTAAGCTGAGGTTTGCCCATGCCCACCCTGTACGCCTTTGTGACCGGGCCAAATGGTTCCGGCAAATCGCAACTCCTGTATGCCCTGGGCGATCCTGAAACGTGGTGGCAGGACGCGGAAACGGGCCTTGAACATCGTCGTGTTGTCGTCGATGACACGCTGGACGTAGACTTGATATGCGCCATAGACGCTGCGCGCTTCGACCAGCTCCTCCAGATTCCGCAGCGCGACCTGCTTGGCTACATCGTCATGATCGACAGCACCGATCCGGACTCCTGGCACGAAGCGCGCGTCATGATCGCCAACTGTCGCGGCTATGCGCGGCTGCCAATGGTCATTGCGGCCAACAAGCAGGACTTGCCCGGCGCCTACGCCCCGGAGCAGATTGGGGCCTGGTTGGGCATGGAAACGATGATGCAGGTCTGCGGCTGCAACGCCACCGATCCCCAGAGTGCCCGCAATGTCTTGCTGCAACTGTTATATGCTGTGAATCAGGAATTTGACCGGCTCGACACCCTGATAGCCGAACTGGAAAAGCTGTCGGCGCAAAGCGAAAGCGAATCGTAAGGAACACACTACCCCTATGCCCCAACGACATTCCGATGACAGCGCCGGCTCAAGCTCTTCTTCGGGTAGTTCTTCCTGGCACAGCAGTTCGTCATGGAGCACTTACAACCGTTATGATAACGATGGGCCGAGCAGTCCTGAACAGCAGATGCTCGGCCTGATCGTGTTGGGCGTCCTTCTGGTCATACTGGCCGTGTTCTGGATAGGCGATCAGGTCAACAAAGCCAACCAGCGGCGCGATAACGCCAACGCCACTGCCACGACGGCAGCCATCACGGCTCAAGACCTGGCCGAACTACACGCAGCACTGGATGGCCGCATTAGCGAGTGGAAAAAAGTCGGCGACGGGGCCGTCCATCACGTCGGCACACCGGACGCGGGTTTGGACGACGGCAACACCAAAGAAGTCCTCTACGGCTATTGCACGGTGGATCAGTTCTACGTCTACGTGCTGGAGATGTCGCGGCCCGGCGGCTACTTCGCGGATACTGAGGGCTATGCCTACACGCCGGGCAGCTACCCGAATGCCTGCCACCCGGAAGGCTTTTATATCGCTTCCGATGACAATGTCGGCGGCGGCTGGCACTTCATCACCATGCGTACCGACGATGCCACCTTCAGGGCCATGCCAACCATGACCATCATCCCGCGCACGGGCACGCCAGCCCTGCCCGCGCCGACACGCACGCCGGAAAGCAAGCAGTAGCCACAGACTCACGTCTCGGCCAATGCCTGGTTCTCCCTCTCGGCCCGCTGGTCGTGCAGGCGGCGTGTTTCGGCTTTCAGCCGGGCTTCGTCCAGACGTTCCTTGCCCAGCATAATGTAGCTGCCGACCCAGCGCAGGTTGGGATAGCGGCCATAGACGCGCTGGTAAGCGTCCAGGTACTCGTCAAGTGCCTCTTGCATCCGAGAATTGCCGGCGCTCTTCTCCCGGTTCAGGAGGTGCAGAACGGTGGACAGCAGGTGCGGAATGTTGAGCGGCTTGGGCAGGAAAGCGTCCAGGCCCATCGTGTGCGCCCTGTGCTGCACCAGTTCGTCGGTGGAAACGCCAATGACAGGAATATGCCACATTGCCGACTGCAAGCGGATGTAATTCAGAAAACGGAGTGCTCTCCCTGGCGGCAGTGGAATATCCGTAATGACCAGATCGGGGCGGTGATAGTGCAGGAACTCAATCGCTGCACGGGTATCAGGGCAAACGAAGATTTGATGCAGCCGGAACAGTGCCCTGTATAGGTAAGCAATCTCGGCGTCGGCCTCGACGATCAGAAGTGTGGACATCGCTCACTCTCCCTCAACCGCCACCCCCTGAAACCGCCAATGGCGGGGCGCCGGTTCGCACTGATGGTAGAAGGCGTGCCTTAGCAGCCAATGAGTTCCCCCGGAATGTTTGTAGAGCGCTCTGGTTCAGTCTGGTATTTCAGTCCTGGTACGCCTCGATCAGTGCCAGGATGACGGTGCGGGTGAAGGCGTAAATCTTGCGGATGGCGTCGCTCTGCGCGACGCCGGGGCGGCTGACCTCTGCCATTTGCAACATCGCGTCCAGAATGAAGTCGTTGAAGGTAAAAAAGCCCTCAACGGCCTGCGCCAGCGACAGTTGCTGGCTACGAATGGTCTTACCGTACTGCAAGCCCGTAAGGTGTGCCTCCGACAGCGCACCCTCCGTCGAAGCCAGGTAGCGCTGCAAGATATCCATCAGGCGGCGTCCGTGAAGGCTCATCGCGGCGCGGGCTTTCTCGTCCAGCCGTTGATACCATTCGGTATTTGCCATGCTGCCCGCCCCGATTTCCAGGCGAGCACGCCCCATGGCGCTCTGCACAACCAGTTGCGCCTCCATCGAGGACGCAGAATGCTGGTGCGCCATCCATTGCGCCAGGTCATCCCGCCGGAAGCGCCGGTGGCCGCCCGGCGTGCGCTGCGAAGGCAAATCTCCCCGATCCGCCCAGGCGCGGACAGTTGCCGGGTGCACGCCCAGTATCCGGGCGGCCTCGCTCAAGCCGACCCACGTCTTTGCCAATGGTCTTCCCCCTCTGTCCTTCCCATTGTACAGGATTGATCGGCTGCAACGCAAAGCGACGCGCACGTTTCGCCTGATCTGTCTCATCTCCGGTCAGAATAAAGAGTGACGTTCCGACCTGCCGGTTCCCCCACGCTGCGAAGCGGAGAGGGGGCCAGGGAGTAAGTAAATCGTGATCTTTGTCCCCCTGTTTTGTCTATCATTGTCTGTTTACGGCAGGTTCAGGCTCTGTTACGCTTGTCATAGGACAAGCGACAGATTGTCAATCACCTCCCAGTGAAATGGAGTCCGTATGTCTACCAATTGGTCGAGCCATTTTGCAGCGCGCACGGGACGGATGTCGGCCTCTGCCATCCGGGAACTGCTCAAGATCACCGCCCGCCCCGAAGTCATTTCCTTCGCCGGAGGGCTGCCCGCCGCCGAGACTTTCCCGGTGGAGGCCATCCAGGCAGCCTGTGAGCGAATCCTTTCGACCAATGCCCACGTAGCCCTGCAATACGCCCCCACCGAGGGCTATATGCCGCTCCGTGAACAGATCGCCGCCATGTACCGGGCGCGCGGCGTCCCCGCGACAGTGGACAACGTGATGATCACGACGGGCAGCCAGCAGGGACTTGATCTGCTGGGCCGGACGCTCATCGATGAGGGCGACCTGATCCTGACCGAAGCACCTACCTACGTCGGCGCTTTGCAGGCGTGGCGTCCGTTGGCCCCGCATTTCGCCAGCGTTCCGACGGATCACGATGGGATGCAGATCGATCAGATCGAGACCTCGCTCCCGATCAAACTCCTGTACCTCCTGCCCAATTTCCAGAACCCGGCAGGCATCACACTCTGCGCCGAACGCCGTCAGGAGGCCGTTGCTCTGGCCCATCGCCACAAGTTCCTGCTCATCGAGGACGACCCGTACCGGGCGCTGCGCTATTCAGGCCAGGACATCCCGGCGCTGGTCGAAATCGAAGCCCAGATGCTCGGCGCAGACTGGAACGCCGCAGGCCGCATCATCCATCTTGGCACATTCTCAAAGGTCATGGCTCCTGGCCTGCGCATCGGCTGGATGCTCGCGCCGACAGAAGCGATCCGCATGGCGTCGCTGGCAAAGCAGGGCGCAGACCTGCACAGCAGCACATTGACTCAATGCATCGCGGTGGAACTGCTGGCTAACGGTGTGGTCGATGCCAATCTGCCCAAACTGGTCAGCCTGTACCGCGAGCGCCGCGACACGATGATTCAGTCACTTGAAACCTTCGTTGGCGACTGCGCCACCTGGACACACCCGGCAGGCGGCCTGTTCATCTGGCTCACGCTGTTGTGCGGACTCAACACCACCAGCTTGATGAGGGAGGCCCTCAAGAAGAACGTTGCGTTTGTCTCCGGCGACTCGTTCTTCTTCGACGGGCGCGGCGCGGACTCGATGCGGCTGAATTTCTCGTGTATGCCGCCGGACAAAATCCGCGAAGGCGTGCGGCGGCTCGGAGAAGTCATTTCAGAACAACAGCAGCTCCACCCTGTCGCGGCGCAGTGAGGAAGACCGCAGATCGCTAATCCGCTATTGCAGGTCGTAGATAGCCCGGCTGTCCCACCCGGAGAGCGCCGCCACCGCTTTGGCTGCCTGGCGGCGCGACTCGCCGGCATCCAGCCGCGCCTGTAGGGCCGCGCGTACCCGTTCCTCGTCCCAGGGGTGATCGTCGATCTGCTCTGGCGCGCCGCCGATGACCAGTGTGATTTCGCCGCGCGGCTCGTGTTCCCGGTAGTGTGCCAGGACGACGCTGGCCGGGCCACGCCGGATTTCCTCGTAAATCTTGGTCAGTTCGCGCGCGACAGCGACGGGCCGATCCCCCAACGTTTCGAGAATGGCCGACAGCGTTTCGACCAGCCGGTTCGGGCTTTCATAGGCGACCAGCGTCCGGCGTTCGTGTGCCACTTCAGACAGCGCCTCGCGCAGCGCTTTGGCTTTGCGCGGCAAAAAACCCAGGTAAACGTAACTGTCCGTCGGCAAGCCCGACGCCACCAGCGCCGTAACGATGGCCGATGGGCCGGGCAGCGGCACGATCTCGATCTCGCGGGCAATTGCCTCACGGATCAGCTCAAAACCCGGATCGGAAATGCCGGGTGTTCCAGCATCGGACACCAGCGCCACGTCGCCCGCCGTCAGTGCGTCGAGGATGGCGTCCAGCTTCGTCAGCTTATTGTGTTCGTGGTACGAGGTGAGCGGCGTCTTGATCTGATAGTGATCGAGCAGCTTGCGCGTGGTACGGGTATCCTCAGCAGCGATCAACCGCACTTCGCGCAGGATACGCAGCGCGCGGAGGGTGATGTCTTCCAGGTTGCCGATAGGCGTCGGCACAATGTACAGGCGCTTCAAGGCGTCCGTGCGGCGCGCCCCTAGCGCGCCGTCTGCACCGTCGAGATCAACGTGTGCCTCGACAGGCCGCTCAACAGCCCGATCCGGCCTTCGAGCGGCTCCCCAACGCTGATCCCGTTTACGCCAATAGTGTAGCTGTGAATGGCCTTATCGTGGTCGCTGGATCGCATCTTCAGCACCAGGATCGCGCGCTGAATGGCGCTCTCGATTTCCAGGTAACGCATCATCACGATGCAATCCACGATGAAAGACAATCGCCCTTTTTCTTCGGCGGTGAAATCTGAGCGCATCTCCTCGCCCAGGAACAGGGCCGTCACGCCCTCGCGCCGGAAAGCATTGATGACCGAGTTGTAGATGCGGCGCAGTTCAAGGCTGTCGTTGGTCAGGCGCGTGAAGTGCGTCAGGCTGTCCACCACCACCCGGCGGATGTCGTGGGTCATCAAGGTTTGCATCAGCGGGCTGTCGGGCACTTCCAGGCTGCGCAGCAAGACCAGCGGTGACGTAAAGACCATGTGCAGCCAGCCGTTGGCCTCGTAATCAGCCAGGTTGCAGCCCACCGAAGCGGCATCGCTGTACAGCGATTTGGGGAATTCCTCGAACGAAACGAACAGGCAGCGCTCGCCGCGCCTGGCTCCCTCCATCACATAATGAAAGGCCAGCGTCGTCTTGCCTGTGCCTGGCGCGCCGCGCACCAGCACCGCCGATTCTGGTATGAATCCGCCATGCAGCATGGCATCCAGCCCGGCGATCCCGGTCGTGACTCGTGATTCAGCGGTCATTGCGCTCTCCGGGTTCTCATATTGTGGTAACAATGTTGCTAAAAACATTGCCGACAGTCGGGCCGATCAGGACCAGCGCCAGAATGAGCGCAAATGGCAACACCAGCAGCAGCATGAAAAGGCATCCGCATCCTGGCTGGTTATTGTTCATGCCCGACCCCCTTGGTCAATACGGGTGATTCTGAGTAAAGCTAACAATGACCACGTTCTGGTCGCAGCTTGCTTTGGTCTTGATGTTGATGGCGTCCGAGATCGGCGCGCCCGTCCGCCCCAGCAGTTGGATGGTGTACTCATCTTCGCGCGGGGTTGCCCCCAGGAAGACCTCAAAGCCGCCCTCGCCAAACCGCGCTTCCGTGCCCGAATAATGCACTTCGTCGATGTTGCCGTTGCTGCCTGTCACGCGGATCGCCAGCCCTTTGATCGGTTTATTTGCCATATCCACCACGGAACCGGCGATACTTTGCCACTGGCAGCCGTCCTGGGTGGTGTTCGCCGTATATCTGAGTGGCTTGACCGTGAAGGGGAACGGCGAGAGTGTGAAGGGCGGCTCGGTGGGCGCGCTGCGAACGGTCTGCGTGAGCGTCGGCTGCGCGCCGCCACCGACGACGGGCGTATTCGTGACGGTGGGCGTCGGTGTGAGCGTGTGGGTGGGCGTGGCGCTCGGAATCGGCGTCGGTGTGGCTGGCTCCGGCGTGAAGGTCTGCGTGGGCGTGTTGGTGGGCAATTCCGTCGCCAGCACCAGGATGGCCGGGTAGGTCGGCGGTTGCAGCGGATTCAGCGCCGAACGCGGGTTGGCAAGCAACAGGATCGTGGCCGAGATCACCAGGATCGTCAGCAGCAGGAAGATCGCCGTGATCACGTCCGCGCAGGCGTAGCCCCGCCCGCTCGGTGCGACGGTGACGACGGTGGGCTGCCCGCCGGGACGCCGGCGGCGGGTTCGGACCGGTGGTGGTGGCGGCAGCGCTTCCTCGACTTCCTCGTCAGGCTCATCGTACTCGTCGCCAGCTTCCTCGTCCTGTTCCGCCTCGATCCGGTCTGACTCCTCGTCGGCGGGTGGCGCAGGCACGCTCGGCTCCTCGTCCGGGGCCTCGTTGACCACCGGCGACGACTCCTCCGACGTAGCGAACCAATCGGGCACGTCGCTCGGTTTGCCGGGCAGGCTGTCGTCAGGCCCCTGGTCGGTCATGGCTTAGAATGGCCGCCCCTGCTTGAAGTTGATGAGCGCCAGGTTTTGCTCGCAGGTGCCAGGGAAAGAAACCCTGACCTTGTTGGACAGCGACACGCCCTGCGGGCTTTTCAGTTCCACGATGTAGGTGATCGGGCTGACTTTCGTATCGACCTGGATGAGCCACCCTGACTGGCCCATCGTCGTATTGGAACCGGAGATGGTCGTCTGGTTGAATCCCGTATCCGACGTGACGCTGATCTGGATGCCCGGCAGCGGCTGGTTGTTCATGTCGTAGACCTGCCCGCCGATGCCCATGAAGTTGCAGCCTGCACCCGGATTGACGAAGTTTGAGGTCAGTGAGGGCGAGGGCGGCAGCACCGTGAAGGCTGGCGCCTGCGTGGGCGTGATCGGCTGGGTGGGCGCTTTGGTGCGGGTCGGAACCCTGGTGCGCGTCGGCGTGCGCGTTGCTGTCGGTGGCTTGGTGTTGGTCGGCGTCTGCGTTAGTGTTGCAGTGGCCGTCGGCGGCAAAGGCGTGGTTGTGTTGGTCGGCGTGTCGGTGATGGTCGGTGTCTGCGTCGGCGTGGCCGTCGGCGGGCGCGGCGTTGGGGTGCGGGTTGGCGTATTGGTGCGGGTTGGCGTGTCGGTGGGGCTTGGGATGGGCGTGCGAGTTTCGGTTGGGAAGAATGCCGTCGGCGGCAGGGTGGCCGTCATCGGGCGGAAGGCGAGCGGGACAGGCACGACGTTGAACAGCATTCCACCGACGGCCAGAATAACTACGAGGGTGAGTATCAGGAACACGAGCGTAATTAAGTTGAGACACCCTGCAGAACCTCGGCCCATAATCTTTTCCCCCAGTGTATGGCTATGCGCCGCGCGTCTCAGGCTCGCCCGTTCGGGAATTTCTCTATGTGGGCGCCCTTCACCAAACTCTGAATCCAGCGCTCGAACGCTTCCTCGGTCAGCCGATAGCGCGTCTGCGCATCGATAGGCCGATCTTTGACTCGTTCCAGCGTCTGGATAATATGATAGCCCAGATCACTTTTTACCGGAGCGCTGATCTGGTTGGCGGCCAGCGCAAAGGCCGAATCCTCGACACTTTTTTGAAGCAATTGCCCACGCGAAAACCAGCCCAGGTCGCCGCCCGTCTGCTTGGTCGTCACGTCCAGCGAATACTGGGCGGCAAGCTGTGCAAAATCGCCGCCCGCCTTCAACTTGTCCTCAATTTGCCTGGCTGTCGCTTCG
Organism: Chloroflexota bacterium; assembly: GCA_021325095.1. GTDB lineage: Bacteria > Chloroflexota > Anaerolineae > Aggregatilineales > UBA2796 > JAJPHV01. The sequence goes on along the minus strand of JAJPHV010000009.1, from coordinate 9,355 downwards.
TCCGCTACCAGAATGTGCCGGGCGTGCACCTGCTCCGCCGTATTGCCGATGCCCGATGTCACGATGTCGCGCATCTTCTGTGTGATCAGCGCCGAACGGATTCCGGCCCGGTAGTCGGCCTCGCTCATGTGGTCGGCGGCAAGCTGGGCCTGCCACTTCTCCTGGCTGCCCGCGATCTTGATATTGGCCTGCACTTCGTTGTCTACGTCGGCATCCGTTACCTTCACGCCCTGGATGGCAGCGGCCTGCTCGATCAACATCTGGTCGATCATCGAATCCAGCACCGCCAGGCGGAAGGCCGCCTGATCGGCAGGCAGCGGATCGCCCACGCTGCGGATACCGTCGAGGCGGCGCGTGACTTCACGTTCGAGCGCCGCCAGCGGAATGCTCTGCCCGTTGACGAGCGCTGCAATCGGTTCTTTGGTTGCGGGTTGTCCCTGCTGGACAGTGCTGGTCGTGCCCCCCGGTGCAAGGGTCTGGGTGGCTGGTATGCTGGCGCACGCACTCACGGAGAGCGATGCAATGGTCATAACGCACGTCAGGCACGTCAGAAAACGTTTCAAACTCTCTGCTCCTGCTGTTACGCCGGGGCGAACGGCCATGCCTATCGGCAGCGATGTGCAACGCGGCAGTAGTATAGCCGTATGGTGCTGGCTCCGCAACCTGACCGGAGTACGTGGGGTAAGAGACGCAGTTGGCCGGGTTCTATCAAATAAAGTCAATTGCTGTGTCGTGCGGACAGTGGGTGCACCCTGACGAAGCCGGCATTTTGGAGTGGCTACAGGAAGGCGCAAAGGTACAACGCGAACAGCAATTGAGATTACCGCCCGAACAAACAGGAATAGCCTCCGCTTAACTGGCCTAATTGGCTCGACTCGACCTGACCGGGTTTGGCGCTGTGCACGTAAAGCCTCTATAATCTCCATAATTCCACAGGTTTGCGCAGATTTTATGGGATTCACGCTGCATGGATAACGAAACCGCTCATCCAACGGACGCGCCGGGCAGTCTCTCCCTTCCTCGCAACGCCAAAATCGCCTTGTTTCACGTTGGCTCCTCAATGGCCGACATCCTGGCGTCGGGTGTCTGGAACCGGATCGTCATCGCAGAGCTTGGCTTCTCGGCGACCCCGGTGGGGCTGCTGCTGGCCCTCCGCTATTTCCTGGCCCCGCTCTCCATCTGGATCGGGCAGCGTTCCGATGTGACGTCGTGGCGTGGTTACCGGCGCCTGCCCTACGTTTGGGGTGGGCGGCTGGCGATGGTGCTCAGTTACATGCTGCTCGGCTTCTGCACGGTCACGCTGGCCGACAACCGTGACAACATGCTGGCCTGGGCCGGGCTGGTCGTGGCGCTGGTCGCCTTCAGCATCGGGTCGGCCCTTTCCAGCACGACCTACCTGTCCCTGATCTACGACATCACGCCACATGCGCAGCGCACGCGCGCCGTGAGCGTGGTCTGGCTGTTCCTGATCATCGGCTTTGCCGTCGCCGGAATCGCTTATGGCAGGCTGCTGCCGCAGTACAGCCGTGAAGGGTTCCTGACACTGTTCATCGTCGCGCCGCTGATCATGGGCATACTGTGGTTCGTCTCGCTGGTCGGCGAGGAAAAGCCTATCGTCCCTGAAAAGCGGACACACGCCGCACCAATCGAGCGCCGTCCATTCTGGCAAGATTTGAAAGCGGTCTGGGCCAACGGGCAAACGCGCATCTTCTTCCTGTTCCTGGGCATTTCCACGCTGGCATTCTACACGCAGGACAGCATCCTGGAGCCATTCGCCGGGCAGGTGTTCCATATGCCACCGGCCACCACCAATCGCTTCTCGGCCTACTGGGGATCGATGGCGCTGATCGGCATTCTGGTCAGCCTGTGGCTGGTACGGCGCTTCCCGAAACGCGCCGACAACACGTCGCTTGCGCGCTGGGGCGTGACGATTCTGCTCGTGGCGTGCGCTGTCCTGCTGGCATGCGCCGCTGCTCAGGTTCGTCCGCTGGTGACGATTGGGTTGGTGATCCTGGGCCTGGGCCTGGGTGTCTGGACAGTGGGCACGCTCGGCCTGATGATGGACATGACCCGCGCCTGGGGAGCCGGGCTGTACCTGGCGCTGTGGACGGTTTCCGAGACGCTGGCGCGCGGCCTGGGCACAGCCCTGGGCGGCTTCGTGCGCGACGTGGTGTTCGGCCTCTCCGGGCAGTTGCCCGCAGCCTACGGCTCCGTGTTCCTGGTCGAAGTGCTTGGCTTTGCGCTGGCCTTTGGCATTCTGAGCCGTCTGAATGTCGCTGCCTTCGAGCAGCAAGCGCCTGCTGCTGAAACGGTGCTGTCGGCAGCAATGGACTGACAGTTGTGGTATCATAAAGGGCATCGTCGTCAGCGAAAAGGGATCACAATCATGGCACCCAACGTAGAGGCGATTATCCAGGAAGGCATCTCGGCCATCAAGGCGGGCCGCAAAGACGATGCACGTCGGGCGCTTATGAAGGCGGTTGACCTGGACGAGCGCAATGAAACGGCGTGGCTCTGGCTGAGTGCTGTGGTCGATACGCCGGACGAACAGCAGCTTTGCCTGGAAAATGTGCTGTCGATCAATCCTTCTAACCAGAAGGCGCAAAGGGGTTTGGAGGCACTCAAGAAGGCGTCCGGGCAGAAACCCAAACCCGCCGCACCAGCTCCGACGCCCACTTCGGCAGCCGCCAGTCCATTTGACAGCGGTTTCGACAGCAACCCGTTCGCTGGAACGGGCTTCGACAGCAACCCTTATGGCAGCGGTGCAGACCCGGTGCTTGGCTCCGGGTGGGGAGGGTTCGACACTGCTGACAGCGCTTCCACAGCCCCCGCCACCAGCGTGGATTGGAACCGGGGCAGCGGCCCTGCCGTATACGGCAGTGGGAAAGAAGTCCAACTGCCAAGCTCCGAGGAATACGACAACTGGGTGTCTGGCCTGCAACTGGGTGGGAACAGTGCAGCCGGCGATGCGAGTTTCGGAAGTGGCTTCGATTCGAGCTTTGATCCATCCAGCGGGCCGTTCGCATCTTCCTTCGACGACAGCGCCGACCCCTTTGGTGGCAGCAGCACCAGCAGCGCCGTTCAAGACCCCTTCGGCGTTGAGCAGGGGGCCGTCGATCCTTTTGGCGCGCCAGCCACCAGGTCGTCCAGTCCTTTCGGAGACTTTGACGCCCCCGGCACGCCCTCCTTCGGCAGCGATCCTTTTGGTGGCTCCGACGACTTGTTCAACGCTGGCAGCGTCGACCCCTTTGGTGGCAGCAGTGCTTTCGGCACGCCGGGCCGCTCCGATCCGTTTGCGGCGCCTGACCCGTTCGACAAACCTGCACCGGCAGCCAAAGCCGCTGCGCCCGCCGCCGATACCTTCGACAAGGATCCGGTGGCTGACTTGTTCAGCAGCGTGCCAGGGCCAGGCACTGCCAAGACCAGGACGTCCGCTGCGCCGCCACCTGTGCCTGCCAGCAGCAACCCGTTTGGCCCGTCTCAGCCCAGTGTATTTGGGAGTGCGCCACCTGCCCTGGACGATGATTTCGGCGCGCCAGGCCCCGCATCGGGCGGGTTTGCGTTCTCCGGCTCGGGTGCATCGGGGATGCAAGTCTACTTTAAGGCCATTCCCCCGGAGATTCAGCCCGCCAAACGAAGGAGCCAGGGCGGTGGCGGTAGTGCCCGGCTCGTCCTGACCGTTATCGTACTGGCAGTGCTGAATATGGTATCGCTGGCCTATCTGGTGAAAACGCTGATGGGGCGTTAGCAAATGCGCCGCTGTGCCATCTGAACCTGCCAGGCCCACAAAGGGATTGATCATTGAAAACTCAAGCGGCATTTCTGCCTGCGCCGCAGCAGCGCCTCGTTGTCGATGAATTGACCCTCGATCCACCCGCCGATGGCGAAGTGCTGGTGCGCCTGGCGGCCAGCGGTGTCTGCCACAGCGACTACCACCTGATCAGTGGGACGACCAAACACCCGATGCCCGCCGTCCTCGGCCACGAAGGAGCGGGCGTTGTGGAGGCGGTGGGCACAGGCGTCCGCCACGTGCGGGTGGGCGATCACGTTGTTTTGAACTGGGCGCCTGCCTGCGGAATCTGCTTTTACTGCCAGCGCGACAAGCCCAATTTGTGCGAAACCTTCACCGGGCCGATCTGGGCGGGCGTCATGTTGAACGGCACGCCGCGCCTGCATCGCAACGGCCAGCCTGTCTACCATTACTGCGGGCTGGCGACCTTCGCCCAGTATGCGGTTGTGCCACAGGAAAGCTGCATCCCCGTCCGCCGCGATGCGCCGCTGAAGGTGGCGGCACTGGTCGGCTGCGCCGTCGCAACGGGCGTGGGCGCCACCCTGTATTCCAGTCCGGTTCGTCCCGGCGACAGCGTGGTCGTGGTCGGCTGCGGCGGCGTGGGCCTCAACATCCTGCAAGGCGCGGCCTTGTGCGGCGCACAGACGATCATCGCCATCGACAGTTCACCCGCCAAAATGGAACTGGCCCGGCAGTTTGGGGCGACGCATACGCTCCTGGCTGGTGACCAGACGCTGGCTACCATCCGTGACCTGACGGGCGGCAGGGGTGCGGATCACGTGTTTGAGGCGATAGGTATCCCGTCCGTACAGGAGGCCAGCCTGGACTATGCCCGGCCCGGCGGCACGCTGGCGCTGGTCGGCCTGGCCCCGATGGGTTCGGCCACCAATTTTCCAAGCGCCATCATCACCCGCCAGGAAAAAGTTGTGAAGGGCAGCTACTATGGAACGGTCAATTCTCCGCGCGATTTCCCGATGCTGCTCGACCTCTACGCTGCTGGCAAGCTGAAACTGGACGAACTGATCTCGAAGGAATACACACTCGATCAGGTTAACGAAGCCTTTGACGCGATGCTGACGGGCAATGTGGCGCGCGGCGTGATCGTGTTCTAACCTGCTCACGAAGTGACAATTCGAGGATTTTTGTCACTGGTCTTGCCCGTTTGAAAATGGTTCAATCGGGTTGGATAGACATATCTTGGCGTCAGCAACAAGCCAAGTGGTATCCTATCGCCCCCACTGTGCAGTCATTCGCACCCTCCCGCTTCCCCACCTGGCCTATCTGAGGCTGACGGCTGTTCAGAAAGCAGGGCGCTATGGACATCATCTCGTTGCTCGCTTGGTTGATCGTCGGTGCGGTCTGCGGCTGGCTTGCCAGCCTTCTGCTGCAAGGCCGCATGAATCTGCTGGGTGATATCATTTTTGGTATCATCGGCGCGGTGGTGGGCGGTGTCCTATACATGCTGGTCATCAAGCCCGGCGCAACGGCCTTTGACTTCCTGAGTGTTGTCGTTGCCTTCGTCGGGGCCGTCATCCTGCTCGGCCTGGTACGCCTCTTTGTGGGCCGGGCCGAAGCGCTCTAGGGAATCACCCGTCCACCCTTTTCCCCCTCTCCGGTTGGAGAGGGGGCCAGAGACAGTTCCCTCAACCTGACCGCCAATGCCAGCGACAGGCAAAACACGAAGGCCAGATCGACCACGAAATAGCTGTTGTCCACCAGCCCGTGCGTCAGGAAATTGACCATACTGCCCATCAGGCCCACCGCCACCGCCATGAGCAGTGGATCGGTTGACCGTAGCCTGCACCACGCCGCCAGCGCCGCCCGCCAGAATCCGGCTTGCAGCGCCACCAGGATCGCCAACCCCAGGATACCCAGGCTCACCCAGTAGTCCAGCACAATGTTGTGCGGATGCGACAGGTCCGGTTCGCGCCACGCATCGGGCAGGATGTAGCGGCTGCGGTACAGGTACAGGAACTGGTCGAGACCCGCGCCCGTAATGGGGCGTTCGCGTAGCAGGTTGATGGTGCTCGCCCAGACCTGGGTGCGTACCAGCGACGAGGAGCGTGAGAGGTCAAGCACGCCCTGCAAGCGGGGAATGAAACGCGACCCCAGCAGGAGCAAAACCAACACCAGCACGACCAGCCCTGCGACGGCCACACCGCGCCGCCGATGCCACAGCCAGACCACACACACCACACTGGCCGGGATGCCGAACAGGGCCGCGCCACCGCTCTGCGTCAGCAGAGCGGCAAGACCGAGAACGAGCAGCACGGCCCCGGCCACCACTTTACGAACCGTCCCCGGCGCGAGGAGCAGCATAGCCAGCGCCATCGGAATGCAGCGCCCCAGGAACAGCGCCGCATTGTTGGGCGAGCCGTATACGCTGGCGAGGCGGCGCGATCCCTGCTCCGCCACGACGACGCCCTCGCCGCCCCGCACGTACAGGATCAGCCCGATCACAGCGACGGCCAACCCGGCCAGCAAAAGCGTATCGGCCAACCGCACGGCGTCGCGCCCGGTCAACGGCGTTGTGCGCAGCAGCAGATAGAACAGTGCAGGCTCAATGACCATCGTCCGCCATTCGCGGAAAGCGGGTTCGCGCTGTTCGCTCCATAGCAAGGTGAGCGTGGCGACGCCCACAAAGGCCAGCATCGCCCAGTCGGCCAGGTGCAGTCTGCCAGGGGAAGGGCGCGCCCGCCAGTCCCTGAGGCCGACAAGGCCGCGCACCAGCGTCGCGCTTACCGCCAGAAGCAGACTGACCTCCACCATCGGCGCAGCCCGTAGATACAACTCGACAGGCATCAGGAAGAACGGCGACCAGAACACAATCAACGCCAGCCCGACCACAGGCCGGTTGTAGATGATCAGCCACAGAGCGACCAGTGCCAGCATCGTTACAATCAGCGCCGGAGAGAAGTAGATCAGGCCCAGCGTGATCGCGGTCAGCGCCAGGGTCGGCGGATCGCGGCGGAAAACGTTCGGCAGTGTATCGCCCCAGGTCAGGAATAGCCCGATCATCGCCAGCCCAGACACGCTGATCCCGGCGAAAATAGCCGCCATCCGCCGCAGGTAGTCGGCAATGGCCGACCTGTGTCCGGGCGTCGCGCGTGCGACAAGGTGGCGGCTGGTGACGGCTACACCCGCCAACCCGATCAGCGCGCCAAATCCACTCGCCGCGATCAGCAGGTCGAAACGGCGCGTCTCGGGCGGCGCGCCGACGGCGATCCCGGCCAGTTCCCAGCGATCATAGCCCAGGTAGGCGCGCACTTCCGCCGTATGCACGCCCGGCGTGAGGTTCTGCGCGGCAGCGATCAGGTCGGTGTGTTCCTTCAAGTCCGGCGATTTGAGGAGGATGTACGCGCCGACGTTGTTGCGCGGCAGGGCATTGGCGGGCTGTCCATCGATCAGAACGTACAGGAAGGCGACGTAATCTGCCCGCCGTACCAGAAACGACAGGGCACTGCCCTCGAATTGGAAAGTCAGACGGTGCGCGGAGCCATCGGCAGGCGGGTCATCCGGTGTCTGGTGGCGAACGTCCGCGCCGAGCGGCCCGAAACGCCAGTCGCCAACATACTTGAAGCGTGGATCCGCAGGGTCGTGCAAGCCAGTTCCGAGCGTGGGATGGGCGAACAAGGCTCCTGATTCCGTCCATTCGGCGGCGACGGCGGATACGGCAAAGCCCTGGATCGGGTCGTCGGCGGGCGCGGCAGGCGACCAGTGTTCCAGGATCAACCCGCCCATCCAGGGCCATTCGCGTTCGGCGCGCTGGTACGCTTGGCGCGTGTAGCGGCGCTGCGTGTCTGCGTCCACCTGCCCCCAAATCGACGGCGGGCCAGACCAGTGTGCGGGCAAGTGGTTCCAGCCGAAATTGCTGCCCCACAGCGCCTTGTGCCCGTCGCCGTAACGCACCATCACCTCGCGCAGCAGGATGATGTGCGAAAAGTTCAGCACATCCTGGCTCACCGTGCGATCCTCTGGCCCCGTGTCAAAGCCGTAGGGTTTGCCCGCCGCCGCGTCGAACGAATCCGCTGCGCCCAGATCGTACAAGGCTTGCAGATACAGCACGTCGCTCAGATTGCGCGGCCCCGTTTCAACCGTCGGGGCCAGCGCCGCCATGATCACCGTCGCGCGCTTGTCGATGGCGGTGTAGGCCGCCTTGAGCATCGCCAGGTAATCGGCAGGGCGCGGATCAAGCCCGCCCCACTGCGCAGTCAGGTTCGGCTCGTCCCAAATCTGGTAGTGGGTGATCCGGCTGCCATAATGATCGGCCACCGCACCTGCGAATCTACCGAACGCGGCCATGCTGTTCGGCGGCCCGTACAGACGATCCGAGGCGTCAGGACGGCGCGCCCAGGCAGGTGTTCCGTTCAGCACCGCCACCAACCGCAGCGGCGGATGGGCATTGACCGCCTCGACAATCGGATCGTACCGGCTGAAATCGTACCGGCCTTGCACCGGCTCGATGTCCGGCCACAGGAAGTTCTGGCGCACCCAGACAAAGCCCGCCGCCACGATCCGGCCAAGTTCACGATCCAGCGTTGCGGCATCGTACTGGGTCAGTTCGACGTTGACCCCGGCCAGCGGTATCTTGCGTGGCAAGTCGGCGCTTTGAGCCGGGTCTGTCCAGCCGCGCAGCGCGGTGTCACGCTGATGTTCTGCGCCGATGGCTATTGCGACACCGCCAGTCAGCAGGGCAACGCACAGCACAAAAATGAGTAGAGAACGCATCCTGGCTTTTTCGTTTAGAAAAGTGCCAATGCAGCAATACAAATTAGGATACCAGGCTGTGTATCCTATGCTCTAACCCTGATAAGCGATGACTTCCGCTTAATCTTCAATTGGGTTAGACTCGGTATCTAGCAGCATTGGCTGGTGATTATCACGCCGAGTGGCTGAGGTGACTTTTGGGACGAAGTTTGTAATGAGAATTTCTTGATTCAGTACTCGTTCGTCCTTATCTTTAGCCGTCCTCATTCCAGAGAAGGATTGTACCGGCATGATATGATGTTGTGCGAATAATTCACGCATTTCGGGCATGTCATATGAGGACAGTATCCATTTGCACCGGGCAGCATTAAGCCGTTCCGCCAACTCCCGGTGCTCATCCCAGTTTCGCATATTGTGGACGTAATTGCACCCGTTGCCCGGATACGGAGGGTCAAGGTACATGATGGTTTTGGGTCGGTCATAGCGATTGATGCATTCACGCCAATCCAGATTCTCAATAAGGACGGTCTGCAAGCGTTCGTAGACTGGCATAATGCGTTGTCTCAGCGTTTTCAATGCGCCAATCAGCCGATTGCCATGACCGCCATCCGTGATGCTGGTCTGAAAGCGAGGGTAGTGAAGCTCACCGCCCCATCCGGCCATAATCAGGTAATAAAACCGGTGGGCACGCTGAACATCGGAAAGCTGCGTTGTGGGCAGTTCCGCAAGGCGCTCGAATTCAGCACGCGAGGCAAGCTCCCATTCAAAGGACGCAATGAGTTCGTCGGGTTTTTCTTTGACGACGCGGAAAAAATTGATGAGTTCCTGGTCTTTGTCGTTGAGCACTTCAACCGGGCT
>JAJPHV010000096.1 GCA_021325095.1 Chloroflexota bacterium | reverse complement strand
TGCCCGTAAGGGCAATCGATGAGGTCGATGCTATCACAGAAAGGAGAGATGCGCAATTCCGCTGTCGCGTCAACGCGACAGTCCCCTTGCGCTAAATTACCTATGGCGAGAACTGTAACGGTTGGCGTGGAAGTATTGCCCCTGTGCGACGACCCGTATCCGGTGGTCGATGCCGCCATCGCCGCCATCCGGGCTACCGGGATCAAGCACCAGGTCTGTCCGATGGAGACCGTCCTGGAAGGTACGTTGGACGAGTGTCTGGCAGCGGCACGAGCGGCACACGATGCCTGCTTTCAGGCCGGTGTCCGCAAGGCACTGACTATCGTCAAGATCAGCGATGCCATCGATGGCTCAACTATCGACGACAAGATGGCGAAGTATCGATAAGAAGATGAAATCGCTCTACCGCGCCCTCTTGCCCGTCGCTGTGCTGCTGCTGACTGTGGTGATCTGGCAGGTTCTGGCGAACGCTGACACCTCGCACGCCCGCGTCATCCCGCCGCCGAGCGAAGTGCTCGAAGCGCTGATCCGCACCCGCGAAACGCTCCTGACGCGCCATATCCCGCAGACGATGACCGAGACGCTGATCGGCATGGCAATTGCGCTGGCGCTTGGGGTGCTCATCGCGGCGCTTCTGGACTTCTCACCGCTGCTCAAGCGGGCGGTGTATCCGCTGCTCGTCATCTCGCAGACTATCCCGATAGTGGCCCTGGCCCCGGTCCTGATCCTGATCTTCGGGTTCGGGATCGAACCGAAAGTGGTGGTGGTCGTGCTCTTCTGCTTTTTCCCGATTGCAGTGGCGACCATCGACGGGCTGACGGCCACCGACCCCGATCTGGTGGCGCTGCTGCGTGCGATGGGCGCCTCACGCCAACAAATCTGGCGCAAAGTGCGGATGCCATCGGCATTGCCTTCGCTGTTCAGCGGGCTGCGCATCGCGGCGACATACAGCGTGACCGGAGCCATCTTCGGGGAATACGTCACGTCGCAATATGGCTTGGGTCAGTACCTTCGTTCGGCGTTCAGTAGCGGCAACGTGGCACAGGCGTTCGTCCCGATTGTGCTGACGTCATTGTTGAGCATCGGGCTGGTGGCGCTGGTTGCCCTCGCAGAGCGCCTGGCGCTGCCCTGGTTCTATACCACCGCGCGCGAGGCGCATTGGGAGGAGCCAGGAATATATTAACGCGCGCCAGAGCCAAAGGTATCCAGCCCCGCAGGGGCTTTGCAATCTCAGCCCGGTGCTTCAGCGCCGGGCCAGAACTGAGTGGAAAGGCAGGCATACCATGAAAAATTGGCTTATCTTGATCTTGGCAGCAGGTCTATTGTTGATCGGAGCAGCGGGGCAGGCACAGGCCGTCGGGCCGTTGCAGGCGCAGGCTACGGCTGCCGCCACCGCCGATCCGCTGGGCGGCGCGACCAGCTTTGCCAAAGCGGACAAAGCCACATCGGTCAACGTCATGCTGGACTATACGCCCAACACCAATCACCTGGGGATTTACGTGGCCCAGGCGATGGGCTTCTATAAGGACGCCAACCTGACCGTTGCCATCCAGCAGCCGGGCGACGTCCAGGTGGAGCAGATCGTGGCAACGGGCAAAGCGCAGTTCGGCGTCAGCTACGAGGAGCAGGCCACCTACAGCCGTGCCTCCAACGTGCCGATTGTGTCCGTCGCCGCGATCATCCAGCACAACACCTCCGGTTTCGCGGCGCTCCACGATAAGCACCCGCTCAAGTCACCCGCCGATCTGGTTGGACTGAAATATGGTTCGTTCGGCTCGCCTATCGAAAAGCCCATGCTCGACGCCCTCACCAGATGTGCAGGGAAAAGCGCCGAGACGATCCAGTTCATCGACATCGGTTTCACCGAACCGCTGCCGCTCATGGACAAAGACCGCATCGATTTTGTCTGGCTGTTCTATGGTTGGGATGGCATTCGCGCCGCGCAGCAGGGCTACAAGCTCGACTTCCTGATGCTCAAGGACTACACCAACTGCGTGCCGGACTACTACACGCCGCTGCTCATCACCAACGAGGACATGATCAAGAACCAGCCAGATGTGGTGCGCGCCTTCGTGCAGGCCACTGCGCGCGGCTACGCCTACGCCATCCAGCACCCCGACGAAGCAGCCGATATGCTGCTCAAGGCCGCGCCCGACCTCGACCCGAAACTGGTCAAAGAAAGCGCCGTGTGGCTGGCCCCGCAGTTCCAGGCGGAAGCGCCGCGTTGGGGCGAACAGCGTGCCGAAATCTGGCAGGGTTTCAGCGAATTCATGGTCAAGAACGGCGCACTGAAAACCAACATTGACGCACAGGCGGCCTTCACCAATGAGTTTCTGCCCGGTGGGAAATAGTGTAGACCGGCTCCAACTGCAATGCACACGGGATAGCCGTTCGGCGCGCAAAACCCTTGACACTGGCTGGCAGAAATGATAAGATAGTCCTTTGCCGGGCGGGAGCCATCCTTGCCGTGAAAAAGCAAGGCAATCGTTCCCGAATTTGACGAGATCACCATCGGTGAGGCCATCCGTGCTGTATCAAAGGTGGCCTCCCGTTGTGAAAGGAACTGAAAACGGGCGTGCTGACGCCCGTTTGCACGCCCACTGAACGGTGGGTCATTCTGCCAAGACGGGAAAATGGAGTTTTATTCATGCCCACGATCAATCAATTAGTCCGTAAGGGCCGCCAGCCGAAGAAGAGCAAGAGCAAATCGCCTGCGCTTCAGTGGACGTTCAACGCCTACAGCCAGAAGCGCACCCGGCAGCCCAAGGGAGCGCCTCAGAAGCGCGGCGTATGCACCCAGGTGCGTACCACCACGCCCAAGAAGCCTAACTCGGCGCTGCGCAAGATTGCCCGTGTGCGGCTGACGAACCAGCTAGAAGTGACGGCCTACATTCCTGGCGAAGGTCACGGCTTGCAGGAACACAGCGTCGTGCTGGTGCGCGGTGGCCGTGTCAAGGACCTGCCCGGCGTGCGCTATCACATCGTGCGTGGCACTTTGGATTGCGATGGCGTTAAGAACCGTGAGCAGGGCCGCAGCAAATACGGCGCCAAGAAGCCGAAGCAGTCTTCATCGGCGGGCAAGAAGTAGAGGTAGGAAGCATGCCAAGAAGATACCGTCCTCAGCGACGCCCGGTGGTTCCCGATACACGTTACAACAACGTGCAAATCGCAATGTTCATCAATCGCATGATGCGCGGCGGCAAGAAAAGTGTGGCCCGCCGCGTGATGTATGGTGCGCTGGAACTGGTTGAAGACCGCGCCAAGCGCGAGGCGGTTGACGTGTTCGAGACGGCGCTGCGCAATGCGGCCCCTGCTGTCGAGGTCAAGCCCAAGCGCGTGGGTGGTTCCACTTACCAGGTTCCCATGGAAGTTGATCCCGAACGTGGCCTGTCCCTGGCGATGCGCTGGATTCTGGCCGCTGCCCGTGCGCGGAGCGGCAAGAATATGTCCGAAAAGCTGGCGGCGGAACTGCTGGATGCCTTCAACAACCAGGGCGCAGCCATCAAGCGCAAGGACGAAACACACCGCATGGCCGAGGCCAACCGCGCTTTTGCCCATTACCGCTGGTAATGGATTGCTGGTAACTGTGAGGAGTTAGGTTAGTACGCATGGCGAAGAAAGAAACAGGCGGCGCTCTCGATCTACAGAAAGTCCGCAATATCGGCGTGATTGCCCACATCGACGCGGGCAAGACGACCACGACGGAGCGCATTCTGTACTACACCGGCATGGTGCATCGCATCGGTGAGGTACACGAAGGCGCAGCGACAACGGACTACATGGATCAGGAACGCGAACGCGGTATCACCATTACCGCCGCCGCCGTGACCTCCAGTTGGCGAGGTCATCAGATCAACCTGATCGACACCCCCGGACACATCGATTTTACCGCCGAAGTGCAGCGTTCGCTGCGCGTGCTGGACGGCGGCGTGGTCGTGTTCGACGGTGTGGCGGGTGTTGAGCCGCAGTCGGAAACCGTCTGGCGGCAGGCCGACAAATACAACGTGCCGCGCATCTGTTTTGTCAACAAAATGGATCGCACCGGCGCCAATTTCCAGCGCTGCGTCGATATGATCGTGGATCGGCTGGCGGGTAAGCCTGTCATTCTTTACCTCCCTTACGGCGAAGGGGAACGCTTCGGCGGGCTGATCGATCTCCTCAACATGGAGTTGATCACCTACGGCGATGATCTGGGTACGGCCATCGAGCGCCATCCCATCCCCGAAAACTTCCGTGAGCAGGCCGAAACCGTTCGGGCACAGTCCATCGAGATCATCGTCGAGAGTGACGAATTCCTGATGGAAAAGTACCTGCTGGAAGAGGAAGTCACGAAGGATGAACTGATGGGCGCGCTGCGTGCGGCCACCATCGCGGGCAAGGTACAGCCTGTGTTGTGCGGCTCGGCGCTCAAGAACAAGGGCGTCCAACTGCTGCTGGATGCCGTCGTGGATTACCTGCCGTCGCCGCTGGACATTCCGCCCGTCGTGGGCACGAACCCCAACACCGGCGAGGAAGTTGTCCGCCATGCGACGGACGACGAACCGCTCGCGGCGCTGGTCTTCAAGATTATCACCGATCCCTACGTGGGCCGGCTGGCGTTCTTCCGCGTCTATTCGGGCGTCATGCGTACCGGTACGGGCGTGCTCAACTCGGTCAAAGACCGCAAAGAGCGCATTGGCCGTATGGTGCGTATGTTTGCCGATAAGCGCGAAGATGTGGATGAAGTTCATGCAGGCGACATCGCGGCCATCCTGGGCCTGAAGGATACCTTCACCGGCGAAACGCTCTGCGATCCCGATCATCCGGTGGTCCTGGAAAAAATCAGCTTCCCGGCCCCGGTCATCAATGTCGCCATTGAGCCGAAGACGCGCGCCGACCAGGACAAAATGGGCGAAGCGCTGCGCAAGCTCGCCGAAGAAGACCCGACCTTCCAGGTCAAGGTGGACGAAAACCTGGGCCAGACGCTCATCTATGGCATGGGCGAACTGCACCTGGAAGTGCTCGTCGAGCGGATGCGCCGTGAACACCACGTCGAGGCTGTCGTAGGCCGCCCGCGCGTCGCTTACCGCGAAACAATCACCCGCCCTGTGCGTGCCGAAGGCCGTTTCGTCCGCCAGACGGGCGGTTCCGGTCAGTACGGCCATGTCGTTGTGGAGTTCGAACCATTGCCGCCGGATTCTCCCGAAGAATTCGAGTTCGTGGACAAGATTGTCGGCGGCACGATTCCCAAGGAATTCATCCGTCCGACGATGAATGGCATCCGCGAAGCGATGCAGGCTGGCGTGCTGGCAGGCTACCCGGTGGTCGGCATCCGGGCCACGCTCGTCGATGGTTCCTGGCACGAGGTCGACTCGTCCGAAATCGCCTTCAAGATTGCCGGTTCGCTCGCGCTCAAGGAAGGCGTGCAGCGCGGCGGTCCGGTGCTCCTGGAACCGATGATGCGTGTTGAGGTCGTCGTTCCCGACGAGTACACGGGCACAATTGTGGGCAACCTGTCCTCGCGGCGGGCGCTGATCGAAGGCATGGAGCCGCGTCCGGGCGGGGCAACGTCCATCAAGGCCGTGGTGCCGCTCGGCGAGATGTTTGGCTATGCTACCGATCTGCGCAACATGTCGCAGGGGCGCGGCAACTTCACAATGGAGTTTGAGCGCTATAGCCCCGCGCCGCAGTCGATTGCCGACGACGTGATCAAGGGTCACCATTCCAAGTGAACTAAAACTAATATTCCGGCAGCCGCTCGCCGATTGGGCTGCCGGAATTGTGGAGGATAAAAATGGCGAAGGAAAAGTTCGAGCGAACGAAACCGCATGTGAACATCGGGACAATCGGGCACGTCGATCACGGCAAGACGACGCTGACGGCGGCGATCACGAAGGTGCT
>JAJPHV010000072.1 GCA_021325095.1 Chloroflexota bacterium | reverse complement strand
GTGACGGCATAACTGGTTTGCTGGATGTCCTGGGTGAAGGCGTGCAGGGTCAGCGTGCGGATTTCGCTGGGTTGAAGCGTGCTGGCCTGGTTCAAACTGCCGGAGCCAATGAAGCCCACAATCAGGTCGGCATAGGGGCTGTTGACGCTGACCTTGACGGTATGCGCCACTGCATCGTCGTTGCGGATGCGGACGGCCAGCGGGTTGCCGTTCACATCCGTCGTCACATCGTAATCATCGCGGATGGTGAAGGTGTAGGCGCGATCCACAAAGGACACGGAAGGCGTCACGGTGAAGGTATTGGGCGTGCTGGCTGAACCAGTGGAGGTCGCGCCACAGCCGGTGGTCGTCGTACCATACCACTCGTAAGCGCCCTGGGCCAGCGGCACCGAGACGGTGTACAGCGTCGGGTCTTGCGCGTTAGCGGCCAGCGTATAGGAGGTGAAGCTGGATCCGCCCTGGGGCCGGACATAGAGCGTGCTGGTGCCAGGCGTGTTGGAGCGCCAACTGAACAAGACCTGCGCGCTGCCGACGCGCGAGCCGTTGGCGGGCAGTACATCGCGCAGCGTCGGCGGATTGGCCGAAATCTGCACCACCGCGTTGGCCTCGCCGAGCAGCCCACCCGTTTGGCCGGTGGCACGCACGGCGACGGGATAGGCGCCTGCCGCGCTGCACTGGCCTGCCGGGATCGACAGGACAAGTCGCGTGGTCTTAAATTGCCCTGCGCCAAGCGCCAGCGTGGCTGGTTCAAAGTGCAACCAGGCCGGGTTGAGCGCTTCTAAGCCCACCACGGACAGCGTGAAGTTATCCCCTGCCGCCGCCGTGTTAATGACCAGCGCTTCCAGGCTGGCCGAGCCGCCGACGCCGACGGACAGCAGCGGCTCGGCGATGTAGACCGGGCCAGGTCGGCGCTGAATGGTCACGGAGACCGACTGTCCACCGTCCAGGTTGGCGGTGATGAGGGTCGCCCCGACCTGGCTGGCTTTGAGCGTCACCAGCGCTTCCCCGTTCTCGTCCGTCGTGACATTTTGCGGCGTCAGCGTCACGCCTGGCCCGTCAGCCAGGAGAACCGCATTCACGTCCGGCATGACCTGGCCGAGTTGGTTGCGCGCAGTCAGGCGCAGCGTCAGGCTGTCCTGGTTGTCGGCGACCACAAACGTCCGGTCCAGCGCTTCCAGGCTAGATTGGGCTGGAACAGGCGCAACGACAGGCAGCGCCAGCGTGACCACGTTATCGGCCAGCGTGCTTTCCGGCGTGTCGCTGGATACCGCCACATCAAAGTCGAGCGTGGAACCGAGCGGCGCATTCGTCTGAATGATGGGCGAGACGTTGGCCCCGGCATTCAGGCTGTTCCAGGTGAACTGGACGCGCCGTGTGGTGGCGTCATAATTGTGGCTGTCCCCGCCTGTGCCCAAATCGACCAACTCAACGCCTGGCGGCAGCGTCAGACGCAGCGTGACATTATTTGCCGATTCAGCCCCGCTCTTGGCGACCAGCAGGGGCAGGTGGATCGGTACACCCGGCAGCAGCACAGATGGAATGCCGGATGAATCAACTGCCAGGTTCATCGTCCCCGGCGTGGCATTGGAACCCACGCTGACTATCGTGCGTCCGCTGGCGGAAAAGGCGACGTTCGGATAGGTGTCACCGTGCCCGGTCACCGTTGTCCAGGCCGTAAACTGGGGCGCATCGGCGGCCTGCACGGTGTAGTCGAAGCTGGCCGTCGCGCTTTGACCCGGCGCGAGCGGGCCAGCGGGGTTGAGGACGTGCGTTTGTCCGGTTAGCCCATCGGTCACAACCAGGGCGGTGGCGCTGTCGTTACGCCGTCCGTCGTTGCGAACGGTGATCGTGAAATGCGCCCCGTCCCCCACCGGGGCTGTCGTTTTGTCCGGGACAATGCTGACCGTGACGCCGGGGCCGTTGGCGGTCAGGCCGCTTAATGCCCCTTGCGCCGCCACCAGCGCCGTGTCTGAGGGATCGGAGTCCACTGCGCTGGCCCAGGTATATTCCGGAGTCGCCGTCAAATCGGGAAAATCGGGCGGGATAGTGTAGGAGAACGTGCCTGTCGCTGTTTCGCCGGGCAGTAAGCGTCCCGGATGGAGTGCATCCGGCCAGGACAAGATCGGGTATCAAGCCCTTCCAGCGTGCAAAAGCCTGGACATTGTACAGCGTTTCGGCGCTGGTGGCGTTTGTGACGGCCACCTGCAACGTCACCGTCTCCCCGATGTTGGCCGTCGTGGGCGAAGCGCTATAGGCGACGCTCAATTTCTCCGGCTGCGAGGTCGCTGTTGGCGCTTGCGAGACGCCCATCTCGGTCACGAACAGCGCTTCGTCGTTGCTCAGGCTGGCGTCTGGTGATGCCGACACTTGCGCGCCAAAGGTCAGCCGTGTACCCAGCGTCAGGTTGCGCGCTGACCGTCCCACCACGTACAGTAGCCGCGTCTCGCCAACAGCCAGACCTGGCACGAGCCAGGTCAACTGGTTGCCGCTTTGCGACAGCAACTGGACGTCTGCCGGATGGCGCTCGCTCTCGAAAGTGGACGCCCCGACGGGCAAACCCGCACGGACGGTGATGTTCTGCACGGGCAGCAAGCCATCGTTGCTGACACGCACCGCAGACACCAGGTCCTGTCTGGCCAGGATTTTGGGCAGGCCAAAGACACTGATCGCCGGGTCGCCGCCGATGAAGCGCACAATGGCGCTGCCGATGACTTCCCCGTTGGCCTGCACGCTGATGACGCCGTTGGTGATGGTTGCACTTCTGACCTGTACCGTAAAGACCCCATTGGCATCGGTGTTGCCGCTGGTCACGTCAAACACCAGAGTAGTGTTACTGCTGCTGACGCTCACTGCTGCATTCGGAATCACCCGGTTGTACCCGTCGCGCACCGTGACATTCAGGGTGATGGTTGCCTGCCCATCGGCAGCCGCCCGATCCGGCGTCACTGTGATCGCGCTCTTGTCGGCGGACACCGGGCCAACACCCCACCAATCTGGTTCAATATCGTAATACGCATTATTACTGACGTTGATGAGGTTAGAGCCGTCCCCATTCATCTGGTAGAGCTGAGCAGTGTCAATGCCACTGCCGGAACTGCTGCCGCCTACTGCAAACATGAACTGACTACCATCGGGCGACCAGGTGGGTGGGCCAAACAGGAGACACCCCGAACGACAGTACGCTTGAGTAAGGCATCGTCCCGTCCATTACAAAGAACTGGTGGTGACGGGTACGACAGCGTGCAGCACCGCAGATTGTCACCGCGCTGCGGAGATAGTGCTCTCCGGGCGCGTCGATCTTGCACCGCTGGTCAACGCAAGGTTCCCGCTGCGGCAGGCTGTACAGGCTTTTGAGATTGCCAGGGAGCGCAAAAGTTTGCGTGTGGCCCTTCAACCTTGAAGGCTACAGACCGTATGCCTGCAGGTGAGCAGTCGGCAGCCAGCGTTGTTTAACGTCGCCACAGGTCAGAGTTTTTGCAGCAAGTGGCCCCCGTCTGCAGCTTGCAGATCGTCCTCACTATCCCGGGCGGTTTCAGCGATGATAGGGGTTTCCCCTCGGACTGCCCGAATTGCTTCAGATAGGCTTGCGTGATTTCCAGCAGGCGCATTATCGTCAGAACGTGTAGGGCACGACACTCTCCATTGGCGTCAAATCGCAGTAAACTTGAAGGCAGGCTGCCCGTGCCGTTTTTTGTATACATCGTGCGGGAACGATGATGAGTACAGACCACTTCGGCAAACTGCTCACGCAGGGGTTGAAGAATATTGCGGCCCTCGAAAATATCGACCTGACTGATTTGCAACATGGATTGGGTCAGGCAATCGGCGTGAGCGTCTGGACGATTTACAAGTGGCGCAGAGGCGCATCGATCCCTTCAAAGAGAAGCGAGTCAACGCTGCCTACCGGCGCACCTTTGCCTACTACTACCAGGCTGTTGGTAACCCGACAGAAGCGCTCCACTGGGCCGAGTCGGCCCTTGACTGCTTCGAGCGTCTGGGAATGCTGGCCGCTAAGGGCGAGATGCAAAACGCTGATCGATAGCCTGATCGCCAATTAAAGCGCGTTTTCGTCGTGCTCAACCCAGGGTACATCCAGCCCGAACTGGCTGAAGATCGGATCGAGCAGGGGCTGTCCGAGCACCTTGCTGGCTGCGATTTCCCCGGCGGCGGGCGAACTCATGATTCCGTGCCCGACGTGGGCCACCGACACGAACAACCCTTCGACACCCGGCCAGCCGTCAATGATGGCCCGCTCACTGTCGTAAGGGCGCTGCCTTCCTTCTGCGTCAGTCCGGTAGGCAACGGAGCCATCTCGATAGACGTAATAGCCGATGTTGTGGCGCAGACTGCTCAGATAGCGCGGGCTGGCAAAGCCTTCGCCATCGTGATGCCCGAACTGGCGTGCCAGCAATGAGAGCGTGATCGACGGGAAACGGGCATCCTTAAGCTGTTCCACCGGGTACAGTGGCTCAAGAAGCGCGTCGCCGGCCTGATTGCTTACAGCGCTTGAGGCCGCGCGTTTGCTGCGCCACGTATATTCCCACCCGAAGATGGCGCCGGTACGGGCTTCGGGCCGCACATGCGGAAAGGGCGCTGCACCTATCAGCATCGGGGCGTGTTCGGGAAAGGCTTCGTGTCGCCAGCCTGTCGTGAAGCTCTGGCGGGGTCGCAGGACAACCGGCAGTCGGAGGCCCGCTGTCTGCGCCACCCCCACCGACCCGGCTCCGGCTGCGATCAATACACGCGGGGCAGAGATGACGCCGTCCGCTGTCTGCACGCCGGTCACACGGCCCTTTTCGACACATAGGCGCACGTCGTGGATGCCGAACAGAATCCGGGCAGACTGCGCACAGCGGGCATAGCAATGCACTAACCCGTTGGAATCGAGCCAGCCTGCTACCGGGTCGTACTTGGCGGCGATCACCCGGCGCCCCAACCAGCCATAACGGTATGCCACCTCGTCGGCGTCCAGGTATTCGATGTGCGACAGGCCCATCCTGTGCAGATGCGCGACATCAGCCTTCAGGGCGCTGGCCTGGGACTCGGTGAAAGCGCAGAAAAGATAGCCTTGCTGCTTGAGGGCGATAGCCTGCGCTGCGCCTTCACCCAGGTATTCGTCGGCATGGTGAAACACTTCGACGCTGCGCTGCATCTGCCGCGCCATGCACAACGACGGCCAGCAGGTGCGGAAGTTTTCCAGGGAAGCCACCGAACTGCCCGCCCCCAGGTGATCGCTCTTCTCGATCAGCACCGTCCGAGTACCCGGCGCCAGCCGCTCAATAGCCCATAGCGCCGCCGTGCCCGCTGGCCCGCCGCCGATCACGATCACATCCGCTGTTGGCGGCATCTCGTGTTTCTGAAACGTTTCGATCTGTGTCATGTCCTGGCTCAATGTATGGCCGAATTCTCGCCAGATTCGCATCACCATGTCCCGGCGGCGGGCATAGGCTTGCACCATAAAATTCGGCGCAGGGGACACCGGGTTTCAACCCGGCCCGGATGCGCCCCGTCTCCTTTCCCGACCCTTGTGGGCAGAACGCTAACGCGCTAAATTCTCCGCATGAGTTGGCCCTCACGGGCACGGTCACAAAGTTCTTGACCCACTTCAAGTTCGGCGGCACAGACCGTCATCATCGTCAACTTCATACCGCTCCTGTTCGCGCTGTCACTGGGCTTGCCAATCGTCAGATCGCTCATTCGTCTACCCCGTTGACCACTTACGGGGGTTGGGGCTTCTACCTTCTGCCCTTATTCTGAATGTTTCTACTCATCATTCAGCCCTCACACCAGCAGTTCGCGCCGCCTGGTCAGGCCGTCGATCAAGCAGTCCACATCGCGCTGGTTGTTGTAGATGTGCGGCGAAATGCGCAAGTTGTTATCGCGGCTGGACGTGACAATGCCATCCTGCTCGAGCCACTTCACCAGCAGGTCGACCTTGTGCGAGCGGATCGTGATCAGCGCGCCGTGTTTAGCCGGATCGACGGGCGAGACGAGGTTGAAGCCGCGCCGCATCGCGCCCTCCTTGATCGCCCCGGTCAGGTCGGCAATGTGCGCCTCGATCCGTTCCAGGCCAATCGACTGGATGAGCTTGATCCCGGCCACACCTGCATAGATGTTGGGGACGGGCGGCGTCCCGGACTCAAAGCGCCGAGCCGAGGGTGCGGGCGTGTTGCGATAAATGTCCATCGCAAAGATGTTAGCCTGCGAAAACCAGCCTACCGCCGTCGGTTGCAGCCGGGGCAGCAAGTCCTTCCGCACGTACAGATAGGCTAACCCGGCGGAGGCCAGCAGGTATTTCAAAACGCCGCCCGCCAGGAAATCGACCTTCAACTGTTTCACGTCGATGGGGTACGTCCCCAGTGCCTGATAGCTGTCCAGCAGCACCAGCGCGCCTTTGCGATGGGCCAGTTCGACAAGGGCCGGAACGTCCAGTTTTGAACCGTTGCGGAAGCACACGCTGGTGATCGAGACGAGCAGCGTTTGGTCGTCAATCGCATTCTCAAAATAGCTGATCGGGATGGTGTTTCCGGCGGCAGGGACGTGAACCACCTGCGCGCCGCGCGACTCCTGCGCGTGCCAGATCTGGGCGATGGTCGGGAACTCAAAATCGCTGACCACCACCTTGTTGCGTTCCCCGTTGAAGTCCAGCGCGCTCGCCAGCGCCGCCACGCCCGCCGATACCGAGGTCGTGACGGCTACCTCGCCCGGCTCGGCGTTGACCAGCCCGGCGAAGGCTTGTCGGGCCGCCTCCATCCGCTCCACCCAATATTCCCAGGGCGATCCCTTCTCGTCCCAGTCGTTCAGGTACGCCTGGTACGCCTCCTGCACGTCGATAGACAGCGCGCCCTGCGAACAGCTATTCAGGTACACCTTCTTCTCGAAAATGGGGAAACGCTCACGGATAGACTGCATTGTTCATCGTCCTAAATACGCTTTGCGCAATTGCTCGTTATTCAACAGGTTCTGGGCCGTATCGACCAGCGCCACCCGGCCCGTTTGCAGCACGTAGCCCCGGTGCGCAATCGACAGCGCCATGTTCGCGTTCTGCTCCACCATAAAGATCGTCGTGCCCTGCTGGTTGATCTGCTTGATGATCTCGAAGTTTTGTTCGACCAACACCGGGGCCATGCCCATCGATGGCTCGTCCATCAGCAGCAGCCTGGGCCGCGACATCAGGGCGCGGGCCATCGCCAACATTTGCTGTTCGCCGCCGCTCAACGTGCCGCCGGGCTGATGCAGCCGCTCCTTCAGGCGCGGAAACAGCGTCAGCACGCGCTCCCGATCCTCCTCAATGCCGTGCAGATCACGGCGCAGGTATGCGCCCATTTTCAGGTTTTCGTCCACCGTCATTGGGCCGAAGATACGGCGGTTCTCTGGGACAACCGCCATGCCGCGCTCGATCCGGTAGCTGGTCGGGCAGTTCTGTACTTGCTCGCCGCAAAATTCCACCGTGCCGCTGGCAGGCTTCACAATCCCCAGAATGGTCTTGAGCGTGGTGGACTTGCCCGAAGCATTCCCGCCCAGCAGACACAACAGTTCGCCGGGATAGATTTCCAGGTCGATGTCTTGCAGGATGTGAATCGGCCCATAGTAGGTGTTGATTTTGGAGAGGCGCAGTAGAGGCGTGCCGTTGGTGTTCATGGGTTCATCCTCGCCCGGCGCCAAAGCATCGGGCTGAATCAACGAAGTCGGCTTTAGCCGATTCTCCGGCAGCCCCGCAGGGGCTTCGTAACCTCAGCCCTGCGGCTTCAGCCCAGGGCGCTCGCTGCCCGTGTGTCATAGATCGCCTCCCCGCTCTGCTTGCGGAGCGGGGCCGGGGGTGAGCTTGCCCGTCTTCTTGCGCCCCAGGTAGGCTTCCACGACGGCGGGGTGCTGCGCCACGTGCTCGAACGTGCCCTCGGCAATTTTCTCGCCGTGATCGAGCGCGATCACTCGATCCGAGATGCCGCCTACCACGCTCATGTCGTGCTCGATCAGGATGATCGTCAGGTGCGCCTCGTCCCGCAGCTTGCCGATCAACTCGGTCACTTCCAGTGACTCATTCGGGTTCATCCCGGCGGCGGGTTCGTCCAGCAGGAGCAGCTTCGGTTCGGTCATCATCGCCCGCGCGATCTCCAGACGCCGCCGGTTGGCATAGGACAGGCTGTAGGCGGGCTGGTCGAGGCGGTAGCCCTGCAAGCGTTCCCCGAAAAACGCCAGCTTTTCCTCGGCCATCTGGCGGATGCGCCGTTCTTCGCGGCGGAAACCCGGCGTGCGCAGCACGATCTGCGCCATATTGGCGTGCGTGCGCGGGAAGGCAGCGCTCATCACGTTTTCGAGCACCGACATGTTCAGGAACAGCCGCAGCGTCTGGAACGTGCGGGCAATGCCAATCTTCGTGATGTCGTGGGGTTCCCTGCCCACCAGCGATTGACCGGCAAAGATAATGTCACCGCTGTCCGGCGCGTACAGGCCCGTGATCAGGTTGAGCAGCGTGGTTTTGCCCGCGCCGTTCGGCCCAATCAGGCTGACGATCTCCCCTTCGTCCACGCCAAAAGTCAGGCAGTTTGTCACCAGGATGCCGCCGAAGCGCTTGGTCACGTTGCTGAGTTCGAGCAGGGCCATCACCTTACACTATCTCCACGCGCTTCTGCCCAAGCAGGCCGTTCGGACGGTAGATCATCAGCACAACCAGCAGCACGCCCACAAACAACAACCGCGTGACGCTTGGCTCCTGCGAGAGCCGTGTTTCCCACACAAAGACCAGCAAATACAGCGTCGGGATCAGCGCCACGAAACGCAGCCGCACAGCTTTGATCCGAGACACCAGCAAGATCATCAGCACCAGCCCGCCGAAGGCGTAGTTGCCGACCACCGTATAATTCGCCGGGATAACCAGCCAGCTACGGATCGTGTCCACGAGGGCGGAGCCGGAGGCTGGCAACGCGCCGGGCGGATTCCCGGCCAGCGCCCGCAGCAGCGTGCCAAAGGTGGCGACGGCCACGACCAGGATGGGCGTTTGCAGGCGCGGGCGCAGCACCGAAAACAGGATGATCACTACGCTGAGGTAGAACACCAGCCCGGCCAGTGCAGGCGTGCGCAGAATCTCCGGCACGGTGATCATGATCAGCGCACCGATCACAACGCCCGCCAGACTGCCCATGCCGCCCAGCACGACAATAGCGTAGAGCGTGATCAGCAGCGTAATGTCGAAGTTGGCCGGGAAAACCGACCCCTGCCACGCTGCGAATAGCGCTCCGCTCAGGCCCGCGATGGCCGCGCCAATGGCAAAGGCTTGCAGCTTCAGGCGGCGCGTGGGCATTCCCATCAGTTCGGCAGCCAGTTCGTCTTCACGCAGTGCGCGCCAGGCCCGCCCCAGGCGCGATTGGTTCAGGTGGTAGACGACCAGCAGCACGCCGATCAGCACGGCCAGTAGCACGTAGTAATAGTCCGTCACCGTGCGCGCGGTGAAGCCCAGCAGACTTACCGGGTCGAGGTTAACAATTCCATTCGGGCCGCCTGTCAGGTTGACCGGCTCGGCCCGTCCGGGCAGGTTGACGCGGGTCATGCTGGTCGTTAACTGCACGAATATCTGCCCGAAGCCCAGCGTCACAATCGCCAGGTAGTCGCCCACCAGCCGCAGCGAGGGCGAACCAAGCAGCAGCCCGAACAGCGCCGCCAGCAGCGTGATCACGATCAGGCTGATCCAGGTCGGGACATGCAGGCCCGTGAACCCCGACGACAGGTAAGCATAGGCGTAACCGCCGACGCCGTAGAAGGCCACGAAGCCCAGGTCGAGCAGCCCGGCGTAGCCGACCACGACGTTCAGGCCAATGCCGAGCGTCGCCATCAGCGCCACCGTCCCGGCCACCCGGATCACGTATTCGTTGTCGGTGAGGGTCGGGATCAGCAGACCAATCATCACCAGCACGACCAGCCAACCCCAGGCGGGCAGTCGTTCGACAATGCGATAGGCCACACCCCGCCAGCCACTGCGCCCGATCAGGCGTTTTTCGTAATTGGCGACCCATTCATCCTGGCCGATCTGGGGTTGAATCACGGTTTTACCTCACCCTTTGCCCTCTTTCCGAATTCGGAGAGGGGGAACCGGACGGCAATATACCTGGCACTGACGCCCCTCTCTGCTTGCGGGTGAGGGGCCGGGGGTGAGGTTCTGCCAAACATGAATCACGCTTACACCTTCTTGGCGATCCGCGCGCCGAGCAGGCCGAGCGGGCGAATAAGCAGCACAATGACCAGCACCACGAACGCAATGGCATCGCGGTACGTCGCTGAGACAAAACCGACGGCGAACGTTTCCAGCAGGCCGAGCAGCAGGCCGCCCAACATCGCACCGGGAATGCTGCCAATGCCGCCGACCACCGCCGCCGTGAAGCCTTTCAGCCCGGCGGTAAAGCCCATTGTATGCCAGATGCGGGTAAAGACCACGCCCGTCAGCACGCCCGCAACCCCGGCCAGCGCACTGCCGATGAAGAACGTCAGCACGATCACCTGATCCACGTCCACGCCCATCATCGCGGCGGCTTCGCGGTCAATGGCGACGGCACGCATGGCCCGTCCCAGCCGCGTCCGCTGGATCAGGTATTGCAGGCCAACCATCATGATCACGGCCACCACGATCACCAGCCCGCGCGTGGCCGAGAGCCGTGTTCCGAGCAGGTCTATGCCCAGACTGGGCGCGAGCAGCTTTTCAGTCGGATACGAGCGGAACTGTGCCGTCAGTGTAAGCTGAACGGCGTTCTGCAGAAAAAAGGAAACGCCCAACGCGCTGATCAGCGGTGCGATGCGCGGTGCATTGCGCAGTGGACGGTAGGCAAACTGCTCGATGGCAATCCCAAGCACGCCGCAGCCGATCATGGCCGCAACCAGCATGACCACGATGATCAGGAATGGCGCGATCAGCGGCCCCTGCGCCGGGATCAGCGCCAGAATGATCGCGTAGCCGATGAATGCCCCGACCATATACACGTCGCCGTGTGCGAAGTTGAGCAGTTGCAGCACACCGTAGACCATCGAATAGCCGAGCGCGATCAGCGCGTAGACCGCGCCGAGCGTCAGGCCGTTGATAAGCTGTTGAGGTAGCTGCGCCAGAAAGCTTTCCATAAAATTCGGCGCAGGGGACACCGGGTTTCAACCCGGCCCGGATGCGCCCCTCCTCCTTTCCGAGTAACCCTGGCGGGTAGAACGATGCGGGTAGAACGATTG
>JAJPHV010000004.1 GCA_021325095.1 Chloroflexota bacterium | reverse complement strand
CCCAGCCATGGCCCTGTGCCTTACCGACCACATCTGGTCAATTCGTGATGTCCTGCTCACGCCGGTCTTTCCGTCCGGAGGTGCGAGATAATCTCATATCACTACCGGCCAATTCGGTTCGCAACATATTAAAGAAGCTGAGGATGTGGTCATTGGATTGGGCAAGCGCATTGGCGGCAAGGTTGATTCCTGTGTCTCTTATTTCCGACAGCGCTCTGGCACCGCTATCGTCGCGCTCCGGGATACAAAACGTGTAGGCGGGCGTTTTTTTAGCGAAAAACTG
Organism: Chloroflexota bacterium; assembly: GCA_021325095.1. Lineage (GTDB taxonomy): Bacteria > Chloroflexota > Anaerolineae > Aggregatilineales > UBA2796 > JAJPHV01. Next base: position 5,673 of record JAJPHV010000004.1, on the reverse strand, counting down.
CTCTATCCAACGCCGACTCTTGTGTGGTTTACGCAGGACGTAATTGATAGCTTTATTGCCTTTTCCCAATTCGGCGCTGAGCAAAACTCCGTTTCTAAATTGCAATTCCTTCAGATGATTGTGGACACGGGCGATATATTCATCGCTCAGTTCCCTGGTGAGCATGGCGAAAAATGTTGTAAACCCCTCCGAATCAAATTTATCAGCATGTTCAGCAGCGATATCTCTTAGCTTCTTAAGCATGTCCACAAACATCTGTAACACGTCTACCGATCTGTGCAGTATCGCGGCGGGATAATCTCTGAAGATGCCCCAATAATTCTTTCTTTCACTTTCAATTGCTTCTACCGCAAGATTGTAGATATTCCTGACAATTGTGGGGTTTTTCAGGCAGTCCTTAAGAATATTCTGGCGATATAATATTGCATCGGGATCCGTTAAACTGGATAAGACAGCTTGCCTCACCACTTCAAATAAGAACTTGTCGCCAAGCGCCATCGCGTTGAACAGGGTGTCCAACTCGAGGTCTTGAGTCAGTGCCTGTTCACCGGGTGGCAATGGCTGTTGCAGATCGAAATCACGATCCCGATACATCAGAAAGGCCTTCATGGTTTGATGCGCTCCTTCAAAAAGCTGTAGGTGAGCCGGTACTTTTCGGCAATGGACAGCGCACAGGCCAGGCCGTCAGCGGGCTTTCTTACAATTTTATAGGTGCGCAATGCCGGATTTTCGGGGACAATCGTGCTGACCACGCTCACAGTTTTATGGTTCAAAGAAGCCAGTTCATCGATAAATGTTACGCAAACGCACAGCAAATCCAACTGAACTATCTTTTCCATGATCTTTTTGCTCAGGAAAACGGCGTCTTCTAGTGTGGTAGAAGTAAAAATTTCATTCATGATGATGCTGCTGTTCGAGGTGGCCTGGGCCAGAATATCGTGAATTCTGACCAGGTCATCCTGTAGTTTGCCCCTGAGATTATGGATGTTTTCTTCCCTTTCAAAGTGCGTGAAAAGCCTGTCGAAGAGGAAGAGGCGTGCTGCTCTTCCTGGGACGAGACAGCCCAGGCTCGCCAGATAATGTAGTTGTCCGAAAGTGCGGGCGAAGGTCGTTTTACCGCCCTGGTTCGGCCCGGATACGACAAAGATGCGCTCCTGATCTTTCAGGTAAAAATCATTGCAGATGATGGGCGCGTTCTGGTTGATGAGTTTATGAGCCAGCGCTAAATCAAACCCTTCATAGTCGAAAACGGCCTTATCCGTATTTGAAATTTGCGGGTAACAGAATTTCAATCCCACGCGTTTGAATCGTGCAATATACTCCAGATAGGCGACGTAGAATTGTATCTCCCGGTCAAACACACCTATTGTTTCATCGAGATAATCTGCGTTTTTCGCGCAATAATTATCAAGGTTTAAGAATACGTCGGGATATAACCGAGCTACCCGATCCAATATTTGTGCTTCAACATGGTTCATATCGGGCCAGGTGCGTAATTTAACCAGATAATCCTTCACCGCTCCCCGTTTGAATTTCTCGAATGTTTCCTCAACCTCCGCACTGTAATCAGGTTCGGCTTCATATTTGCGAACCGTGATGCAGCCTCCTCTGATGAGCAAAGCATATTTCACTGAGGATAAATCGGCTTTAAGCTGTTTCGTTTCCGCCAAAAGTGACGTGAAACGGTCAGAATTTGCGTAGCCTGTCAGATAATCGCGGAAGGCCAACAATCCGCGCGATTTCAGACCCACAGCAGATAAATCATGTGCCAGGCAATTAACCGCTTCGCAGTAGATTTCTACGGCATCTAAGAACCATCTTTCCTTCTGGTACTTATAATGAAGTTTGTCTGCCTGAGCCAGATGTTCGCGCATTACGCGCATTTTCTGCGCAGAGGCTTTGATGTGCTCAAACAGCGTTTCATTCTCAAGATCTTGCATTATTTCATGGCGATATGAGATCGCGTCAATATTCTTCAAGGAAGTGTAAAAGAACGGCTTCAGGTTATATTCCTGCTTGCTAACCGTGATGGCATCGATGATCTGATCAAGATTCAGATCAACAAAGAAGTCAGGCGCTTCCTCTTTGGCACGGTCTTCATCTCTTTCAAACAGGATGCTGTAGAAAGTCATGGGGAAATACCTCCCGGACCAGGACGCGCAGGCACACCGACCCTTCAACCACAAACACCTGCGCACAAGGAGTCATCAGCCCGGCCCGAACGTTTATTACCTGTTACATTCCTTCCCACTTTTCCCGCCGGTTTGCCTGGAACAAGGTTAGATATTCCGCCTATGAATGGCGCGGAAACGAAAAAGCCTCTACCAACCGTTTTACGCCGGTAGAGGCTATCAGTCGTTAAGACATTTGGGCCGAAATTCGGCGGGAGCGAGCCTCATCGCTCGTAGATTTGCGGGGGATTATTACTCGCGTTCAGTTCGGTGTCAAGTACGTTGATCTTCATCGGGAAGCAGTGTAAAGTGGGGGCAACCGGTATATGTGATTTCATGCCCAGGTTGTGGTGGCTCTGAACCATAATCAGGTTACTTCCCATTCGCCACTTACTGCTATCCACTGATATTGCCCAGGCTGGCCGCGAGCAGGGTCTGGCGGTCTACGATCCCGATGGGGCGTCCTTGTCCGTCAACCACGACCAGACGCTTGCGGCCCTCGCGCAGCAAGAGCGCAATAGCCTCGGCGATGGTGGTTTCGGCTGGCGCAGAGAGCACCTTCTCGGACATCAACTCGCGGGCGGTCACATTGCCTTGCAGCGCACCTGTGCCCAGGACTCGTTCAGCCAGTGCCCGAAGAACATTGGGCCGTTCTGCCGGACTGACGCGCGCCACCAGATCGCCATCAGTGATAATGCCGACAGCGCGGTCTTGTTCGTCCAATACGACAACCCGCTTGATGTCGGCCCGAAGTATCTGCTTGAGCACATCGACCAGATCGTCGTTAACGTGGACAATAGGGACATCGCGTGACATCACTTCGCCCACTGTTTGTCCCTGCCGCACTGCAGGAGCCTGCTCCTGTTCGCCCTTGCCATTGCCTGCGGCGGCCCGCAACAGATCCAGGCGGCTGACCATGCCCACTAACTCCCCGGCGGCATTTACAACGGGCAGTCGTTTCAAGCCCCGTTCGAGCAGGCGGTGAGTGACGTGGCCGAGCGCTTCATCCTCACGCGCCGTGACGACAGGGGATGTCATGATGTCTCTGGCGGCTTTCGCCTGGCTGACCTGCGCCAGGAAATGCCGCAAATCCTCGGCTTCCAGACGCTCCCCTACCCCCAGGCGCGCTGGCATCCCGGCCTTGCGCAACAGGTCATCGCTGGTAACGATGCCGACCACCCGCCGCTGGGCATCCACCACCGGTACGGCTTTGAACAGTTGCTTGCCGAGCAGCAGCGCCGCCACCTGGACGGCTGGCGTGTCCGGCTTGACCGTCGTCACATCGCGGGTCATGATCTCGCCCACTGGCTTATCGGCGGGCAGCGGCTGGAGATAGCGATGACCGTATTTGACGATCTCCACGTCTTCCAGCGTGATCAGCCCTTCGCGCACCATCGGCCCCACCAGGGCCAGCGCCTTGTCGATGTTGTCAGGTGAATCCACGACGGTGATGACAATGGGCAAGTCGAGGGACAGCACCTCCAGTGTGCCAGTTCGGATCCGGCTGTGTGCCCCGTAACCCGCCAGGGCGCGCATGACCGTTGCGCCCGCGATGCCGCCTTTGCGCAGGGTTTCCAGAATGCTCATGTACAGGGAATGACCTCGCCATGAGTCGCTTTCGCCCACATAAATCATCAATCGTTTGCCAGGACCAACCATAGGCATGATGGCCTCCACGCGCTGCTAAAGCTGTCTTCCGACAGCCAGGCCGACGATCACTGCAATCAGGCAGATGAAGTTCGTTCCCAGCATATTGCTCAGTGCCCCGATCCAGTTGCCTGCTTGCAACAAAGCGATGCTCTCATTGGCATAGGTCGAAAAGGTGGTGTAGCCCCCACAGAAGCCGATGGCGACCAGCAAGCGCAGACGCGGATCGATTCCCACGTGGTTGGCCGCCCAACCAGTGAACACGGCCAACGCGAGCGATCCGCTGAAGTTAATCAGCAGCGTGCCAAAGGGGAAGGTCTGTCCCAGGGTTTGCGCCACCCATCCTGAAAGCCAGAAGCGCAGGTTTGCCCCAATCACGGCCCCGATACCTATGATAATAAACGTCTCCAACTGTCGCCTCGTGATGAACATGCCGATTAGACCGATGCAGCCGCTTTGACGGAATGCCACCGACCAGGACTTTGTCGTGGGGGTAAGAAGGCTGCGGTCATTATCGCACTACCTTCCCCGATGGCATAGAGCCGTTTTAGATGCCTGGGGATCAGGCATGACAACCCTGACCACCTCAAATAGCGGACGGTCAAGCGCTCCAACAATAAAATCTCGGTAGGCCAGGAGGCCGGCGCGTTGACCGGCAGTTGGTGCTGGTAACCCGGTTGGACGCTCAAACAGGATTCTAGGATATTCAAACAGGCGCATGAACTTTGCATCCGTCTCATAAGGGGCAACACATCCTTCGTAGTAAGCGTAGTAGCCCACGCGCTGCCAGGAGAGATGACAGGCCCCGGCGAACGCGTCGGCAAGCGGCAGATAATCCGGTAGTCGATACGCCTTTTGACGGTCCACATATAGGCAATCCGAGACGGTCTCAGTCATCTCGTAGAGATGAATCCCGGCTTGCAGTAACGTAATCAGGTACATCGAGTCAGGATAGGTGTGGCAAAATATCTCGACCTGCTTGCCACTCTGTGCAGCCAGTGACAGAGCGGCGTGGAGCTTTGCGGGCAGGATGTTGTAAAGGCTGACGGCTACCTCATGGGAAGTCATCAGCGCTGCAAGCACTTGCCCTGGTACGTCTTGCGCTTTCCGGTTCGATGCTGACATTTCGTCGCGCATTCCACCTCCACCCCTTACTTCAGATGACATTTGCTCTAATGCGCTTCTTTGGCAAGCAGAGCGGGTAGAAGCGCATAAAATTCTGCGGCACGGACCACGTCTTCGAGTGGAACCTGATCGAGTACGCTATGGGCCGTTTCCTCATCCCCGGCGCGAAACCAATCGCCGGTATCTCAACCTTCCCGCTCCAATAGATACGCGCTTTTTCTCCTGTATACCCATTCGTTCGACCTCGGATGTCATGATTGGGCCGCCGGAACGCAACGCGTTCGCCGGCCTATCGAAGCGATAACTCGCCGCCAGCTATCGTTGTCTGGATCAACTCCCTCCTGTCTGTCCCGGAAATCATTCTTGCGAATGAGCGCTGATTATTCGTGATGCAGTTGCGCTCAGATTCCCGGATGGTGATTACCCATAAAAAAGCCTCTACCCCCGCACAGCACGTTGGTAGAGGCTATCAACACACGAAGGGTGTGTAATTGAATGCGAGCCTCATCGCTTCTAATAATGTATCCACGTTGAGTGAAGGAGTCAAAAATCCCTTTTTGAGAAGGGCAAGCGTGGTAGATCGACCAAATGTTGCCTGGTGTGCCAGAACGGGCGGTAATGCTCCCATAAAATTCGGCGCAGGGGACACCGGGTTTCAACCCGGCCCGGATGCGCCCCTCCTCCTTTCCGAGTAACCCTGGCGGGTAGAACGATGCGGGTAGAACGATTG
>JAJPHV010000091.1 GCA_021325095.1 Chloroflexota bacterium | reverse complement strand
CCCAGCCATGGCCCTGTGCCTTACCGACCACATCTGGTCAATTCGTGATGTCCTGCTCACGCCGGTCTTTCCGTCCGGAGGTGCGAGATAATCTCATATCACTACCGCGTCGATAGGCTTGCCGATAAAGCCTTGAAAACCAAGCTGGCGAACCTTGTTGATCTCGCTGATGTGTACGCTATAGGCGATGATCGGCACCCGCTGAAAGCGGTTGTCAGCCTTCAGATTTCGGAAAACCTCGAGACCATCAATGCCTGGCATTTCCAGGTCCAGGAACACGAGGTCTATTGGGGTCGAGTCCACAAGGGCATCGTCGAGGGCAACCGGGTTAATAACGCCGCTGCTGCTCACTCCCTCCATGTTCAGCATTTGACTGAGAACGCCCAGGTTAAATGAATCGTCATCAATAATGAGAGCGTGCATTGGGATATCCCTTCACTTAGATAGAGGATGGTTCGTACTGCCACACCGCTTCGTTGTTCAGCACTTTACTGATCTGGTCAGGAAAAGCGGTGAAAGAGATCGGTTTTGCGATAAAGCCGGAGAAACCCTTCGCACGCACCTTGGGAATCGCTACAGCAGCGTCCATCGCTGACACGGCAACGATTGGAACTTGCGCAAACTCCGGACAGGCGCGGATCTCGTCAAAGATGTCGAAACCAGATACTCCATAGGGAAACATCAGGTCAAGGAGGATCAAATCGACGGGGGCAAATTTGCGCAAACGTCCAATGGTGGTCGTTCCCCAACGCTCGAAACCCGTTTTGGCGCCGTACATCTGCAACAACGTCGCAATGATCGCGTAGTTCGCGGGGTTGTCTTCGATCACAAAAACGTGTTTGTTCTCTAGCTTGGACATTGGGCCGTTGATTTCCTACTTTTGCTGGCGCTTCTAACCGGGCCAGCAGCCTTGCGTTTGAGCAAACCCCGTTGCTGAGAGCATTGGCAAACCGCTATACAACACCCCACACCTTTTCATGCTGGGCAATACGTTCCCACAGTTTGGGGAAAACATCGACATTGACAGGTTTGGCGATGACGCCGTTAAAGCCCGCCGTCTCCAATCGCTTCACTTCGTCATTCATCACACTGGCTGTCAGCGCGACGATCATGGTCTCGGCGTAGCCGTTTTCGCGGAGCACAGAGAGCATGGTGAAGCCATCAAGTGGCTTCACATGGATGTCCAGCAAGACCACATCCGGTTTCACTGGCAGTGCCTTGACGCGCGCCAGGAAGTTTTCACTATCTTCAAAGATAGTGAGGCGCGGCACGTGCACCTCAAATCTCATCAAGAGTTCCATCACCTGGCGGCTTGGCGGATCATCTTCGACATAAAGCACGTGTTGAACTTGCATCGCCCTGAGATCCCTATTGCCCTGAGGTGACCGAAAGCTTGCTAGACCGGATCGGAAGTGCTACGTAAAAGGTACTGCCTTCGCCAGGAACACTATCCAGCCAGATACGCCCGCCGTGCAATTCCACCAGATTCCTTGAAATCGGCATTCCAAGGCCAGTTCCCTGGCCCTGACGAATACCAGTCTCTGTCTGCTTGAAAGGTTGAAAGATCAAGTCCCAATCGGCTTTTGGAATGCCGGGGCCGGTGTCACTTACCGAGATTAAGATCTCGTCTGCCTGCTGTTTCACCGACAACACAATATGGCCTTGCTGCGTGAATTTGCAGGCGTTAGAGAGCAGATTGAGAAGTATCTGCAATATACGCTGCCTATCGCCCAACAGACGGGGCAGGTCAGGCGCTATGTCCGATCTGAGTTCAACAGGTCTGTCTCCGATCAAGCTCTGTGCAGTGTTAAGCGCATCCTGGCAAATAGTGTTCAGATCGACATCATTCTCGACAAACAGGTTGAGCGACCCCGACTCGATTTTCGACATGTCCAGCACGTCGTTGATCAGGTTCAGCAGGTGTTGCCCGCTGTTGACGACGTTGGTCAGCATCTCGGTCTGCTGATCGTTGATGGGGCCTACCACGCCCCTGACGACAAACTTGGAGAAGTTAATGATCGCGTTCAAGGGCGTGCGTAGCTCGTGCGACATGCTCGCCAGAAATGCGGACTTCACCCGGTTAGCGCGCTCGGCATCTGCCCACGCTTCTTCCAGTTCGACTCGAGTCCGCTCATATTCATCGACGATAGCTTGCATTTCAATGGCGCTATCCTTGACATCCTGCTCCAGTTTCGTGTTGGCCTGTCTGAGGGCAGCTTCGGAGGCTTGCAGGGCGGCGATAGCAGCTTCAAGAGTGGCCCGTCGTTCCTTCTCCAACGCCGCCCCCAGGTTTTCATACACGATGATCGCCAGACTGACCGCCGCGAGGCCAATCAAGGGATAAATGAACTCTGTGAAACTGGGCACGGGACGCAAAATCGGCAGGAGCAAATAGGCCACTATGGCCGCTATGGCAGTTATTGGCGCCCAGTTTCGCCCAGGAAACAGCACAACGGTCAGGAGCACACCAATTGAGGCAATGGTGGCAGCGAAGCCTCGAAACGCCAGGTCATTTTCGGTACGCACAAGCGTTGCCAGTGGGGCAAGCGCGAAAACGCCTATCAGCCCCAGCGCTGCCGCTCGATAGTTTCCCTGCCGATTCAAAAGATAGATTGTCAGAAAGATAGCGATTATGGCGATGAAGGAAACGTAGCCGGTAGATGAGGGTGAAACGATTAAGAGGCCCAGGGCGCCCGCCGCCAACCCAACAGTTGCGACTGACGAAATAGCAGCGATGAGATGAGCCAGGCGTTCCTGTTCAGGATCATAATGCGTAACTTTGACGACCTTTTGCCAGAGATTGGGCAGGTGGTCCGTTCTTGCTCTCTCTTTGTTGAGGTCGACCAGGTTTGTATCCATCGGGCAGAAATCCTCGTTGTTGTTACATTGAAGAGGTCATCAGGTTTCTGTCCAGAGAGATTGGCTCTCTGCCCTTTCAGCGTTCTCAAGGGAATTAGCTGTATACGTTTGGGAAGGTTATCGGTTGGCGTTTCCTTTGCAGCTTGAAACCCCTGCATCCGTAGGGCAACATCGAGAACCCAGGCACTACGGTATTATTATACTTTCCATTTCACCAAAATATCCCCAAATTTTCGTGAAAAATGTACGGATTGATTTCCCTCACGCCGCGCGATGACATGCTGCAAAAGCCGGGCAGCCAGAATCTCCAGCCAGCTAAACATCGGCGAACATCGGAGGAACAGTCAGGGTTAGTGTGACGGTTCTGGCTTGGGCACTGAGCTGCGTGCAATAGCGATGGCTGCAACTGTGAGTCGTGTTGTCTTCATAGCCTCAACTCCTCAATAAGAAGTGTCGTGTTTTGCCGGGGCCAGTCCAGAGGGCCAAACAGAGTTTCGCTCGCCGGGGAACTGTGACGTGCTGGCTTGCTCCGGGGCTTCCTGAAGCGGCGCTACTCAGCGCGGGCTTGGGCTGGTGGCCCTGGCAATAACTGAATCTGCCTCCGCTGCCGCATCATTCAGAGGCTCAAGATGCATTGTCACGGAGAGATGGGGTATGTTTTGCAGAAGATCGTGTTCTATCGTTTCGAGTAGGTCATGCCCGGCTTGAACTGTCCACTCACCGGGGACTAAAATATGCACCGTCGCAAACCAGCGAGCACCGGACTTGCGGGTGCGCAAGGCGTGCCACCTGATCCCCTGCTCCTGATAACGGTCAAGAATAGCGGTCAGCCGTGACCGTTCATCGTCCTCCAATGCGCTGTCCATCAGCCCGCTCAACGAACGCCGCAGTAGTTGAAACCCGGACCAGACGATGTTGGCGGCCACCAGCAGCGCAATCGCCGGGTCCAGCCAAAGCCAACCGGTTAATCCCACCGCGCCGACTCCGGCGATCACACCGGCTGATGTCCAGACATCGGTCATCAGGTGTTTCGAATCAGCCTCAAGGGTAATTGACCGGTGTGCTTTGCCTGCCCGCAACAGGACTCTGGCGACGACAAAATTGATACCAGATGCGAGGGTGGATACGGCCAGTCCGATCCCTACTTGCTCCAGGGGCCGGGGATGGAGAAGTCGCTCAATGCTGGTGTAGAAAATGCCAGCCGCCGCGAACAGAATCAGTGCGCCTTCGACGCCGCTGGAGAAATACTCGGCCTTGTCGTGTCCGTAATTGTGCTGTTCATCCGGCGGCTGGGCGGCAACTGTCAATGCTCCCAGTGCAACCACAGCGGCAACCAGGTTTACGCCCGACTCAAGCGCATCGGAAAGTAACCCCACCGAACCGGATAAGACATAGGCCATAAACTTGAGGCCAATGGTCAGTACAGCAGCACCGATGGACAACCACGCATACCGAACCAGAGATGCGCGATTCATGATTGACCTACTTTCCGGGTGTTCAGACTCAATTGCCCTGGCGGATCGGCGAGTCGCCTCGTCATTTCCTATACGCTCAACACAGGTATTTGGTTGTGCAGATCGCCACAAATCGCTCAGGGGTGCCAGCGTAATGAATTAATCAGTCATTGGAAACAGGCGAGGATAGACGGGGCAGCGGCCAGACCAGTCCGCAATCCAAGCGTGGTGATTTGGCCGTTCATCCACGATTATTGCATCCGCTGCGTTAGCGCGGTCACTACCTGATTGGGGACGACTGTTTCCCGGATAGGCATTCGTAGCGAATCTGTTCTTCATCGTTTCGGTGGTTTTTGCTCTATACTTCTGGCAATTCAATAAGTGCGGTCTGCCCAAAACCAGATGATCAGGTTGTTAGTCTTCCCCTTCTTTGCTTTTCTGGCGTTTGTCATCGCCATTTCCATCGCGCGCACCGTGGGACAGACCCGCGCCGTTCCGCAAAGCGTTTCCCAACTGCGTCTGCTGGACTGCACGCCTCCGTGCTGGATCGGCATCGTGCCAGGGTTGTCTACGGTTAAAGAGGCAAAAGCAAAGATTGTGGCTGCTTTCGCAGAACAAGGCCAGATGCAGATCAAGGATACGGCTGGCTTTCCGGGCGGGTACGCCTCAGCCAAAACGATTGACAACACCATTGAGAGCCATGATTTTTACCTCTTCGTTCGCCTCAGCATTTCAGAACTTGTCGATGCGAAGAGCGAGACTGTACAGTCGATCAGCCTGCTTGAACCACGCAGTGATAACGCCAGCTATGCGCCCACAGTGGCGGATATCCTCGGCTGCTTTGGCCCTCCACGGTGGGTTGTTGTCCATGAGCTGGTGGGTAGTGGCTATGAAATCGCCCTGAAATATGATGGGCTGGACGCCACCTTTTATACGCACGCGGGCCGATCAGCGCTTACCGAGAACCCGCGCTTCTACCTCACCAACCAAGACGCGCCGAATCCCTCCGTCGAATATCACCGCTGGAAGGGGTTTGGCAGCCTCATGCCAGGCAGATGAACCACGCCGGCCCCAGGCGGAAATTCACAGAAAGGTGGAGGCAAACTTTGAGTGCGGGAGATGGGACTCGAACCCATATGGGATTACTCCCAACAGTTTTTAAGACTGTCGTGGCTGCCATTTCACCACTCCCGCAAAACAGCGCCGTCCAACATCTTACCACGTGGCTTGTGCCCTGACAATTCCCTTTTGTCGTGCTGTATTCGCCGCCGAGTGAGGTAAACTTGCTCCACCGCTTCAGGCCGCAGGGAGAAACTATGACGGACGGACAGCCACCACTGCATATCGAAACCTTAGCCATCCACGCGGGCCAGATACCCGATCCGACGACAGGCGCGATCATGACGCCGATCTACCAGACTTCAACCTACGTACAGTCTGCCCCCGCCCATCACAAGGGGTACGAATACAGCCGTACCGACAACCCGACCCGAAAAGCGCTCGAAGACTGCCTGGCCGCGCTGGAAGCTGCTCCCTACGGGTTGGCCTTTGCCAGCGGCATGGCTGCCATCGACACGATCTTTCGTCTGTTCAGCCCCGGCGACCACGTGATTGCCGCCAATGACGTGTACGGCGGAACGTTTCGGCTGGCGGACAAGGTGTGGCGCAGCTTTGGCCTGGATTTCAGTTGGGTGGACACGACTGATCTGGCGCAGGTCAAAGCCGCCATCAGGCCACAAACGAAGCTGATCTGGCTGGAAAGCCCGACCAACCCGCGCCTGATGCTGGCGGACATCGCTGCGATTGCCCGGCTTGCCCAGCCGTCCGGTGCGCTGGTAGCTGTCGATAACACCTTTGCCAGCCCGGTCTTACAGCAGCCCCTGACGCTTGGCGCGCATCTGGTCGTCCACAGCACGACCAAGTACCTGGGTGGGCACAGCGACGTGGTCGGCGGCGCGATTATGCTGCGCGATAAGACGCTGTTTGAGCGACTCAAGTTTCTGCAAAATGCAGCGGGGGCAGTGCCCGGCCCCTCGGACTGCTTTCTCGTGCTGCGTGGCATCAAGACGCTGGCGCTGCGCATGGAGCGGCACAGCGCGAATGGGCTGCGGGTGGCCCGCTTCCTCGAAGATCACCCTGCGGTCAAGGCAGTGTATTACCCGGGCCTGGAAAGCCACCCACAGCACGCACTGGCGAAGCGCCAGATGCGCGACTTTGGCGGCATGTTGAGTGTGATCCTGCATGGCGGCACGGAAGCGGGCAAACGCTTCGCATCCAGCACGCGCTTGTTTTCGCTGGCCGAAAGCCTGGGCGGGGTCGAGAGCCTGATCGAGCATCCCTACAGCATGACTCACGCCAGCACCGCCAGCAGCGCTCTGGCCGTCGATCCGGGTTTGGTGCGGTTGAGCGTGGGCATTGAGCACATCGACGACTTGCTCCAGGATTTGCGGCAGGCCCTGGCGAGCCTCTAGCCCTATGCTGCATTGAGAACATCGGGCGTGAGGTGCAATTGTCCCTTGCGTTTTGAGCCAGCGCTATGTAGTATTTGCTCAAGGCCGATCTTGCTGAATAAATCAGTAAAATTCCGGCCAGCTACAACGTCTGATCTGCGTGCGCAAGATCATACGGGATCGAGGTCGTGACAACCTATGCCGATTTATACCTACGAGTGTGAAAACTGTGGGGAACGCTTCGAGGCCAAGCAGAGCTTCAATGATGCGCCGCTGACGGTCTGCCCCACCTGTAGCGAGGAGAAACTCTACCGGGTGATTCAGCCCGTTGGGATTGTATTCAAGGGATCGGGTTTCTACGTGACCGACAGCCGGGGCAAGCAAAATCTGGCAACAACCGGCCCGAAAAAAGAAGACTCTAAACCGAGTGAGAGTGGCAACGGCAGTACTTCAGGCACCGAAGGCACGCCCGCCAAAGCCGAAACGACTGATAAGCCCGCTGCAAGTACGACCACTGCCGAGACCAAGTAACCCGGCCTGGCCTTTGCCAGGTGAAAACAGCCCGATGGATGGAGCGTTCATCGGGCTGTGGCCTTTTGGGGCTAGAGCTGGAAACCCGGCGAGAACCGCACGACTTTTTGCTGGTAGTTGGTGACGAACTGCAGCAGGCGCTCGTGCAGGTCTTTCCACTCCCGGCTATCCAGAAGCGACTTCATCGTCGTGAAGTCCGACGTAATTCCGCCCATCATGATCTGAGGACACTCGCCATAGACGGTAAACCAGGCTTCGGTGGGCTGCAAACCGAGCCGGGTGATGCCCGGCGCGAATTCCCGCACGACAAATTCAAAATACTCCTGATCGCGCCCCTGCTTGATGTCCCAATTCATGATGATTTTGACTTGCATGGCTATTCCTTAGCGAGACTGGTGCTTTAGCGGCTGCATCCGAGGACGACGATCTGCGTCTGTTCGGGCAGGCTGCTCTTGGTGACTTTGAGCACTTCTTCTTGCTGGATACGGCTCACGCCCATCTCTTTCAAAAATCGGTCAACCGGTTCAAGTTCCAGCCGGCTCTCATCGGTCTTGTAGTGCATCGGGATGACGATGCCCGGCTCCAACATGCTGACAACCTCGGCGGCCTGTGTGGCATTCAGGCCAGCCCCACCTCCCACCGGAACCAGCACAATGTCTACCGCGCCCATCGTTTCAATCGTGGATTGGTGCGGGACATGATCGAGGTCGCCCAGATGAACCACGCTCAGGCCGTCGTAATCGAACATGTAGGCCACGTTGTACCTGTACGAATCGGGGTTGACGCTGTGCATGGCCGCGCCGATGATGAATACGCCGCCGATCTCGTACTCGCCTGGCCCCCGAATCAGGCGCTGGTAGCTTTTCACGTTGTCGACGTTGCTGTGACCGGGCGCATCGTGGCTGACGGTCACGACGTCCGCTTTCAGTTTGGGCAGTGGGTAGCCGATGGACTCGTCGAAGGGATCGGTCACGACGGTTGCTTTCCCACGTTCTGCGAGCCGAAAGCAACTGTGTCCGTACCAGGTGATTTCCATTTTGGGGTTCCCGTTACTCGTGGAAGATTTGCCCGCAGGCAGCGAGATTATACCGCGCGAAGGTCAAGCCAGCCAACTGGCGGCTGAACCGAAAATCCGCATAACAGTTTTGCGGGCGCGCGCGGTACACTCAGGGCTATGCAATCCATCCAACAAGATTTCCGAACAGAACTGGGTTCCAGCCTGACGATGCTGGAACAGGGCGTGGGGCGTGTTGAGCGGAGTGCGGAGGGTGTCCGGCTGGTGCTAGAACAGGCGACTGCTTCGCAGTATAGCAATGCCCAGATCGACGACTACCTGCGCCGCAAGCCACCCCATTTCGTGTGGCGTCCGCCGCTGCGAATGTCGATCCGCGCCTGGGCGTCGCACGGCGTTGACGATCTGAAGGGTACAGCCGGGTTCGGCTTCTGGACTCAGCCCGTTATGCCGGGCAAGCGACTGCCCATCCTGCCGCGTTCTGTCTGGTTTTTCTTCAGTTCGCCGCCGTCCAACATGGCCCTTGCAAAGGGCGTGCCCGGCTTCGGCTGGAAGGCCGCCACACTGGACGCAGGCCGATTGCCGTTCCTCGCGTTGCTGCCCACCGCGCCATTGGGGTTTCTTTTGATGCGCATTCCGCTCCTCCACCGTCTGCTGTGGCCGGTGGGGCAGTGGGCGGGGGGTATTTCCGAAGCGCTGCTGGGCGTTGACTTGCGCCAGCCTCACACCTATCGCCTGGATTGGTTGCAGGCGCTGTGTGAGTTTTACGTGGACGACCAGATCGTACATCGAGCGCCCTTCGCACCGAAAGGGCCTCTGGGTTTCGTGGCATGGCTGGACAACCGTTGGGCAGTCGTGACGCCCCGGGGCAACCTGGGCATGGGCCTGGTGGCTCCGCCGGAACGCCAATGGCTGGCCCTGGAATCGCTGTCTATTGAACCGTTGATTGTCAGGCGTTGAGGTGAGCTATGGCGGATAAAACCCGCATTCTGGCCCTTGTCCGCAGTTCGACCCTGCGTGATGCTATGGCGCGGTATAGCGACGAGTTCGACATTCACTGGTCATTCGAGCCAACCGGTTACGAGAAGGCTGGGGAACCTTCGCGCCGCGAAGTGGCCGGGGTGGCCGAGTTACATCCGGCACTGATCGTTATCGAGCTTGATCGGCCCGTTGATTGGCTGGCTGTCGTCCGTTCTGACCCGGCCACGCGGCGGATACCCGTGATCGGCATCGCTGACGATGCGGCTGCACAGGTGCGCGGCAAAGCTGCCCGCGCCGATCAGGTTTTGTCGTCGCAGGCGTTTCTGACCGCACTGCCGGGTGTTCTTATAGATAATGTGAAACTGTTCCGCGACACTGCTGCCCTGAACAACCAATGCGACGGTGTACCCTCGCCGCTAGTGCTCAAAGGGCTGCAACAGTTCAACGCACACCAGTATTTCGAATGCCACGAAACTCTGGAAGAAGCCTGGAACGAAGAACGGGGACCAGTCCGCGAGCTGTACCGGGCCATCCTGCAACTTGGCATTGCCTACTACCAGATCGAGCGCGGCAATTATTGGGGGGCGCACAAGATGTTTCTGCGGATGCTCCAATGGTTCGCCCCGCTGCCAGATCGCTGCCAGGGCATCGATGTGGCCCGGCTGCGAAAGGACGCTGCGGCGGCTCGCGCGCACCTGGAAGCGCTTGGCCCCGAACGGATCCGGGAATTTGACCGGACACTGCTTAAGCCCGTTGTGTACGAGGGAGCGTCGGCGTGACTGATAGCTCGCAATTACGCTTCGCCAACAAAGTTGCACTGATAACGGGCAGCGGACGCGGTATCGGCAGGGCCATTGCGCTCCGGCTGGCCCGTGAAGGCGCGGACGTTGTGGTCAATTTCTTTCGCAACCGCGCCCCGGCGGAACAGACTGTGCAGGAAATTCAGGGATTGGGGCGCAGGGCAGTGCTGGTCAAAGCCGATATTGGCGACGAAAAAGACCTGGCCCGGCTCTTTGAAGAGACCAATGCGGCGTTCGGCGGCCTCGATTTCCTCATCAACAATGCCGCCTCCGGCTACAACCGCCCGGTCATGGAACAGCGCATCAAAGGCTGGGATTGGACAATGAATATCAATGCGCGGGCGGCCCTGTTCGCCGCGCAGTACGCCGCTCCGATGATGCAGCAGCGAGGAGGCGGAGTCATCGTCAACCTGTCGAGTATTGGCGCGGCGCGTGTGCTGCCCGATTATGTGGTAGTTGGCGCATCCAAAGCCGCGCTGGAAGCGATCACTCGCTACCTGGCCGTCGAACTGGCCCCGATGAACATCGTAGTTAATGCGGTATCTGCTGGGGTGGTCGATACCGAAGCGCTGCAACATTTCGAGGGTATGAAGCACTGGGCCGACCAACGCTTGGGCTTTGCGCGCCAGCGCACGCCTGCGGCACGCCTGGTCAGTGTCGAGGATGTGGCCGCTGCCGTCGCATTTCTGTGTTCTCCGGACGCGGCCATGATTCGCGGGCAAGTCCTGCTGGTCGATGGTGGGTTCACGTTGGGATTTTGACGGAAAATCAGCGCCGCATAACTCCAATCGTGCTGTAACTCGGCACATCATCCCGCCGAAACCCAGGCCGCGATCCCTCGCTCACTGTTTTCCGAACTCACCATCGTCAAGAACACCATCGTCAACGTCCGTCCTAACGGTTGGCTATGTCGCCGATCCGCTAACGGCTTCCTCAGCCCCTCACATGATTACCGTTTTTTGAGAAACAGGGTCTTTATGTTACAAGCATAGTGGTGCTAAGTGGGGAACGCTCGTTCAGCCTCGTGTACTGGAACTCGATTCGACAGCAGGGCGTCATCTACAACCCGCTTGCCTGGGTATTCGATCTGGCTGAACTGCGCGCCGTGTCACGACGTGGCACTCGGAATGTATACTATCGTCCTGACCTTGCGGCTGACTGTTCACCCCAGGACAACTGCCTGGTTTTCTACCCATTGCCCGATTGAGGAGTCAAGAATGAAGCTGGCTTTTACTACCCTGGCCTGCCCCAATTGGAGTCTGGAACAGGTCATTGATGCAGCACAGCGCAATGGCTATGCCGGACTGGAATTACGATTACTAAACGGCGAGTTGCTATCCGCCCATATGGATAAGGCAACCCGCGACAACGTGCGCGCTCAGTGTGCAAAGGCTGGATTGAAGATTATTTGCGTCGATACGTCGGTACACCTTGCCATCCCCGACCCGGATGGTCGCGCTGCTCAAGCCCGCGACGGCAGGGCCTTCCTCGAAATGGCAGCGGATTGGGACGCCCCGTTTATCCGCGTCTTTGGCGGGCCGCCACCCCATACCACGCGGGCCGCAGCGATACAGGCGGCAGCCGAATGTCTGCTGCCGCTCGTGGAGCGAGGGCGGGAACTCGGCGTCACCGTCTTGCTGGAGACACACGATGCCTTTTCCAGCAGCGCCACCGTCGCGGAAGTGCTTGATCGGGTGCCGGGCGGAGGTGCACTGTGGGATACGCTTCACCCCTACCGGGTCGGCGAACAACCAGTCGAGACCGCCAATCGGCTCGGCAACCGCTGCCATCACGTCCACGTAAAAGACGGGCGCCCGGGGAGCGGAGAAGAATGGGAGTTGACCTTACTTGGCGCGGGCACTGTCCCCATCCCGGACATCCTGGCCGTGCTGCGTGACCAGCAATACGATGGGTGGCTGTCGGTGGAATGGGAAAAGAAGTGGCATCCGGAGATCGCCGAGCCTGAGATCGCTATTCCCCAACACGCCGAGAAATTACGGGAATACCTTGCCGCAGTCAGGTAGTGCCAGCGAGCGCTGCCATCACGCGGCAGAAGTCTCAATTGCCTGTCATGGCCCGCACCGCTAGAATCGGCCCCATCAATTTCACAACGATGGTTTGGATAAATAGCGCTTCTTCCCCCGCGCCCCGGCCAGTTGGGCCTCCACAAAGGATAACGCCATGTTGTACGGTGTCGCTTACTATCACGAGTACCAGCCCTATGAGCGAGTGCAAGAGGACGTCAGACGGATGAGCGAAGCCGGCCTGACGGTTGTCCGGCTGGGCGAGTCTACCTGGGCCAGTTGGGAGCCGCGCGACGGGCACTTTGAATTCGCATGGATGGATCGCGTCATCGATGCGATTGCCCAGGCGGGTATCAAGATTATCTTCGGCACGCCGACCTACGCCATTCCGCCCTGGATGCAGCGCCAACACCCCGAACTCATGGCGCGCTACGGTCAGGACAGGCGCGCCTATTATGGTGCGCGCCAGAACATGAACCACGCTGCGCCTGCCTTCCGCTTCTACGCCGAACGGGTTATCCGCGCCCTGGCGAGCCATTACGCGCCGCACCCCGCCATCATCGGCTTTCAACTGGACAACGAGACGGGCAGCGGCCTGCTGCACAACCCGGATGTCTTTCAGAAATTCGTGAGTTATCTGAAAGACAAATTTGGCTCCGTAGCGCGTGTGAATGAGGTATGGGGCCTCACCTACTGGTCACACAAATTGAGCGAATGGGAAGACCTGTGGACGCCGGATGGTAACACCAACCCCGGCTACGATCTCGAATGGCGGCGCTTCCAGGCGTTGCTGGTGACGGAGTTCCTGGCATGGCAGGCACGTATCGTCCGGGAGTACACGCGCCCCGATCAATTTGTGACGCAGGACGTGGTCGGGGTGCATGGCCGTGCCGAGGCCGACACATATGAGATCGCGCAGGTGATGGACGTCCTGGCGATCAATCCCTATCACGTCACGCAGGACGGCATGGATCTATCGGCGGGTGACGCACGCATCTATGGCACGCCCGAATGGATGTCCAGTATGATTAACCGCTCCGGCGTCTGGACAATGTACTTGAACGGCGATTTTGCACGCGGCGCGAAGCAGTCCAATTTCCTGATCACCGAGCTGAATGCCAACAGCATTGGCGGTTCGCATTGCAACTATCCGTCTTATGACGGGCAGTGGCGGCTGGCGGTCTACACGTTTGTGTCCAGGGGCGCGAACATGGTGGAATACTGGCACTGGCACACGCTGCATTACGGCGCGGAGACCTATTGGGGCGGTGTGCTGGGCCATGATCTGGAACCGGGCCGCTGCTACGCCGAACTGAGCCGAATCGCCCACGAACTGCGCGAGCACGACGACACCCTGACCGGCCTGAAACCAGACACGGACGTGGCTTTCTTGTACTCACAGGACAGCAAATACGGACTGGAAATGATGCCGTGCCTGTCGCAGCCGGGCGGCAATCTGCCGGATCGAGCTTCGTACCAGCGCATCTTCGACACGTGGTATCGTGCCTTCTTCGACGCGCGGGCACAGGCAGTGGTCGTCCACCCCGCGCAGGACTTTGAAGCCTATCCCGTTCTGGTTGTGCCCGCCCTGTACGTTGCCGACGATGCCCTGCTGAAACGGTTGTCGGACTACGCCCACAACGGCGGCCACTTGCTGCTCACCTTCCGCAGTGGTTACGCCGATGAATTCGCGCGCATCCGCTGGCAGCGCGCGCCTGGGCCGCTGCGCCAGGCCGTCGGGGCCAGCTACCAGGAGTATTCCAATTTGGCTGTGCCGCTCGCCCTGAAGCCGGGAGCCGCGGACTTCGTATTCGCAGCGGAGGCGCGGGCCACAGGCTGGGCAGATGGGCTGCAACTGGAAGGCGCAACCCCGTTAGCCTACTACGATCACCCGCATTTTGGCCGCTTCCCCGCCATCGTCTCTCAACCGTTCGGTGAAGGCCGTGTCACTTACTGCGGTACGCTGCCTGATGCTACGCTAGGAGAAGCACTGGCAAGTTGGATCATGAAGCAGACAGGCTTCCGACCCCTGGTCAACGATCTGCCAGTGTCGGTGCGTGTCACCAGCGCACAATCGCGTGCGGGCAGCAAACTCTGGTTCATCTCCAACTGGTCGTGGGAGCGACAGCGCTTGCCGTCCCTGCCAATAGATGCCCGCGAACTGTTCAGCGGAACACTGCTCCGGCGCGGGGATACGCTGGAACTGGATGCCTGGGACGTGAAGATTCTGGTCTTCTGACGATGTTGAACCTGCCAACCGGCGTCCAGCGCAGGGATCAGGGCACGAGTTCTGGCATTATTCTGGCGTCACATAGGCCGCCGTGATACCGCCATCGACCAGGAATTCCGTGCCTGTGACGTAGGACGACTCATCGGAGGCCAGATATAAGGCCGCCTGGGCCATTTCTTTGGCTTCCCCGAAGCGCCCCATCGGAATGTGTACCAGACGGCGCTGGCGCTTCTCCTCCGTGTTCAGAAACTTCATGAGCATCTCGGTGCGCAGCGGGCCGGGGCACAGCGCGTTCACGCGGATGTTCTCGCGGGCGTGGACAATTGCCAGTTCGCGGGTCAGGGCGAGCACGCCGCCCTTGCTGGCCGTGTACGCGATCTGCGGGGTGGCTGCGCCCAGCAGCGCCACAAAGGAAGCGGTGTTGATGACCGAACCGCCACCGGCCCGCCGCAGGGCCGGAATGCCATACTTGCAGCCCAGGAAAACGCCTTTCAGGTTGATGTTCATCGTCAAGTCCCAGACGGCTTCCTCTGTCGTGATGGCGTTGTCGTCGTCGCTGTGCATGATCCCGGCATTGTTAAACAAGATGTTCAACTGGCCGTAGGTCTGCTCGGCCACCCGCACCATGTTCTCGGCATCTGCCGCTTTGGACACGTCCGCGTGGACGTAGACGGCTTCGCACCCCGCCTGCTTGATCATGTTCACGGTTTCTTCGCCGCCAGCGTCGTTGATGTCTACCGCGACGACTTTTGCCCCTTCATTGGCGAAAAGCACCGACGTTTCACGCCCAATGCCACTGCTTGCGCCGGTGATCAGGGCCACTTTGTTGGCGAGCCGCATGTGTTTGCTTCCTTCCTATATCTGCTCGAAGTAACGCGCACGTTCCCAGTCCGTCACGGCGTTGTCGAAAAGGGACTGCTCGGTCTTGAAGAAGTGCAGGTAATGGTCGATGACTTCCTCGCCAAAAGCCCGCCGCGCAAAATCGCTCCGTTCCAGGTTGGCGATGGCATCCCGCAAGGTACGCGGCACTTGCGGCAAATTGGACGCCGCGTACACGTCCCCTTTGAAGATCGGCGGTGGTGCGATCTGGTTGCGGATTCCGTCCAGCCCCGCCGCCAGCAGTGCCGCGTAGGCCAGGTAGGGATTGGTGTCCGCGCCGGGGATGCGGGTTTCGATGCGCAGCGACTGGCCGTGCCCGATCACACGGAATCCGGCGGTGCGGTTGTCGTAGCTCCAGGCCAGTCCTGTCGGTGCCCATGACCCGGCCTGGTAGCGCTTGTAGGAGTTGACGGTGGGGGCCAGGAACGGCATCAGTTCGGCAGCGTGGGCCATCCAGCCGCCCAGGAACCAGCCGAATTCGGGCGAGGCGTGGGGCAGGTGGGCATCTGGCCCAATCGGGTTATCGCCTGCAAAAAGATTGTTCGTCTGCGCCTCGTCCCACAGGCTCATGTGGATGTGGCAGCTAGAGCCGGCCAATTTCTGGTCGAACTTTGCCATGAACGTCACGGCCAGACCAAGCTGATCGGCCACGTCTTTGAAGCACTGCTTGTAGATCGTGTGCCGGTCAGCCATCGCCAGCACATCCGTGTAGCGGATGTTCAATTCGTGCTGGCCCGGCCCCCATTCACCTTTGCTGAACTCGACGGGAACGCCGCTGGCCGAAAGATGCTTGCGCACCGCCGCGTTCAGCGGTTCTTCTCGCCCTCCCTGTAGAATATGATAGTCTTCGAGATAGGCCCCGAAAGGCTTCAGACCGGCATAGTGCTTGTCTCGGCTGCTGCCGTAGGACTCGGCAAAGATGTAGTATTCAAGCTCCGAAGAGCCAAGCGCACAGTAGCCCATTGCGGCAGCAGCCTCAACCTGTTTCCGCAGAATGCTGCGCGGTGCGACGGGCGTCAGGTTGCCCGTCTTTTCGTCGTAGCTATCGCAGATCACGAAGGCGGACTTATCCAGCCAGGTCGCCATGCGCAGCGTCGCCAGGTCTGGCACGCAGTGAAAATCGCCATAGCCGAGTTCCCAGTTCGCATATTTGTAGCCTGGGACAGGTTCCATCTCCATGTCTACAGTAAACAGATAGTCGCAGGCGTGCATTCCATTCCCGGCGGCGTGGTCGAGGAAGTAATCGCCCGCAATCCGTTTGCCCATCAAGCGCCCGTAAAGATCGGAAAAAACGGTCACTACCGTATCGACTTCGCCAGACGTAACTTTAGCCTTCAACTCGTCAAGTGTGAGCATCCCCCGCACCGTTTGGGCTGGCATAGTATTCGTTTGTCCTTCTAAAGAGATAATTTCACATTCTACAGCTCAAACAGCCGTCCGCAGGTGAAACGACTTGGGCCGCGTCAACTGCTCGTAACCGAGCACTGAAAGCGTGCAGCCGCGCCCGGAGTTCTTGACGCCTGTCCAGGCCAGCGCCGGGTCAAGGTAATCGCAGCGATTCATGAACAGCGTGCCCGTCTCGATCTGCGTACCGATACGCATGGCCGCCTCTTCGTCGCTCGTCCAGATGGAGGCCGTCAGCCCGTATTGGCTGTCGTTCATCAGGCGAATGGCCTCCGTCTCGTCCTGAACTTTCATGATGCCGACCACTGGCCCAAAGGTCTCTTCGCACATCACGCGCATGGTGTGGTTGACATCGACCAGCACCTGTGGGACAAGGTAAGCCGATTCTGGCGGGTACTTCGGGAAAAGGCGCTCGTCGATCAGCGCCCGCGCGCCCTGCCGGATCGCCTCGGTGATATGTCCGCGCACGAAATTGGCCGCACGGCTGGTCACGACGGGGCCGAGTGTCGTTTCGGGAGCCAGCGGATTGCCGAGTTGGTACTGCTTCGTCAATTCGACAAAGCCCTCGACGAAGCTGTCGTAGATCGCCGCATCGACATAGATACGTTCGATGCCGCAGCAGGACTGCCCGCTATTGTAGAAAGAGCCGTCCACCAGGTTTTCAATGGCGTGGTTGAGATTGGCATCGGCCCGCACGTAGGCCGGGTCTTTGCCGCCCAGTTCCATCCCCGTCCCGATGAAACGCTGGCTGGCCGCACGCTGCACAGCGTGTCCGCCCGCCACCGAGCCGGTGAAGGCCACGAAAGCGATCCGGCTGTCCTCGATCATCTTTGCGATATCGTCGTGGCTGGCGTGGAGGTACTGGAATACGCCCTGGGGGAAACCGGCTGCCGCGCACGCATCGGCCAGCCGTTCCGCGCACAGCGGTGTCTGGTAAGCGTGTTTCAGGATGACGGTATTGCCGGCCATGAGCGCGGGCACAACCGAGTTGACGGCGGTCAGGTAGGGATAATTCCAGGGGCACAGCACCAGCACCACGCCCAATGGCTCCCGGCGGATAAAGCGCGTGAAGCCGCTCTTCGCCTCCATCTGGATGTCGGCCAGCGTCTTTTCGGCCACCGCGATCATGTAGCGCGCCCGTTCCTCGAAGCCACGCACCTCGTTGGGCGAATAGCGGATGGGACGGCCCATCTGCCAGCTCAGTTCCGTCGCAATGCGCTCTTTGTCGGCGACAAAAGCATCGACCATGCGCGTGCAATAGGCCGCCTTTTCGGCAACGGATAGCGCTTTCCACTGGCGCTGCGCGGCGTAGGCCAAAGAGAGTGCCCGCTCAATTTCATCGGGCGTTGCCAGCGGGCGCTCAACGTAAACACTCCCGTCTACCGGGGTAATCGTCTGGAACATACCGGAAGCTCCCAATGAGGATTGATGTTAAGAGCGTAGCAGGAGTATAACGCAAGTAGAGGCTGTGCCGAAACTGCCTCATCCTCAGTTTGCGCAGGGGAGAAATTGGTTGGCGGCGTGCCGCCGCCCGGCGTAGAGATGGCGATGGGGTATCAACTGCCACTGAATGGCAAATAGTAATCAGTGACTTCGTCTGCCTGGATCGGAGTTGCTGCTACCCCTTCAAGCCGGTCATCACGATGCCCCGAATGAAGTAGCGCTGCGCCAGGAAGAATAAGACCACGACAGGCAAAACTGTTGCCGTCGATGCAGCCAGCAGCAAGTCCCAGCTTACGTCGAGCGTACTGCGAAAGGAAGAAAGTCCAACTGCAAGTGTGAAGTTTTCAGGAGAGCGCAGATAGATAAGCGGGTTTAGCAGATCGTTCCAGGCTGCAAGGAATGTGAAGATGGCGACTGTCGTCAGCGCGGGCTTTGCCAACGGCATCATGATGCGCCAGTAAATACCGAATTCGCTGCACCCATCAATGCGCGCTGCGTCAGCGAGGTCCTCCGGAATGCTGCGGAAGAACTGGCGTAGCAAGAAGATGTTGAACGCACCGCCGCCAAAGAAGATCGGAACCGTCAGCGGCAGCAGTGTATCGACCCACCCCAGCTGCGTAAACATCAAAAAGAGAGGCACAATCAAAATCGCATAGGGTAGGAACAGGGTCGCCATAACAATCCCAAACCAAAAGTCACGACCACGAAAGTTAATTCGAGCAAATCCATAGGCACAGAAGGAAGACGTAAACACTACAGCGATAACGTTCAGCACACAGATCGTCAGGGTGTTTTTGAGATAGGTACCAAAGGGTTTGGCGGTTAGTGCTCTGGTGTAATTATCCCAGTGAAATTCGCTGGGTAGCCATTTGGGCGGGAACTGAAAGATCTCCATCTGAGACTTGAGCGAACTGGTGATCAGCCACAAGAAGGGCGCCAGCATAGCAGCTGCTACGATCACGAGCAATGCAATGGTCATCCATCGCCACACCCACGCAGCGCGCGCGGAAGTGCGTTTCTGACTGGAATAGACCGTCATTTGTGAGTCAGCCACCAATTGGTTTTGTGCGCTCATTGCTGCGGCTCCTCTTATTCGCCCGGATTCTCGTAGTAAACACGTGAACCGAAGTATTTGAAAACGATAAGCGAGAGAATCACCAGGATAAAGAACAACAACCAAGAAAGTGTTGCGGCGTACCCCATGTTCTGATTCTGGAAAGCGGTCCGGTAGACATACAAGACCAGGAATAGCGTTGAGTTTTGTGGCCCTCCGTTGGTCAGCAGAAAGCCAATGGTAAACACCTGGAAGGAGTTGATGATTCCGATTACGAAGTTGAAGAAGAAAATTGGCGACATCAACGGGAGCGTTATATGACGGAGTTTGTACCAGCGCCCTGCACCATCGATTTCAGCCGCTTCATAGTAAATATCGGGAATACCTTGCAAACCGGCTAGAAAGATGATCATCGAGCCACCGACTCCCCAGAGGCTCAGGAGAACGTAGGCGAAGATCGTAATCTGGGGATTCTGTAACCATGCAACTTTCGGTCCACCGAGGCTTCGTATGAACACGTTGATCAGCCCGAATTCGGTGTTGAACATCCACGCCCACAGGATGGCATTCGCAACCGCCGGGACAATCGTTGGCAGGTAATAGATGGTGCGGAACACAGCGATGCCGCGTATCTGCGTATTAATCAGGTTCGCCAAGAAAAAGCTCAACAACAGGCCGAGTGGAACTGAGAGAACGGTATAAACAAACGTAGCCCACAGCGATTTCGGCAGGAGCGGATCCTCCAACAGGTGCTGGATGTTCGCAAGCCCGACGTATTGGGGTGGGCTGATCAAATTCCATTTTTGAAACGTGAGATAGAAGGCTACCAGTGCTGGAATCAGAAACCAGAAAATAAAGCCCAGGATAAAGGGCATGATAAAAATGTACCCGATGATGGTACGTCTTTGCGACAGTGTCAGTCTTCTAAATAGATTGGCAGTGGGTATATTCACATTCGACTTTATCGCCATGGCATTCCTGTTGACCTTCAGAACTCAAACGCAAGCAGGGAACTGGGGTGGCCGGTCGGGCAAACGCACCTGATTGACCTTGCATTTCAATGCTCCTTTCCCTTGGTAGAGAGGAATATACCCGATCAGGCCGCTTCCTTCTCCACCAACGGAGTGAGTGGGGCCAGGGTGAGGTCAAGCGTTTGCCCTGACCCGCTTAGTCCCTGCGTGCGAGCTTTTAGCCCTGCGCCTTGGCGATAATGTCATTCGCCTTCTTGACCACGTCCGAGGTCATGGCTTTGTCGGCAGGAGTCCCGCCCACTATTGCCTGCAATGCGGGAAGGATGTAGGTGTTGTAAGCTTCGATGTGGCCCGGTGGGATTCGCGCAGCATGACCATATTTAGGAAGATAATCTGTGACAAACTGGCTGTAGTTTTCCGGGTGAATTCCCGGGGTGATCCAGGTCTTCAAGCCTTCAGGCGTTGCCAATGCTGTCTGGCTGGGCAGCCACAAACCGATCTTGAGGAACTCTGTCTGATAGAACGGTGTCGCCAGGAAGCGTACCCACTGCCAGGCTTCTTCGGGGTGCTGAGTGGACGCAATCACACTGTGGAAATGCGCCTGGATATGCGTTGCGGCCTGCTTCATCTTGGGTATAGCGCCGGTGCCCAGCTTGACATTCTTGACAGTTGTTGGATTCATCCAAGACAGTGCCCACGAGCCGTCGACAGCAACCACCAGCTTACCGTTGTCGATCATCTGGGTGTTGGTCATGCCCAGGTTCGTCATATCGCCGCTGCGAGGAGCAACATGGTGAACATAGACCAGTTCATACAGGCGCTGCAGAGCCTCCACCGCTTCCGGACTGTCGAGAGCTAACTTACCATCCTTGACCCACGCGCCACCATTGGCATAGATCGCCGCCGCGGCAATGGTGTAGTTCGTAATGTCTCCCCAGGCAATGCCCCAACGCTGAATGTTATCGGCGTTGAACCCGGAGTCGCCCGGGTGCCGGCCTTTGTCGTCCACGGTTAGCTGCTTGGCATATTCAATGGTCTTATCCCATTCCCAGAGGTCGGCATCTTTGAAACCGGGGGCAGGGATCTTTTCCTTCTCCAGCACGTCGGCGGCATAGTAGACTTGCGCTGCGACCCAGCATGAGCCAATCCCGTGCCATCGACCATTATCATCCGCACAACGGTCGGCTTCCTGCGGCTCAAAGAAATAGCCTTTCGCGCCAAGCAGTGGATCTGCCTTGATCCGATCTGTGATGTCCATCAGCATGCCCTGCTTGGTAAGCGTTTCATAGTAGTCCGACACGATAAAGCTCGTGTCCGGAGCGGTTTTGGCCGCGAAGTTCGTTAGAAGCTGAGTCATGTAGTCGGGAGCTTGCGGTGTTTGCTCCCACTTGACGGCGATCTTGGGATTCTGCTGCTGGAAAACTTTGATAGCAGCCTGAACACCGTTGTCCTCGGCAGTGGCTCCCCAGCCGCCGAACCTGATGGTCGTCACATCCTGATTGAGCCGTGCCGCAGGTGCGCCCAGAACCCGCTGCAAGGGCAGGCCCGAAGCGAGGAGCGCCGCCGACGTACCGGAGATCTTCAAAAAATCGCGACGCGAGAATTTCTTGTTCGACATTATTCATACTCCTGATGATCTAGATGTGATTGATCTAATTGGTTAAACCCAGATCGATCTTGCCGATGCGCCGCATTCCTCCTTTCGTTTCCTCATGCTAACTTTCGCGTACCCACACCCGCATTTCACCCGGCTGGCGGTTGGCCCAGAAGCAGTATGGGATCGCCTTGAAAGTGATCGGCGCAGGCGCAAGCTGCAGGGCCGATTGCGGTTGGTACAGGCCCCCCGGCCACCCCTGGCCTGCCGTCCGGATCGCGTCGCCCGTGATGACGTTGACTCCTCCGAACAAGTCGGCGGCGAATTCGCTGCGCAAACGGCTGTCGCGGGGCAGCACCAGGTTTGCCAGGTGTGGCCCGTTGTCGGCTTCTTCCAGGCAGTAGACCACCGGCCCCTGCTGCAACGCGATACAGCCCGCATCCTGTCGGACGTGCGGATGCGCCACGATCCGCTCGACGGGCATGGACAGGTGCAAGTCCACCGCGTCGCCGTTGGCCCATTCACGGGAGATGACCGCGTAGCCATTGGATGGGTTCACGGAAAGCGCACTGCCGTTCACTTCCAGCCGGAAGTCCCGGCACCAACCTGGAATACGCAGCGCCAGCCGGAACTGCACAGGGCGCTCGACCCGCACCGCCAGGTGAACGTCGCCAGCCCAGGGGTAGTTGGTCTGTTGCTCGATCTGCACCGCGCTATCCCCAAGCGCCAGACGAGTGCGATTCTGGTTGTACAGGTTGACGTAGATCGTGTCGGCAGTAGTTGAATAGAAATAGCGACCCACACTCGCCACCAGACGCGCCAGGTTGGGTGGGCAGCAGGCACAGTCGAACCATTCCGAGCGGCGGTAATAGCCATCCGTCAGAACGCTGGCCGAGGTCGGGTAGGGATTGATGTTCGGGTAGGCTGCCAGCGGGTTGGCATAGAAGAAATGCGAACCCTCGAACGAGACACCGCTCAGGACACCGTTATACAGGGCGCGCTCCATCACGTCCATGTAGCGGCCCTCCGGCTGCAAATGGAACATGCGTTGCGCCCAGAAGACCAGCGCGATGGAGGCGCACGTTTCGGCGTAGGCTTCCTCGTTGGGTAGATCGTAAGCGAACGTGAAGCCTTCATTGGAGTGGGCCGGGCCTAAGCCGCCAGTGACGTACATCTGGTGCTGTGTCAGGTCTTCCCAGATGGAG
Source organism: Chloroflexota bacterium (assembly GCA_021325095.1). Taxonomy (GTDB): domain Bacteria; phylum Chloroflexota; class Anaerolineae; order Aggregatilineales; family UBA2796; genus JAJPHV01. The sequence goes on along the minus strand of JAJPHV010000091.1, from coordinate 13,968 downwards.
CGGCAAGCCGCCCACAACGCTGTATCGTGGGTCTGCGCCGCAATATCCGCCATACCCGAATACAGGTAGCAGGCCCGCACTGCGTGACCAACGGCGGTGGTCTGTTCGCGTACCGGGACGTGGGCCTGGCAGTAGCGGTAAGTCTTCGCCCAGAACTTGCGCGGGTCTTCCCCGCGTTCGCGCGCTTCAATGTCGAAATAGTGGGGCTGCTGGCCGCGCTCGTCGATGAAATACTTGGCGAGGTTCAGGTAGCGCCTTTCGCCGGTTGCTTTGTATAGCTTGACCAGCGCCAGTTCCACTTCCGGGTGGCCGCAGTAGCCGCGCTTTTGCCCTTCGTTTGGGCCGAACATTTTGTCGATGTGGTCGGCGTAGCGCGTCAGCACGTCCAGCAATTGGCGTTTGCCAGTGGCCTGGTAATAAGCTACTGCCCCTTCCATCAAGTGCCCGGCGTCGTATAGCTCGTGCCAGTCACGCAGGTTGCGCCAGCGGTTTTGCGGCTCGACGGCGGTAAAGAAGATGTTCAGGTAACCATCCGGCTGCTGCGCCTTCTCGATCAGCGCAACCGTCTCGTCTACCTGTTGCTCAAATTCCGGGTTGGGATGTGCCATCAGGCTGTAGCTGACTGCTTCGATCCATTTGCCCGCATCCGAATCCCAGAAGATATGCGGTTTGGGTTGGCCCTCCTTCCAATCCAGCCGCCAGGCATCCAGCCGCCCAGTGATCTTCATCTGGTGGTAAATAGACGGGATTGTCCGGGCATCGTTGGTCGCCTGCCGCGTACCCCAAAACCCGCTTTCGATTTGGATCTGCTTAAGAGGCGTCTCTTCGAGCTGTTGGATGCTTTCGATCAAGAGAAAAGACCTCCTACTATTTCCAAATTTCGCTTTTCTATCTACTCGCACTATAGCTTTGGTTTCATTTGGTGAGTAGACCCCTATTTCGTATAATAGGAGGACAATTCCGACTTTAAGAGGGGTGACGCGGTGTGGAACAAACCAATGTCTTGTGTGTGAAGCCCTATTGCCCCCTGAAGGCCCAAAATGCCGGCCTGTTCATCTCGCGCGGTGCGGCGGTGCATCCCACACGCATCATCGATTCCCACGAGTTGATATTCGTCAAGCAGGGCGAGCTTGATCTGTGGGAAGGCGATCAGGCTTTCCATCTGGAGGCAGGTGACACGCTGCATTTGTGGCCGGGGCGTCAACACGGCGGCACGAATCCCATGCCGCTCGGCCTGCGCTTTTACTGGATTCACTTCGAAATCGAGGAGCCAAACGCGAGGGACAAAGGCGGCTCCGGCTCAGATCTGGCGCAGATCATCAGAGTCCCGCAGGTCGCCCATGTCTGCCAGCCCGAGCGGCTGGAACGATTGTTTCGAACGTTTCTGGATGATCAGGAAACCGGCATGTTGCATCCCTATTCGGCCAATCTGCTGACGATGCTGATGCTGGTTGAGGTGGCCCAGACCCATGAGGAAAAACCGGCGAACATCGACGATCTGAGTGTGGTGGCGACCTCGGCACACACCTACATTCGCCTGAACTTTGATCGTCCCATCACGACGAGCAAGGTCGCGGAACACCTCGGCTACAATGCCGATTACCTGGGTCGAATCTACCGCCAGGTGTACGGGTGTACCTTAACAGAAGCCATACAGCGGCGGCGCGTCCGTGAGGGCTGCAAGTACTTGCTGGACACCAGCATGACCATCGAGCAGATCGCCTACAAATGCGGCTTCACTGACCCGGACTACTTCCGCCGCGTCTTCCGGCGCTACATGCAGGTTTCGCCGGGCCAATACCGCGACGAGTATGGACATGTTCATGTGAATACGCACTAGGTCAGCGCGCAGGTTGCTCAGGCCGCTACTGCAACCACCTGGGGAATCAAGGCTGTACGTCTTCCGGCTGACCTCTGGATTGTGCCCTGCCGTCTCCCTTTTCCGCCCCTCATCAATACGCATTCGGTAGAACCGCTTCAATCACCGGGTAGAGCGGTTCGTGGACGCCAGTCGGCAGCACCCATAGGGCTTCAGACATATCGATGAGCCATTCCGCGCTCAGTTCATTCAGATCAGCTTGCTCTAGCAGCTCAGGATAGCCCGCCAGCAGCATCGAGGGCGACAGGCTCTGTTCCAGTATCCGGCGGAGTCGCTCCCTGGCGTGTTGCAGGCGCTTCTTGACCGTCGTAACAGGCACAGCCAGCACCCTGGCGATCTCCTCCTGCGAGTAGTCTGAAAAGTAGAACAGGTCCGCGACAATGCGCTCGTGCTCCGGCAGTGTCCGCACGGCCTGGTGGACTGAATCTTTGTCCTCGTGCTCCTCCACAACCTCCGAGGGATCGGGCACGTGCTCATCAGCGGCTTGCTCGCGCAGCCTGGTGACAATATCCCGGCGGCGGATCAAACGCGTGCACGCGGTCAACACGATCTGCCGGAACCAGGCGGCGAATGCCTGCGGCTCGCGCAGTTGATCGAGGTGCAGAAAGGCAATCAGATACGCTTCTTGAACGGCGTCTTCCGCCAGATGGGGATCGCCGAGGATGCCGTAGGCCCACCGGAAAGCCGCAGCCTCAAAGCGCATGGCGAGTTCGCCAAAGTCCTCCCGTCGCTGGACGTCACTTACTCCCTGTGGAGTCAGTTGGTTTTCGGCCATCACGTTTCCTTTGCTTTTCCAGCCTCTTACATAAAGAGCCACTTCGTCACAAAAAAGTGCCTGGCTGTCGGGCTGAACTTGGCCGCACGGGGACGGGATAGGTGTCTGGTAGCGGGCATTTTGGCAAGCCGTTCCGCAGCCGCTTGACCGCCGATCATGACCGCAAACCAAGTTGCCAGGGCCATCGCCACCAGCAGGCGCTCCAAACTAGATCGCCACACTCAGGCTGCGCCAATCCGCGTTCTCGAAGACTTGCCCAGCCCGTTTGCACCGTTGCGTGCAGCGTTGGACCCGTAGTGGGCAGATGGCCCCTTCTCGACCCTGGCTATCGCGGTAGTAGGTTTGACCTTGCACGCGCACTGAAGTGCCAGCCACGCTGCTGCACCAGGTCGGCGCACTGCGGCGTGCCCAAGGCGCGCTCTGCAAGCCATGTCACTGGCCGCTGGGCAGGAAGGAACTTCGCCACCTCGTCCAGCAATGGCAAGTGTGCGCGTGCCGCGCGATGAAAACACAACACGGCACGCACTTGTTCATCATGCTCATATCAGTGAGAAGCGCTTAGTACGAGTCTTCCTCGTCCTCAAAATCATCGAATTCGTCGAACTCGTCTTTGCCCTTCTTGCCCTTTTTGCCCTTCTTACGGTCTGCGCGCCGCCGGTCTTCATTTTTGAGGGTGGCCGCTTCGTAATCGACGTAATCATCCACTGGCGTCGCCTCGTTGGAGGACTCGGGGGCTTCCTCGGCAGGCGAGATCGCGCGGCGGTAATCGGCATCCAGGTATTCCGGTGAACTGACACGCTTGAGGCTCAGGCCCATACGCCGCTGCTGTGGCTCGATCTTGACAACACGCAGGGCCAGCGATTCGCCTTCGCTCACCACGTCGCGCGGGTGGTTCACGCGATGATCGGCCAACTCGCTGATGTGGATCAGGCCCTCGATCTCCGGGTTATCGACCAGCCGGGCAAACGCGCCGAACTTGGTTAGCTTGGTAATGGTTCCCTGGACAAGCTGGCCGATCTGGTACTGGCGCGCGATTGCCATCCAGGGGTCTTCCTCGCGGCGCTTGATGCTCAGGCCAATGCGTTTGCGCTCACGGTCAATGCTGATGACCTCGACCTCGACGGGCTGCCCCACCTTCAACACCTCGCGCGGGTGGGTCACATGCTTCCAGGAAAGTTCGGTGAGGTGCACCAGGCCATCTGCCCCACCCACATCGACAAATGCGCCAAAATCGGCCAGGCTCTTCACGCGGCCCGTCTTCACGTCCCCGACCTGCAACTCGTCCAGCAAGCGCTCCTTCTGCTGTTCGCGCACCAGCGGGGCTGCTTCACGCTCGGAGAGGATCAGGCGGTTGCGGCTCCGATCTACTTCCAGAACCTTGACCAGGATTTCCTCGCCACGCATCTGGCCCCATTTTTCTTGCGGGTCATTGCCCTCGGCACGGCGACGCCGCTCTCGGCTGACCTGGCTTTCCGGCACAAAACCCCGCACGCGGCCAAAACGCACAATCAGGCCGCCCTTGTTGTAGCCATCCACTTTGCCGCTAAAAACTTCGCCACTCTGCCGTAGCTCTTCAGCGCGTCGCCAATCCTGTTCCTCGGCGGCGCGGGTCAGGGAGAGGACGACGTTACCATTTTTGTCTTCCGGGATTAAAACATAAGCAAGAACTTTTTCGCCGACCTTCAGACGGTCCAGCATGTCGCGGTCCATCCGCTCCAATTCTTTGCCGGAAATGACCCCTTCAGACTTCAGCCCCAGGTCAACCAGGATTTCTGTCGGCGTCGTCTGCGCAATCACGCCTTCCAGGATGTCACCCTTCTTGACCTGGGGTTCACCAGGCTGCTGATCGAGCAGGGTTTGCATCTGGCTAGCGGGCGCTACTTCGGCTGGCGCGCCTTGTTGCTGATCGGCGGATGGAGCAGCGGCTGCGCCTTCTTGCTCCGAAGCGGGGGTGTGTTCGTGCTGGGGCAGCGTCTCCGGCACGCTCCCGGCGTCAGACGTGGGTTGGCTGGGTGCGGTCTGGTCGGACGAGGCTGGCATTTCCGTGTGGGAAGCGCCGTTATTGACAGCCTCGGCAGAAGGTGCGGCTGTAGGCGAGACGTCCTGCTCAGGCTCTCCACTGCCGACGACTGGCTTGTTGGACTCCATCGACTTTTGCTCTCCGTACATGAAGGGGTACGTGCGATCATTATACATGCAGCACAAAAGTGGGTCAAACCTGACATACGCGATCCCCCAACGTATGTATATCAGGTTCCCCTGCTGTTTTTGTATGTCAGTTAGTATAGGATAACCCGCCCAACTTCACAAGGGACAGAAGACCCAAAAGATCACCAACTTTCGGAAATGCCCTGTGCACCGAAACTGCATTTCGAGGTCGCCGCCGCGTTGCAACTGGCCGTCATTGGTATTTGGCGGCGTAGTGCGTACAATTAGCAGCGACAATCCGGCTGGTGTTCGAGACGCACATTCCAGTGCGCCGTGATGGGCACATTGAGGAGAATAGTTCATGTCTCGCCCTGCATCCGGGCGTCGTCCTGACAGCCTGTTCGACAATCGTTATCGCTACGATTATATCTACCCGCGTGGGCGCTCCGGAGAAACGCTGCGCGCCTATGATACGCTGAACGCCGATCTGCCGGTGGTCATCAAGCGCCCCGCCCTGCAGGACGCGCCGCCCATGCGGGCCGGGCAGGAAGTGAGCATCCTCAACGAGAAACGTGCCCTGGAACGTCTCAGCGGCCACCCTGTTCTGACTGAACTCCGGCACGCAGGCACATTCCGCGTCGGCGGGCAGACCCACCAGTACATCGCCATGGACATGGCACAGGGCGTCACGGTTGAATCGTTGGTGCTGGAACTGGCCGCACGCGGCCAGCGATTGCCCGAACTGGAAATGCTGATCATTTTCGACGATCTCCTCGACCTGCTTCAGGCCGCACACGACCACAAGATTGTTTACAATGACGTAGACGCCAAACACCTGTTTTGGGATCGGGCGACCTATCGCCTCAAGGTAATCGACTGGGGCAACGCCGTATTCCTGGACTCGGAGAGCGTCCCGCCGCATACCAGCCGGGCCACCGACATTTTGCAGACCGGACAGTTGATCTATTTTGTGCTGTCGGGAGGGCGTCGTCCCGAGGTAGGACGCGCAGACACGGCTGGCGACCTGGGCGACGAGGTGTCGCCCAAACTGAAGGCGATTATCAACAAGGCAGTCAATCCCGACCTCAGCCAGCGCTACGCAGACATTGCTGCGCTGCGCAACGACCTGGCCGAACTGCGCCGCCCGCTCGAAAAGAACCGCGACTCGCTGATCGAGCGGGTGCGGGGCCGTTTGCCCGGGGCCAGCAGCCAGGAGCAGCTTGAGCAACTGCGCGACACGCTGCACGAGGCGCTGCAACTCAGCCCTGGCTTTCCGCCGGCAGTGGCGCTGCTGGCCGAGGTGGAAACGCGCCTGAAACAACTTGCCATTCAGGGCGATCTGGACGCAGTGCGCATTTACATGAGCAGCGGCAACATGGGCCGCGCTTCGAGTGTGCTGGACGAGATCGCTGCGCGAGCTGGGGACACCGAGCAGCCATTGTTGAGCTACCTGCTGGAGGCGTGTGTGCTCCTTCAGGCCAATTTACTGCTGCCACTGCCCGCCGGGTTTGCGCCCGCACTCGACGCGCTGTTCCAGAACGATGTACAGGCAGCGGGCCGTTTGCTGGTCACGACTCCTGAACCCCGCGCGTCCTCCCGATTGCAACAGTTTTTGCTGGCAGAGCGCCTGACCGTTCACATGCCAGGGGTGGTGCTGCTGCGCCCGCACCTGGTGCGGCTGGAAGACCAGCTTTCGCGGCTGTCGGGCGCTGGCCCACAGATGGCAGACCAGTTGGCGGCGCTGCGCGCTATTAACGCGCAGCTTGATGCGGAAACTGCGCCCGGCATCCAGCCCATCTTGCGGGTTTACCATTCAGTCTCCGATGCACTGCTGGCGCTGGGACAAGACCTGAAAGGGATTGGGGGCGACTCCATCGACTCGCCCAGCGCGGTGGCCGCTCGCGCACAGCACGCTGCCGATCACATTGTCGATTTGCTGGATGTGGTGATGCAGAACGTCCTATCCGATCCGTCGCGGGCGGGCAACGCGCTGTGGCACGCGGGCGAAATTGACCCGGCCAACCCGGCCTTTGAAGCCCTGGGCAGCCAGCTTAATGCCTTCCACGCCAGGCTGGATCAGTTGAAGGCATTCGCGCCAGCCAGCGACGGCTCGGATATTGCCGATTTCCTGGTCGAAGCGCAGACACAGCTTCGGCCTTACGCCAGCGACATCACCGATCCGCGTTTTCAGGCAGTGGTGAAGGGTATTGATACGGCGATCAGTGAGTGGACGCACGTCATGGATTGCATTGTGATGGGTGGGCGTCGCCCGGCCATCACTGCCTGCCGACAGGCCGCTGACGCCATTCGACCCTTGAACGCTGCCACCGCGCGCTGGTTTGACGACCTGCTGCAACACATTGAGGAAGCGCCGCGCGTGGAACATCTCAGCCCGAACGCGACGCTGGGACGAGCGCTGGCCGAAGGTTGGGAAGCCTGGGATCGCGGGCGCAGCGGCGAGGCGCAAGGATTGGGCGAAAAGGCGCTGGCAGCAGCGCGCAACGATGGCGAAAAACGTGCCGCGCGCCGCCTGCTCGACTTGAGTGAAGTGTTGGGATCGTGGCTGGCTAACGATGGCCCTTCCAACCCGCAGCGCACCGACCAGGCCGAGGAGCGGGTGATGGCGCTGCTGCTGCCCGAAGAGGACGCCGTACAGCGCAAATTCTCCGAGCAGATGCCCAATATGCAGATTTACCTGAAGGCGATGGTACGCGGTGTGGTCGAGCCGATGCGCGAGATGAGCGCGGCTGCTGTCCGGGCCTTGTTCTTGCATTATGTCCTGCGGGGAATGCTGGCCTTGCAACAGGAAAAGCCGGACGAAGCGAACTTCTGGAAGGAAGCGGCATCCAAAGCGCTCAACAATGCGCGGCTGCATCCGGCGTTCCAGGCGCTGGATACGGCCATCACGCGCCGCCAGCTTGTACTGGACGCGGTCCAGGCCCTGAACAACGTCAGGAACGTCGAGGATTTGCCCGAGGCGCGGCAAGCCGCTCGCGCCCCGCTGGCCTCTGCACAGTTGGAGGCCGCCGATCAGGCCATGCGCGCCCTGGACGACGCGCTGCGCCGCTGGCCGGACGGCGAGTTCCGTGCGGCGCGGCAACTGCTGGACACCGCCGTCGAGCGGATCGGCATGGCCGAGGCAGCGACGGGTAAAGACCTGACGCCCTTCAAGACCTGGTTGCAAGACCTGGCCGCATCGGCGGAGGTTTTGCAGCAGGCACGGCGTACCATCGAACAGGCGGCGCTTGTCCCCGCCGACGATCCCGATCCGGCGGTGGCCGAGGCACACCAGAAGCTGGTCGATATTACGCGCCGTGACCTGGGCGATAGCTACGCGGCGCAGCTCAGGCAGTGGCGCGACACTTACAACGCGATCCGCGACCTGTATGTGGACGAATCGCTGAACAAGGCCGACAAGCTGCACCTGCTGGATCGCCATTTTCAATCGCTGTTCATTGATCGGCAACCGGCGCTGCCCATCTTCCGACACTGGCAGAGCCTGATCCAGCGCCTGCCCGATCCACCGCTTGCCTATGCCTACACACCACCCACCTTCGATACTGGCCGTGTTGACGTTGACGCCGAATACGCACCATCTGGCTCCATCGAAATGGAGCGCGAGAGCGCTCCAGGGGCTGGCGGCGCGGCTATGCCGCCTGTGGAGAGCAGCCCGGCCTCCGCGTATGCGGATGAGTCCGGCACCGCAAGCACAGGGCGTACCACGTCCCCGTTGATCGTGGCTGGCGTGATCATCGTTCTGGTAATCGCAGCCGTGGTGATCGCGGTGTTGGTGTTGCAAAGCCGCAATCCGCCTTCAATCCCGGTCACACCGGGTCGTGCGAGCGGAACGAATTTGCCCGGCGTGGCAATTGACGCCACCAACACACTCGAACCGCCGACGCTGACCTTCACGCCGACCAACACTGAGGCTCCGACTATCACGAAACCGCCGGACACACCTGCGCTACCGCCGACGATTACACGGGTTGTGCCGACGCCGACCAATCCGACGGCGGCGCCCACTGCCGGGCCGCCAACGGCTGTGTCCACTGGCGGGCCATCGGCCACGCAGCCGCCGACACTCGGCCCAGGGACCACGCCCGGCGCGCCCGTCCAGGCGACCAGTGCCGTCGGCGTGCCCACCCTGCCGCCCGACGCGACGGGCGGTGACTACGACGTGCTGAAAGCGTTGGAAACTTTCCCCAGTGACAAAATCCCCTGGAATAAGGACTGGTTCGGGCCAGGGGGCAATGGCTGGCAGTTTGGCAGCGCCGCGCTGAGAACAGGGGGTGGGCCTGTCGTAGTGCGGATCGGGCCGGACGTGCTGACGCCGCTGTTTGGCGCGGACGCCGCCCGTCATCTGACGCGCGTTGATGCCACCGTAGAACTGGTCAGCTATGACAGATCGCTGCTGCCGACGGGGCTGGTGGCCTTCGGCGTCGGACTGGAGTCGCTGCAAGGCCAGCGTGCCAGTGTGCAAGCTATGCTGGTGCAGACGAACGTGTTGTCACTCGGCATGAACCTGAACGGACGGTTTATTTCCAGGACGCAGTTACCTGTCACGACAGTCAAGCTGGGCATGTCGGTGCGGCGTAACAGCGATGGCAGCCTGTCCTTGTACGTCGATAACCAGTTGGTCGGGCAATCCAACGCAGCCTACGGCGCCAATTCGCCGTTAACGATCTATCTGTTCACATCGGCCAGCGGGGTCGTGGTGAATATCGCAGAGATGACGATTCACCTGGAATGAAACGCTTGAAAAGACGAAACGCGCTACATAACACGTGCGTGTTTTTGACCCGACGGCATGTGGTGAAGCAGGCCAAGCGGCGACCTTGATCGGCTGATGGCTTGAACCGCTATGAACATCCTGCACGTCACGCCCTACTATGCACCTGCGTGGTCTTATGGTGGTGTGGTGAGCGCCGTCACGGGCCTGGCGACGGCCCAGGCCGCGCGCGGCCATCTCGTGCGGGTGCTGACGACGGATGCCCTCGATTCGGCAGCGCGCAATCCCACAAGCAGGGAAGTCATCGATCAGGTAGAAGTTATCCGCTGCCCCAACCTCAGTAACTGGCTGCACGCGCGTTTTAACCTGTCAGTGCCGGTGGGCTTTCGGGTTGCCTTCTGGCAGTTGGCAGCAGAGGCGGACATCGTGCATTGTCACGAACTGCGCATCGCCGAAAATCTGTTGATCGATCACCGCAAGCCGATAGTTCTGTCGCCGCACGGCACGCTGTCTTATGCCACCGGGCGGCGCGCTTTCAAGCGGGCCTGGGATAGGCTGTTTGGGCGTGTGGTGTTGCGGCGAGTGGATCATGTCGCGGCACTGACCGCTGCCGAGGAGCGTGAGGCTCGCACGCTGTGGCAGTCGCTCGGCATTCGCTTTCCGGGCGCGAGCCTGGTCCCGAACGGCATCCCGGCAGATTTCACCCCAAGCGGCGATCTGCGGCCCCGCTATGGACTGGGCGAAGGGCCAGTCGTGCTGTTCCTGGGACGGCTGCACGAGCGCAAGGGTTTGCAGGTGCTTATCCCGGCTTTCGCACAGGTAGCCCGCGATTTCCCGGCATCGCGGCTGCTGATTGTTGGCCCGGATGCGGGAATGCTGCCTGCGGCGCGTTCGCTCGTGGCGCAGTTCGGCATCGACCACCAGGTGATTTTGACCGGGTTGTTGAGCGGCGGCGACCAGTGGGCAGCACTGGCAAGCGCCGACCTGTTCGTGCTGCCTGCCGTTGGCGAAGGGCTGCCAATGGCGGCCCTCGAAGCAATGGCCGCCGGGTTGCCGATTGTGGTCACGCCTGGCTGCAACCTGCCCGATGTGGAAGCGCGCGGCGCGGGCCTGCTGGTCGAGCGGGATGTTGAACCGCTGGCGGCGGCGCTCCGTGCGCTGCTGGCCGACCCGCAACGGCGTCGCAGGATGGGCGAGCAGGGTCGCGCCTGGATGCGCGAGTCATTCACCTGGCCTGCTATCGTTGCCAGGACGGAAGAAGTTTACGCGCAAGTTTTGAAGATGGAAGCATTTGGGATAAAAATTCAACCATAAGGGAACTCATCTTTCTGCTCAAGGAACACATCGATGCGCTATCTGATCACAGGAGGAGCAGGCTTTATCGGGACGGCGCTGGCAAATCGACTGGCCGGAGAAGGTCACGAAGTCCGCGTGCTGGATGACCTGAGCGCGGGCGATCCGAGCCGCCTGCTGCACGAAGTTACCTTTACACGCGGTGACGTGAACGACATTCCAAAGCTGTGGTCGCTGCTACAAGGCGTCCAGTGCGTGTACCACCTGGCGGCGCGGGTCTCGGTTTCGGAGAGCGTGCTGTACCCACGTGACTACAACGCGGTCAATGTGGGCGGCACGGTCAGCGTGCTGGAAGCGATGCGCGATGCGGGCGTCAAGCGGGTCGTGCTGAGTTCGTCAGGCGCGGTGTATGGCGAACAGGCGTTGCAACCGCTCCGCGAGAATATGCTGCCCGATCCACGTTCGCCCTATGCCGTGAGTAAATTGGCCGCCGAGTACTACGTGCGCACGACGGGCATTCTGTGGGGCATCGAAACCGTCAGTCTACGGGTCTTCAATGCCTATGGGCCACACCAGCAGCTTCCTGCTTCGCACCCGCCGGTGATTCCGGCCTTCATCAAACAGGCCCTCAAGGGCGGCTCGATTGTCGTTCACGGCGACGGCAGGCAAACGCGCGATTACGTGTACATCGACGATGTGGTGGATGCGCTGGTCGCCGCCTCGACAGCGCCCAATGTGGATCGGCTGGTGATCAACGTGGGCAGCGGGGTCGAGACGAGTATCAACCGATTGGTGGAACTGCTGGGCGCAGCAATGGGCAAGGAACTGACGCCGCTGTACGTGTCCAAGCAGGATGGCGGTGTGTCCAAAATGCGCGCCAGCCTGGCGCTGGCCGAGGAAAAGCTAAATTTCCGGCCCAAAGTCGATCTGGCAGAGGGGTTGCGCCGGATGCTGACAAGTGACCCGCGCTTTGCAAAGAAGTAAGGGAACGTGCGCATTCCCTTTTGGCCTCACTGAGTGTTACTGACAACACTTCCTCAGCCCTGGTTGCAGGTCTGCTTCCCTCGCCTCTTGGAGAGGGGTCAGGGGCGAGGTCAGCAATTTGCTTGCACCGTTCCTGTGGTATTCTGCTCGCCGATCCGGGGTGCGTGCCAATTCATTCCACCCTGTAGGATTCAGCCTGTCGATCAGCAGCTTCACATTCCCATACGGAGGAGTTCCGGTTGGTCGGAACAAACACCGTCTACGCCAAGTGCCTGGAGACCAGCAATCACGTGCGGGCGCTCCTCATGCCAACAGATGACCCCCAGGCCCTCTGCGCGCACCCGTTCCATCCACTCACCGGCAATCAAATCCTGCGGTGCATCAAAACGCTCGAAACAGGGGTGGACGTAGTCAGCCCTGACGGATCGTGCCAGCGACACCGGCTCGACATGGGGCGACGAGAACAGGATCGAGGTCACAGCTTCCGGTATATTGTGCTTGATCTCAGCCACGACATCCGGGCGAAATGCACCGAAGACGGCATATCGGAACAGGCCATGCTTACGCAGCGCATCGGCCACCATGCCGAATGCTGCCGGGGTGATCTCCTTAATATCCAGGTAAAGGCCCAGGCCGAGCCTGGCGCACAGTTCGACCATATCGGCAAAGGTCATCAGCGGCGCGGCAGTGGCGGGTGTTTGTGTCCGGATCTCGTCGAGGGTGAGTTCGGCCACCTGCGCATTGAGACCGAATACGCGCTTGAGATCGGCATCGTGGGCAATGACAGGTATGCCGTCCTGCGTAACGCGCACGTCCACTTCGACCATATCCGCGCCGAGTTCGGCAGCCTTCTCCACAGATGCAGCCGAGCTTTCCTGGGCGTAAGCCGACGCACCGCGATGGGCAATCCGCAGAAAGCGGCGCTCGCCGGGCGGGATCGTCTTGTGCAGATATTTGATCCACCAGCTTACACGCGACGGTATCCAGGCCGCCAGGTTCTCCCAGGGGACAAAAACTGCCTTGACCAGATCAACGGTCTGGGTAAATTCAAAGGATGGTTGGAACGCCAGACGTTCCAGATAGGTGTGAACAACACGGTCATTGACGGGCAGCCGGTCAGGAATGATACCCACGAAAAGGGGGGTGACCAGGACACCCATCTTACCACTGTGCGTGGTGCAAGATCGAGTAGTAGCCGAGGCACGGTCCAGGAGCCACTGGCGCTCTGGGGCGAAGGCGTGCTTGCCCGGCTCCGAGTAGAGCGTCAGCTTACCATCCTCCACCGGCAGTTGGGCGCCTTCGTCCAGCATTGAGCGATAACCGCCATGCCAGCTTGCCTCGGCGGCGATGAGCCGCTCCTGTGCGTCCAGATACAGCCAGATATGCTCCAGCTCGTACAGGTGCTGGATGTCCCAATCCCACCAGATCGCGTACTCAACGGCACAGGCAGCGTTCGCAGGCAGGCTGATCTCACGCGGGAACGACGGCGACGGGCCGTTGCGACGGAAAACGGTATAGCCGACGACCAGTGGGACAAATGGCTCGCGGGCGTCAAACCGGATGCGTGGCGCGTGATGTATTGCCAGAGCACGATCAGCCTCTGATGGGCACGCCCGGTCAAGTGTTCCGAAATGCGCTTCGGCTGTTGGATAGGTGATCAATTCCATAGTAGGGAGCGTTCGGTCTCTGCGTCGAAAAACTGGGCGGCTGCTGTGTTGAAGCGCAGGTTGACGGCATGGCCGGGTCTGATCCGCCGTTCCGGGTCCGTCAGCACCAACAGGCTTCGCTCACCAATACGAATGTCCAGGACATCGTTACGCCCCAGCGGCTCCACAATGTAGACCTCGCCCGTGATCGCGCCCGGTTCATGGGTGTCGACCAGCCGGATGTCTTCCGGGCGAATGCCCATTTTACTTTGGACCGTCCGGCCACCTTTTGAGCGCGGTCCGGTGGAATTTCAATCTGAAGCGAACTGCTCTCCGCGAGGTAGTGACCGTTGGCTTGCTTCACCGTCACGTCAATGATGTTCGTGGGCGGGTTATGGAGCTTTCTGAGTGATCACTCTGTCAGCTCAAGCAGACAGCTTCATAGAAGAAGGTTCTGCTTTTAAGCAACAGCTTCTCAGGCTACGCATGAGCGACTGCGCTACGTTGACGCCTG
>JAJPHV010000033.1 GCA_021325095.1 Chloroflexota bacterium | reverse complement strand
CGTAGAACAGGATAGCAATGCTCGACAAGCACCGCCTTTTGCCTACAACCTTCTATCTTCCGTTGGTAACGTACCAGAAGCCTGGGGGATGGACTAACCGTGCAGGGGCGGCTTCAAACCCCATGTGCCTCGTCCATCGTGGACGATTATACCACAGAAAAGGAGGAAGGGCGTATTCCTCCCCACGTTAAAACGCGGGGTCTCCTACGCCGAATTTTATGAGCAGCCAGCAAGGCATTGCCAAAATCACGTGGGAAGACCCCACCACGCACGAACGCCACGAATACGTCCTGGGCGAAGGCGCAACGGCCAGCATTGGTCGCTCAGAGAAGAACGATATTCAGATTGCCGAACGGCATGTTAGCCGTCAGCACGCCGTCATCAACTTCCGCGACGGCATTTTCACGATCAGCGACCTGGGCAGCGCCAACGGTACGTTCGTCAATGATCGCCGCCTGACCGAACCCTTCCCACTGGCGCATGGCGACGTGATCCGCCTGTATGTGCCGATCCTGACTTTTTCGGCTATCGTCACCGAGGAAGAGCAAGAAGCGGCGCGCCGGACGGGTACGTTGATCGTCCAGACATCGGGTGGCGGGCAGCCCAAATTGCTGGTCACTGCCGGGCCGCAGGAAGGGCAGGAATTCCCGATGATCCAGGACGTGATGACCGTCGGGCGGGCCACGCAGGATACGGCCTGGGACATCGCCTTGCAAGATCGCGCCATTTCGCGCCCGCACTGCCGCTTTAGCAAGAAGCCGGAGGGCTGGACGATCATGGACCTGGGCAGCGCCAACGGCACGCTGCTCAACGGCACGCCCGTTACGGCTGATCCCCGTTTGCTGAAGGACGGCGACGTGGTGGCCGTCGGAGAGACGATGCTGCTCTTCCGGGTTCCGTAGGGGCTGCAACCTGGCCTCCGTTGTCAACTTCCCCACTCAAGATTTGCTGAAAGCGGAACAGGTCGGTGCGCGAGGTCATATCCAGGCTGATCGGCGTCACCGAAACGAGTCTGGCCTGCAAGATGGTATAAGCGTCCGAATCCGGCTCGGATTCGGCGGCGTCGGCCTTGATTTCGTAGCCGAGGCGGCCCACGTCTTGCAGGGCGACACGCTCTGGGCGAGTCGGCCAGTAGACACGGCGGCGCGCCAACCGCGTCACACGCCAGGGCGTCTGAGGGGTTGCGCCCATCGGCACGTCAACTTTGAGCACGTCTACGTCGTCGGGGCGGCGGTGGTTGAGCAGCCACGTCCCGAATAGCCGCGCAAAATACGCCGCGGTGCTGAAGTCCACGTCTGCATAGGTCAGGTGCAGATCGCGCGGCGTCTGCTGCGAGATTGCCAGCGCCGGGATGCCCAGGCTGGCCGCTTCGAGCGCCGCGCCTACCGTCCCCGAAATCGTGACGCCGTTGCCCGTGTTTTCGCCGTAATTGATGCCGGACACCACCAGCGAGGGCAGGCGCTTCGCCAGCTCGATCACACCGTGCTGGACGGCCTGCGCAGGCGTCCCATCCACAGCGTATACAGGGGTTTCCACGCCGATAAAAGCGTGGCTCTGCTCATAAATGCGGCCTTCGCTGGTCACGGGCAGGCTGCGCCCCATGCCCGACTGCTGCTCGCGCGGGGCGACGACCAGCGGTTCCGCGATGTCGGCAAAAGCTTCGGCGGCGGCCCACAGCCCCGGTGAGCCGATGCCATCGTCGTTGGTGAAGAGAATGATCGGTTTAGCTGCCACACACACCTCCATAACGTCCCAGGGGTGCTCACTATAGCGCCATCGTCGCCGGGAAGCAAGCATTGGTCGGCTCAATCACCTGCGCTCCCCCCGACTCGCGGGTATGATTGACCGCATAATTTTGACAAAAGCCCAGGATTCTCGATGAATGCCTTACCCTCCAACCCCGCTCCCTCCAAAGCGGAACCGATGTACTCATCGGCGGGGCCAGCAGGTCAGGTACAATCCGGCCTGGTTTCCTGCGCCTCACCACACGAGGGAATGCGATGCGCGTTTACTTTCTCCGCCATGCGACGATGATCGTCACCATCAACAAGATCAATATCCTGGTCGATCCGATGCTCTCCCCGGCGGCTGCAATGCCTGCGGTGGCGAATGCGACCAATGACCGCCCCATTCCGCTGGTCGATCTGCCGCTCGCGGACGAGGAGTTGAGCCGTGCGCTGGCCGCCATCGACCTGGTGCTGGTCACCCACCACCACCGCGATCACTGGGATGGGCGGGCCGTCGAACTGCTGCCCAAAGACATGCCGATCCTGTGCCAGCCGGAAAGCGAGTCTGCCATTCGAGGCGGGGGCTTCACTGCCGTCACGCCCATCGGGGAACGCCTGCTGTGGAACCAGATCGATTTTCGCCGCACCGGCGGGCGACATGGCACGGGCGAGATCGGGGCGCAGATGGGCATGGTGTCCGGCTTTGTGCTCAGTGCCCCAGGCGAGCCGGTACTGTACATCGCGGGCGATACGATCTGGTGCAGCGAAGTGCAGTCGGCGCTGCAAACCTACCGCCCGGACGTGGTGATCGTCAATGCCGGGGCCGCGCAGTTCCTGACGGGTGGGCCGATCACCATGACAGCGGAGGACGTGAGCCAGGTCTGCCGCGAACTGCCCTCGGCGCAGGTCGTGGCCGTCCACATGGAAGCCGTCAACCACTGCTTGTTGACGCGCGATGCGTTGCGCAGCCACCTGATCCAGAACGGGCTGGTGGCACGGGTGCAGATCCCCGCCGACGGCGAACTGCTGATGTGGTAGTTGGCCTCACCCCGCCCCACTTTGCACGGGGAGCCAGGAGGCGAAGGCTGGGGCTTGATCACGGGTAAAGGTAAGGGTGCTCCGGCTGGCTGGTCGGCTCTACCGTCTCCGCCACCAGGATCGGGGTCTGCTGGCTGTCGAAGTTCTGCACCTGGAACTTGCCCCGGACGTGCACCCAGCTATCCTGGGCCAGCCGGGGCGCGTCCGGCCACTGCACGATCACCCCCAGCGCAGTGGCGTCGGCCACGCAGCAGCTTATGGTGAAGCGGGCCACCATAAACTGCGAAGCGTCCTTGAAGCGGATGTCGCGGTACACAAAGCCGATCAGGTCGGCCTGCTGCCCGCTGAACTCCTGGACATTGTTGCTGCCGTTGAAGGCGCGCACCCAGTCGAGTACGTTGCGTTCGGTGGGTGCAACAGCAAGCTGCGTCGAACTGCCAGTGCCCTGGATGGCACTGAAATGGGTGCTGACGCCGCTCGAGCCAATGGCCGACGCGCCGAGCGGCCTGGCCGGGATGAGGATGCCCATCACCAGTGGCAGACCGACCAGTGCCAGCTTGGGCCACGACGGGGCGGTTCCATGATCGTGCCCATGTTCATGAGCATGGGCATGTTCGTGATGTTCGTGATCATGTTCCTCGCGCCCCCCGCGCAACAGATCGAGCACGCCGATGACGCCAATCGCCAGCAAAATGCCAGTGCCTATCCAGGACAGCCAGCCAAAGCGTTCATTGATGTACAGCCAGATGCGGCCCGTCAGCATATTGTCCAGCATATAAAGGCCGAGAAACAGCAACAGCACCGACTGAATCCATTGGCGTGTGCGCATGAGCTAGAACCTCACGTTCAGGTTTAACCAGATACCGACCAACACCGAGATCAGCAGCGGCAATATGACCATATACAGTACCGTGCGCCGCTTGAACACGCCCAGGTACATCATCGTGCTCTTGATGTCCACCATCGGCCCGAAGGTCAGGAAGGTCAGGATCGAGCCGGTGGTGAAAGCGCGGGCGAAGGACAGCGCCAGGAAGGCATCGACAGTGCTGCACACCGACAGCACAAAGGCCAGCGCCGCCATGACCAGCACCGAATTGACCGGGTTGGTGGCGAGCGCCTTGAGCGCATCCTGCGGTACGAGTGTCTGCATGACCGTCGCCAGGAATGCGCCGATGATCAGGAAACGACCCATCTCAAAAAACTCCTCGCCCGCCAGTTGCAAGGCTCTTTTCAGGCCGGGCAGGAGTGGCGCACGGGTCATGCGGATGGCAGGAGCCGCGCTCGACGACCCGCCTGCAATGGCCGCCAGCGCATCCGGCTTCACAATGCGCTGCGGGCGGTTTTGCAGGCTGAAGAGCAGCCCCACAATAATTGCCATGACCCAGCTAATCACGTAGCGCCCGATCAGCACTGGCCCCCAGCCAAAGGCCGCATAGGTGCTCGCCATCACAATCGGGTTCATGACCGGGGCGGCCAGCAGAAAGGTGATGCCCACCGACACAGGCAGGCCCTTCTGGAACAGCCGCCGCGTCACCGGGACGACGCCGCATTCGCACACCGGGAACACGAAGCCGAGCATACTGCCCGCGATAGTCGCCGCGATGGGGTTGCGCGGCATGATGCGGGCGATGTCGTCGTTGCTAACGAACACCTCGATCAACCCCGAAATGATCGTACCGAGCAGAAGAAACGAAACGGCTTCGATGAAGATGCCCAGAAAGCGCGTGCTGAAAGTCGAGAGTACTGCTCCTGCGTCCATAACCATCCATTCTCATTCGCTACGGAGCGCCGATCATAACACGTCTTTGCGGAAGCGGTCAGAGAGTGGCGCAAACCACCGCCAAACTGCGCTACAATAGGCAGCCTCAGAACGCTTAACATTCCACAGGAGCAGGAAACGAACTATGCCAAACCAGCCGTTACGGGCGGGGATTATCGGCCTGGGCGTCGGCAAAGCCCATGCCAAAGGATATGCAGGCAATCACGGCGCGCAGCTTGTGGCGCTGTGCGATACCGACGAATTGCGGCTGAACGAGTTGGGCGCGCAGTACGGCGTGCCCCCGGAAGGCCGCTTCACCGACTACAAGAAGATGCTGTCCGAAGCCCGACTCGACCTGGTGAGCGTCTGCCTGCCCAACTTTTTGCACGCGGACGCGACCATCGCCGCCCTGGATGCGGGTGTACACGTCCTGTGCGAGAAGCCGATGGCTCCCACCGTCGCGCAAGCCCAGGACATGATCGCCGCTGCCGGGCGCAATGGCAGGCAGTTGATGGTTGCCTACAACTACCGCTACCGGGCCGACGTGCGGTGGATACGCCGCGTAGTGGAAAGTGGGCAGCTTGGCAACGTCTACCACGTCTACGCGGCCTGGCGGCGCGAGACAGGTATCCCTGGCAGTGGCTGGTTCGGCAACAAGCAGATGGCCGGCGGCGGCGCGCTGATCGACCTGGGCGTGCATGTCCTCGACCTGACCATGTGGCTGCTTGGCTTCCCCGCCGTCACGACGGTCAGTGGCGATACCCACTCGCTGTTCGGGCCGCGCGGCCTCAAGACGTGGGGGCGGCGCGCCGGACAACCCGCCACCATGACCTTTGACGTGGACGACGGCGCAGTCGGCTTCATCCGCTTCGCCAACGGCGCGAATGCCGTGCTCGAAGCGACCTGGGCGGAGCATCGCCAGCCGAAGGACGACCTGATCCACCTGGAATTGCAGGGAACCAACGGCACGGTGGTTCTGAACATTGCCAACTACAGCCTGGAAGATACCTTGCGCTTCTATACCGAAATTGAGGGCGAACCGGTCACCATCATCCCGACCATCCGCGTGTCCGGGCCGCAGGGCCACGAGGCGCTGGTCATCGATGCGATTCGCAGCCTGGTCGAGCACACGCCGCCGCCCTCGGATGGCTTTCAGGGGTTGGCCGCCGTCCAGGTCTTGCAGGCCATATACGAATCGGCGCGCAGCGGGCACGAGGTCGAGCTGAATACGCAGCCCAACGCCATTCCCTGACCGGTTGAGCGCCGGAGCAACGCGCTCTCGCCAACGGGCTAACCCGTTGGCGTGCGCCCTGGGGATTGAAAATCGTGCGCGGGGTATGCGACGGGGGCATGGCCGCAGATTGCTGTCGTGCGTACCAGCCCGCGCACTTCCCGGTGATGGCGGCCCTGCGAGGGGCCGCCATTTTGCCCTGTACCTCGATCAAACTTTCGCTGTTGTTTGCGGCCACTACACCCTAAATGTCGCTATTTAGTGTGATGATGCGCTTTGTGCCAATTCAACGCCATCAAGGTGTTACGGAGATCGACGCTCGTTGAACGTCGGCCAGAAAGGGAAAGGGCGGGTCACCCGGGTACCCTTGCAGAATACATATCGGAATCCCCGGATAATTGATGCGTATTGCTAGAATGTCGTGATTGCCTCTCAAAGGTGCGGTCAAGGACGATTCGATACGTGAATAATATGTATTGCTGGAAAGAATACCGTAAAAAGCAGGTCGGCCAGCAACTTCAACCTGTTGATAGTCGAAAAGTAAAATGACAGCGACAGGCTGGTCGGTGCGTGGTGTACTACGGAGAGTGTCTGCGTCCGTCTGGGAAATATAGCCAACACGAATATTGAAGTGAAGGTTGTGTCCAAGGGGAACATTTAGCGTTGCTTCTGACCCATTCCAATACTTAGGGATTTTTGAATCCAGGCTCAGGAGTAATGGCAATCCTGAATTGGATGCGAGATACGCTTCTGGCTCGAGGCGGATGAAAGTACGCGGTTTCCCACCACTTGCCCAATCGTCAGCCACGAGTGTGTATCGGGCGTGGGTATATGCCACTGATCCAATATCATTTGGCACGTCATCAATATTGTGAAATGCCAATATATTAAGATCGTGAACACCTATATCCAGCGGTGGCAAGGTCAACTTCAGGGCCAGCTGATCTCCAGGGTGGACAACCAGGTCATAGAATGCTGCAAGTGAATCGTTGATTGCATTGGAGAGTTGCTGTTCATCCAATAAAACGAGAAATCGCATATGCAATGCACGGTTGTTTTCATTAGTATTGGGATACCAAAGGTGAAGACGACCTGTCAGGACGTGGTGACTCCGAACCTTATATGTGCTAAAAGCTAACCCGGTGAAGTCCCCATCCAGCGCGCCAATGCCTACACCGGATTGGATCGGAGGTGGTGCTGATACTATCTCGTCCCACGTTTTTGGATATTGACTTGGATCATCTTTACAGAATGGTTTGTTCTGAGATGTTGATGAAGTCATATCTTGCCAGCTAAATATAGAAGGTGCGGTTGGCTTCATGTCGAAATAATTGCCGACAACCAGACAACTAAGTATCAAGAATGACATTGCAACAATGACAACAGCCAGGTAGAGAAATTTGCCTTCATAGCTGCCGAATCTTAGGTTCATAGCAGATCCTCTTGAAGAGATGGCGTCATCAACGTGAAAATGTGGAATTCAGCCTATTTCGCCGCCAGGTCGAGCAAACCAGACTCTGTGACTATAACTGCTGGCTAACACCGGGCGAACCACTCCAGTAAAATCCGCTGTTAAAGACTTCACCGGTGGAAAATGCCTCCCAATATTGACCGAAGGGATTCCAATACCTTGTAACATTGGACGTTATGGAATTGGTGCCTGATGTTACCCTGCTGTAGGGGCCATCCGTGCCAACAAGAGCGTGATTTTGATAGAGGCTAACTCTTGACGTAATAGTGAAAGATTGTGTGGCCCCTGAAAGGCTGGTTTCGCCTTTACCGCTGATGCGGAGCGCTGCCCATTCAAGGCCTGCACTTATTACGGCAGTCCCGCCACCAGGTATTTGATTGTTCGTAAGGCTGGGGCAAACTGTCTTACCGTGACAACCTGTTCCCCCATAGGTAACGCTGACCCAAACGCTGCCAATACTTTCGTTATCTCCTCCATCCGCCTTAGCAGGCGTTGCCGCCCCAATTAGGAGCAAGGCAACAATTACGAGGAGCACAAAAAACTCCTGATGAATCGGAAATGGGCATGAGTCTTCGTCATGTTTCAACTCCTCTCCGGCCAATCGCCATCTCTTCAAGGTAAGATTGAAACATATCGACAATAATTTGTCAATATAAATCTAAATATATATCTATTATTAAAGTATCCCGGAATAGAATTAGTATAAATTATACAGAAAGAAAGGCATGATAGAAGAGGAGCGGCACGATGCGCCCACTAGAGGAGGCATTTGGAGAATTGAGCGACCCACGCCAGCAGTGGCGGAAATGGCATGGATTTGGGACGATTGACCATGCTCTCTGGCAATCTTGAGCGGCGAGCCAGGCCTTCGAGGGGCGGCGCAGGTTCAGCAGTGATGTGCCAGATTATGGCCCCTCCGACAGTTGTTGGCGGTGGTGGAGGCAAGTAGGTTGGAGCGGTACGTGGAGCAGCTCGGGCTGGCTGGGGATTGCCGTTTTCCCTGTACCTCGATCAAACTTTCGCTGTTGTTTGCGGCCTGTTACAACGATCCGGCCCCGGCACCTCGTCAGGGCAAATACTCAAGAGCGGCAAACTGGGTTATAGTTAGTGATCGTTGTGTTAGTGGTGTTGCCGGATATTTCGCTGTGAGGCAGTCGTGACAGTTGTCGAAAAAGCTCAGGTAACGCTTTCCACGCCGCGCCTTGACGCGCGCGTCAGCTTCCCGGACGGCTCCGTCTACAGTGCGCCGGTGGGCACGCCGCTGCTGGCTTATGTCGAGGCTGCCTACCCACCCGGCCACCCGGATCGGCCCATCCTGGCGGCTATTGTGGACGGCAACCTGCGGGAGTTGACGATGCCCGTCGAGCGCGACGTGCAGGTGAAACCTGTCACCTATGCCGACAGCGACGGCAACCGCATTTACCGTCGTTCGTTGAGCTTCCTGCTGACGACTGCCGCCGCCGAACTGTTTCCCGGCGTGCAGATCGCCATTGCCCACTCCATTCCGTCCGGGGGCTTCCACTGCGAGGTGCTCAACCGCGCCAACTTCACTACCGACGAGCTGTCCGCTATCCGCCGCCGGATGTGGGAGATTGTGGAAGAAGATGCGCCGATTGTCCGCAAGAAGATTCCGTTGCAGGAAGCGGTGGCGCTCTTTCAGGCGCGCGGCGACGATGACAAAGTGCGCCTGCTGGCCTCGCGGCAAAAGGACTACCTGACCGTTTACACGCTGCATGACAACGTTGATTACTTTTTCGGCTACATGACGCCCTCGACGGGCTACTTGCAGTTGTTTGACCTCCTGCCCACTGCCGAGGGTTTTATTCTGGCTCACCCCCGACCCGAATCGCCCAACCAACTGAAGCCCTATCACGAGTCGTATCAGTTGGAGGCGGTCTTTCGCCGGACGCGCGAATGGCTGCAAGTGATGGGTATTGAGGACATCGGACGCCTGAACCAGGCCATCGTGGAGGGGCGCATCCGCGACGAGGTGCTGGTGGCCGAAGCGCTGCATTCTCGGCACATCGGCGAAATCGCGCGCATGATCGCCGACCAGCACGCTCAGGGGGTGCGGCTGGTGCTGATCGCTGGGCCATCGTCGGCGGGCAAAACCACCTTCTCCAAGCGGCTGGCCGTGCAGTTGATGGCTTACGGCATTCAGCCCTTTACCCTGGCGATGGACAACTATTTCGTTGACCGCGAACTGACGCCCCGTGACGAGTCCGGCGCCTACGACTTCGAGGCGCTGAACGCGCTGAACCTGGAACGCTTCAACAACGACCTGTTGGCGCTGATGCAGTGCGTCGAGGTACAGCTTCCAGTCTTCGATTTCAAGCTCGGCAAAAGCCTCGAAGGCGACGTTTGCAAGCTGACCAATGACCACATCATCATCGTGGAAGGCATTCACGGGCTGAACCCTGACCTGGTGTCGCACATCCCGCGCGAGCGGATTTTCCGCATCTACGTTTCGGCGCTGACGGCGCTGAACATGGATCGTCACAACCGCATTCCGACGACGGACATCCGGCTGGTGCGGCGCATCGTGCGCGACGCCACACACCGGGGCTACAACGCGCAGGACACGCTGGATCGCTGGGAAAGCGTTCGGCGGGGCGAAAAGCGGAACATCTTCCCCTACCAGGAAAACGCCGACGTGATGTTCAATTCCAGCCTGGTCTACGAACTGGCTGTGCTGCGCCCCTTTGCCGAGCCGCTGCTGCTTCAGGTGGATCGAGAGTCGCCGCGCTATGTCGAAGTCAAGCGCCTGCTGTCCTTCCTCAGTTGGGTACGGCCCACCAGCGCCGAATACGTCCCCGGCGACTCGCTGCTGCGCGAATTCGTCGGCAACTCGATCCTGGAAACGTACCAGCCCGGCGCGCGGCCAAGCGGTACGTACAGCAGTCGCAACGGTAATGGCTTCCTACTCAACGGTATCAACAGTAAATGACTTCATCTCTCAACCTCTGGCTGATCGTGGCAGTGAGCTTCTGTGCGTTTGTCATTGGGCTGTCCAAAGGCGGGCTGGGCGGCGCGGCGGCCACCCTGATCACGCCGACGTTGGCGCTGGTCATGTCTGCGCAGGAGGCCGTTGG
The DNA here is from genome assembly GCA_021325095.1 of Chloroflexota bacterium. Lineage (GTDB taxonomy): Bacteria > Chloroflexota > Anaerolineae > Aggregatilineales > UBA2796 > JAJPHV01. Next base: position 8,566 of record JAJPHV010000033.1, on the reverse strand, counting down.
CATCGCTCTGCCAATGCTCATCATCGGCGACTGGTTTGCGCTGTGGGCACACTGGCGGGGCTGGGATCGGCGCGTCGTGTTCCGTTTGCTACCCGGCAGCATCGTCGGCATTATCGTGGGGTCGGTGCTCCTCGGTTCGTTACCGCCGCTGACCATCCGGCACGGGATCGGGCTGTTCGCTCTGGCGTTCTGTATCTATAAGGTGGTGGCCCCACACCTGCGGCAGGAACTGACCCACACCGAGGCGCGGCCCTGGTATGCGCCGCTGTTCGGCGGGGCAGCGGGGGTTGCGTCGGCACTTGCCAACGCCGGTGGGCCCATTGCCGATGCTTACGTCCTGACCCAGCAGCTTCCGCCCATGACGTTCATCGCCACCGAAGTACTGTACTTTACCGTGATCAACGCCCTGAAAATCCCGTTCTATCTGAGCACCGGTGCGCTGCGCCCGGCGTCGTTTCTCCAGATCGCCTGGGCCATTCCGCTCGTGCCGCTCGGCGTGGTGGCTGGCAAGCACCTGATCCGGCGCGTCGATATGCGCGTCTTCGAGTGGATCATCCTGGGATTGCTGGTCGTCGCGGCGGGCGTCCTGCTGACGCGCTAAGGCTTAACAATATTGTTCAGTTGTGTAATTTTTTTAACCAGTGCATAATAAATATCCAGTGCGACGTGTTGGCGTTGTACTGGACGATCACGGCTGTGACAGACAGAACTCGACGCTCGAAATGCGTCCCGATCAAAGGGATGAGCGTGGTAGTGAGCAACGAACCCCAATGTGGTCCGGGGGAATGCGGTGGGTTCGTAAGGTTGCCGGAAGTTTGAAGCGCGGAAGAACATGATCAGGCAAAGGATTTGATCGCTCTGGAGCCATGCGTCACTTGACAGGCTAAACATCGCAGCGAATGGCCGATGGGCATCCGTCGGCTCAATTGCTGATTCCGCTCTACCGGCACGAAGAGTTCTATTGGCAACATCCACCCGCAGCCGTGGTTGTATAACTGCGGCTGTTTTTTTGGGTATAGGGCTATGGGCGGGACGATCACAGCGCTGGAAGTGCAACAGCATAACAAAGAGCGGGTCAACGTCTATCTGGACGGGGCGTTCGCCTTCGGGTTGGCTGTGCTGGAAGCGGCCCGGCTGCGCAAAGGCCAGTACCTGACCGACAGCGAGATCGCCGCGCTCAAGGCGCAGGATGTGGTCGAGCAGGCTTATGAGCGCGCCGTGCGGTTTCTGGCGCAGCGCCCGCGCAGCACCAGTGAGATCCGCCGCCACCTGGCCGACAAGGGTGTCGATAAAGCGGCTATCGAGGAGGCCATCGCGCGTTTGGAGGCGCAGGGCTACCTGGACGACAGGGCATTTGCCCGCTACTGGCTCGCCAATCGCCAGCAGTTCCGGCCCCGCGGTACGCGCGCGCTGCGCTTTGAACTGCGTGAGAAAGGCGTTCCGGCCAGCGTCATTGACGAAGTGCTGGCCGATTTTGATTCCGGCGACGCAGCGTATCAGGCCGCACTGGACAAAGCACGGCGCTTTCGCGGGCTGGATCGGCGTACCTTCCGGGAGAAGCTCGGCAGCTACCTGACGCGGCGTGGCTTCGACTACGACACGGTACGCGACGTGATAGACCGCCTGATCCGCGAATACGAGGATGAAGGCTCCGACGTGATAGCGCCTTCATCACCTGACACAGATGACATCGAGGAGTGATTCCAAATCATGGAACCGGGAACGATATTGATCGTGAGTCTTGTGGCCGCCGCTGCCGGCATCGCCATCGGCGCGGCTGCGGGGGGATATTTGGGCGCACAGCGCGGGCGGAAAGCGCTGCTGGCCGAACAAGAAGAGGCGGGCCTGAACCGCCGCAAACTGGCCGAAGAAGAAGCCGCCCGCATCATTAGCGAGGCTGACAAGCGCGGCAAGCAGCTTGAGATCAAGGCCAGGGACGATGCCCTGCGACTGACCACCGAGGCCGAAGAAGCCATCAAGAAGCGCCGTGCCGAACTCGACAAAGAGGTGGAACGGCTGGATCGCCGCCGGGAGGAACTGGACAAGCGCATCGAGCGGCTGGATTTGCGCGAACGCGAACTGAATAAGCGCCAGAGCCGTCTGGATAAGCAGAAACAGGACTTCGACAAGTTGTTCGAGGAGCGCAAACTGGAACTTGAGCGCGTGGCGCAGATGACCAGGGAAGAAGCGCGCAACGAACTGCTGGCCGCCGTCGAGATCGAAGCGCGCGGCGACATGGCCCGCAAAATGCGCGAGGTGGACGAGGAAGCCAAAGCCGAGGCCGAACGGCGGGCACGTGACGTGATCGCGCTGGCGATCCAGCGATTAGCCTCGGATCAGGTCAGCGAGCTGGCCGTCAGCGTTGTGGCGCTGCCCTCGGACGAGATGAAGGGGCGCATTATCGGGCGCAACGGGCGCAACATCCGCGCCTTCGAGCAGGCGACGGGCGTGGACGTGGTGGTGGACGATACACCGGAAGCCGTCACCATTTCCAGCTTCGACCCGGTACGGCGCGAAGTCGCCAAGCGCGCGCTTGCCAAGCTGGTGCTGGATGGGCGTATCCACCCGGCGCGCATCGAAAAGCTGGTTGACGATGCCCGCAAAGAGGTCGAGCGCGTGATCCGCGAGGAAGGTGAGGACGCCGCCTATCAGGCCGGCGTGCCGGGCCTGCATCCGGAGATCATCAAGCTGTTGGGTCGGCTCAAGTTCCGTACCAGCTACGGCCAGAACCAGCACGCCCACAGCATCGAGACGGCGCACCTGGCGGGCATGATCGCCGCCGAGTTGGGGGCGGACGTGGCTATCGCCAAGATGGGCGGGCTGCTGCACGACCTGGGCAAAGCCATCGACCACGAAGTTGAGGGCACGCACGCGCTGATCGGCGCGGAATTCTGCAAGCGCTACGGCGTGAATGACCGGGTGGTCAACGCCATCGCTTCGCATCACCATGAGGTTGAGCAGGAATACGTCGAGTCGATCATCGTCGAGGCGGCGGATGCGATCAGCGGGGCGCGGCCCGGCGCGCGGCGCGAAAGCCTGGACACGTACATCAAGCGCGTGCGAATGCTCGAAGAGATCGCCAACTCGTTCACAGGCGTGGAAGCCAGCTACGCTTTGCAGGCGGGCCGTGAGGTGCGCATCATCGTCCGCCCCGAGGAGATTGATGACCTGGCGGCGATGCGCCTGGCCCGCGACATCGCCAAGCAGATCGAGGAGTCGATGCAGTACCCCGGTCAGATCAAAGTCCAGGTCATCCGCGAGACGCGGGCCATTGATTACGCAAAGTAAGTAGGTTTGACCTCACCCCCAACCCCTCTCCACTCTTGGTGGAGAGGGGTGTCTTCGCCGCGCGGCTCCCTCTCTTCGCCACGAAGGCCCGAAACTCCGTCTCGGCGGGGCCTGGGTAAGGTCAATTAAAAGTGTCGGCTGCCACCCAACGCAGTTCAATACGTATAGTAGGATTGATCGGCTGCCTGCTCAATCCTGATCTGGTTGTCTTTTCGCCGATCAGCGTTACTGCCCCATCCCGTTTGCCGGCTTCGGCACGATGACCGTGACTGCCTGCGGCAGCACCCTGGCGCTGACGGGCGTTTCCCCCAAGATTTCGCCATCGGCCTGGACGGTTTGCGGGGTCTCCGTGCGAATCTTGATCTCCCGCGCCTGGTAGTGTTGAAGTGGCTCGGCGTTCTCATTCTTACCGACCACGCTGGCGATGACGGACAGCATCGAAACAATATCCCCGGCGCGGATCACGATCACGTCCAGCAGGCCATCATCGACGTTGATCGACGGCGCAAGCGACAGCCCTGGCTGGCCCAGGTTGCCGGAGTTGGCAATCATACACGTGATGCCGTCGATCTCGATCTCTTTGCCATCCAGCGTCAATTGGTAATGGGTGGGTTTGGCATTTGTCAGGGCTTGCAGCGCCGAAACGACGTAGGCCAGGTTCCCGATCCGATCTTTGAGTTCGCGCGATGCACCCTGCACCAGATCGGCCTCGAAGCCAACGCCCGCGCGCAGCAAGAACGTGCGCTCGTTGATCTGGCCCATATCGACCTGCCGCAGTGCCCGTTCCTCCCCGCTTACCAGGGCGCAGGCTTGCGTAAGGTCATTCGGGATGCCCAGCTCCACCGCCATGACGTTGGCCGTGCCACCTGGGAAAATCGCCATTGGAACCTGGCTGCCGATCAGCCCGCTGGCGACCTCCATGATCGTGCCATCGCCACCATAAGCTGCCACCGCGTCCACGCCCTGCGCGGCAGCTTCCTGCGCAAAGCGGCACGCATCGCCCGCCTCCTGCGTGATCTTCACTTCCCACCGGATTCCGGCGGGCTGAAAGGCGCGGTTGAGCGGCCCCAGGATGGGTCTATCCTGACCTGACGCAGGATTGACAATGACGTGAATCCACTTAATCTGGGCCATTGTGGGCGCTCCGTTCTGAGCATCATCCCATCAGCCCTGCCGATTATGCGGCAGACCCAGCCTGCAAACAAGGCCAGCAGTGCATTTTCTCTACGAAGATTAACCTCGGAGTCCTTTTGTGGAACGGGGCCTGTTTGTGCAGGTTCCGATCATCGCCGCAAATGCTTACTGCGCCACCCGCTCCCTTTGCGTTGGGGTGGTCGCCACAGCGGGTGAACCGTTCAACTGCCGCCGGATGGCGCTCACATCCTGTGCCAGTGCCGTGTCCGAGGCCAGGGCGGCGTTGATCTTCGCGCAGCCGTGAACGACGGTGCTATGATCGCGCCCGCCAAGCGCTTCCCCGATCTGCGGCAGCGAGGCGTCGGTCAGTTCGCGCGCCAGGTACATCGCCAACTGCCGGGCCTGCGCCACGATCCGGGTACGTCTGCGGCTGGCAAGGTCGCCGACGGTGAGCCGGTAGTGGGCTGCCGTCGCTTCCAGCACGGCCTGAAGCGTGACTGCCGCCTGGCTGGCAGGCGCGCCAAGCGTCTTCAGGACCGTCCGCGCTGCCTGCGCCGTGATGGGCTGTCCCGTTAACTGGGTATAGGTATGCAACTGCTCGACGGCGCTTTCCAGTTCGCGCGGGCTGGCGTCCAGCCGGGCCGCGATCAGGCTGCGCGCTTCGTAGGGCAGCGTCAGGCCGCGCTGTTCGGCTTTCGCGTCCAGGATGTCGAGCCGCAGTTGCAGATCGGGCGGTTCCAGGTTGGCGATTGGCCCGGCCTGAAAGCGGCTGATCGCCTCCTTGCTGACCTTAACCATGTCGCAGGGCAGCCGATCCGAGGCAAAGATCATGGCCCGCTGGCGGTTGCGCAGCGCGTCCCAGATCGCCACGATCTCGTTCTGGGTGCTGACCTTGCGCTCGACAAATTGCAGATCGTCCAGGATCACGGCGTCGGCCTGGCGATATTTCTCGCGGAACTTTGCGTTTTCCTGGCTGCGAATGGCGCTGACTAATTCGGTGGTGAAGTCCTCCGCCGTCACATAGATGACCGTATGGCCTTGCCGGGCGAGGCAGCGGGCGATGGCTTGCAGCAGGTGGGTCTTGCCCATGCCCTTGCCGCCGCAAAACAGCACCGGGCTGTACTTGCCGATGGCGCTGTCCACGATGGCGCGTGCCAGCAGGGCGGGGTAGCGATTGGCCTGCCCGACCACGAACGACTCGAACGTATAGGCCGGGTTCAGTGCGCTGACCACCGCGCTGACCACCTCCGGCAGCGGCGGCTCCTCGGCATAGTCGAGCACGGGTTCGCCCTGGTCTTCCACCGGGTTCCAGACAATGATCTGGACTTCACATTCGCGCCGGAAGATGTCGCTCAGGGTGCGCGTCATCGATTGCAGCAGGTGGCGGTCAATCCAATCTTTGGCATAGGCGTGCGGCACGGTGACGACGAACCGGCCATCCTCGTAGCCGAGCAGTTCCGCATGACGCAGCCACGTGTCATAGGTCGAGCGGTTAAGCTGTATCTGCAACTGGCCGAGCGTGGCAAGCCAGGCATCCTTCGCGTTCATGAGTTGCAGTCTCCCGTTGTAAAGACGGGTCAACGCCAGGAAAGCGGAAACTATCCCGGGTCAGGTTCTATACGTGCTGTGCGACTTGTTCTGTCTTGACCGGAAGCGAAGGTTATACAAGCGGTCTGGCTAAACAGGCGGCCAGGAGAGGTCGTACCCTGGTAACTTTACATCATATTCAGTGCTTCCGTCGTTTGTGATTCGTATTGTAGCGGCAAGCCAGAGCGGGGTCAACCTCACGGGTGAGTAGATCAAAAAGTCTCAACACACATCTGTTCGGCCCACCTATCTGTGGCGGTCAGGGGGGGATGACCTGCCACCGCTAGGGGGTACTGGCGTGAAAAAGCATTGAGATCGGGTCAAGACCTGCCCTGCCCACTCAAGGCAACATAGAAACTCTACGATAACAGTGAACTACTTCACACCTCCCGGTCCACACCAATCCTATACTGAGGTGAAGAACGTAAACGACGGGTTGCAGATGCATCGCGGACAGGTGTGGAGGAGTCGCTTCGATGACGGAACGTGCGGAACTACCGACTTACGTGCTTGGGCATTCTCAGCGAGAGCTAAAGCGCCTCATTCGGCAGGCAGAACTATTTGAGCCAGCGACGGAGCAGCTTTTCAGGATGGCGGGCCTCCGATCCGGTATGTCAGTGCTGGACGTAGGTAGTGGCGCTGGAGACGTGTCATTCATCGCTGCCAGACTGGTCGGGCCTTCGGGCAAGGTCGTCGGCATCGATAACTCAGCCGATGCCATTGCGCTGGCAGACGCCCGCGCCCAGGAACGAGGACTCTGGAATGTGCGCTTTGTCCAGGCCGATTTGAACGAATGGACGTCGGATCGCACATTCGATGCGGTGGTTGGGCGACATATTCTGCTGCACCAGCCGGATGCTGCCGCCAGTCTGCGCCAGGTCACGAGATACGTCCGGCCCGGTGGATTGGTCATCTTCCAGGAGTTCAATTTCCCCGATGAACTCATTTCCATCCCGCCTGTGCCGCTATACCACACAGGCTATTCCTGGGTGCACGAGGCCATCAGCAAGGTTGGCTGGGACAGGCACATTGGCCTCCGGCTCTATCCGATCTTCATCGAAGCCGGTTTGCCCGCGCCAAAACTGATCGCCTATAGCAATGTGGAAGCTGGCCCAGACTCGACAGTGTACGAGTATCTGGCCGACGTTGTTCACACTTTCTTACCTCTCATCGAGCGATTTGGCGTCGCTACCGCCGACGAAATCCAGGTCGATACGATTGCCGAGCGGCTCCGCAGCGAAGCATTGGCGCGCCAGGCCATTCTCACGCTGCCGCCCGTCGTCGGAGCGTGGACACGCAAGTAGCCAGCCCGACTTCATTTCGCCTCACCCCCAGCCCCTCTCCACGCGGGTGAAGAGGGGAGTCTTCACTCACCCAGCCTGCATTTGCGCTTATAATTGGAATCAATGATGCCGATTACCATGAGATGCGTCCCATGCAAGACGACTATTTCAGTTTCCTGGAATTCCGTGCGGCGCAGCGGCGGCTGGCGGCCCGCTTCGCGCAGCCGCGCGCCCTGATGCTTCACACGCTGATCTTTGTGGTGACCCTGACGGCCATCTGGGTCTACGGCCTGGCCTGGCGGCTCTGGATGTACGGGGGCAACTACGACTGGCCGACGCTGCTCGGCGCGGGCTGGAGCCTGATCCTGGCCGCTCACGCGCTGCTCCACTATCGCCGTTCGTCGGCCATGAGCGACAGGCGCGAACTGGCCGTCGAAGATGAGATGCGCCAGCTTATCGAGAAACGCGGCGATCCACAGATCGATCATGATCGCCTGTTTGCTACGCATCGCAGCCTGGCGGCGGGCCTCGAGCGGCAGGGTCGGTGGGCGCTGGCGCTGCTGGCTTTCGCCCTGGTGAACGCCGCGTCGTGGGTCGTCTCGGCCATCAATATCGGCACGTCGTGGCCGTTTCAGACGACTGTCCCGCTCGCGCTCCTCATCGTCGGCGGAGTCAATGCTTTTTCAATCTGGCAGCAGCGCCAGCACGAAAAGCGGGACGACTGGTTCGCCCGGCTGCCGTTCCGGCACGTGATCGCTTATGGGGCGGGCAGCATTGGCCTGGTGCTGGCGGCACTCCTGCGCCTCATCAACCCCTGGGATGCTGACACCCTGGTTGCAGGCTGGGGTATGGTGCTGCTGGTGCACGTGGTCGTGGCGGTGGCAGTCTGGCCGCGTATCCGGCGATTCCTGCCGGATACGCGGCATCAGGAACAACCCGCCAAGCGCAAACCCGGCGCTCGTCTGGTGCTGGCCGACGACGGTGAAATGCTAAACGCCATCGACGGCGATTCCGAGCGCTTTCAGGCTCGCACGTCCTGATTCAGCCTGAGCGCCCTGCGGGGGATTGAAACCGGCAAGGCGCTCAGGCGGTTCTCAACTCACGGCCTGTCTGGCGCCGGACTGCTGGTGGTGCTTCTCAATGACTTTATGACACTCCCCACGCCTGAAGGCGGGGGTTTCTACCACACGCTTGCGCTTGCCGATCCTGCTGGCAGCGGCGCTACGTTGACTGGTACGGATGTGTCCCACCCGGTTGTCGCCCGCTTGAGAATG
>JAJPHV010000095.1 GCA_021325095.1 Chloroflexota bacterium | reverse complement strand
GAAATTGGCGTTCAGTCCGCCCGGTTCGGGCGGTCAGGCGTTAACGTGGCCCGTTGGGGCGAGCGTAGCCTGAGAAGCTCCCCGGTTTACCGGGGAGAGTGATCACGCAATATCGACTCAAGCGTGGCTGAGTGAACTCAGAACGGACAACAACGACAGATGCAGGTTGAACAGTTCATACTTGACCTCACCCCCGGCCCCTCCCCAACGGGAGAGGGGAGGAATGCCGAAACTACTGCACGGCCTCGGCCACGCCTGCCAACTTCTGCTCGATATGCGCGCCAAGCCGTGCCCGCACTTCCTCGAACGGGATGCGCTCCATGATCGGGTCGAAGAAGCCAAGCACCAGCAGCCGCTCGGCGTCGGCGCGGGTGATACCGCGACTCATCAGGTAGAAGATCGGCTCCTCTTCGAGCTTGCCGACGGTGGCCGCGTGCGTGCAGCGCACGTCGTTGGCTTCGATTTCCAGGCCGGGGATGCTGTCGGCACGCGCATCCTTGCTCAAGACCAGGTTGCGGTTGGCCTGGAAGCCGTCGGTTTGCTGGGCGTTGGGCAGCACCTTGATCATGCCCTGCCACACGCTGCGCGCCTCGTCCTTCAACGCGCCCTTGAACAGCAGGTCGCTGGTCGTGTGGGGCGCGTTGTGGTTCTGCTGCGTGTCGTGGTCGATCAGTTGGTTCGTATCTGCGAAGTACAGGCCAGACATGCGCGTCCAACTGCCTTCGCCGTCCAGTTCGATCTCGGTGAAGTCTTTGGTCAGGCGGCTGCCCATCGTGCCTAGAATCCAGTCAAGCTGGCTGTCGCGCCCGACGCGCGCGCGCTCGTGCCGGAAGTCGTAGACGTTGCGGCCCCAGTCTTGCAGCGAGATGTACCGGACATTGGCTCCCGTGCCAAGCAGCAGTTCCGTCGCGCCGACGTAAGCGGCGTGTTGAGTGACGTCGGTGGCCGAAAGGTATTCATGTAGATAGGTGACGTTCGCGCCCTCTTCGGCAACGACCAGAATGTGGCCGAGCGTCATCCCAGGCTGCGTGTTGTAGAACACGCTGTGCAAGGGCAGTTCCACCATCCGGCCACGTGGCACGTACAGGAAAACACCGTGCGTCCAGAGCGCCGCGTGCAGGGCCGCGAACTTGCCTTCGCCGGGCGTGACAGCCTTCGTCATCAGGTTGGGCCGCACCAGGTCTTCGTGCTCGCGGATGGCCGTGTCCAGGTCGGTGAAGATGATGCCTTGTTTGCGGAACGTCTCGTTCAGTTCGTTGTGGACCATCTGGCCGTCAACAGCGGCGACCAGGCCGCCCTGCTCGTTGCCGATCAGCGGCGCGCGATTCTCCGCCGGGATCGACTCAAAACTGCCGCCATTGGGTACGACCAGCGACCCGGCCTGCTCCCAACGGATAGTCGTATAGTCGGTGCGCCGCCATTCCTCAGCTTGCAGCGAGGGCATGGGCATATCGGCGTACAGTTCCCAGGCCGCCAGGCGCGATTCCAGCAGCCATTTCGGTTCGTTTTTGGCAGCGCTCAAGGCTTCCACATCGGCCTGAGTCAGCGCCGGCGCATCAAGTTTGGCTTGTCCAACACGACGACGGGTTACCACAGATTCATACTCTCCGTATTGGTAATTCTGTTAGATCATAGGTTTGCGTCACCCCCTGGCCCCCTCTCCGCTGCGCAGAGAGGGGGAAATGGTAGGCACTGTTATTGTGCATTTCGCCCCTCTCCACCCTGTGGAGCGGGGGCGGGGGGTGAGGCAAGTTCCTTACCCGACCGAGCCTTCCATCTGCAACTGCACCAGACGGTACAGTTCGATGCTGTATTCGGGGGGCAGTTCCTTCGCAATTGGCTCGATGAAGCCGCTGACGATCATGGCGTTGGCAGCGTCCTCGTTGATGCCGCGCGACATCAGGTAGAACAACTGCTCCTCGCTGACCTTGCTGACCGATGCCTCGTGGCCGACGGTCACGTCCTGCTCGTCGATCTCAATCGACGGGTAGGTGTCGGTGCGGCTGGCCTCGTCCATCAGCAGCGCGTCGCAGACCACGTTGGATCTCGAGTTGTACGCGCCTTCGTAGACCTTCAACAGACCGCGATAGCTGGCCCGCCCGCCGTGCATACTGATCGACTTGCTGATGATCTGGCTGGACGTATTCGGCGCGCCGTGTACAACCTTGCCGCCTGCGTCCTGGTGCTGGCCCTTGCCCGCGAAGGCTACCGACAGCACTTCGCCGTGCGCGCCCTCGCCCATTAAATAGACGGAGGGGTACTTCATCGTCAGCTTGGAGTTATGGACGATGAAGCCCTGAGAAACGAAGTTGCCCGTACCCTCGACTTCGATGTCCCAGGTTGGAACGCCTTCTACCGTCGGTTTAGAGACCTCGACGTTGGCGATCTCCACGTTATCGCTGAGTTCAATTGTAGACCGACCCACAGTGCGGTTGTATTCGAACTTGGAAGGTTCGACATTTGCGGCGCGTTCGCGCAGTACCGGGCTGATGTGCTCGAAGAACCGTTCGTCAATCGGGAATTCCAATCGATACGAGCCGTGAGCCGTGCATTCATTTCCGAGGATGACAACTTCCTTCGGTTGGCTGAACTCCGTGTAAAGGCGCGGCGTAATGCCGAGAGTCACCAACAGCGAAGCTATATCCTCAAGCAGCCCACGATTGGCGGATTTCATGGAGAAACGGCGCTTGTCATGAACCATTCCATCGGCGTCAATGTAACCCGCGATGAACGCCAACCGCTGCGACTCAGGCACAGACCACACCCAGGCTGGAACACGCTTGTGACGAGCGCCGCCTTCAAACCCGTTGGCCCGGAAGAATTCGGCCAGCTCTTTGCTGTTCCAGGCCAGGTGAACGCCATCCGGGCGTTCTGTCGGTTCGGCGTCAATCAGCGCCGTCATCGTCTCCATCAGCCGCCCACGCGCCCGATCTGTCCGAGGTGTGGAAAAGCCAACTTTGGCGAATCGGGTCACGCCTTCCGTCTTGCCGGGTTTGAACTCGATATTGCCGTCGCCCAGCCAGTAGCCGAACAGCCACATGATTTCATCTGTCGTGTATTCTGGCGAGGCCATCCGCGACATGTGCGTTCGGGTCATTTTCAGGCCATCCGCATACTGGTTCAACGAGTCAAACTCAGTCACCAGACTCGGCATTTGAAGCTGATGTGGTTGGCCGTACTCGATGGAGGTGCGCGGGATGATCGCTTCGGTCAGGTGGTCTGCCCGCACATAGGCCAGCTTGTACCGCCCCAACTTGCGCGGCGCTTCTGGATCATAGATGTATGAAAAGAAAGGATGGTTAGCCGTCACACGCAGTTTGCGCTCACCAACCGACACCGTATGCACGGGCTGGTAGCCGGAGAACCGCTTGGCAACGACGCTTCGGAAGCACAGTTGCCCGGTTTTCTCGTCATAGGACAATACCTGATCGCCAACCTCCAGCGACTCAATCGTCTTGATCCCGTCCGGAGTTGTGACCGTCGAGCCTTCTGCCAGACAGCCGATGTTCGCATCGACCCATTCCATCGTCGCGTTTTCATAGGCAACGGCGCGCTTGGTGACGAGATTATAGACGTTCGGACTCCAGTTCTGGATCGTCGTGTAGCGTGCACGCGCACCGGGCTTGACGATGATCTCCACGACGGCGCTGTGGAGACTGTCAGAACTATAAATTGGCGCTGTACACCCCTCGACATAATGCACAAACGCGCCCTCGTCCACGATGATCAAGGTGCGCTCGAACTGGCCCATGTTCCGCGTGTTGATGCGGAAATAGGCTTGCAGCGGCATTTCCACGTGGACGCCCTTCGGCACGTAGATGAACGAGCCGCCCGACCACACCGCGCTGTTCAGCGCCGCAAACTTGTTGTCCGTCGGCGGGATGATCGTGCCGAAGTATTCCTTGAACAGATCGGGGTAATCGCGCAGGGCCGAATCGGTATCTGTGAAGATGACGCCCTTCGCCTCCAAATCCTTGCGGATGGAGTGATAGACGACCTCGGACTCAAACTGCGCGCCCGCGCCGGCCAGGAACTTCTGTTCGGCTTCCGGGATGCCCAGACGGTCAAAGGTGTACTTGATGTCGGCGGGCACTTCATCCCACGACCTCTCGTTGCCCGTCGTGGCCTTGACATAGTAGTAGATGTCGTCGAAGTTGATTCCGCTCAGGTCGCCGCCCCAGGTGGGCATGGGCTTCTTCTCGAAGATTTCCAGCGCGCGCAGGCGGAAATCGCGCATCCACTGGGGTTCGTTCTTCATCTCCGAGATCTGAGCCACGACTTCGCGGTCAAGCCCTTTGCGGCTCTTGAAGGCGTAATTGGTATCGGGAACGGTGAAGCCGTATTTTTCCCCGTAGTTTTCCTTGATTTCGGCAAGCTGCCTATTCTGATCGGTCATTGTGCTCTATCCTTCTCTCCCACTCAGGCTGTGGCGTACTTTTCGGCAACCCAATCGTAGCCCTGCTTCTGGATTTTCTCGGCCAGCTCAAAGCCGCCTTCTTCCACGATCTGCCCCTCGAACATGACGTGGACGAATTCGGGCTTAATGTAGTTCAAGAACTGCTCGTAGTGGGTGATGACCAGCACGCCCAGGTTCGGGCCGATCAGCGAGTTGACCCCATTGGCAACCACGCGCAGCGCGTCGATGTCCAACCCCGAATCGGTTTCGTCCAGGATGGCGATCTTTGGCTCAAGCGTCGCCAGTTGCAGGATTTCCGCGCGTTTCTTTTCACCGCCAGAGAAGCCTTCGTTCAGGTAGCGTCCCGCAAAGCTCGGATCGATGTGAAGATCGTTCATCTTCGTGGTCAGCAGCTTGCGGAATTCCGGGATGGGGATGCCCTTGTCTTCCGGGTTCTGTTCCTTGCGGCGGGCGTTGATGGCCGCGCGCAGGAAGTTGGCGACGGTGACGCCAGGGACGGCCACCGGGTACTGGAAGGCCAGGAACAGCCCGGCGCGGCTGCGCTCGTCGGGTTCCATGTCGAGCACGTCCTTACCGTCGAAGATGATCTGCCCGGCGTCCACCTTGTAGGCCGGGTGGCCCATCAGCGCGTAGGCCAGGGTACTTTTGCCGGAACCGTTGCGCCCCATCAGGGCATGGATTTCGCCCTGCTTCACGGTCAGGTTCACACCCTTCAAAATGGGCTTCTCGTTGATGCTGACATGCAGATTGCGGATTTCCAACACAGCGGACATTGAGCGGGTTTTCCTCTCTCAAAATCGCCAGGATCGGGCCTGGGAATGATGCACTTTTCTTCACAAGTAACGAGAGTATAACACGCGGGCTGCGAAGTGTCAATAAAGTAGATAAAAATAAGAAATATTGACAATTGTGCCGCGCCGTGCTACGATTCGTGCAAAGGTTGAGGGTGTTTCCGTGCAAGATACACGTCTGGCAGTTCTAGAAGCGATCAAAATCCAACGGCAGGCGACGGTGGCTTCGCTGGCCCAGGCCCTGAACCTGACGCCGATCTCGATTCGCCACCACCTCAACAGTTTGCAGGGCGAGGGGCTGGTCAGGGTCGAGGTCGAGCGCCAATCGGTGGGCAGGCCGCGCCACGTCTATAGGCTGACCCAGGAGGCGCAGCGCTACTTCCCCAACAACTATCACATGCTGGTGGGGCGGCTCCTGGACGAAATGAAGGCCACGCTGTCCCCGGAGCAGATCGAGCAGATCATCGACAACATGGCGGCGCACGTTGCGGCGCAGTATGGCGGCAAACAGCCGGGCGGCACGCTGGAACAGCGCTTGCAGCGCCTGGTGGACATCCTGGGAGCCGAAGGCTTCATGGCGGCGGTGCAGCGCATCGATGGCAACACCGTCCTGACCGAGCTAAACTGTCCCTACGTGTATATCGGCCAGAAACATCCTGAAGTGTGCCGGATCGATCATACCATTATCCGCTCCATCCTGGGTCGGGACGTGCAGCAAACGTCCTGCGTTTTGCATGGGGATCGTTCTTGTACGTTCAGCGTCGTAGACGATTCGCAAGTCTCGGCGGGTTCATAGTTTCTATCCTGAGGAGAGACTCATGTCGGAAACGACTCCAACTGCGTCAAAAGAGGAAGAGGTACGCGACGCGCTGCGTCAGGTGGTCGATCCCGAAATCGGGATGGACGTGATCATGCTGGGCCTGATCCGCGAACTGGATTTGCAGCCCGATAGATCGCACATTGTCATGATCCTGACCACGCCGTTCTGCCCATACGGGCCGCAGCTTATGGAGCAAACCCGCCGCACCGTGCAGGAAGTGACGGGCGTTCCGACGACCATCGAGTTGGGCCTGGAAATGTGGGACCCGTCCATGATGGAAGAGGGCGCAGGCCAGGACTGGGGCCTGTTCTATTAGTCTGGTTCAGTGCCGCTAATATCCCTCCGTTGCTCGCTGCACGCCTCGTGTGGCGAGCCTTCAACATCGTCGTCACCTATCCACCATCCAGGGAAACGATCCTTACATGAACCAGGAAACGCTTAACCTTCTGCGCTGTCCGGCCTGTAGTGCTGCCGATCTCACTCACTCTGTTTTTGATGAGGGGCTGAACGCTGAGATTCTCAATGGCGTCGTCTGGTGTCAGAACTGCCAGCACTGGTATCCTGTCGAAGATGGCTTGCTTGAGCTACTGGCCGGCGAACTGGTCTATTGGGATGATCGACAACGCTTCTGGGCGTGCTATGCGGATCGCCTGACGGCCCTGGGCCTGCGCAAGGACGAAGGCCAGGCCAAATCGACACTGAATGAACTACAGGCCAAGCAGCAGGCGCATTTCGATTGGTACGCCGAAAATCGCGGGCAAACCTACCTTGAATACGAGCGGATGCCTTTCTGGCGTGCCTTCGATACCAAAACTTTCGACTCCTGGCGGCCAATCATCGAGGCTAACACCTGGCTGTTGGATGTCGGCTGCGCACAAGGCAGGAGCACGTTCCAACTGGCCGATTTGCCGCTCAATATTGTGGCTTTTGATATTTCAAAGCGTCTCGTGCGACAGGCCATTAACCGCTACCGGAGCGGCAACTACAGGGCCAAAATTACATTTTTTGTGGCGGATGCCATCCGGTTTCCACTGGTGGACGAATCGGTTGACTACATCCTCGTGTATGGTGTCCTCCATCACCTGCCTGATCCGAGCCGAGCTTGTCAGGAAATAACGCGCTTGCTCAAACCTGGAGGCTCCTATTTTGGCGTCGAGAACAACCCCACCATCTTCAGGTCTGCTTTCGACCTGCTGCAAAAGCTCATACCCATCTGGCATGAGGAAGCAGGGCCGCAGGCCCTGATGGCAGACGCTGACTTCCAGGAATGGTTTCGCGGTAACGGGATGCGGATCGACACTTATACCACCGTATTTGTCCCTCCCCATTTGATCAATTTGCTAGGGAACAAGCTCGGCTCCTGGGCATTGGATGCTTCGGATCGAATTGGGCGCTCGGTTGGCTTTCTGCGGGATAGCGGGGGCATCGTCGTCATTTGCGGCTGCAAAGACAGACGCTAGAATCCAGGCGACCTTCCCTCCATACGCCTGACCGGAGTCGACATTGCCCAACCCGCGCAGCGCTCGTTTTGTGATCGCCTGCATCGCCATCTACGTCGTCGTCTTCAGCATCTTCACGATTGGTCGCCATGATCGGTATAACTCTACGGCCTGGGACCTGGCCTTTAATGACCAGGTACTGTGGAACACCGCGCATGGCCGCTTCATGCAACTCAGCCTGTTCGCTGGCCCAACCGGCAACAATTGGATGTCGCACGTCGAGCCGATCCTGATCCTGCTCGCGCCCATCAAGCTGATCCTGCCCGACGTGCGCTGGCTGCTGATTATCCAGACGGCGGCGCTGGCGCTTGGCGCGTGGCCGACCTATCGCATCGCGGCGCGCCGCACGGGTCGCCCGTCTGTGGCAGCCCTGTTCGCCCTGTTGTACCTGCTCTATCCAGTCCTTCATTGGGCCAACAAATTCGATTTTCACCCGCTGGCCTTTGTGCCGGTGCTGCTGCTGCTGGCCTTCGACCTGTTCGAGACCCAGCACGATGGGCTGATGTCCGTTTGCTTGCTGCTGGCCCTGGGCTGCAAAGAGGAAATGGGCCTGATCGTGATGATGTTCGGGCTGTACGTGGCGATCCGGGGCCAGCGCTGGCGGATCGGGTTGGCCTGGGCCGCGCTTGGCCTGGCCTGGTTCCTGCTGTCGGCCTTCGTGATCCTTCCGAGTGCGCAGGCCGCCTCGCCCGTTCCCATTCAGGGCTGGTCGCTCAAGCGCTACGACTGGCTGTTCAAAGGCGACCTCGCCGCCAAGATCGCTTTCGTCACCGGGCCAGATACGGCGGTTAAGCTGCGTTTTCTGGTACAACTGCTGGCTCCGCTGGCGTTCTTGCCACTGCTCTACCCGGAAATCGCTATCCTCGGCGCGCCGAGCCTGGCGCTGGCGCTGCTGTCGTCGAGTTTGAATCAGAGTGGCATCTTCCACCAGTACATGCTGCCCGTCGTGCCGTTCCTGATGATCGCCGCGATCTATGCGCTTGACCGGGCACAACGCCGGCTCACGATGCTGTTTCGGCGCCTGCACCTCCGCTTCCGCAACACTTTCGCGGAACGCCTGGTTTTGATTATGGCGACGGCCCTGACGCTGGTCAGCTTTGTCCTTTACAACCCGTTCTTATATGTTCCGCGCGAACCCTACACGCCCATCTACGGGTGGGAACCAGGGGCCAGCGTGGCCGCGCTGGAAAAGGCCAGAACGCTGATTCCGCCGGAGGGCTGTCTGGTGGCGGCCAATAACATTGCCGCGCACTACAGTGATCGCGTCGAAATCTACTTGCCCGATCAATACGACCCGCCCGGCTGCCGCTATGTGCTGCTCGATCTGGCTGATCAGCGCTTCATGCTCAACGGCGAAGATTACGTTTGCAGCAGGCTCCAGTCCGGCGAGTACCTCACTCGGTTCTACGAAAACGGCGTCATCTTACTGGAACGCCGGTCAACCGCACCGGACAGCATCCCCAAGCCTGATATTTGTGGGAAACGTTGAGAGGATTTGCCTGACCCCCAGCCCCCCTCCACCAGAGTGGAGAGGGGAGAATATGCACGTGCAGTTCCAACCGGTTGCCCCTCTCTGCGCAGCGGAGAGGAGGTCAGGGGGCGAGGCCAACCGTCTACGCCGGGATCACGCGCACCAGCGTCCCAACGGGCGCAAAGTCAAAGAACCACTTGGCCTCGTTGGTGTCCAGGTTGACGCAGCCGTGACTCATCGTGCGCCCAAAGTTGTTGTGCCAGTACGCGCCGTGAATGCCATAACCCTTGTAGAAGTACATCGTCCAGGGCACATCCGGGATGTCGTAGCCCGGCCCGGTCATGCGCGTCGAGGTGTACTTCACGTAGATTTTGTAGTCGCCCTGCACCGTTTCCGTACCAGGGTTGCCGCTGGACATCAGCGCCGAGTGAACCAGGTGGCCGTCCTGGTAGGCGAAGATGCGCTGCGTCTTCAGGTTGACCACAATGGCTTTGCCTGTCGCCAACGGAGCAGGCGGCGCATCCTTTTCGGTGGGAACCCACACGCCCGCTGCGGGGATGATGAGCACCTGTCCGGGATAGATCAGATTCGGGTCGGTGATGTTGTTCAGCGCCATAATGTCGCTGATCGGCACGTTGAATTTCTTGGCGATCAGGCCCAGTTCTTCGCCGCGCTGCACGGTGTACTGGGTGCGCGGCCCCTCGACAATATCCATGACCAGGTTCATCGTACCGCTGTCGATCAGCGTGTTCAGGTCAGGCGGCAGTGCGTCCAGCGTCGCGCCGATGTTGAGGTTGCGACCCTGCGCTTTGACGTTGGTCGTGTCCGGCTGCACGTTGATCTTCGATGTCATGGCATTCAAGGTGGACTGCGCCTTCGCCAGGTCAATCGTGTAGACGGGCGTCACCTGCGTACCCCCGATCATCGCACTGAGTCCGGTGAACAGATTGCCATCCTCGCGGCCTGCCAGGGCTGCTTTGCTGGCCGTCGCCGCGCTGTCCACGCTGATGCCCAGGTCGCTGCTTGATACTTCCCACGTGCGCGATCCGTCACGCAGTGTGATCTTGCGATCCACCGTCACGCTTTGGAGGCGTACCGTCGCATCCTGGACTGATAGACCGCCGACCTCGACGTCCTTGATGGCTGTGCCGTGCACGGTCACATTCGGCAGGATATTGCTCGACGCATAGACGCCGCCCACGACGAGCAGCGCGGCGACGATCAACGTCAGGAAAAACGCCGCCATCAGCCCGCCCGCTATTGCCGTGACGATCACATAAGGTGGAATCTGCTGGCGTGGGCGGGGCTGCGGTCTGGCGTTGGACACGCCCGGTGGTGGACTCAATCGCTGCATACAATACACCCCTTTGAACACTCACCCTACCAGCATAACATATCTGCGTCACCGGAATCTGACGTTCAGTGTATGCTATTTTGACGCTCAGACAACGCTCATTGTTACCTGCGTTGTTCTGTCAGGGCGCGTCCTTGCCAACCGCTTCCGGGCGAGGTCTGTACAGCGCACCCCACCAGGGCCACAGATGCACGGCCAGGCCGATGACCGACATGGCGATGCCGACGGCAGCCAGGGCGGGAACCTGCGCGTAAATGCCGTACCGGAAGCCCGCAATCGCTGCCATCGCGTGAAAGATCACTGGAATGGCGACGATCAGCCCTTCCGGCGGGCCGCTGTGCAGCACGCGCGGCTGTCCGCCCAGGATCAACACGATGCTGCCCCCGATCAGGATGAGTGGGCCGAGTGCGCCATTGCCCAGGCTGTTGATCAACGAGCGGTACAGTTCGCTGGTTGCCAGCAGGAAGACCAGCGAAAACAGCACGGCCAGCGGCACGTACAGCCAGCCGCGTACCCGGTATCCGCGCCAATCGCGCAGCGCCCGCACGAAGCCCGAATACGACCAGACGACGATGAACCACGCCCAGAAATTGACCCAGGGCACGCCGAACCACTGCTGGTCCGGGCCGACGTTGCTCCACGTCCACATCCCCAGGCGGATGGCGACGGCGTCCAGTGCCATGTCGATGTTGAGCGCCAGCAGCGCATCCAGGATGGCGCGCGCCGAATCGGGCAGTTCGATCCGCTCGGAGAACTCCATGCTGCTGTAGATGATGACCGCCCAACCCAGGCCAATGGCGAGCGGCGCGCCGTCGATCATGACCAGGAACTGGCCGTAGTGATACGCCTCCAACTGCTTGATGGTCAGCCATTCCAGCACGACGCCGTACAACCCGGCGAAGACCAGTTCCAGGACACGGTAGCGGCCTTGCCGTGCTGCGTGCCGCAGACAGGCCGCGAACAGCCCGTAGATGACCAGCTCGAACGCCAGGAAAAAGGGAGGGGGAATCAGAGTATTCCTTTCTCTACCAGACTCGATGCACCATCATAGCAACATCGTTGGTCTCACCCCTGACTTCCTCTCCACTTCGCAGAGAGGAGGAACCGGTTGGCGCTGCGTTGGTGCATTATCTCCCCTCTCCAGTTGGAGAGGGGCCGGGGGTGAGGTCAACCCACCTACTGCGACAGCACCTGCCGCCACAGCACGTCGAGCACCTGTAGCGCCATCAGGTTGCGGATAGTGTAACCGTATTGCAGGTTCTCCGGGGTAAAGTACGCCGTCGCACCGCCCGGCGGAATCGAGGGGTGCAGGTTGTCCGGGCCGAGGCCGCTGTTGGGCGCTTTGTCCATCACGGCGAAGTAGTCCCACAAGGGAACGCCATACTGCTGCGCGACAGTGCGGATCACGTTGTTGAAGGTCGTGACGCGCGCAATCTGATCGGCATTGACGGGCCGGGGCGGCATGGTGCTCAAGACCGGGATGACGCCGTGATCGATGGAGATTTGCACGATCTGGCGCAGGTTGCCCTCAAATTGCTCAGGCACGCCGCTGCCGGAGTCATTCGTGCCGAACATGATCAGCGCCACCGACGGCTTGACCAGATTGTACTCACAGATCAGGTAGGGCTCTAAACCACAGATCGGGTCGGGGGTGGTGCGCGTTTGCAGCACGTTGAAGGCCGACCAGCCATCCCGCGCGGCCAGCGGCGGGTTGACAAACGAATTGCCGACGCGGGCATTGGCCTGCGAGAAATATTCGATGACGCCGCTCAGGTAGCCGTAGGCGCCCAGGTTGTACTGGCCCCGACCAATCGGCGTCAGGAAGTAGGCCGAGGCGCTGATGCTGTCCCCCACCCGCGAAAAGACGTTGGGCCGGTTGCCCAAGCTTTTGCCTTTCAGGAATATCTCGCGCGTGTGGGCCGTGATGCCGGACAGCCAGCCAGGGATGCCGTTGCCGCCGTTCACGTCCGAGGTGGGGGTGGGTGGGGCCTCCACCGCCACGCCCCGGATCGGCAGGCTGTTCAAGGTGGCCTCGTCCAGCGCCTGCCCATTCGCCAGCCGGACGTACTGCGCCGCCACCCAGCCCACCGTATCCGTATCGCTCTCGCTGACTTGCACTTCCAGCCAGGCGCTGTCGGCGCTGCGGCCCCGGATCGTGAGCCGGGCGGCGCTGTCCAGAAACCCCAACACCTCGCCCGCCGTGCCCGGCGTGGCCCGCAGCCGGATGCGGCTGCACGTTTCACACAGCCGCCCCGCCATGGCAACGGGCGCGGGTGTCGGCGTCTGCGTGACAGTCGGTACAAGCGTCCGGGTGGCGCGCGGCGTGTTGGTTGGCGGCGGAGTCGCCGTTCCAGTTTGAGCATAAATTGGCGATGCGAGACTGAGCGCTGCACTGGCGAGGCAAATGAGCCAGAGATATTGGGCAATGCGAGACTTCACCTTGTTTCCCCGATTGGCATGGCGAGATAAAACGGCGCGACAAAACAGCGATTATAGCCAGAACTTGAATCCTGAATCGAAAAACCGACTAGAATTAACGCAATCTTTGAAATGAGCATCTGGCAATCAATGAGGTGAATATGCGCGCCGTGATTATTGGAGGGAGCGGGCACGTCGGGACGTACCTGGTTCCGCGTCTGGTCGCGTCCGGGTTCGAGGTGATCAACGTCAGCCGCCAGCAGCGAGCGCCCTATACCCCGCACGCGGCCTGGAAGGCCGTGCGGCAGGTGACGCTGGATCGGGCGGCGGAGGAAGCGGCAGGCACGTTCGGCGAACAGATCCGCGCCTTGCAGCCCGACGTAGTGATCGACATGATTTGCTTTACCCTGGACAGCGCGCGGCAGCTGGTGGAGGCGCTGCGCGGCCACATCCAACATTTCCTGCATTGCGGCACGATCTGGATTCACGGGCCAAGCGTGGAAGTGCCGACCACCGAAGAACAGCCGCGCCGCCCCTTCGGCGACTATGGCATCCAGAAAGCCCAGATCGAAAGCTACCTGCTGGACGAGGCTCGTCGCCGGGGATTCCCGGCCACGCTCCTGCATCCGGGGCACATCGTCGGGCCGGGTTGGGAGCCGCTCAACCCGGCGGGGCATTTCAACCCGGCGGTCTTTACGACGCTGGCGCAGGGCCAGGAATTGACGCTGCCCAACCTGGGCATGGAAACCGTTCACCACGTCCACGCCGACGACGTGGCCCAGGCTTTCATGCAGGCTATTGCCAACCGGAGCAACGCCATCGGCGAAAGTTTCCACGTGGTTTCTCCGGCGGCGCTCTCGCTGCGCGGCTATGCCGAATCGATGGCGGCCTGGTTCGGCCAGCCCGCCCGACTGTGCTATCTGCCCTGGGAACAGTGGCGCACCACTGTCTCCGAGCAGGAAGCCTCCGCTACCTGGGATCACATTGCGCACAGCCCGAATTGCAGCATCGCAAAGGCGCAGCGCTTGCTTGGCTACCAACCCCGCTACAGTTCGCTACAGGCAGTTTGTGAAGCGGTGACCTGGCTGGTTGCACACCAGATCGTTTCTGCTTGAAGTGTGGAATGACGTTCAATGCCGGACATGACTGACCCCAAATCGCCACTCTCGTATCTGTCGCCAGGTCAAAAGCTCGGCAAATACGAAATCCGGGCGGTCATCGGGCGCGGCGGTTCTGCCGAAGTCTACCGCGCCCACGACCCCGATCTGAACCGTGAAGTTGCCATCAAGGTGCTGCACCCCAACTTACTCGAGTCCGACGAGGCCATCGTCCAGTTGCGCCAGGAAGGGCAGGCTGTCGCCGCACTCAACCACCCGAACATCATTCACGTGTTCGATTTTCACGCCGAGGGTCAGGTCTTCTTTATGGTCATGGAGCTGATCAACGGCCCGACGCTCCACAGCCTGATCCGCAAGCACCCGGACGGGATGCCGGTTGAGGTGGCGCTGCACGTCTTTACCCAGGTGCTCAAGGCTGTTGAGTATGCCCATTCTCATGGTGTGATCCACCGCGACATTAAGCCCAGTAACGTGCTGATCGCGGAGGGCTTCCGCGCCGTGCTCATGGACTTTGGGCTGGCGCGGCCCGGCGGCAGCGAACGCCTGACGGCGCAGGGCATGGCGTCCGGCACGCCGCTCTACCTGGCCCCGGAACTGCTCGACGGCAAGGCCGTCCAGCCGACGGGCGACATCTACGCGCTGGGCGTCATGCTCTACGAAATGGTCACGGGCCAGACGCCCTTCAAGGGTACGTCCTACGTGCAGGTCATCCGCCAGCAGCTTGAGGCCACACCCAGGCCGCCCTCCGAGCTTGTGCCGTCGCTGCCGCCGGAGATCGAGAGGGTCATTCTGCGGGCGCTGGAAAAAGACCCGGCCAGGCGCTACCAGTCGGCCCAGGCCATGCTCGACGACCTGACCGCTGGCACAGGCAGCGCCGACCTGGAAACGCCCGATCTGGCGACGCTCCGGCTGGCGATAGGTTCAGTGCAGGGCAACCCGCGCACGGTGCGCGGGTCAACCGTCCTGACGCAGACCTTCGAGGTCATGACCCGCAATCCGGTGCTGTCGGCAGGCTTCATCGTGTCGCTGGTGCTGGTGCTCGGCATCGCCGTGATCGTCTACGAGATTCGGCAGGCGCTCAACAGCGCGGCCACGAGCGTGCCACAGCCCGGCAACCTGCTCCCGGCGACGGTGGCGCCCGCTGCACCGGAGGGCATGGTCTTCATTCCCGGCGGAACTTTCCAGATGGGAACCACCCAGGGCGCGCCCAATGAAGCGCCCATCCACGACGTAACCCTCTCCGATTACTTCCTGGATCGCACCGAAGTGACGAACAAGGCGTACCTGACTTTCGTCGTGGATACGGCCCGCGAGCCGCCCCAGGGCTGGCTGAAGCCGGAGAGCAAGAACTGGATCATCGACGCCACCAACGGCTTTGCCGCCGGGAACCCCATGCAGCGCTTCAGCTACGACGGCAGCACCGTCACGCCCTTCCAGGGCACTGCCCACTACGACGTGAATGCGGAGCAGGACACAGGCGAGTTTAGCGTCGAGTTGGACGGCACGCTCACCTACCAGGACGGCGTGACCAAAACCGGACACTGGAAGATCGTCCAGAAGTCGTTCAGCAACGACCAGCCGTTTTTCCAGGGCGGGGTGGCGACGAACGTCGAAATGCACGGCGATACCGGCCAGGAAGCGCCCTTCTATCCGAGTATGATCGGCACGCTTGCCACCTGGGGGACTGCCGATCTGTACTTCAACGGCCAGATCGAGGTGAGCGATCTGGGCATCCACACCATGTTCATTCATGGCCTGCGCGATGCAAAGCACGAAATCCTGAAGCGGGATCAGACGTGCTGTTACGACAAAGCGGAGCCAGAAAACGGGTACGTCGATCCGGCACAGGATCAGGTCAACGTGCTGTTGTTCACGCCGGGCTTGTATACGCCCGCCAAGCCCACCAAAGAGGCCATCTGGCTGGAGCTATATTTCACGAAGGTGGACGTCAGGCAGAAACCCGACTCAACCTCCGGCGTGGCCTTCCCGCCCGGAACCGGCAATCGCCCGGTGACGAACGTGACGTACCTGGATGCGGCAGCTTACTGTGAATACGTGAAGAAGCGGCTGCCCACTGAAGCCGAATGAGAACACGCCGCACGCGGCCCGCAGAACTGGCGCTTCCCCTGGGGCAACACCAGCAAAGTTAACGGGATCATCCCGGCCAACTGGACAAGCGGCGAACTGAAGGACGTGGGCGGCTACCCGGCGGGCCAGAGCTATTATGGAGTTCAGGACATGGCGGGCAACGCCTGGGAATGGGTCACGGACTGGTACGATAAAGATTATTACGCGGCCAGCCCCAAGCAGAACCCGACTGGCCCGGCCAACGGGTTGACCCGTGTGCTGCGTGGCGGCGGCTTCAGCCAGCTTGATCCGGCTGGCCCGCCGGAATACACGGCGACCTTTCGGCTGGATCGCCCGCCGGACACGGTGGATCCGTCGATAGGCTTCCGCTGCGCGAAGGACGCGCAGCCGCTTGACACCACACCTGCGGCTTCACCGTCTACGGGCGACACCGCGACTGAGGCCGCCCCATAATCTCGCCCCCTGACCCAGGAATGGATTACAATATCCAGCCTTTCCTGTTGTAATGGTGTTGCGGGCTTGGGAATCGGAAAGGCGAGGTTCGACATGGTTTCTCAGCACGTCCGAGGGTTTATCCTGATTCTGATTCTGGTGATGAATTTGACCACAACTGCTAATCCTATAACTGTACGGGCACAGGCATCGCCGCAACTCAAAGTCACGTCCTACGAATTGGACAACGGCTTGAAGGTGATCCTGGCGGAAAAGCATACCGCGCCCACCGTCGCCGTCGATGTCTGGTATCGTGTGGGCGGCGCAAACGACCCTGCCGGGCGCAGCGGCTTCGCGCACCTTTTTGAACACATGATGTTCGAGGGATCGGCTAACGTGCCGAAGGGCGAATTCGACAGGCTCAGTTCAGCCGTCGGCGGCGAGAACAACGCCTACACCAGCATCGAACACACCGGCTACTACCACGTTGTCCCGGCGCAGCAGCTTCCGCTGGCGCTCTGGCTGGACGCAGACCGCATGGCGGCGCTCAACGTCGATCAGGTCAACCTGGACAACCAGCGCGACGTGGTGATCGAGGAGTATCGCCAGCGCGTCAGCAACACCGCCTACGGCCAGGCGTTCGAGATACTTGGCTCCAAGCCTTACGACTATGCGCCGTACCAGCGGCCCGTCATCGGTTCGATTGAGGACCTGAACCAGGCAACGGTCTCCGACGTGCGCGCCTTCCACGCCACGTACTACGTCCCCAACAACGCCACGCTGGTCGTCGCCGGGGACATCGACATCGCCCAGACACGCGCCCTGATCGACAAATTCTTCGGCAAGATTCCCCGGCAGAAAGCGCCGCCCGAACTGCCGCCCTACCAACCCTCGCCAGATTACAAGGGGCAGCAACTTACCATCGAGGACAGCCAGGCTAAAGTGCCCGGCTTGTTGATGGCCTACGTCATCCCGCCCCGCAATCACCCGGATTTTCCGGCCCTGGAACTGCTGCAACGCATCCTGGGCAACGGCGATTCGAGCCGCCTCTCCAAGCTGATGGTCGATACCGGGCTGGCCTCCTACGTCTTCACCTATACCGACAGCAACCGGGGGCCGAGTCTGTTCGGCGTGGGGTTGTTCCCAAGCGCCAGCACGCCGCCCGCCAAACTCGGCCAGATCTACGACGATGAACTGGTGAAGATCGTGCAGAACGGCGTAGACCCCAAAGAGTTGAGCAAAGCCATCAACCAGATTCGGGCCGAGCGCACCGCCTCGCTGGAAAGCGCCCAGAGTCTGGCCGAAAACGTGCAGGCTGCCAATTTCTACTTTGGCGACCCGCAGGCCGTCTTTGGCGAACTGGACAGCTTCAGCAAGGTCACGTCCAAAGATATCCAGCGTGTGGCTTCTCAGTACCTGACGGCGGATCGGCGCTTCACGCTCAACGTCGTCCCCGGCAAGGCCAACGCCGCCACCGCCGAGCCGACGCGGGAAGCCACGCCGCTCGCCACGGCAGGCGCAACGGAAGAGCCGGAACAGTACGCCTACGTCCTTGACCAGAAGACGCCGCCGCCACCGCTGGACGCCGGGAAAGTGACCCTGCCCGTCTTCAACGAGAAAAAACTGAGCAACGGCTTGTCGGTGATCGTCGTGACGCGGCCTGACCTGCCGCTGCTCAACGCCGAACTGGTCTTGCCCGGCGGCGACAGCGTCGTGCCCGCCAATCTGGCCGGGCTGGGCGACCTGACGGCACACACGCTGACGCGCGGCACGAAGACGCGCACCGGGCCAGAGATCGCCGACACCATCGAGCAGGTCGGTGGCAGCATCGGCGCTGGCTCCGGGCAGGACAGCCTGACGATCAGCGTCTCGACCCTCAGCGAGAACACCAAGCTGGCCTTTGAACTGCTGGGCGACGTAACGCTCAACCCGACCTTCCCCGAAGACGAGTTGCAGACCTACCAGCAGAAGATGCTGACCGATCTTCAGTTTGCGCTGTCGAACGCGGGCGACATTGCCAACCGCACCTTCAGCAGCCTGGTGTACGGCGCGCATCCCTACGGCAACCTGGTCACAGAGCAGACCGTCAAGGCGCTGACTCGCGCCGAGGTCGTGAAGTATTACCAGGAGCAGCTTGATCCGGCCAAAGCGTTCTTGATTGTCGTCGGCGACATCACCGAGGACGACGCCCTCAAGTATGCTGAGGCGACCTTCGGGCAGTTGAAAGCCAGAGCCGCTGGCGGCCCGGCAGCCGCCAGCTTCCCGGCTGTGGCTGCCCCGTCCGGCATGAAAATCTACCTGGTGGATCGGCCCGGCAGCACGCAGGTACAGTTCGTGATGGGCAAGCCCGGCATTCGCGGCAACGACCCGGTGCGTCAGGTCTTGCGTGTGCTGAACGAGGTGCTGGGCGGCAGTTTCTCATCCCGCCTGAACCGCATCGTGCGCGAGGAGAAGGGCTTCACCTACGGGATCGGGTCGTCGTTCAGCCTGCCCGTCGATCTGGGTGTATTTCGGATCAGCATGGCGACGCGCAACGACATCGCGGATCAGGCGCTGACGGCTACTCTGAACGAGGTCAAGACCATCCGCACCGACCCCGTACCCGCCGACGAACTGGGCAACGTCAAATCGGGGCTGATCGGGCGCTTTGCGCTGGGGCTGGAAACGTCCGGTGAGCTGATCGGCCAGATCGCAGGCTTGAAGCTGCGCGGGCTGCCGCTGGACAGCCTGAACGATTATCGCCAGCAGGTGGAAGGGGTTGATCAGGCCGCCGTGCTCAAGGCCGCACAGCAGTACCTCGATCCGGATCAGTTCGTGATCGTGGCGGTGGGCGACGCCAAAGCGGTGAAGGATCGTCTGAGCAAAGTCGCGCCCGTCACCGTCGTGGAAGCGAAGTAGCGGAAGTGAACCTCACCCCGGGCCCTCTCCTGTTGGAGAGGGCCCGGGGTGAGGTCAACTATCGCCGAAAATTGAGCAGCCGCATCCCGTTGAACGTCACCAGCAGCGATGTGCCCATGTCGGCCAGCACGGCCATCCACAGGCCGGTCAGGCCAAACAGCGCGCCGACCAGGAACACAGCTTTGATGCCCAGACTCAACCCGATGTTCTCGGAGATGACGCGATGCGTTTGTTTGCTCAGAGCGACCACATAGGGTAACTGCGTGAGGTCGTCGCCCATCAGCGCCACATCGGCAGTTTCAAGCACCTGGGCCGTGCCCGCGCAGCCCATTGCAATGCCAATCGAGGCGGCGGCCAGCGCGGGCGTATCGTTGATCCCGTCTCCGACCATCGCCACCGTGCCATATGTCTCGACCAGCTTGCGGATCGCTTGCAGCTTGTCCTCCGGCAGCAGATTGGCCTCAACGCTGTCCACGCCCGTCATCCGGGCGATGTGCGACGCGGTGGCCGGGCTATCGCCCGTCAGCATGACGATGTGCTGCACGTCCGGTAATTGCCGCAGCGCGGCAACCGTTGCCTGGCTGCTGACCCGTTCCGGATCATCGACGGTGATATATCCACGCACCTGCTGCCCGTCGTGAACCAGCATCGTGGTCTGCCCGCGTGCTTCGACAGCCCGGATTTGCTGGCACAACGCTTCCTGGTGAGGATAAGCGCTGTCGAAGAAACGGTGGCTGCCGACGGTGATGGGCTGCCCATTGACCAGGCCCTGTACGCCCCGGCCCGCCAGTGTCGTGACTTCGTGCGCCGCAGGCAGCCTATCCAGCACGCCGCGTTCCGCCGCCGCGCTGACAATGGCCTGCGCGAGCGGGTGCGCGGCCCGGCGCTCCACCGAAGCGGCCAGCGCCAGCAGGCTGTTGCACGCCTCGCACACCCCGGCCTCTTCCCTGCACTCGGTGGATACGGTTTTGCGCACGATGGGCCGTCCCTGGGTCAATGTCCCGGTTTTGTCGAAGGCAAACGCCTTGACCTTGCCGAGCGTTTCCAGCGCTGCCCCTCCTTTGACCAGCACCCCACGCCGCGCCGCGCTGGTGATCGCGCCGATGATGCTGACCGGCGTGCTGATGACCAGCGCGCACGGGCAGGCGATGACCAGCAGTGAGAGCGCACGGTACAGCCAGCCGTGCGTATCGCCAACGTCCAGGAAGGGCGCGTTGAACAGCACAGGCGGCGCGACGGCCAGCACCGCAGCAATGAGGACGACCAGCGGCGTATAGACCCTGGCAAAGCGATCCACGCGGGCCTGCACCGGCGCTTTCTGGGCCTGCGCTTCCTCAACCATGTGAATGATGCGGCTGACGGTGCTATCGGCGGCGCGATGCGTGACTTCTATCTCGAGCGCCATCTCGCCGTTGATCGTGCCCGCGTAGACCGGATCGCCAACCGTCTTCTCGACAGGCATACTCTCACCCGTGATCGGGGCCTGGTTGACGCCCGATGCACCCTGGCGCACTCGCCCATCGACGGGTATCCGGCCACCGCTCTTGACCAGGATCAGGTCGCCGACAGCCACCTGATCGAGCGGCGTTTTCTCCTCGTGGTAGCCGCACCAGGGGCACGGCCCGCCCGTGTAGCCATCCTGGCCCATGTGCCCCTGGCAGTCCATGCAGGGCCGCAGCACCGTCGCCTCGGCGGGCGTCAACTGCATCAGGCTCCGAATCGAGCGCCGCGCCTGGTCGGTGGTGTAACCTTCCAGCGCTTCGCCGATGGCAAACAGGCACATCGTCACCGCGCCCTCGCCCAATTCGCCGATCAGCACTGCACCCGTCGCGGCAATGGTCATCAGCAGATTGATGTTGATGTCGCGGTTGATCAGGGCGGCGCGCAGCCCGGAACGGGCCACCGGGAACCCGGCGATGAACAGCGAGGCCAGCAGCAGGCTATCCACCACGATCAGTGGAGCATGGACGACCTGAGCCGCGATACCCAGACCCAGCGCCAGTGCGCCGATGGCGGCGGCGATGGTGTTCGGACGCTGCATCAAGAAGCGGACGAATCCGAAGATTCCGCCCTGCGGCTTGGCTGTAGGTATCTGGGCAGAATTTGCTGCTCCGGTCAGGTCAACGTCGTAGCCCAGTTCACGGATGCGCGCGTGAACGGCTTCGATGGGCACGTCGCCGCTCAGGTTCATCCGGGCGGCGGCGAAGTTGACCTCGCACGTCTCCACGCCCGGCAGACGACTGACGCCACGTTCGAGCGTAGCGGCGCACTCCGCGCAGTCCATACCTGTGATAATGAGCTGTCGTTTCTGGGTAGTCATGGCCTGGCTCGTGTTTATTCGTGCTTTCATTCATGCTGGACGTGCTCGACGGCCCGATCCAGCAGATCGTGGACGTGCTGGTCGTCCAGAAAATAGAAGACCTGCCGCCCGGCTTTTCGGCTGCGGACGATGCGCTGTGCTCGCAGCAAGCGCAGTTGGTGCGAGGTGGCGGATTCGGTCATGCCCACCAGCTTTGCCAGATCGCCCACGCACAGTTTGTTATGCGCCAGCGCCGAGATGATCCGCAGCCGGTTCGGGTCGGCCAGGGCCGCGAAAATGTCGGCTAGCCGGCTCGCCATGTCCTCGCCGATGATTTCAACGGCTGCCAGATCGGAGGGATATTGAGACATCGTATCTGTATACTTGAACAACTTTTCATATATTTGAATAATACCAGATGGCGGCCCGCGCGTCAAGAGGCCAACTGCTTGCCGTGCCGATCCGATTCGGCATTGTCTTCCAGCCCGAAGGATGCTATAGTGTCCCCGCTCCGGTGCTCAAGGGGTTAACCGTGACTCGCTTCCTCCATCTGATCCCCGTGTTCGTGCCGATTGAAGCCCGTTCAGCTTCTTCCAGGATACCTGCGCCCCGGTCTGAGTAATATCAATACTAATAGCTGCTCTTGGACGGCTGCGGGCGCACCAGTGACCGCAGCCGTTTTCGATTCCGGTTTGGACAATGAGGACAACCATGCTCAAACACGTCGGACTTTTCCGTCTGGGAAAGACGTTTCTGTTGATCTGGTTCGGCCAGTTGGTGTCGCTGGTCGGCACGTCGATGATGCGCTTCGCCTACATTTTGTGGGCTTACGAAAAGGACGGCAAGGCGACTACCGTCGCCATGCTTGGCTTTGCGGCGTTCGTGCTGGACATCCTGCTCAGTCCGGTGGCGGGTGTGATCGTGGATCGGCGGGACCGACGGCTGATCATGCTGCTGGCCGATCTGTGCGCCGGGCTGACCATCGGCCTGACGCTGGCGCTGCACCTGAGCAACAGTCTGCAAATCTGGCATCTATACATTGCCGAGGCGGTGCTGGGCGCGTGTGACGCCTTCCAGTTGCCTGCCTTTAGCGCGGCGACGACGCTGTTGGTGCCCGCCGATCAATACGCACGGGCCAGCGGGATGCGCTCCTTTGCGGCCTCCGCGTCGCAGTTCTGCGCGCCGTTCCTGGCCGGGGCGCTGCTGGCCGTCATCCACCTGAGTGGCCTCATGGTCATGGACATCCTGACTTACGTCTTTTCGGTTGCCACCCTGCTGCTGGTCGTCGTGCCACGCCCCGCTCAACGCCACCACAACGACTCGGAAAGTTTCTGGCAGCAGGTGAGCTTTGGCTTCCGCTACATCGCCCGCCAGCGCGGTTTACGGCTCTTGCTCGGCTATTTCGTGCTGATCAATTTCGCCGCTTATCTGACGTGGTTCTCGATCCTCGCCCCGCTGATCCTGGCCCGCACCCATACCGACGAGTTCGCGCTGGCAGCAGTCCAGACCGCAATGGGTATCGGCGGCGTGATCGGCGGCCTGGCGATCAGCGTGTGGGGCGGCCCCCGGCGACAGATTCACAGCGTTCTGCTGTTCACGGCCATTTCGTTCCTGCTCGGCGATTTCGTGCTGGCAGTGGCGCGCAGCGTGCCGGTCTGGGCGCTGGGCGGGTTCCTGGGGTCGTTCTTCATCCCGTTTATCGTTGCGGCGGATCGGGCCATCTGGCAGAAGCGAGTTCCGCCTGCCATTCAGGGCCGGGTGTTCGGGGCAAAGGGTGCGTTCCAGGTCACGATGGCCCCTCTGGGGATGGTGCTTGGCGGCCTCCTGGCCGACCACTTCTTTGAACCCGCCATGCAGCCGGGCGGTCTGCTGGCCCCCGTTTTTGGCTGGCTGGTCGGCACAGGGCGCGGTCACGGCATGGCGTTGATGTTCGTCTGCACGGCGCTGATGGGCATCACACTCGGACTGGGCGGCTACCTGATCCCGGCGCTGCGCAATGTCGAGGCGGAGATGGACGGGCGGGAAGCGCTGGCAGTCCCGGCCCTGGCGGAGGTGGAGCAGCGCTCTAAACAACCTGAAACGGCGAGCGATGTGTACAGCGGATAAAATTGAGTGTGTGGGTGGCAAGAGGCGAGCGAACGCTTCAAGCCTCTAATCACGCACCGGCGACGGCTGTTTATAGAATGGGACACACGCCATGTCATCTCAAGCGGTCTTCGACCAAGTCATCACCGTCATTCCGAACGAGCCTGCAACGCGCAGCGTCAAAGTATGGCCTGCACATCGATTCACCTGTCGAATCGCCACGCCGTTGGTCACTCTCCTGCTGCTTTCGTTCCTGGCTGGCGGCACAGCCGCCGCAACACAGGAAGCTGCGGTTAGCGTACCCGACCTGACCGGGCTGACGGTGCCCCAGGCGGCGCGCGTCGCGGGGCTGGCAAAGCTGATGTTCGGGACGGAGACAGCACAGGCATGGACGGCGGACGCCAAAGTGAAGGCGAACCAGGTCAGCGCCCAGGAGCCTGCCGCCGGGTCAAAGGTTGCGCCGGGCAGCGTCGTCAACGTCACGGTGCTGCGCGTGTACAACGTGGCGCTGGCCGTCGCCGACAACAGTCTGCTGCTGTTCAACTTGAGCGACGCGCCCCTTGATCTGACGGGGGTTGTCTTCCAGAGCGCAGACGGCAGCCGCCAGTTTAACGCGCCAGACTGGGGCCAGACACTTCCCGCGAAAAAGTGCAACCAGCTCTGGGTCAGCGCGTCCGCTCGCACCACAATCGCGGACTGCAATCCGGCCAACCGTGCCATCGTCGTGCCCAAAACCCGCCAGTTCTGGGTTGGCAGCGACTTTCGCATCGAGCGCAACAAGGACGTGATCGCCACCTGCGCCGCTGGGCAGAGCCGCTGCGAGATCGCGCTGCCCCAGGGTGATGACCCGGAGCGCACCTCCTATCTGGCCTTCAGCTACCGCACCAATCACCTGGAAGTCCGCAACGATTCGGAACGCTGGATGAGCCTGAGCGGGGCGCAGATTGCTGGCAACAACGGCCAGCGCTTCGACCTGCAAGCTCCGTTGGAAAACACGACGCCTGGCGACGTTCCCTGGGCCGGATCGCGCCTTGCGCCGGGCCAATGCCTGGTGCTTTCGGAACTGGCTGTGCCTTCTCTGCCACCTTTCGACTGCACTGTCGTCGCCTACGTCCAACTGAAAGCCAGGACCACATTCTGGACGCGCGGCTTCAGCGTGACCGGCCCCACCGGGCAGCGTACCGCCTGTCCTGCGCCAACACCGGGCCTGCAATCGCTGTGCCTGGTGCCACGCTAGATGACACTCCCCACACCTAAAGGCGGGGGTTTCTACCACACGCTTGCGCTTGCCGATCCTGCTGGCAGCGGCGCTACGTTGACTGGTACGGATGTGTCCCACCCGGTTGTCGCCCGCTTGAGAATG
>JAJPHV010000086.1 GCA_021325095.1 Chloroflexota bacterium | reverse complement strand
GCATGGCAGCGCTTCGTAAACGGGCCATCGCCGGAGGCATGACCAGCCGCAATCGCCTCGCTGATGTAAGTCAGTTCGGAGCCTGCCAGACAGGGACGGTTAAACGGAATTGAATGATTCATAAGGTTTCGACCTCGTACCATTTGTGATACCAGAGATGAACAGCGCGTGTCAGGAAGCCACAGGCTTGATAGAGGCGCTGCGACGCCAGGTTGCGCCCCTGGGTGACGACGCTGACCGTTTCGGCATTCTGCTCGCGGAACCAGCGCAGCGCGCTCATCACGAGTTTTTTGCCGATGCCGCGTCCCTGTACCTGGCTTGCCACAGCCACGAGTCCAATACTGCCCCGGCGTTCATCGTCCTCAAGGTGGCAAGAGATGTAACCTGCCGGTTGCCCATTCAGGTGCGCTACGAGGACTTGCTGGGCATAGCCTTCGCAGCTTTTCCGTACCCAGGTGACGTAAAGCTCACGGCTCCGTTCGGGTGGAAAACCCGGATCGACAGAAAAGCGCGTCTCGAACTGGCAGGTACGGGTAATGTCTTCCAGGGCGCTCACTTCATCCGCGCGGCTTGGGCGAATGTCGGCTGTATAGACTGCGGGAAGTGGCAGCGCTTTTTGCAAACTTTGCTCATAGGTCATGCGAATGTCCACCAGACGATACCCGGTCTGCTCTGCCGTTCGGATACTCTCGATCTGATCGGCACGGCACAGGAAATATAGACACCGTACCTGATGAGCATGTGCCCAGGCGTCAATCTCTCCGGCTTCCGCTGGATCGAGCACTTCGTTCGTGACACGGGCGACAACAAACCCGAAGTGAGTGCTATCCCAATCCAGGATGCTCGCCAAAGTATTGGGTTTGGTCATTCGTCTGGTTCGTGACTATTGATGTGTTCACGCACAAGGTAGACGGGTTGATCCATCTGCCGGAAGTACATTCGCGCCAGGTATTCGCCCATGATGCCGAGCACGAAAAGTTGCACGCCAGAGAAGATGGCAATGATGGACGCCAGAAAGGGAAAGCCCGGAACGGAACCACCGGTCAGGATGTATCGTCCGACAACGTAGATGAGCACGCCAATGCCGAACAGGGTGAAGCCAAAACCAAGATAGCTGGCAAGTTGAAGGGGCCGTACACTGTAGCCTGTGATCATATTGACCGCGTGGACGATCAACTTGGTCATGGTATAGTTGGATTTGCCGATGCGCCGCACATCATGGCGCACGACGACAGCGGCGAAACGGGTCGTTCCCCAGGTAAGCAGCACGTCCAGGTTGGCAAATGCGCCCCGGTAGTTGGCAAATGCGTTCCGAAGCTCCGTTCGGAAGGCCCGAAATGCGCTCACATTGCGTGCTACCGCCGCCCCCATCGACGCCTGGAGCATTCTTTTCGTGGTGTACGATGCCAGGTTGCGCAAAAGGCCATGCTGCTGGCTTTCCGGCACGCCATAGACCACATCGTAACCCTCATTCAGCTTGTTGATAAGTTTCGGAATCTGGTCTGGGGGGTGTTGAAGATCGTCGTCAATAGTCACGAGGACGTTGTATTGGGCCGCACGTATGCCACAGAGCAGCGCATTGTGCTGGCCGTAGTTGCGCATCAGGGTGATGGCCTGTAGGGATGGCTGCTGCTGTGCCAGAGCGCGAATGACCGACCAGCTTCCATCTTTGCTGCCATCATCGATCAGAACGATTTCATAAGGCTGATCGATTTCAGACAGTGTATTAACCAGGCTCTCCACCAATAGGGGAAGGCTTTGCTCACTGTTATATACCGGAACGATGATCGATAAGCCTTTTGCTGGTGCGGTCATAGCCACTTTGTCTTGATGAGCGGCGAAGTTACACAGTGTTACACCGTTGGTACTCCACCCACGCTATTGAGACTCAAGCCGATGGTGAAATGTAACGATATTTGCTACATTTTTCAATTATTCCCGATGGGCAAACGTATATTGCGGGCTATCTGGCGATACGCGGTGGAGTTGGTCCTGATCGGGGATGTTCCGCAAACTGCTGCCTGTTCCCTTTGAAGGACACTTCCGAAGCTAATGTTGCAAGCCCACCTAACAAAAGCCCTGCCTTCCTCATCTTCGCTATACCGCAGCCTCTGGAACGTTGTCAACGTCACCCTGGTGGCGATTATCCTGCAACATGCAAGCACCCCCCCTCAAGAGGTTCTGGGGCGATACACACGAAGTTATGCGTTGGGTGCGCTTCTTGCTATCGCCCTTTCCGGCGTTGTACTGTGGATGAGCGTAGACCGGCAGCGGTTCAACGCACTGCAAACATCACTTTCACGGGTGCTATCGCGCCTGGAAAGAATCGCACCTGGTTGGCAATCAGGAACGCTACTTTTCGCAGTGGTCATGATTGCTGCCTTGCTGCTCACCGGCAGCGCCAGCGCGAAGTGGATTAAAGTGTTTTTTGTTTTTAACGTGGGGTTTTTCGGAATTGTCGCGGCTTCGGCACATCGACCAGAGTCCGTTCAATCCCCGAGGCGCTTTACGCCCTATGTCGTCCTGTTTCTGGTGATCGTGCTGGTCGGACTGCTGTCCGCACCGGCCATTCCCGGTCAAAACAGCGACGGCGATGAAGCGGGCTGGACAAACTACGCTGTGACGTGGCTGCAAACCGGCAACCTGTATTACAAGATAATGGGTGTCAGGGCGTTGCCCATTACGCCGGGCGTGGGCTACGGGGTGACGCTTTATGCGCGATGGCTGGCGGTTTTTGGCGTCACATTTGCCTCAGCGCGAGCCTTTATCTGGCTGGTTCATCTCGCCGCGGTGATGTGTATGGCTCTTGCCGGATGGAAGCTGTACGATGGGCAGATCGGCATTTTGTCTGCGTTGCTGGCAGCCGCCAGCCCGCTTCTCTTGGCGCAGCGCATTGTACGACCCGAAATCGGTCTGCCAGCCATTGGTGCTCTCCTGCTGATCGTACACAAAGGCAGCCAGAAACGTCCCTGGTACGGCCTTGTGGGTGGTTGGCTGGCCGTACTCAGCCTGGAGATTCACGCAGCGGGGATCGCGTACATCGTCGGCATTGTGGGCCTCTGTGGATACGACACCTTACGAACAGGGTCGGAACGGCGAATAACCGTCCCGCGCCATTGTCTTGCCTTTGCCGCCGGGATTCTAGGGGGTCTCGTCCTCTATGTCTTCCTTCACATTCTCGTCCTGGCCCAACCCGCCGCCTTTTTTGCCGATCTACAATCCAACCGGGAATTCTTAACAGCGGCTGCCAAAAGCACCGCCATAAGCCGCATTCTCACGGTCTATGGCGATGTCGCACCTGCTGAACTGCTTTTCTTCGCCATAGGTCTGCTCGGATTGATCATGCGCCGCCGCCCCGACGATCTCAGGTTACTCTTTTTCTGGTTGTTCACGGCCATCGGCTACCTGCTATTCGTCCCACGTGCAGGGTATTACCTGTCCCTCTTCGCGCCGTTTGTCATATTGAGTATTGCCTCAGTCCTGCGGGATCGTTTTGAGGCTCAGGCACAGCCCCTATCGGCGAGCGGCCTCGCTCTCTCCGCTCTGTTTGTCTTCTGTACGTGCGGCCAATTCATTGCTGTTTCCTGGCCGGGGGCCTCGCTGGCAAATTACACGGAGTCCGGCCCATCGCAGATTGAGGCCCGCATTCGAGAGTTAGCCAAACCCTCCGAGGTGGTGGTTGGGCATATCTTGAGCTATTGGGGACTGGTCGATTATCCTAACTTCTATGCCAGTCAGGCGGAAGTTGACCCGGCGGGCAGGATCAGCGGCGAAGACCCCTATGCCCGCTGGCAGCGCCTCGCGCCGGACGTTGTATTCCACACGTTCTATCCGGCCTGGCCGAACGTCCCGCCCAATCTGGCAAGATATATGGACGATATGCATTATCAGCTTGTGGACACGTTTAGCGCGGAGGGATACGTCACGAAAGTCTGGCGGCGACCAGCGCTCCAAGGCTCCAATCCTTGAAACGACGCCGTGTCGAAGGCTTGATTCAGCGCTATCAGACCGATGAGAATCTGTGCATCCGCCGCCGATCACATTGACACTTTCGAGCAATGCGCACCACATTCATGCCCCGTGTTCGGCGATCTCGAAGGCGCGCGCCACCTGTTCCAGAAAGATTTCTGCGTTCGGCCCGACCCGCAAGCTATCCAGGTCGCCGTTCAGGTTCATGCGGGCCGCGATCCGCTGCGCCAGCAGCCCGGCCACGTGATCGGCGTTGCGCAATTCCTGCCGACGCCGCAGGTAACTGACCACCTCTTGCCGGTCATTCCCGTTCAGCGTGTCGATCTGGATATAGTGTGGCAGCGGCGCCAGACGTGAGATGTAGCGATACTGCACGGTGAAGTCTTCCTTCAGGTTTTCCAGCGTCACGTTCTTGCGCTCACGGATCACAATGGTACGGGCGGCCAGGTCGCCGAGCCGCTGCGTGTGTCTGGTGGCGAAAAGGGAAATCATGCCGACGGCGTAGAACAACGGGAAGAAGTCGAAAAGCCGCAGCAGGTTGCGGATGATTGCGCCCGTCGCCGTCAGCGGCATCCCGTTGGCCTGAGTCACGCGCAGCCCCAGCAGCCGCTTGCCCGGCGTTTGCCCGTTCCACAAAAACTCAAAAAAGAGGTGATAGAATGTGATGAGCGCAAATTGCAGCAGCACGAAGATGGCGACGGTCAGCGACGAACTGCGCTGGCTGTCCCGGAACAGCGGCGAGAACAGATAGTTGAAGATCAACAGCAGCGCAAAGATGATGATGTAATCTACCAGCGCCGCAATGCAGCGCGTGCCAAACCCGGCGATCTCGGCGTCGAGCAGCACGTTTTCGGGCGTATCGATTTGCAGGTTGTTCGATAGATCAGACAAAGCAGGAATCTCGCCTCATGGCTCAGACAAGCAGTGTCAATGATTTTATCAGACTTCGGGAAAAGGACTGGAAACGGCTGCAAGCGCTGATCGACAGGCACAAGGGGCGCGACTCCCTGAGCGCCAGTGAAGTGCGCGAGCTGGGCACGCTGTACCGCGCTGTCACCTCCGATCTGGCGTTGGCCCGGCGAGATTACGAGGGCCAGCGCGTCACGATCTTTTTGAACCAACTGCTTACGCGCACGCACACCTTTATTTACCAGCAGGACGTTAGCGACTTCAAACCGCTGATCCGCTACTTTACGCATACGCTGCCGCAGATCTTCCGGCAAACGTGGCCGTTTACGCTGGCCGCTTTCCTGTTCTTTATGCTCCCGGCGCTGGTCGGCTACCGCCTGGCCTACGCCAACCCCGACGTGGCGGATGCGCTTGGATTGGCTTCAGCGCGCCAGACCCTGGCCGAGCACGACACCTGGACGGACATTCCCGTTGAGGAGCGGCCCTATGCCTCGGCCTACATCATGAGCAACAACATCCGCATTTCGCTCCTGGCATTCGGTGGTGGGATGGCATTCGGTCTGTTCAGCCTGTACGTGTTGGCAACGAACGGCCTGATTCTCGGCGCAGTGCTGGGCCTGGCAGCGCGTTACGGCATGGGACAGCCGCTATTAGGGTTCATCTTTGGGCATGGCGTGATCGAACTCAGCGTCATATTCATTGCCAGCGGCGCAGGGCTGCAAATCGGTTGGGCACTTCTCAACCCAGGCCGCTACACCCGCCGTGATGCGCTCGTGCTGGCCGCGCGCCGGGCCGTAACGCTCGTGCTGGCCGCTATACCGCTGCTGATTATCGCCGGGACCATCGAGGGTCTGTTCTCGCCGTCCGATGCACCGTTCGCCGTTCATGCCGCCGTCGGCATTGTGACGGGGATCGCGCTCTACGCTTATTTGACGCTGGCGGGTCGATCCCGTCCTGATAAGCGCCAACCGGCCAGGCCCAGCCATTGATTGACCTGGACGGCTCCGTGTTATAATGCCTTTACCTGGAACGCGGTGGAGAGCATCGAGAAGGTGATGACCGACGGAACCGAACAGTCGCCGAAGACAAGTGACGAGACGAAACCCAGCAAGCCGTCGTCACACAAAACGTACATGCACGTTCCCCGTGTGTTGATCGTCGAGGATACGGTAGAACTGGGCGAGATCATCCAGGCGACGCTCGAACGCATGGAGATACTGGCCTTTTGCGAAACGCACGGCACCCAAGCTCTGAAGCGCTACGACGAAGTGCAGCCCGACCTGGTGATCCTGGACATCGGACTGCCAGACATGACGGGCTGGCGCGTCCTGGATGCGATCAAAGAGAGCAAAGCCATCTTCAAGCGGCCTGCCATCATCATTATCACCGCCTATGGCGACCCGGCCAACCGGTTGATGGGCAAGCTGCAAGGCGTGGACAGCTATCTGATCAAACCGTTCACACCGACTGAGGTGGAGCGCATCGTTCAGGAAGTGCTTGATCACAAACATCAGGGCGGTTGAGTGCGCCAGTTCGGTTTATGGGTGGGATTGCTGGCGCGCGCGCTGGTGGCAGCGCTGTGCGTTGGCCTTGCCAGCGAACCGCGCGCGCTGGCCGCGCCAGAAGCGGTCTTGCGGGGCGATAGAGCGCTGGCCGAAGGGCAGATTGCCCAGGCCGATGCTGCTTACCGGGCCGCCCTGGCGGCGCAGCCAGGCGATTATTTGATCCTCTCGCGCCTGATCGACACGCTGCTCAAGGCCAACCGGCCCGACCAGGCAGCCATGCTCCTCGGCCAGCAGGCCAGTTTGCATGGTTGGTCGGCTGACATGCGGCGCAAAATGGCCGACGTGCTGATGGTGCAGGGAGAGCGCGAGCAGGCTGCCCTGTTCTGGCAGACGTCGCTGTCCGGTTCCAGGGATGACATCGCCACGCTGCGCAAGCTGGTGGACTACTACCTCAACAACCGTGACTGGACTGCAACGATAGACTCGCTTTCTCGCCTGATTGCCATCGACCCGGCGGATGAACGCTCCCTGTACCAGTTGGGTCTGCTGATCGCGCCCACCGATGCGGCGACGGCGCTGACCTATCTGGATCGTGCCGCTGCCGACCCGCAATATCGGGCTGCCGCACCCGCCATCCGGGCTGCAATCATTGCCCACAGCACGGAGTCGCCCGCAGCGCTGGCTTTTCAGGTCGGGCTGGCGCTGATGAGCCTGCAAGTGTGGCCCTATGCCGAATATGCGCTGACCCTCGCCATCGAAAAGGACGCCAGCAACGCGGTAGCGCTGGCCTTCCTCGGCGTGGCACAGGATCAGCAGGCCCGCGACGGCTGGCCGATGATCGACAAGGCGTTCATCGCCGCACCCGCCGACCCGATGGTGAACTATGCGGTGGCGCTGCACTGGCGGCTGGCGGGCAATGCCCAAAAGGCGCTGGCCGCGCTGGTTCGGGCGCAGGCGCTTGATCCCCGCAACCCGGCTATTGCGGCGGAGATCGGGCTGGTCTACCAGATGCAAGGACGCTTTGACGAGGCTGCCCTGTGGCTCAACGTAGCCGTGACGTTAGCGCCCAACCACGCCGGGTTCCGTACCCTGTTGGCGACGTTTTACGCCGATACCCATTACAACCTGGCGGACGAGGGCTTGAATGCGATCCGCAGGTTAGCCCAACTCAGCCCGGACGACGCCGACGTTCGCGCCAGCCTGGGTTGGGCGCTCTTCTCCACCGGGCAGCTCGATGCAGCCCGCATCGAGCTGGAAAAGGCGCTCGTCCTCGACCCGACCAACGTGCGTGCCCGCTACTATTTCGGCATTTTCCTCGAAAACCGGGGCGATCACGAGGGGGCAGTAGACGCCTACCTGTACGTCTACCGCAGCGCCAATACCAGCTTCCGCGATCTGGCTGCCGGGGCGCTGCGGCGGCTCGGCTATCAGGTCGAGAAGACGGGCTGAGGCTCCTCGAAGTGTGTGCGCCTGTCCGCCGTAACCCTGGCGGAGACGACTCGTCAGTGAGTTCTAATGCACCCTTATTGTAAAAGCTGCTAGAATAACAAAATCCTGAGAGTGAAGGTGTGACTTATGCGACGGCTGGTAATGGTACTTGCGGCAGTGGGTGTACTGGTATTGTTCAGCGTGCTATCGGTGAGACCTGGCATTGTCCGGGCGCAGGGCGGTGATACTGCGACTTCGCCCAGTGTCTGGTTCCACGATGATTTCTCGACCCGTGCTAATCGCTGGCGGCTGGTCGATCTGGAAAAGGCCGTCGTGACCTACGACCAGTCGGGCCTGAACATGCGCGCCACGCCCGCCAATTATGCATTGTGGTCGGTGCCCGACACCGACCTCAAGCTGGAACGGTACAACATCGAAGTCGATGCCAAGTTCGGCAAAGGCAGTTCCGATGCCCGCGTGGGCGTGATCATCGGCTACCGCACCGACAACGACATGCTGGTGCTGGCTGTTTCGCGGTTGGGCAACGTCTACCTGGGGCGCTATTATTTTGGCGTCTGGACAGATGTACTGCCGCCCGCAAAGGTCAAGCTCGACCCAACCAAGATCGTCACACTGCGCGCCTCCATCGACAAGGCGCACTCGTTGCGCATTTTCGTGAACGGCCAGCAAACGGGCCGGACAACGATCAAGGACTTTCGGGCCAGCGGTTTCGGTCTTTTTGCACTATCCGGCAAGCAAGGCGGTGTGGACGTGGCCTTCAGCCGGTTCGTCGTGAGTGACATTCAATGACGGATACCTTTGCCGAGCCGCGCAGACTCTCGCTGTTTGCGCGGGTGTTTATCATTCTGCTTGTCATCATTGCGCTCCTGGGGCTGGTCAACCTGGCATTATATGGGCTGAAAGCGCTGGATCGCCCGGCCAGGCCGGGTACGGGCCAACTGCTGTACGCCAGCACCTTTGACGCTTACAACGAGGAATGGTCGCAGTTCCAGGGGCAGATGTCCTCACAGATTGAGGATGGCAGTTTGAAGATTGCCATTAATGCCTCCCGCGATGGGGCCTTTTCGGTGCTCAACCACGATTTCAGCGATTTTGACGTGCGCATTAATGCCACCCGGCTCGCCGCACCTGACGACTACAACGAACTGGGGGTTCTATTCCGTTACCACGACCCTGCCAACTACTACATGTTCAAGATTCGTGGCGATGGTTACTACCGCGTGGAGCGACGCAAGGAAGGCCAGACCGATATTCTGAGCGAATGGCATGCCTCGCCCGCCATCCTGATCGGCGTGAACAGGGTCAACCAACTTCGTGTCGTGGGCAGGGGAAGCTCATTTCAGTTCTACGTGAATGACCAACCGCTGATCCTGTGCCCCGCCGGGCCACAGAAGCT
Source organism: Chloroflexota bacterium (assembly GCA_021325095.1). GTDB lineage: Bacteria > Chloroflexota > Anaerolineae > Aggregatilineales > UBA2796 > JAJPHV01. The sequence continues at coordinate 48,674 of JAJPHV010000086.1, read as the reverse complement.
CAAATCTACCTGGAACGGTGATCAGTGCCTGAGCAACAACAAGCAAACCAGCACCCGCCTGCTGGACGAGAGTTTTGACTTCGGCAAGATCGGGGTTGGCGTGCGAGCCGACGTGCCGGGCGTGCAGGTGGCCTTCGACGACGTGCTGGTCTACGGCCCCTGACTGACTGCTGTTACTGCGCCTATCAACTGGCACGTCCCAGGAAAGGACTACGATAGCATTGGGTAAGCACACCATCGTTGTATTGGAGGGCGACCAGACGGGCCAGGAATTGCTCGTCGAAGCCCTTCGCGTCTTGAGTCCTGCCGTTCTCCGCTACGAGCTGGATTTTGTGTACTTCGACCTGTCACTGGCGCAGCGCCGGGATACGAAAAACAAGATCGTCTACGAAGCTGCCGCCGCACTAAACCAGTTCGGCCTGGGCATCAAAGCTGCCACCATCACGCCCGAAGCGAAGGGCGACGTGGGCAGCCCGAACGCCATCCTGCGCGATGAAATTCGCGGTGAAGTCATCCTGCGCACCGGGCGGCGCATTCCGTCCGTGCGACCCTTCGGCGGCGTGTACGCGCCCATCACGGTGGTCCGCATGGCTGTGGACGACGCCTACAACGCCAAAGAATGGCGCGAGGGCGAGGGGCTGGACGAAAAGGCGTACCGTACTGAGAAACTCTCGCGCCGGACGTGCCGGGTCGTGGCCGAATACTCGTTCCGGCACGCGGCCAGGGTGGGGGCCAAAGTGTTCGGCGGCCCCAAATACACGGTCAGCCCGATCTACGAGGGCATGTTTAAGGAAGAACTGGATGCGGCAGCCGAGCGCCACCCCACTGTTCCCTATGATCCCCAGTTGATCGATGCCACCTATGCGCTGCTGCTCGGCACGTCTGGCGAGGCGCTGGTTATCCCCACCCTGAACCGTGACGGAGACGTGATGTCCGACCTGGTTATGCAGATGTTCGGGTCGATTGCGGGCGCGGAGTCGCAGGTGCTGGGCTTTGACGACAATTGGCGAGTGCGGGTTGCCATGACCGAAGCGCCACACGGCACCGCGCCGAGCTTGCAAGGCAAGAACATTGCCAACCCGATGGCGATGATCCTGGCCGGAGCCGCCCTGCTGACGCACATCGAAGAGCCGGAAGCGCAGCGGTGCAGCCGCGCTATCTACGAGTCCACCCTGGAAGCGGTGCACCAGGGCATCAAAACCGCCGACCTGGGCGGCCACAGCACTACCACCGAGTTCACCGACGAGGTGATCCGGCGCGTCAAGACCAAGCTGGAAGTGTGGGATACCCTGCGTTAAGTTCGCCGCGATTTGACAGCCTCCACTCAAACGCATAACATGGTCTGAGAGCCAGCCAGTTGCGAAATCATTCCTGGTCAGTGCCCACACTTAATGAGGCGGGCCAGCAACGCGCGCTATTTTCGCATTGGGGACGGGCGAATGAATAGAAGGCTCTGGATGTTTTCTAAAAAGGAGCAAATATGCCGGATAAAGTTCACACCAAATATATTTTGAACGAAGACGAGATGCCGCGCGCCTGGTACAACATCATCCCTGACCTGCCCAAGCCGCCCGCGCCTGTGCTGCACCCAGGCACAAAACAGCCCGTCACGCCCGACGACCTGGCCCCGCTGTTCCCGATGGCCTTGATCATGCAGGAGGTCAGCGCCGAACCGTACATCGAAATCCCCGACCCGGTGCGCGACGTGTACAAGCAGTGGCGCCCGACGCCGCTGTTCCGGGCGCGCCGCCTGGAAAAAGCGCTGGACGCGCCCGCCCGCATCTATTACAAATACGAAGGCGTCAGCCCGGTAGGGAGCCACAAGCCGAACACCGCCGTCGCGCAGGCTTTCTACAACAAAGAGGCAGGTGTCAAGAAAATCTCCACCGAGACGGGCGCAGGCCAGTGGGGGTCGGCGCTGGCGATGGCGGGCGCATTCTTCGGCATCGACATCGAAATCTTTATGGTGAAGGTCAGTTACCAGCAAAAGCCTTACCGCCGGAGCATGATGGAAGCCTATGGCGCAACCGTTCACGCCAGCCCGACGAACCTGACCGACGCCGGGCGCAGCATCCTGGCGAAAGACCCGAACAACATGGGCAGCCTGGGCATTGCCATCAGCGAGGCGGTGGAGGTCGCGGCCAAAAGCGGCGGCACGGTCAAATACTCGCTCGGCAGCGTGCTGAACCACGTGCTGCTGCACCAGACTATCATTGGGGAAGAAGCGCTGTTGCAAATGGCGAAAGCCGACGACTACCCGGACGTGGTCGTGGGCTGCGTGGGCGGCGGCAGCAACTATTCCGGGCTGGTCTTCCCATTCATCGGGCGGGCGCGGCAAAAGGGTCTCAAGACGCGCTTCCTGGCTGCCGAGCCGATGGCCTGCCCCAGCCTGACCAAAGGCGTGTATGCCTATGACTTCGGCGATACGGTGGGCATGACGCCGCTGGTGAAGATGCACACGCTTGGTCACGACTTCATGCCGCCCGGCATCCATGCAGGCGGGCTGCGCTATCACGGCATGTCGCCGCTGGTCTCGCTGCTGCACGACGAAGGGATCATCGAGGCGCAGGCCTATCATCAGAATCAGGTCTTTGAGGCAGCGACCCTGTTCGCGCGCACGGAGGGGATCATCCCCGCGCCGGAAGCGGGGCACGCCGTGTGCGCAACTGTTCAGGAAGCACTCCAGGCAAAGGAAGCCGGCCAGGAGCGCGTGATCCTGTTCAACCTGTGCGGGCACGGCCACTTCGACATGGCGGCCTACGACGCCTACTTTGCAGGGAAGCTGGAAGATTATGAGTACCCGGCGGAAGAAGTCCTGGCGGCCCAACAGCGTATGCCGCAGGTGGGGTGATTGGCATTCACCATTGTCACGGAGAGGGGTGCGCCCGGCGCTAAAGCACCGGGCTGAATCAACGAAGCCCGCTGAAGCGGGCTGGAGAGTCAAACTACTGTCCGTATTCATAAGCGACGCCCATAAGCCCTGTGGCTCATGGGCGTCTTCAGCCCCGCAGGGGCTTTGTAATCTCAGCCCGGTGCTTTAGCGCCGGGCCAAGACTGCATCAATCCTACTTATCGACCTTGACGGCCACGCCCGACGAAGCCAGCGCGGCCTGCGCCGCCGCCAGCTTGGCAATCGGCACACGGTAGGGCGAGCAGCTTACGTAGTCCAGGCCAACTTTGTGGAAGAACTCCACGCTGGCCGGGTCGCCGCCGTGCTCGCCGCAGACGCCGACTTCCAGCTTGGGGTTGGCTTTGCGGCCAAGTTCGGTCCCCATCTTCACCAGTTGGCCGACGCCTTCCTGGTCGATGGTCTGGAACGGGTCATCCGGCATGATCTTGCGCTCGACATACAGGGGCAGGAAGCGCCCGGCGTCGTCGCGGCTGAGGCCCATCGTCGTCTGGGTCAGGTCGTTGGTGCCGAAACTGAAGAACTCGGCTGCCGTTGCGATCTGGTCGGCCATGAGCGCCGCGCGCGGCAGTTCGATCATCGTGCCCACTTTGTACTCCAGCCTGACGCCAGTTTCCTGCTGCACTTCATCGGCCACCTTGCGCACCAGTTCTTCCTGAACTTTGAATTCGATCAGGCTGCCGACCAGCGGAATCATCACCTCTGGGTAAACCTTAACGCCCTGCTTCTGGACTTTGGCAGCGGCCCGGAAGATAGCGCGGGCCTGCATCTCAGTGATTTCTGGGTAGATGATGCCCAACCGACAGCCCCGGAAGCCAAGCATCGGGTTGGCTTCTTGCAGGCTCTCCACACGGTTCTTGACCTTGCGGAAGCTGACGCCGAGCCTCTCTGCCAGTTGACGGATCTCGTTGTTGCCGTGCGGCAGGAACTCGTGCAGCGGCGGGTCGAGCGTGCGGATGATGACCGGGTAGCCGTCCATTTCGCGGAACAGACCCTCGAAGTCGCTCTGCTGCAAGGGCAGAATCTTCGCCAGGGCCGCGCGGCGCTCTTCCGGCGTGTCGGCGATGATCATCTCGCGCACGGCCTGGATGCGGTCGCCCTCGAAGAACATGTGCTCGGTGCGGCACAGACCAATGCCTTCCGCGCCGAAATTGCGAGCGGCCTTCGCGTCGCGCGGGATGTCCGCGTTCGCCCGAACACCCATCGTGCGGAATTCGTCGGCCCAGCCCATCAGCGTGCCGAAGTCACCAGACAGGGTCGGTTCCACTGTCGGCAACTGCCCGGCGAAGACTTCGCCTGTGCCACCGTCCAGCGTCACCCAGTCGCCCTTCTTGATAGTTACACCGTTAACGCGCAACAACTGGGCGGAGTAGTCGATGTGCAGCTCGCCCGCGCCCGCCACGCACGGCTTGCCCATGCCGCGCGCCACGACGGCGGCGTGGGAGGTCATGCCGCCGCGCGCCGTCAACAGCGCTTTGGCCGCGATCATGCCGTGCAGGTCTTCGGGAGTCGTTTCGTTGCGGATCAGGATCACTTTCTCACCGCTGTCGGCCATGTCCTCGGCCTCATCGGGGCTGAACACCGCCTTGCCGCTGGCCGCACCCGGTGAAGCAGGCAAGCCCGTCGTGAGCGGTTTGACTTTGGCGCGTACCTTCGGGTCGAGCGTCGGGTGCAGCAGTTGGTCGAGCGCCGCCGGGGTCACGCGCATGACGGCGGTAGCCTTGTCGATCAGGCCCTCTTTCACCATGTCAACGGCGATCTTGACTGCCGCCGCGCCCGTCCGCTTGCCGGTACGGGTTTGCAGCATCCATAGTTTGCCCTTTTCGATGGTGAATTCCACATCCTGCATGTCCTTGTAGTGCAATTCGAGTTTGCGGGCAATGTCCTCAAATTGCTTGTAAACCTCGGGCATTTCCTGACGCAGTTTGCTGATCGGCTGCGGCGTGCGAATGCCTGCCACCACATCTTCGCCCTGCGCATTGACCAGGTACTCACCGAAGATGGCGTTTTCACCGGTGCTTGGGTTGCGGGTGAAGGCCACGCCGGTAGCGCTGTCGTCGCCCATGTTGCCAAAGACCATCGCCTGGACGTTGACCGCCGTGCCGAGCTTGTCGGAGATCTTGTTCAGGCGGCGATAATCGACGGCGCGGCGGCCATTCCACGAATCGAACACAGCCCCGATTGCCATCCGAAGCTGCTCCAACGGGTCTTCGGGGAATTCAACCCCGCACTCACGCAGAATGATCTTCTTGAACTGCTTGGCGACGCTTTCGAGTTCGCTGGCGCTCAGGTCAGTGTCCTGCCGCTTACCATGCTCTTCAATCTTGTCCAGTACCTTCTCGAACTTCGCCCCGTCAACGCCCAGCACGATCTTGCCGAAAAGCTGGATGAAACGACGGTAGGCGTCCGCAGCAAAGCGCTCGTTGTTAGTGAGCTTTGCCAGGCCGGCCAGGGTCTTCTTGTTCAGGCCCAGGTTCAGCACAGTATCCATCATGCCGGGCATAGAGAATTTGGCGCCGGAGCGTACCGACACCAGCAGCGGATTGGCTGGATCGCCCAGTTTTTTGCCGGTCCTGGCCTCCAGGTCCCTGAGCGCTTCGAGCACCTGTTCCCACAGGCCGGGCGGGAACTGTCTACCATTGTCATAGTAGGCGTTGCACGCCTCGGTGGTGATGGTGAAACCGGGCGGGACAGGCACGCCCGTGCGGGTCATTTCGGCTACGCCTGCGCCCTTGCCACCCAGCAGGTCACGCATCGAAGCGTTACCTTCGCTAAACAGATACACCCACTTTTTCGTGGTCACTTCCTGTGCTTTTCGTTCCTTCTCTGCGAGCATGATGCCTTCCTCTAATATTGGTCACACACCGAGTACCCGGTGCATCAGCGTTTGTGTCCGCACACCCCGTGTGTTCGGTTGCGCCTGGTACAAAATGCGGATTTAGCGTACTTCCTACAACAATAGGGCGTTCACCATGATCCGCCTAGTGACAGTCATCACCCTGCGGCGCGATAACACTCACCGTTTTCGCTGCCACTTGTCAGGGGTTGCGATGGATAGCCAGGCCCGACGCTAAAGCATCGGGCTGAAACAACGAAGCCAGCTAAAGCAGGCTAAAGGCAGAATTGCACTTGACTTATACAAAGCTGAATGAACAGAACCGCATTGTGACTGATTGGGAGTCGGCCTCAGCCGACTTTGTGGCCTCAGCCCGATGCTTTAGCGTCGGGCGCAGACTTTTCCAGCACGAGGAAATGGGACAGGCCAAAGACGCGCAGGGGGGTGGACTCCAGCGCGTACAGCACGCGGCGCAGCAGGTTGCCGAGCACGGGCGAACGGTGTACCACGTTGTCGAAGCCGGGGAAGACCCGTGTATGCTCCACCACGCGCACGGGTTGGCCCTCGAACAGGCTGCGCAGTTGGCGGCCCGTATAGGCGCGGACGTGCGGCGCCAAACGGTTGCGCAGCGGATCGGGCAGGTAATTGATCAGCGGGGTATTGCCAAAATGATACACGCCTCGCCAGTAGTGGCCGTGCGTCTCGAAGAACCACCAGCGGTTCGGGCAGAAGAGCATGATCTTGCCGCCTGGCTTTGCCACACGTACCATCTCGGCGGCAGCGGCTCGATCATCCCGGACGTGCTCGATCACTTCGTTGGAGAACACCAGATCAAAGGTGTCGCCTGGATACGGCAGATGTTCCGCCGCGCCGACCAGGGCGTGCGGCGTATCCTGCCGGGCGATGGCGACCCGCTCGACCTCAATGTCCAGCGCCTCGACGTGTGGTGTGAAGCGCCGCCGGAACTCCCTGGCATACGTCCCCTGTCCACAGCCGTCCTCAAGGATCAGGGCATCTTTGAGGTTCGCCCAACGAGTGATCATGCTCAGGCGGCGCTCCTGTCCGCTGCGCCAGACGTAACTTGGTTCGCCGCGTTCGGCAGCCAGTTCAGAGGGCATCAGGCGGGCTGTTCCTGCTGGTGGCGAGAGGGTTCAGGGCGTTGTGCTGCCAGCGCGCGCCACAGCACAAAGACGAACACGCCAAACGGCCCGAACATGAAGGCCAGCGCCAGTATCACCGATACGAGCAGCCGGGGCGCGTGGAGGCGCTGCGCTTCGTGGTATATCCACTGCCCGGCGAGGAGATCCATCGTCAGCATGTGCAGCCACACCACGAGCGCGCCCAACGGATTGGCGAACAGCGCCGCCAGCCCTTCAGCGGTGGTCAAGTCAGGTGGCGCGCTGCGCGGAGCCGTCAACAGCGCAATGGCCGCACCGATCAGCGTCAGCACGTACAGTACGCCCAGCACGAGAAAGACCGTGTACGTGCTGCCGACTCGCCGCGTGATGTCCCGGTTCGGCAGGACGATCATCAGGAGCCAGAAGGGCAGCGGGATCAGGTTGACCAGCACATACAATGCGTTGAGCATTGCGCAATGTCTCCATCCAGGGCAAGCCTATGAAGACTATACCTCACTGCCGGCTATTGCGAACCTGGCAGGCTAATTGCCAGGCAGCAACAGCGCACGGAACTGTGTCTGCTTAAAACGATTCGACAGTCTCTGCGAATAATCACTCAGATCGACGTAGGGCAGCCGGAACAGTTCCCGCCAGGGGCGGTGCGCTTCGTAAAGGTAAACCGTTGAGGGATGCAGAATCTCCACCCAGTGTGGAATTACGTCTACGTCTTCCGGCTCAACGGCGAACAGCAGGGTGTCTGCGGGCAGGTACTGCGCGACCTGTTCGACTTCACGACGCTCTGTCAGGCGATGCAGACCCTCGGCATAGTTCAGCACCGTACAGCCGTCGGCAAACGTGATGTGAAAGCCAAGCATTGGCGCATTCATCGGCAGGCTCAGACTGCTCAGGCCGATGCGCATCAGTTCAATCGGGTGACTCAACACGTGAGCAATGTATTCGACTTTCGGTTGAATGCCTGATGGCAGCAGCGGCATGTGTTTCCAGGCGAACGCACTGACGCGCGTCCCGGAAATCGATACAGTCTCATTTGCCCCGACGCCATATACGTTGTCTGACGGGAGCGCCCCGCCCCGCGCCACGTAGTCTGCGACTGACGCTGAGGAAACCAGATAGGTTGTAGGCAGACGAGAGCGGCCATCGTCAGCCAACAACAGGCTCCTCAGTGAACCGCAGTGTTCAGGATGCCCATGTGTCAAGCACAAGATCGTTGTCTGTGCCGTGTCCAGGGTCCTCCATTTCACCGCAGCGCCGAAGAGGTCAAAACCCACCAGCGTATTAGCGTGCCGCACGGTCAGGCCCGACCAACCATAATACCGGATGTCCATCACTGCTCTCCTGGGATCGAAGTCCTGATTGTCTCATGTGCTTGCCGCAGCATCGCAGCCACTTGCAGCGTGCCTGCTATCAGTCGCGGAATATGTCGCTTGAAAGCGTAGCGGGGTCGGTACAGGCGCAAGCGCATAATAGCTCGCCAGACGGCTCGAAGGTAGTATTTGCTCATTAGCCCGTACAGGTCGCGTAGCGGCAGCACCGTAGGCACGACGAAGTGCGCCAGGTCGTAGACCTCGCGGTTATCGGTCAGCAAGTTTTCCTTCTGCTCGGCGTACAGATCAGTACCAGGCAGCGGCGTAAGCGGAGTCAATTCCATCAGGACGATATTGGGGCGTGCCGCAACGTAGCTGTCGATACGCCTGAAATCGTCCTCTGTGAAGTCCGGCATAACCAGGAACCCGGCGCTTAACCCGATTCCACATTTGCGCAGAATCTCGATGGCCTGCTCGTTGATCTCAACACTCGTGCGCTTTTTGACCGCGCCGATATTCGAATCGTCGATTGCTTCAAGTCCTGTCATCACCATTTCCAGACCAATTCGCGCCCATTTCTCAAATGTGGCAGGATTCTGCACGACGCAATCGGTACGGGTATAGGCGAAGTAGCGCTTTTGGATGCCGCGTTCCACGATCAGATCGTGCAGACGCTCCATCCTTTGCACGTCGATGAAGGAGTGATCGTCACAGAACATGACGAAGTCCTCCTTAATGCGGCACAAATCCTCGACGATGAACTCCGGTGAATGGGCGATGAACCGTCTTCGGGTGAACTTCTGGCAGGAGCAGAAACTACACGGGAAGGTGCAGCCCATTGAGGTCTGAATTGAGGCGACAGGCGACTCAAACAGATAAAAATAGCGCGAGCGATAGGCGGCGGTCAGTGTGCGGTCAGGTAAAGGCTGGTGATCGAGTGTCGCAGGAAAGGAGCGGACGGGTGTGAAGTGCAGTCCATCAACGCCTGGAATTGCCAGACCGGCCACGTCATCGAAGTCACGCCCCTGCCGCCGCCGCTCGATGACCTCCTGAAAAGCGGGCACGGCTTCGCCAAGCACAATCGCATCAATAAATGGCATATTGAATTCTTGAGGATTCAGGGTGACGTGATGGCCGCCCAACAGGGTCAGGATTCGAGGGTTGAATTCCTTTGCCATTTTCAACACGTGTTGCGCCGTGTAGGTCTGTACGATTTGAGCGCTCGCCCCGACGACATCCGGTTGGAAATGTTGGAGAATATCGGCCAGGTCGGAATCGATCTGCATGTCGAATATCTCAACCTGGTGATCGGGTGCTGCCGCGCCAATGATTTCCAGCGCCAACGGCTCAACCTGGGCGATGTGCCTCAAGCCAATTGTCAGGTCGCCAGCGGGTGGGTTGACCAATAAAACCTTCATCTTCTTCAGTCCTGCCTGCGGGTGAAGCGCAAAACGCTCAGTATAGGGTGCTGCTTTGATCGGCTTGCCATTTGAAACTGAAGCGAATAGCGGAAAGGTAATACAGGGAGGACAATGCGTCTTTGATGTAGATCAAATTCAGACACCGCCGAGGTTCAGGATGCACCTGCGATGCCTGAATGTGCGCCTGTGTTTGGAATTGTATTCAGGGTCACCCTACGCCGGGACGGCCTGTGCCGGCTCGGCCTTCACGCCTGCCATCAACAGGCCCAACTCCTCGCGGGTGACGGTGGCGGCAGGCAACGTGTCAATGATCTGCCCCTTGTACATCACCGCGACCCGATCCGACAGCGCCATGATCTCGTCCAGCTCCGCCGAGACAAGCAGCACCGCCGCGCCCGCGTCGCGCTGCTGAATGATGCGCTGATGGATGAACTCGATGGAACCCACGTCGATACCGCGTGTCGGCTGCGAGGCGATCAGCAGGCGCGGCCTGCGGTGGAATTCGCGGGCGACGACCATCTTTTGCTGGTTGCCGCCCGACAGATTGCCGCTGCTGATCTGCACAGACGGCGTGCGGATGTCGAATTCTCTGACCAGTTCCACCGCATGGCGCGTGACGGCCATGCTATCGATGGTCAGCCCGCCTTCTGCATTTCGGGACCGGGCTGATAGGCGACGTTGAGCAAGGTTGAGGATCGTGGCAGCGACCAGGTGCGACACAGCCATCGCCAGCAGCGTGGCGCCGACGGTGATCAGCAGCGCCAGGATGAACGGGCCAACGTCTTTCTTGGCGTCCAGTTCGGCCAGGTTCAGGCCACTTTGCAGCGACGGCCAGATCGACCCCGACCACAGCCAGACGCCCGCCAGGAATACGACACTGAACAGGAAGGCGTAGGTAATCAGGGCAAATGGAAGCTGTCGCCAGCTTGGCGCAGTTGAGAACGGCGCAACGTAATACCGGTTCAGCACCAGGTTATCGGCCACCGAGAAGGGCTTGACCATGCCGTAGCGCTGGCGGTCTTCAGGCACGTGCGCAACGCCGGCCATCGTGATCTGGCGCGGCGCGGCGTGGTCGAAGCGATGTCCGTCCACGCGGATAAGCCCGGACAGCGGCTTGCGCAATCCGGTCAGCACCTCCACCAGTTCGGTCTGGCCGTTGCCTTGCACGCCGGCGATGCCAAGTACTTCGCCCGCCCGCACCTCGAAGCTCACCCCGTCCAGCACCAGCGCGCCGCGATCATCTTTGGCCGTCAGGTCTTTGACGGACAGCACCACTTCGCCGGGCGTGGCGGGCGACTTGGCAACCTTGAGGATCACGCTGCGCCCGACCATCATGGCGGCCAGCGACGCTTCTGTCGCTTCGGCGGGTTTGGTCGTGCCCACCACCTTACCGTCGCGCATCACAACAATGCTGTCGGCAACGGCGAATACTTCCTTCAGTTTGTGCGTGATGAAGATGATTGAGACACCCTGCGCCGCCAGTTCCTTCATGATCTTGAACAGTTCGCGGCTTTCCTGCGGAGTCAGGACCGCTGTCGGCTCGTCCAGGATCAGGATATCGGCGTGGCGGTAGAGCGCCTTGATGATCTCGACGCGCTGCTGCATCCCGACGGGTAGTTCTTCGACCACCGCATCAGGATCGACCTCCAGCCCGAACTGCCTGGAGAGTGCGCGCACCCGCTGGTCTGCATGCCGGTGATCTTGCACGGCGGTCATGGTGGAGAACAGATCGATCACGGCGTCGATGACGGTATCCACGACAGAGAGATGAGGAGCAACGCGAGCGCGCCCGCGCCAGGTTCGCCGCGCATAGCGATAGCCGAGCACCACGCTGGCCGCCCCGACCAGCGCCGCCGCTGCCAGTGGGAGCCACAACAGAAACGTTGTGGCAGCGGTGTGCTGTGGGTAGAAGGCGACCAACGCCATTTCAGCTTTTGGCATCAAATCCATACGCTCGTAGGCGAACGTCTCGAACTGTGGCCCCTGCGCCAGGTGGGTAGCAATAACCAGCGTCAGCAGCAGCATCACCTGGCCGACCAGCAGTCCGATCCCGGCGGCGACCAGCGGGCCGAGCGCCCGCCACAGCGCACCCCAGACCAGCCGGATCGTCCCGGCCAGCGCTGTCTCCTCAGCCGGGACGGGCTTCCTGACCGAGCGCGTGGTGATCGTTTCTTCTTCGCCCAAGATAACGTTTTCGGCCACCGTCATCACCGGGATCAATTGGAAGTGCTGGTGCACCATGCCGATCCCGGTGTGGATCGCTTCGCGCGGGCTGGAAAACTTGACCGTTTTGCCCTTGACGCGGATCGTGCCTTCGTCGGCGTGGTACAGCCCGTAGATGATGTTCATCAGCGTGCTTTTCCCGGCCCCGTTTTCGCCAAGCAGCGCCAGGATTTCGCCCCGGTGCAGCGTAAGGTTCACGTTATCGTTGGCGAGCACGCCCGGAAAACGCTTGGTGATGTTTTCAACCTGCAGGACGACTTCTTGATTAGGCATGTCACTCCACCTCGTAAGCCTGGCCGACGTGGGCGGGGGGCCGTGCCCGTCCCACAAACCCGGCCAGCACCACCAGCGTCAGGATATAGGGCAACATCGCCACAAACTGGTGAGGAATGACTTTCTCCCCACCCAGGAATTGCAGTTGGCCTTGCAGCGCCGTAGCGAAGCCAAAGAGCAGCGCGCCCAGGAAGGCCCGCGAGGGGCGCCACATGCCAAAGATCATGACGGCCAGCGCGATGAAGCCGCGTCCGTTGCTCATACCGCGCTCGAAGGAGACGCCTTCGAGAATCAGTACTGCGCCCGACAGCCCGGCCAGCAGACCGCTGATCGCCAGATTGGTATATTGCAGGCGGTACACGTTGATGCCCAACGTGTCGGCGGCGCGCGGATTCTCGCCGACGGAGCGCGTGCGCAGGCCCCAGGTCGTGCGGAATAGCGCAAAACCGATCAGGAACACCAGGAAGAACATGCTGTAGGTGAGCAATCCCTTGTCGAAAAGGATCGCGCCCAGGTAGAACAGCAGGCCCTGATCACGGCTGAACGGGTTGTTGATGACGTTGGGCAGCCCGCCCAGCGTGTTCTGGCCGCCGATATACAGGTAGCCCGTAATACCGAGCGAGAAGATGTTGATGACTGTGCCGCTGATAATCTGATCGACCTTGTAGCGGATCGAGAGCAGCGCATGGAGCAGCGCCAGCAGCATCCCGACGATAACGGCGGCCAGGATACATAGCCCCAAGCGGATGGGCTGCTGCTGCCAGAAGGCTGGCACATCAGGGTTGCTCAGAAACACGTTCGCCATGAAGGCCGCAAATGCGCCCGACAGCATCATGCCCTCGATGCCGATATTCACAATGCCGGAGCGCTCGCTGACGATGCCGCTCAGTGCGCCGAGCGTGATCGGAACTGCACTGCGGATGCTGGCATTGATCACGGCCACAATCGCGGCGAGGTTGACGAATGATTGTTGATCCACGCCCTTTAATCCTATGACTTACCGGCTGCCCCAGCCTGTGCTCAGTTTGACCTTCTCTCCAACCCCTTCTGCCCTGATGCGGTAAACCCGCCGGACGATCTGATCGGCGGCTACGAACATCAGGATCAACGCCTGCACGACCTGGATCAGTTCGACGGGCACGCGCGAGGCAAGTTGCATCTGGCTGCCACCCGCGCCCAACACGCCAAACAGCAGCGCCGACGGAATGATCCCGATGGGGCTGTTGCCCGCCAGCAGTGCCACTGCAATACTGTCAAAGCCCAGCGTCAGGCTCTGGTTGGTCTGGAATTCGTGGTAAACGCCCTGGGTCTGGATGGCCCCGGCCAGCCCGGCTAACCCGCCCGCGATGACCATCGTCCACACCGTCAGACGTGGCACTTTGATCCCGGCATAGCGCGCCGCATTGGGGTTCAGGCCGACCATGCGCAGCTCAAAGCCAAAGGTGGTCCGGTACAGCACGACCCAGACGATCAAGGCTACCGCCAGCGCCAGGAACACGCCCAGATGCAACGTGTCCTGTGTATTGCCGCCAGGCTGGTAGACGACGGGCAGGTAGGCGCTTGGCTGGATGGGCGGCGTCTTGGCGAGCGCGCAGCTTCCAATCGTGTTGCAGAAGGCCAGCGGGCCGGGGTTGGCGCTTGGACGGGCAGGCGTCACCAGCCATTCCAGCAGATTGCTGGCGACGTAGTTCAGCATGATCGTCGAGATGACTTCATGCGCGCCCGTGTACGCTTTCAACAGGCCAGGGATCAGTCCCCACAGCGCGCCGCCCAGAATGCCCGCGCCCAGCCCGATCAGCACGTGGAGGACGGGCGGCATTCCCGTGAAGGCGAAGCCCGCCCAGGCGGACAGCATCGCGCCGACCACCAGTTGGCCCTGTGCGCCAATGTTGAACAGGCCGCCCTTGAAGGCAAAGGCCACCGCCAGACCGGACAGAATGTAGGGGGCCATTTTAAGCAGCGAGCGCGTCAGGCCCGCATCGCTGCCGAGTGCGCCTTCGACCAGCCCCTGATACGCCCTGAAAGGATCAAGCCCCGCCAGCAGGATAAACACCGACCCGATCAACACCGCCGTCACGACAGCCAGGACAGGCACGGCAATGCTGCGCGCCAGCGCGCCGAACTGCGGCAGTATGCTGGGTTTCGCGGGCAGTGGTGAGGATATTGTGGAGTCCATCGCAAACTCTTTGCACAAGCACTATATGTTGGAGGTGATTATAGCGGCGGACGGCAGAACAAGGAAACACAAAGGCGCCTGTTCGTCTGGAACCGGATAAATGAGGATGTTATGTGGCCCGCAACAATTGTGCCGGCACGACCTTATGCCAGACTGATGAACCCACAGCGCTGCTATAGTTTGCCGTTCCAGGGTGTGCTTTTCCCTGCCGCTGCCACAAAGCGAGCAGCCAGTTCAGGATAAGCCCAGAAGTGCAGGTGGATGTAGGACGCGATGAGCTGTTCTCGCTGTCCGCCCTCCAGTCGGTTTTCTGCCTGAAGGAGTTCATACACCTGGGGAAAGGTGTCGGGGCGACCCTGCCAGGTCGAATAATGAAACTCATGGCCTCGGATAATTTCTCCCTTCTGCCACAGCCAGGACTGCTGGCGTGCGCAGACTGTCCTGTAGCCAATGGTTAGCTGTGAGGTCATGACCGACTGACCTGGCAGTAAGCCGACCATGCGATGGGCTGTGCCATCGGAGTCAACCAGCGTCTCAGTTAAGTACATAAGGCCGCCGCACTCAGCGTAGATTGGCATACGTGCCTCGAATGCCCGCCGGATGTCCCGATGAAGGGCAATATTGCTGGCAAGCCTGCTGGCATAGCGTTCCGGAAAACCGCCACAGAGATAGATAGCCTGTGTGGCTTGTGGCAAGGCGTGATCTTCCAATGGGCTGAAGAAAAGGAGTTCGGCGCCAGCAGCCCTTAACAAATCCAGGTTGTCTTCGTACAAGAAATTGAAAGCCGCATCGCGCGCAACAGCTATGGTTGCGTGCGCCCCAGTCTGCACCGCCGGGGCATCGTCAGCAAGGACAATTGGGGTTGCTGAACAAGCCAGGGACATGATTTGATCGATGTCCATTGTGGCTTGCATCACCTGGTGTACTGCATTCGACCAGTCCTGCCAGCGTCCGGCCTCCCAGGTGGGTATCAGGCCGAGGGCGCGCTCCGGGAGGCTGAGGCGCGGCTCGTTCGGCAGATAGCCCACCACGGGAATGCCCACATGACGTTCGATCACATCACGAATCCAGCGGGCGTGTCCTTCGCCGCCTACCCGGTTCAACACAACCCCAGCCAACCGCAGGCGCGAATCGAAATCCCGGAAGCCCCGTACCAGAGGAGCAGCACTGCTCGCCATCGCGCTTGCATCCAGCACCAGCAGGATAGGCGCTTCAAGCAACCGGGCAACATGCGCCGTGCTGCCTGTGTCGTCCTGGCTGGAATGCCCATCGAACAGGCCCATCATGCCTTCGATCAGGGCTATATCCGCGTTCTGTGTCCGATAAGCGAACAAGGTCTGAACTCGCTGGGGCGGCAGGAGCCAGGTGTCCAGATTGGATGCGGGACGATGCGCTGCCAGGGTATGATAGGTCGGGTCGATATAGTCTGGCCCCACTTTGAACGGCGCAACGCGCAAGCCTCGGCTGGATAGGGCCGTTAACAGACCGGCCATGACGGTTGTCTTGCCGCTGCTACTCATGGGCGCGGCGATGATCAGGCGCGGCAACGTGAGGGTCGTCATAGCGGCTGCCAGCCCTTAGCTTGATGCCCGAAATGAAACAGAGTCGGATGGAACAGTTCCGCCAATATTTGCAGGGACTCCACCAGGCGTGGGCCTGGGCGGTTGAAATACTGGTTGCCATCGGTCAGGTACACGTGGCGGTTGCGAACAGCCTTCAATGAAGCCCAGCCAGGACGCCCGGTCAGCGCTCTCAGTTCACGGCGGGTCCGTTCGATTCCGAAGCCGCAGGGCAGCAGGACGATGATCTCGGGGTCTGCGGCGAGGACATTCTCCCATTGGAGCCAGGACGAATGTTCATCCGCACGACCAAACAGGTTGTGACCACCCGCCATCTCAACCAGTGCAGGCATCCAGTTGCCGGCGGCCATCACAGGATCGAGCCACTCGAAACAGGCAACAGTGGGTCGAGAGGCGGCCTGCCGGGCTTTCCAGGCAACCTCCGCCATGCGTTCTTTCATCGAGGCAACCATATACGCGCCCCGATCCGGCGCATCCAACGCCTGGGCAACGCGCTCAATGTCCCTGAAAATGTCCGTTAGCCCGTTCGGCTCCAGGCTGACCACCTGCACAGCGGCGTCGAGCAACTGGCAGGCTGCTTGCTCTACATCAGCCAGGCTGACTGCGCAGACCTCACATTGAGCTTGAGTGACAATCACATCGGGCTGTAAACGCTGCAATACGTCCTGGTGAATCTTGTAAACTGATAGCGCATTCTGCAAAACCTTTTTCACTCGTCTATCCAGTTCCGCGCTGCTGCCGTCAATATTGAATTTCGGCTCACTGCAAACCGGCAGACGCCCGACTGAGGTTGGAAAATCGCACTCGTGAGAACGCCCCACCAGGTGCGCTTCAAAGCCTAGCCCGCAAACGATCTCTGTGCCGCTTGGAATGAGAGACACAATACGCGGTGAACTCATCTCAGCCTCCCGAATAGAACCTGAGCCGCCGAATGATCTGGATTGTTTCCTGCAAGCAGGTCGGACAAAGGCAGTCTGCCCCAGCGTTTTCAACTACTGCTATCACATGTGGCAGTTCAAAGCACCAGCAGTACGTTTCCCCGGCCCGAACGCCACATTCAAAGGCAGCATCACATCTTGCACAGCGCGCAATGGAGCGTTCGCCATTGCCCTTCCGACAGTTCTGCTGCGCAGCGTCAGTCATCGCTGTGCCCTTCCTTCCGCTTTCACAGGAAATAAAAGGCCCGACTTCTCATCTGTCGGGCCAATACGGATCGCGGTGGAAGTGCCTGGATAAGGCATCTTGCTCACACTCCTACCTCCTTAAGCCGAGAAGGGATTCGAGTTCAATGTTGAAGCAGGCGTCCTGGCTTTCAAGCACGCTTGATCACAGTTGCGGTACAGCGCTGGACTTTCACCAGCTTCCACCTTTATGCCCTAGCATCCGGGCTAGCGGGTCGCTTCAACGTTATTCAGTTGGTATTGCCCCCATATTGTAGGTTGATTGCCGGGGTGTGTCAACCTTCGTAACCACAAGCGCCGGAAAGCACCTCGGCCCTACCCGGACAACCGTCCAGATAGGGCCACTAAGGTGATTGCGCGTCGCTTTAGCGTCTATAATAACCCAATGTGTCAATCAAAGTTACGCCGAGTCCGCGTGAAACATTTCCCATTGACACGGCACAGTTTCGAGCTTATAGTAGACCCCGAACGCTGTTAGAAAATCGAACTTGGGTAGAAATGGGCATTCGACAACGACGCGAGCGTGAGCGACAGGCAGTGCGACAGGCTATCTTCACCGCAGCGCGAGACATCGCACGCAAGGAAGGCTGGCCCTCGGTGACGATGCGCAAGATCGCGGATCGGATCGAATACAGCCCACCGACCATCTATGAGCACTTCGAGAGCAAGGAGGCGATCCTGGTCGCGCTGCTGCGCTATGGTTTTGCTCAGTTGTTGGAAGAACTGCGCACTGCCTACGACACGGCCCTCGATCCGGAGGCCGGGCTGCTCAAGCTGGCTGATGCCTACTGGGATTTCGCCTGGCAACACCCGGAGCTGTACCAGGTGATGACGGGGCTGGGTGGCGTGCCCTTCTGCGCTGAGGGCGAGCCGGAGGAAGCCAGAGCAGTCTATCTGTTTGCGGTGGAAGTGCTACAGCAAGTCGTCACAGCGCTCAACCTGGATGTTGGCGACCTGCGCGAAGTCTTCGAGATGATCTGGGGCACCGCGCATGGCCTGATCTCCCTGGCGATGACGGAAGGACTGCTCGCAAACCCGCCGCACGGCAAGCAACTGTTGCAGCGAGCGATACGCGATCTTCTGGCGGGCTGGAAGGCGCGGCGGTCTGCTTAGGCACCACGCCTTTTTTTGTCGTGTTCCTAACTTTGTTCGGATTTCTTTCAGCGTTAGGGGTTTGTCCGGCACGTTTGAGTAGAGAGAAGGATTCGAGACATGGCACGTTCCTACGACGAGATACCCCATATTGGGACACTGCCCGAAGATTACCAGACCCGGATCGGGCCGTACCTGGCAAGCATGTACGAGAAACACGGCCCGATCTTCCGGGCGACGACGCTCTTTGGCGATGAAGTGGTGTATCTGGTGGGGCCAGAGGCAAACCGGTTTGTCCTCTCCTCGGAGCGCCTCAAGTTTTCTCACCACCAGGGTTGGGGGCAGGCGTTCGGCGTGATCAATATGCTGGGCAACGGCCTGTTGACGATGGACGGCGCGGAGCACGATCAGCACCGCCGCATGATGAACCCGGCCTTTGCGGTGAGCTACATGGACAAATACCTGCCCATCATGAACCGGGTCATCCGCGAACGGGCGGCGAAGTGGCTGGCGAAAAAGGAAGTGGACATCTACCAGGAGGCGCGCAAGATCACCTTCGACGTGGCCGCCGAAGCACTAGCCGGGCTGAAGATCGGGCCGGACGTGGATCGCTTCCGGGACATCTACGTGCAAATGCTGATGCTCGGCATGGTGGCAATGAGCGAGCAGGACTACGCCGATAACCTGGAGCGGCTCAAAGGTGAATTGTACGCCTTGCTGGCTCCCAAAATCCAGGAGCGCCGAGAGCATCCCACCGACGACGTGTTGGGGATGCTGGTGCGGGCACGCGACGACCAGGGCCGGGCACTGAGCGATGAACAGTTGATCGCCCACACCAACATCTTGCTCGTGGCCGGGCATGAAACCTCGACCAGCCTGAGCGCCTGGCTGCTATATCTATTGAGCCAGAACCCGGCTTATGAACGGCGCGTGCTGGACGAACAGGCCGCCTTGCTCTCACCCGACGCCGAGCCGACACTCGATGCGATCAAGCAGATGAAGGTGCTGGACAACGCCCTCAGCGAAGCCGAGCGCCTCTACCCACCGGTAGCCAACGGGCCGCGCGGGGTGGTCGAGGACTTTGAGTTCAACGGCTATCACGTCCCGGCAGGCGTTTTCGTGTTCTACTCCATCGCCGCCACGCACCTGCTTCCGAGCGTCTTCGCCAACCCGGCGCACTTCGACCCGGATCGGTTCGCGCCGCCGCGCGAGGAGGACAAAAAGACACCCTACTCGCTGGTCGGTTTCGGCGGCGGACCGCGCATCTGCATCGGCATCAACTTCGCACAGGTCGAGATCAAGGCGCTGGCGTCGTACAGCCTGCGCCACTACCGCCTGGAACCTGTCCCGAACCAGGAGATCGTGCAATTCTATCGCGGCACAGGGATGCCGTTGAACGGCATTACCATGCGCGTCACCAAACGCGAGCGCATGACGGTATAAAGTTTAAGGCGAATCGGGTAGCGTTGACCTCACCCCCTCTCCGCTTCGCAGAGAGGGGGAAGTGAGAGAGCGAGGTAAGGATTTCCGCTCAGTCTTTCTCTATTCGGTGACCGCTTTCGACGTGCCCATCACCTGCGGCGGCAGAGTCACTACGCCCAACTGTTGAAGCATGAGCAGCTTGTCGTAATGATGCCAGACCACCCGGACGATCTGGCCGCCCTTAAAGCGCATTCGCTGGATGCCTGTGAATTCCACCTTGCGGCCCGTCGGTGCAATGCCCTGGAATTCCCCCTGGTGCGTGCCCCGGATGGTCAGACGCACGATCACGTCCCCGTCTTCGGCCAGCATATCCTCGATGGCAAAATGAATATCCGGGTAGACGCTGCGCTCGTAATTGACGACATGCCTGGCAAGCTGTGGGCCTTGGCCGGGGTGCATGTACTCTCGAAAATCGGCGTGGAACAGATCGTGCAGCAGCGCGTCGTTGTGGCCGTTATAGACCTCCTCAAAATACTGCCGGACAACCACTTTGTGGTCAGCCTGTGGCGACATCGTTCAACTCCTTATCCAGATCGGGCAACAAAAAAGGCGGGCAGCCCCCAATGGGCTGCCCGACCTTCTTTTCGCATTGTAAGGCGGGCAACCTGCGCTGTCAAGTTTTTGGCAACCATAGTGGAACTTTATAGAATCCCTGAGAGCATAAAGTTCCCCGAAGAGGAGTCAAGAGATGTCTCAGGTTAAGGCGACGCCGCAGGTGGGCGAAATGGCGCCCGATTTTGAGTTGTTGAACGATGAGGGAAAACCAGTCAAGCTATCGGACTTTCGCGGCAAGAAAGTCGTGCTGTATTTCTACCCGGCGGATTTCACCAGCGGCTGCGAGCTGCAAGCCTGCAATTTCCGTGACAACTACGCGCGCCTTCAGGCGAAAAATGCCATTGTGCTCGGTGTCAGCCCTGACGACGTGGAAAGCCACCGCAAATTCCGCGAAGCGCTGAACCTGCCCTTCCATCTGCTGGTCGATAAAGACGCGGCGCTTATCAAAAACTGGAATCTATGGACGACGCGCACCAACCCCGACGGTTCGACCCGGACGGGCGTTTCGCGCAGTCATTTCATCATCGACGAGAACGGCAAAATCCTTGACGTGCAGGCTCCGGTCAAGGCGTCGGAGAGTGTGCCGCTGGCGCTGGAAAAGCTGGGCGCGTAGGCGGAACTAACCTCACCCCTGGCCCCTTTCCGCTTCACAGCGAGGGAGCATGATTCTATTCATTGTAGACGTAGAAGCCGCGCCCGCTCTTTTTGCCCAGATGTCCTGCCGCCACCATCTTGCGCAGCAGCGGGCAGGCGCGGTATTTCGGATCGCCCAACCCTTCGTACAACACGTCCATCACCGCCAGCACCACATCCAGGCCCACAAAGTCGGCCAGCGTCAGCGGCCCCATCGGGTGATTCATGCCCAGGCGCATGACCGTATCGACGGCTTCCGGCGTGCCAACACCTTCCATCACACAGTAGATCGCTTCGTTGATCATGGGGCACAGGATACGATTGCTGATGAAGCCGGGATAATCGGCGGCCTCGACGGGCGTTTTGCCCAGGCTCTGTGTAAATTCGAGGATGGTGCTCAACGTGGCGTGATTGGTATTGTAGCCGCGAATGATCTCGACCAGAGCCATCAGCGGAACCGGGTTCATAAAATGCGCCCCGATCACGTGCTGCGGGCGCTTCGTGGCGGCGGCAATCTCGGTGATCGAGATCGATGAGGTGTTGGTCGCCAGGATGGTGTTGGCGTGGCAGAGCCGGTCCAGGTCGGCGAAGATTTGCAGCTTGAGTGCCTTGTTCTCCGTCGCCGCCTCGATCACCAGGTCGGCATCCGCAGCGGCGCTCAGATCGGTGCTGGTCTGGATGCCTTTCAGGGCATGGTCGCGGGCCTCGTCGCTGATCTTGCCCTTGCTGTGGAGTTTGGTAACGCTCTGGGCGATGGTCTTTTTCGCCCGCTCAATCGCCTCGGCGTTCACGTCGATCAGAGTCGTCCGGTAGCCGCTGGTCGCGCAGACCTGGGCGATACCGTTGCCCATTGTGCCTGCGCCCACCACGGCGACGTGTTCAATGCCCGGAACTGTCATCGTCCACAATCCTTTCGGTACGGCCTGTCCGGGCCGGGATTATAACGCCTCCTGGCCTCGCCCGTGTTTTGAAAATCCCCGCCCCAGGCGCTACAATCGCCATATTGCCCGGCCACGATCAAGGCATATCGCCCGATGGACCATCTGTACACGCCCTGGCGCATGAACTACCTGCGCGGGGAAGATAAGAAGCCCACTGTGGATTGCATTTTCTGTGCAAAGGTTTCCCCCAACGGCGTGGACGAGCGCGCCGAACATATTGTCGCCCGTTCCCAGTTCGTCTTTGTCACGCTCAACCTGTATCCGTACAACAACGGCCACCTGATGATTGTGCCCAATGCTCACGTCGCTTCGCCCGAGGACTTGCCCGTCGAAGCGCTGACCGACCTGATGGTGACGATGAACCGGGCGCTGGCCGCGCTGCGCACAGTCTACAACCCGCAAGCCTTCAATATCGGGGGGAACCTGGGCGCAGCGGCGGGCGCAGGCATCGCGGGCCATTTTCACCTGCACGTTGTGCCGCGCTGGGCGGGCGATACCAACTACATGACCGTGCTGGCCGAGACGCGCGTCATCCCCGATCTGCTCGACGACACCTGGCGTAAACTCCGCGAGGCGTGGCCGGATCAGCAGGCGAAGAGGTAAGAACGATGCCAGAGCGAGTGAACGGCAAACGCGCCGACGATGTGCTGATCGTGGGGGCGGCGCGCACGCCACAGGGCAAATTCTTGGGGCAGCTTCAACCGCTGAACGCCGTCCAGCTTGGCACGGTGGCCGTCCGCGCTGCCGTTGAGCGCAGCGGGATCGCGCCGGGCGACGTGGATGAGGTGATCCTGGGCCAGGTCGTCCCGGCAGGCTCAGGGCAGGCGACGGCTCGTCAGGTCTGGATCGGTGCAGGCTACCCCGATAAGGTCGGCGGGCTGGCGATCAACAAGGCGTGCGGCAGCGGGCTGAAAGCGATCATGCTGGCGGCAAGCAGCATCAAGGCCGGAGATGGCGCGCTATACGTGGCGGGTGGCATGGAGAGCATGAGCAATGCGCCCTACCTGGACCTGACGACTCGAACGGGCGCGCGCTACGGCAATGTCGAACTGCGTGACAGCCTGATCCACGATGGCCTGTGGTGCTCGCTGCAAAACTGGATGATGGGCAACGCGGCGGAGTTCATCGCCAACCAGATGGAAGTCTCGCGCGAGGAGATGGACGAATTCGCCCTGCGCAGCCACCAGCGGGCGGCAGCGGCCACCGACTCCGGCAAGTTCAAGGCCGAGATCGTGCCCGTAACTGTCAA
Source organism: Chloroflexota bacterium (assembly GCA_021325095.1). Lineage (GTDB taxonomy): Bacteria > Chloroflexota > Anaerolineae > Aggregatilineales > UBA2796 > JAJPHV01. The sequence continues at coordinate 25,681 of JAJPHV010000086.1, read as the reverse complement.
AACGAAGAAGGGCGAAACCATCATCGACCAGGACGAGCCGATCCGCCGCGATACGTCGCTGGCAGCGCTGGCGGCCCTGAAGCCAGCTTTTGAGGCGGAGGGCCGCGTGACGGCGGGCAACGCGCCCGGCCTGAACGACGGCGCAGCGGCAGTGGTCGTCGCCCGGCGCGACTATGCCGAGCAGCACAGCCTGACTCCGCTGGCGAAGGTGGTGAGCTATGGGCAGGCCGCCGTCCACCCGCAGTGGTTGTTTTACGCCCCGGTCAAAGCTATCCCGGTGGTGCTGGATCGGGCGGGCTGGTCGATGGGCGACGTTGATCTGTTCGAGATCAACGAGGCGTTTGCGGCGCAGGTATTGGGCGATCTGCGCGGGCTTGAGCGCGAAGGCTTTCCGCTGCCGCTGGACAAGCTGAACGTCAATGGCGGCGCGATTGCGCTGGGCCATCCTGTCGGGGCCAGCGGCGCGCGCGTGCTGATCACGCTGATCCACGCGCTCAAGGATCGCGGGCTGAAACGCGGCCTGGCGTCACTGTGCCTGGGCGGGGCCGAGGCCGTCGCTATGGCCGTCGAGATCGAGTAGATGTCGCTGACCTCACCCCCTGGCCCCCTCTCCACCCTGTGGAGAGGGGGAAAACTGCACTCTTGCAATTGTATTCTCCCCCTCTCTGCGAAGCGGAGAGGAGGTTGGGGGGTGAGGTTCCTATTTTCCCTTCTCCTGATGCTGTCAGCAGGCTGCCTGAGCGTCCCGCCCATCGAGCCAACCGTCGCCCGGCTGCCCACCGACACCGTGACTCCCGCGCCGACGCCAACGCCGGACAGGACGGTCACGCTCCCTACGCTGCCGCCCACCTGGACGCCCGCCCCGACTAAACCGCTGCCGCCCACCGTCACGCTCCTGCCGACGGATACACTGCCCCCGGCCACCGCCACCCACGACCCTATCGCCGAAGCACCGCTGATCGTGACCCGCAACGGGCGCGGCCTGATTCATCTGAAAGTGACCGAGGCGCAGCTTAACGCGGCGCTGGCCCGCCATTTCGACGCCGCCCCGCTGGACAAGTACACGGCTGCGCCACGTGCCATGCTGACCCAGGGTTCGCTGGATTTGCTGCTGCTCATTATCCCATCTGGCCTGCCGGATGATGCCCTGCCGCAGCCCATGACGCTGACCGTGACCCCGGCTATCTACGCGGGGACGCTGGAACTGCGCCCCACCCACCTGGCCCCGCTGGACGCGGGCGTCAGCACGCGGCAGGTCAAACCCGCGCAGGCCCTTTTGCAGCAAACGTTGAGCGATCTCGTGATCCAGGCGGCGGGTTTGCCGCGCGCAATGGCCTACAACGACGTAAGCGTTCAAACCGACGGCATTACGCTAACCGTCGCCATACAGCCATAGGAGAGGACATGAAGAAGCAGGTCTTGATTCTGTGCACCGGCAACTCGGCGCGCTCCCAGATGGCCGAAGGGCTGCTGCGCCAGCTGGCGGGCGAGCGGATGGACGTGTTCAGCGCCGGTTCAAAGCCGTCGACGGTCAATCCGCTGGCGATTCAGGTCATGGCCGAGCGCGGCATCGACATCAGCCACCAGCGCTCAAAGCACCTGAACGAGTTTCTGCAACAACCCTTCGACGAGGTCATCACGGTCTGCGACCAGGCGGCGGAGGTCTGCCCGATCTTCCCCGGCAAGGCGCACCGCATCCATTGGAGTTTTCCCGACCCGGCAGCCGTGACAGGCAGCGAGGCGGAACGCTTGCAGGCGTTCCGCCAGGTGCGCGATTCGATTGAGGAGCGGCTGCGAGCGTGGCTCGCTGAGATGTAACCCGCCGCAACCCGACTGTTCAGTGAGGTGGAGTGGGGCCAGGGTAAGGTCGGCCAACAGGCTATCGACAGAGTCCAACTCCGGGCACGCAGGTCAGACCAGGGCAACACGATGCTCCGCCCGGCCCTCCGCATTTCTGGCCCTGGCCTACGCAAGGCCCGCCCCCAGGATTCACAGGTGCGAACGGGCAGTCCTGCGGGCAGGTATAGTAACTTTCGCCCGGATCGCAGAAACCGTTGCAATTACACGGCAGGCCGGGCTGCGTCGGCTGGCAGGCACTCTTCGTGACCGTCACCGTCGGCCTGCGGAGCGCAGTGGTCGGCTTCGGCGCTGGCGTGGGATTGCTGCACTGGCAGTCGCCTTCAAAGCCTTTGCCCGGATTCTTCGGATCGTACTCGAACGCGCCCACGTCGCAGGCACCGCTGACCAGGCGGGCAACACCGCGCTCGTCCACCTTGTTGATCGGGTCGGCCTGGCAAACCGTGTTGTCGGCTTTGTTGACTGCCGGGCTGCTCGGCTTGAGCGCGTGCGTCAGCACAAAACCGCCGTTGTCGGCCAGCGTGCCAAGCTGCGGATCGGCGACGGGGATGGATTTACCACAGCTATCGTCGGGGAACTGGATGTTCTTGTTGCCATCCACCACTTTGCCGCCGCAGTTGCCGGTCAGCGGCGTATCGCCGGAGGGCGCGTTGGCGATGATCGAGTTCTTGATGGCAACCGTGCCCTCGGCGTTGTTCAGAATGCCGCTGCCGTTGAAGCCCGCGCTGTTATTGTAGAACGTGCTGTTGATGATGGTGATCGTGCCCGCGAAGTTGAACAGGCCGCCGCCGTTCTTCCCGGCAAAGTTGGCGGAGAACGTGCTGTTGGCGATGATCACCGTGCCGTTTTCGTTGAGCAGGCCCGATCCGTTGTCGCTGACGTAGTTATCGGCAATCGTCGTCCTGACCAGCGTCAGCGTGCCGCCCCTGTTGTAGATGCCGCCGCCGCTGTGATCGGCCCGCCCGGATCGGATCATGGTGTCGAAGAGCGAGACCGTGCCACCGTCGTTCAGGATAGCGCCGCCGATCCCGTCGTGGGCAGTCTCGGACGTGTCGTTGGCCGCGCCGTGCGAGAGAATCAGCTTATGCAGTTCCAGTGTTCCTCCCGGATTGACGTGAAAGATACGCGACACGTTCCTGCCGCTCAGGGTGATCAGCCCGTTGCCATCGATGGACACGTTGTCGGCAATGGTCTTTTCGTTGGCAAGGGTGATGACTACCGGACTTTTGCCACAGTTGAACGTGATCGCCCCGCCGCCCACCAGCGCCGCATCCAGCGCGGCTTCGTTGCAGCTCTCCGGCGTGCCCGTGCCGACGGTTCCCGCTGCCTGCGAGACCGTTACCAACCGCAACGCCACGAAAAAGATGAATCCCGCCACACTAACCAGAACAAGACGTTTGAGTCGCATCGTGCCTCCATGCAGTGGAAAGACAGATTTTGATGGCGTGCTACAGTGCGGTTAGCGCCATACAGTGGGTCGCCAGGAGATTGGGGGATGCGGCCATGTCAGGCGATCACGAGTACCTGATCTCATTATACGTAATTGCGCGAATCGTGCTGTTGAGGCCGTGAGACTGCCTCTCCCTTCATCACATGCCGGGCTTAGTTCCCTCTCCGCTTGCGGTTGAGGGGCCGGGGGTGAGGTTCTGCTTCGCAAGAGGCTATAATGTGATGGGTCGGCTTGTGGAGAATGGAGGGGTTGGATGGCAACACAAACGGGCCTGGGATCGATGAGTCTCGACCTTTCAGCGGAACATGAGGAACTGCGCCGGGCCGTGCGCGACTTTGCGCGGAAGGAGATCGTGCCTGTTGCCGCGCATTTCGACGAGACAGGCGAATTTCCCTATGAGATTGTCAAGAAGATGGGCACGATGGGCCTGATGGGCATCGAAGTGCCCGAACAGTACGGCGGCGCGGGCATGGACACCCTGGCCTACGTCCTGACGATGGAGGAGATCGCCAAAGCGGACGCCGCCACCAGCACCATCGTCAGCGTGAACAACAGTCTGGTCTGTCATGGTCTGCTGAAATTTGGGACGGAAGAACAAAAAGAGAAATACCTGCGCGCTATCGCCAGCGGTGAGAAGATCGGCGCGTACAGCCTGACCGAGCCTATGAGCGGCAGCGACGCCGGGAGTATGCGCAGCCGCGCCGTGTTGAGCGAGGATGGCAAGTCTTACGTCATCAACGGGCGCAAAAGCTGGGTCACGTCCGGCCCGGTGGCCGACATCATTGTGCTGTTCACGATGACCGAGCCGGAGAAGAAACATCACGGCATCTCGGCCTTCATCATCGAAACCGACAAGCCCGGATTCACGCCCGGCAAGGTCGAGCCAAAGCTCGGCATCCGGGCCAGCGCCACCAGCGAATTGATCTTCGAGGATTACCGCTGTCCGGTGGAAAATATGCTCGGCAAGCCGGGTCAGGGCTTCAAGATCGCCATGACGGTGCTTGACGCCGGGCGGATCGGGATCGCGGCCCAGGCGCTTGGCATCGCGGAGGCGGCCTACGAAGCTTCGGTGAGTTATGCCCGGACGCGCGAGGCATTCGGCGCGCCCATTGGCACGTTCCAGATGATCCAGGCCAAGATCGCCGATATGAAAACGCGCATCGAGGCGTCGCGCCTGCTGATCTACAATGCAGCGCTGGCGAAGGAACGGGCCAAAACCACCGATGCTCGTTACACCACCGAGGCCAGCATGGCGAAGCTCTTTGCCAGCGAAACGGCCATGTTCTGCGCGCACGCGGCGGTACAGATTCACGGGGGAATGGGCTATAGCAAGGAAATGCCTATTGAGCGCTACTTCCGCGACGCCAAGATTACCGAAATATACGAGGGAACAAGCGAGATTCAGCGCATGGTCATTGCCCGAAACGAGTTGGGATTGCGGTAGTTGAAGCCAGGCGCCGGAAGCCGACACCCGCTATGGCAGCGCCTACAGCCCGCTGACGGGGATGATTTGCCCGGTCTCGGCGTTGACGATCACGTAATGTAGCGCGTCAGTACCGTCCCGCAGCGTGACCAGGATCGATTTACCGTCGGCAAAAGGCACGGCATCCAGGACGGCCAGCCGGCTGCTTGCGGCAGGCTTCAGGTGAATGGGCGTGATGCGGCCTTTTGCCACGTCCTGAACGTACAGGGTGGCTGAATTCGGATCGGCGGGGAGCCAGAGCAGCGCGCCGCTGTTGATCCAGATGACACGGCGATAACCTTTGATTTGAAGCAAGGGATCAACCGGCAGGAGCGGGGAAAGCTGGCGCTCCACCAGATCGAAACTGGCGACAGCCGTACAGACTCCGCCATTGTCCTGCACACAGCCCATGACTCGCTCGCCAGGTGCGTCCCAGGTCACGAACGGCTGACCATCGCTTTCATAGGGGATGAAGCTGATCCCGGCAGGCAGAGGAACGTCACGCAGGTCAGAGCCGTCCGGGTTAGCCGTGTAAAGGATTTCGTCGGGCGGCGCGCCGGGCCGAAGCGCGATCAGGCGGAACCACTGCACGCGCTCGCCGGTGGCGTTCCAGGCAGGTGCACGCCCATCGCCCAGGTCGGTCAACGTCCCGCGGCGCAGGTCGTAGACGGCTACCTTGTAGGTAAACACAGGCGCCGTGGGGTCGTTGAAATCGGCGTACCGTATGGACAGCAAGACACGCTGGCCGTCGGGTGACCACCACACACCCTCGATGCGGCTGCGCGCGGTTTGGGCCGTTTCCTGTTTCTGGTATGGGAAGCGATCCTGGTAAGGCGGGCTGGACGCATTGGCCGGGACATCGAACAGCGTGCTCTCGGCGTGGGCTGTAATCAGGCTCAAGCGATCTATGCCATAGACTGGCAGGGCTTCGGAGGTGCAGGCCGCCAGGCTGCGCCACAGATGACGCACGGCGAGCACCTGCATCCCGTCCGGCGACGGATAAACGTCCATTGCCCCGCTGTCGGCGGATACGTCGTCAATGCGCTGCGCACTAGCATATATAGGGTCGGATCGTTTCAGTATGAGTGGACACTGAGCCAGTGCGGTGTTAAAGGCCGCTTCCAGCGGCCCCCATTCGGAAGGTGGAAAGACGTTGCGGACGCTGCCCGACACAGGTTGGATCGGGATGGACGTTACAGTCCGCCCGGAGCCGTCTTCGGCCTTCACGCGGATGACGTGAATGGCATCCGGTGAGCGCTTCACTATGTCTATCGAAACCGGCCAGGGTTCGAGGCGATATACAGTGGTGTCGCCTTCGGGCAGCCAGCCACGCAAACCGTCTACACCCAGGATTTGCCACCACTGCATCGAGTCCGAACAGGTCGGCCCGCCCACAATGTACAGCACTGTACCGCTACGCAGCGTCGCCGTGCGCCGGAAGCGCTCGCCGGGATTCGCATATAAAGGTGTACCGTTCGGGAGAACTGTTCGGGCTGTGACGCCTATCGCCAGGCGGATAGGCGGCGCGCCACTGCAATCGCCCATGTCACCATGTGTCGGCAGCGGAAGCACAATCGCAAGGAGCAGCAGTGCCAGCAGTAGCGCACGAACCTGCATAAATTAGGTTCTGTCTCCTGAATGCGACGAAATCATGCGCGTCATCATACCACGTTGCCGCGGAGCAAGCGAGTAAGCGTCCAAAACTATCCCCACCTTGTGATCGGCTGGCAAGTCACAGGATTGTGACAAGGCAGCGCTGCGACGAAACCATACTACGACTTTACTTTTGGTATGTCTCATTGTAGTATCCGCAATGTAAGACATTTATACCCAACTTACTCATCCCCAATCTAGAAATGCAGTCTGCCGCATATTCCCTGTTCCTCAATCGATCAGGGGCATGAGTGGTGTGCGAGAGGATTTTGATGCGATATGCTGGCGCTCAACCCTGACCAGAGCCTGTCCTTCAGTCAGCCGGGCGTCGTGGCAAAGTACATCGGCAGAATCGGGTGGGGCCTGTTTGCCGAGGTCGACTTCGCGCCAGGCGACTGTCTATGCCAGTTGAGCCTGGACGGATTCGCCGACTGCGAAATTATCCCCTGGGCAAACAGTTTTGGCGTGTATTTCGATAGGAGTTTCACCGTTGTGCCGGGCTATGCATGGTGCGCATCGCCAACGCACCCCTTCTGGTACATCAATCATTCGTGCGCGGCCAACAGCGGTTTTGTTAACTGGGGCCAGACCATCCACGGCCAGATGCCAGTTGTGGCTTACCAGCGTATTGCACGCGGCGAACAGATCACGATGGACTATGCCCTTTTCACGGCCAGTTACGATGGCGACCCGACTGGTGGGCCGTGGAGGATGAACGGCTGCCTGTGCCATTCAGATCAGTGTAGAGGCGTGATCACGGGCTTCCACGCTTTGCCGCTCGATTTACGGTTGGAAGCCGTCATGCCGCAGAGCGAACTGCAAGGCTGTGTGCCTGCGCACATGGTCATGGAAATGCCGGGGCTGATCCGCCTCTTGCGGCAGCTTTCACCGGGTTTGTACAGGTCCTATCTGGAAGCCTTGAATGAGCAGATCGCGCTCTCAAAGGCCTTGTGCCGGGTGATCTCACAGAAAGCGCAGCCCATACCGGCCTATCCTTTCCAGGCAGCAGGGACGGCTGCACTGTGGACAAACAGCGGCCTGTAACTGTCGGGAAGCGTCAGGCAGGCATATCGAGTGGCTTTAGCTCCAATACTTCTGAGATAAGCTCTCACCCCCAACCCCTGGCGGGGGAAGGGGCCAGGGGATGAGGGCTGCAACAGGCTACTCGCCCTTAACGAAGAGGTATTGGCTTTAGCTCACCATGAAGCCCGCCGTAGGCTGCTGCCGCAAAGTCGCGGTTGGAGCCTTCGGCAGGTGGCAGCGCGATCCCGGCAGCGCGGGTGCGTTCCAGTCGCTTGTCAGCGCGACTGAGCAAGCGCCGCGCCTCGCTGTTGGGGATCAGCGAATCGGATTCGCGCAGCAGTTGAGCGGCCTGCATCAACGTGCGGGTATCATCGATAAGCAGGCGGCCCAGTTCAAAAGCATTTTCGGCCTGCAAATCGATGTCGCCGAGTAGATAGCTGATATGCAGGGCTTGCCGATAGAAGTTGACGGCCCCGGATGGATCGCCCTGAAGTTCGCGGGCGCGGGCCAGGGCGGCAAGCTGCGCCGCTTCCTCCACCTGGTCGGCGTGCTGGCGGGCCAGCGCCAGCGCTTGCTCGTGGAATTCCTGCGCTTTGGGCCACTGGTTCAGTCTGGCGTAGACCATGCCCATCGTGTCCAGGACACGGCTCTCGTAGTCGCTGTGCCGCTCGCGGCGGAAGATCGCCAGCGCAGGCTCCAGCATTCTGGCCGCTTCTTCTGGCTGGTCTTGCTCAAGGTAGGCGTCGCCCAATTTCGTCATGACCATGCCAATCGCCAGCCAGTTCTCCGTGCCGCGCAGCGTCTCGGCGGCCTGGCTGTAGGTCGTGATGGCTGCCGGGGTATCGCCGAGTGCCAACCGCACGTCGCCCAGCCGGGTTTGTAGCCGACCCAGGCGATCCTTGTCGCCGATCTGCTGCGCCAGGTTGACGCCGCGCGTGGCATAGACCAATGCGCCTTCAACATCGTCGGCCTGCGCCGTGATGGCGGCCAGCGCATCCAGTGCTGCCAGGATGCCGTCGTTGTCGTTGTTAGATTCGTAGACCTCAAGTGCCTGCCGATAATAGGACAGTGCTTCGTCACGCCTTCCCTGATCGGCGTAGTACTGGCCGAGCGTGTGCAGCAGCCTGGCCTGCGCCGCCAGATCGCCTGCCGCCCGCGCATCCGCCAACTGCTGCTCAATGGTCGGGAGCGAGAGTGGCGTTGGTGTTTGTGTGTCTTCGGGCGATGTGGGTGGTTCGGCGACAGCGGGTTCGGTAGCCACCTCTACAACCTGCTCTGGCACGATGGCGACGGCTTCTGTCTCCGGCAGGGCGGACGTGGCAACAGGTGGCTGGGTCTCGACAGGTGGATTGCCAGCCGGAATCTCCGGGCTGATCGCTTCCGCCAGCGGGAATGGCGGAACGTCTGGTGACGGCTCAAGCGGCTGGCTCCAGTCGCCCCGTTCGGCCAGGGGAACCGCCTCGCCGACTTCGGGCGCGGCAGGCGGCGCCGGGACTGGTTCCGCATCGGTGACTGGCGTGCTGCCTTGCGTCTGCTCGAGGAAGGAAGCGCGAACAGCGGTGCTTTCCTGGGTGCTTTTTTCGTCAGGGGCAGGAATCTCCGCCTCAACGGGCAGCCTGGGGACGATGGGCGCGCGTTCGACGGCGGGCGTCGCCTCCTCGTCAACGGGCGGCTCAGGGATGTGAACAGGCGTTGGTTGTGCCGGAGCAGTCTGTGTCAACGGCGCGGGCGGTTCCGACGGCCCTGGCATCGTTTCGGGTGGTGCGGGTGGTGTGACAGGTGCGGACGCTGAACCCTGCGTTGGTTCTGCCGGGGCGGCCACCAGCAGCGTCGAGAGTTTCTTCAACTGCTCAAGTTCGGGCTGGAAGCCGCGCAGTGCGATGAAGTCGCCCGCCTTCTGGCTCAGGGCATGAATCATCTGCCGCACCGGGGCGGCCTGTCCGGTAGCCGTAGCGAAGGCCGCCGCACCCACGATGTTGTCCATTTCGGCGGCCAGGCGGTCATGGTTGGCGCTGGTATTGCGGGCGTGGCGTTCAACGTAGGTCAGCACAGACTGCAAGGCGCGGCTTTCTGTCGTGTGCAGGCGCTGGTACTGTTCCAGCCAGTTGCGGGTATAAAGCTGTGCGCTTTCTTGGAGGGCGTAGGCAAATTGCCCATAGCTGGCATATTCGCGGGCCACGCCGCGTGTGACCAGTTGGCGCATCAACGGAATGATGTTCGGCGCGGGAACCCGGCTCAGGTCGCTGATCAGTTCAGCAGTGGCGGCCCCAGAACTGAGCGCCGACAGCACGAGCAGCATGGCCTGCACAGGCGACGGCAGGCGCTTGAAGATCACCGACATCATCATGAACTGGCTGTCCTGCCCGACGCTGGAGGGAAGCGTGGTCAGCAGTTCGGCGGGCGTCAGGTCGTCAACGGTGACCAGCCGCGCGGCCAGTTCAATCGCAAATGGAATACCGCCCAGGAATTTGCACAGGCCCTCGATGTCCGGTGTATATAGAGCATCGAAAAGCCCGGAGTAGAAGCGGAACAGCGCGATGCTGTCTTCCGGCGAGAGCGGCTCCAGGCTGATGGGCGTCCAGGGGCCAGCGCCCGGCAATTCGTTGGCGATGATTACGGGGATTTTGTTGGCGCACTGGCGGACAAATTCGCGTGCCGCATCCAGATCAACCAATCCATCGAGCACGACCAGCGGGCGGTTTTTTTCGAGCAGCGCGCGCACCACTTCGGCGTTATTGGAGCCGTCTTCACCCGGAACGGTCAGGGCATTGACGCCGTAAGCGCGGCCCACGCGGGCGATCAGCAGATCAACGTCGTCCTCGGTGGTGTTAAACCAGAGCACTCCGCCCGGATTGGACGCAATGTATGCGGCGGCCAGCACCGAGGCCAATGCGGTTTTGCCGATGCCTGGCTGCCCGGAGAGCAACACCGAGGAGCCGACCTTCAGCGTCACGTGCATGGAGGCCAGTTCGCGGTTGCGGCCAATCACCTGACCGGGCGGCTGAACGGGCAGTAGTTTCGCATTGCGAATCGGCGCCCCGTGAGGCGTAAATGTCCGTTGAGTTTCCATCGCCACACCGTGTATTGTGTACGCGAACCTGAACCCAATTGCAGTATACGCGATTCAGCCGCCGAACGCCAGAAATTACCTCAACCCGCCTTGCTTAATTTAACTCTTACTTCTTGCTCTGTCTACAGGGAGCGGCCCGCAATCAGCACTACTCACTCGATCAACTTTTGCAGCGCCTCGACCTTTTCCGGCCAGGGGTTAAGCCGCGCTTTTTTCAAGTTTTCCCGCACGATCCATTTCGCATCCCGGTCCGGCATGGCGGCCAGTCGCATCATCATCTCGAAGCCCGGTTCAGGCACGGCAGCGACAGCTACGCTCACCGTGTAGCCAAGCGCCTTGCGCAGGGCACGCGCCGCTTCCGTGCGGCGTGCATCGGCGGGCTGCCGGATCAGCCAGCTTATGGCCTGTGCCTGGATCGACAGCGCGTTCATGCCGCGTGTCGTGTCGGTCAGCAAGGAAGGCTCCGCGACAGCCGCGGCGGCTGCCCGTAAGACGAGCGGATCGTCGTCCTGCATCCAGCCGGCAACAGCGTCGAACGCACGCGGCCAGTCGGCCTCCAATGCACGCTGCAAAGCTGCTGCCACCATCTCGTGCATCCGCCAGCGCGGATCGGAAGCCGCTTTGCGCAGTTTGGCAAACTCGCCTTCCCACCAATCGGGGCGAGACACTGCCGCCTGGCCGTAAGACAGCGCTGCTGCCGCCGGCAGGATTTCACGCGGATCGTTAGCCGGGGCTTCTTCGGGAGACAGTGCAGCCCAGCCGTCGAGCAGCTTTTCGATCCGTTCGACGGGCGGGTCTGGCTCGGTGACGATTTGGCCGATCACGTCGGCAAAAGTGCTGACCAGTTCCAGGTTCATACGCGGGCCGGGCAGTTTGCTGTTGGCAGTCAGATAACTTTCCAGCGGCCCAACACTGCCGTTTTTTAGCACCGCCGGAACCAGTTTGCACAGATCATCTTTGTAGTTGACTTTCCTCACAGGCATGGTTGCGTTATGCCTCTCGCGCACGCTGGTCTTCGACGATGGCAATGTGCAGTTCTTCAAGCTGTTTGGGTTCTGCCTCGGAAGGTGCACCCGCCATCAGGTCGGCAGCCTGCTGGCTCTTGGGGAAGGCGATCACCTCGCGGATATTCGGCTCGCCTGCCAGTAACATCGTCAGCCGGTCAATGCCCGGCGCAATGCCTCCATGCGGCGGCGTGCCGTACTCGAAGGCTTCGAGCATGTGGCCGAAGCGCTGTTTGGCGTCTTCCACGTCCAGCCCGATCAGCCCGAAGATTCTCTCCTGCAACTGCCGATCATGGATACGGATGCTGCCGCCTGCCACCTCGTAGCCGTTGCAGGCCAGGTCGTACTGCTGGCCGCGCACCTGCGCAGGGTCAGTGTCCAGCAAGGGGATATCCTGCGGCATGGGCGAGGTGAACAGATGATGGCTGGGGTCCCACCGGTTTTCGTCGGGGTTCCACTCAAAGAGCGGAAAGTCTATCACCCAGCAAAAGGCGATCTTCTTCGGGTCGGCCAGCCCAAGCCTCTCGCCAAACTCGCGCCGCAGCGTGTCCAGGACGGCAGCGACAATGGCCGGGGTATCGGACGAGATCAGCACCAGGTCGCCCGGCTGCGCCTGGAGCCGATCCATGAGTGCCACCAACTGCTCGACAGTGAAGAACTTGGCAATGGGCGATTTCACCTGCCCGCTCTCGCCCGTTTCGAGCGCCATCCAGGCCAGGCCCTTGGCGCCCACCGACTTCGCCAGGTCTTCCAGGTCGGAAAGCTGTTTGCGGCTGTAGTTGCCGCAGCCCGGGATGCGCAGGGCACGGGTCGGCTTGCCCGCAGCGGCATTGTTCACGAACACCTGGAAGCCGCTCTTGCCCGCGATGTCGGTGATGTCCACGATTTCCAGGCCATAGCGTAAGTCCGGTTTGTCCGTGCCATATCTGGCAAGCGCTTCCTGGTGGCTGAGACGTGGGAACGGTTTGGTCACCAGTTCCCGATCCGACACCTGCTCGACCAGGGCCGTCATCAGCCCTTCGATCAGGGCCATCACGTCCTCACGCTCGACAAAGCTCATCTCCAGATCAAGCTGCGTAAACTCCGGCTGGCGATCCCCGCGCTGATCTTCATCCCGGAAGCAGCGTGCAATCTGGAAGTAGCGCTCGTACCCGGCTACCATCAGCAGTTGCTTTAGCTGCTGCGGGCTTTGCGGCAGCGCGTAGAATTTGCCGGGATGAACGCGGCTGGGCACAAGGTAGTCGCGCGCTCCTTCGGGCGTCGTCTTGAACAGGATGGGTGTCTCGATTTCGATGAAGCCGCGCTCGTACAGGTAGTCGCGGATGAACTTGGTGACGCGCGCCCGCAGCACGATGTTCTGCTGCATGTGCGGGCGGCGCAGATCAAGATAGCGATACTTCAAACGGAGCGCTTCGTCCACCTTGTTGTCGCTGCTGATGTCGAACGGCGTAGGGCGCGCCGCATTCAGCACCCGCAAGGACTGGACTTCGACCTCAATCGCACCCGTCGCCAGGCCGGGGTTGATCATCCCCTCCGGGCGGGCACGCACGATGCCTTTGACCTGAATCACGTACTCGCGGCCAACCTGGGCCGCCGCCGCGTGTGCTTCCGGGGCCGTCTGCGCGTTAACAGTCGCCTGCGTGATTCCCCAGCGATCTCGCAGATCGATAAAGATCAGGCCGCCCTGGTCGCGTCGGCGGTTGACCCACCCCGCCAGCGTCACTTCCTGGTCAATGTGTGTGGGCCGCAGTTCGCCACAATTATGCGATTTCAGCATGAACAACCTCGGCAAAGAAAAGCAGCGTTCCTGGCAGTGGTTTGTGTGTCGTGCCAGGGAGATTAACATGGCGTCCGGCGAAACGCAAAGCCTGTGCTGCATATGATACAATTACGCCAGATTATGCCAGATGAGGCGGGGGGAAGCTATGTTCAGGCCCATACAGCCCGTAAGCGATCTGCAGCGCGCTCAACGCTTTGACGACTACGACCTGGCCGCGAACCGCGCCGGGCAATTGAGCGCCCGGCAGCGCTGGCGTTACCTCGCTGCACGTCTGGGCGAGCACCTTTTGGGTGCGCTGGTCGTGCTGTTCTGCGTGGCGCTGTTTGTAAACTGGCTTGGCCTTGCGCCGAATCTGGATTTGATCGGTGCGCTGTTTGCCGTAACGATCCTGGCAACGCTGTTGCTGTTTGCTATCCGCACCTATCCCACCCTCAAAAGCGGCGTCAAGATCATTAATGGCCCGTTGCAGAAACACGAGATCGCGCCGCTTGGCGGCTTGCCGCTGGATGAAATCAGCGTCGGGTCGCTCCGGTTCTTCGTGCGGCCAGCGGTGTGGCTGGTGCTGGATGACAGCGTCCCCTACAAAGCCTATTATCTTGAGCGCAGCCCGCGTGCGGGCGGCCCTGTGCTCTTGAGCATTGAGAGCACAGGGTAGATGGCCTTGCGCCGGCGCGACATCGCTGGAAGGAAAACGCTTCCGGTGCATTGTTCTTGTAAGCGGCGCAGCAGGGTTACAGTCAGGGACGGTCAGTGAACCGCTTGACAGCCTCTGGCGGACTGCCCATAATTGCCCGCATACTTAAATCCCCTCTGGAAAGGCCGCCTTATGACTGCCGTTGCTGTTGTTGGAACTGGATTTATCGGCCCGGTGCACGTTGAGGCACTGCAACGTCTGGGCATCACCGTGCAGGGTATCCTCGGCTCCAGCGCCGAAAAGAGCGAACAGGCCGCCCGCCAACTGAACCTGCCCACCGCCTACCGGGATTTCCAGGCCATCCTGGACGATCCCGCCGTGAATGTGATTCACATCACGACGCCCAACAAAACGCACTTTGAGATGTCGCAGCGCGCCTTGCAGGCCGGCAAGCACGTGGTTTGCGAGAAGCCGCTCGCCATGAACGCGAAAGAGACGGCAGCGCTGGTCGAACTGGCGCGCAGCAAACCGAACCTGATCAGCGCCGTCAACTACAACATCCGCTTCTACCCGATGGTTATCCAGGCGCGGGAGATCGTGCGCAGCGGCGAGATCGGGCAAGTCTACACGCTGCGCGGCGCTTACGTGCAGGACTGGCTGCTGTACGACACCGACTGGAACTGGCGGCTCGTGCCGGAAGAAGGCGGCGAGGTGCGCGCCATCGGCGACATCGGCACGCACTGGATGGATTTGCTCGGCTTCGTGACCGGGCTGCGCGTCGAAGCGCTGCTGGCCGATCTCGCCACATTCATCACCAGGCGCAAAAAGCCACGCCAGGCAGTTGCCACTTTCAAAGGCAAGGAGCAAAGCGGCCCCATCGAATACGACACGGTAGACATCCGCACCGAGGATTGGGGAGCGGTGCTGTTCCACTACGACAACGGCGCGCGTGGCTCGATGGCCGTCTCGCAGGTCAACGCCGGACGCAAGAACCAGCTTACCTTTGAAATCGCCGGTTCCAAAGGAGCTATCGCCTGGGACTCGGAGCGCCCCAACGAACTCTGGCTCGGCCACCGGGATCGGGCCAATGGACACCTGCTCAAAGACCCGTCGCTGCTGAGTGATGCCGCCCGCGCCTATGCCAATTATCCTGGCGGGCACAACGAGGGCTTCCCGGATACGTTCAAGCAGCTTTACCGGGCTATCTACGGCTATTTGCAGGCGGGCGATTTCAGCGCGCCCAAGCCCTACCCGACCTTCGAGGACGGGCATGACGAGGTGACGCTGTGCGACGCCATCCTGAGCAGCCACCGCGAGCGCCGCTGGATCGACATCCGCTAACGAGAAGGGGGAAGGTACGATGCAGCTTGGATTTGTCAGCGCGATATTGCCCGACCTCTCGCTGGAGGAGGTGCTGGCTTTTGCCGCGCAAAATGGGTTTGATTGTGTGGAATTGATGTGCTGGCCTGTCGGCCAGGCCGAGCGCCGCTATGCCGGGGTGACGCACATCGACGTGACGAACTTCAGCCAGGGCGACGCCGAGAAGGTCAAGGCATTGGCGCAGCGGTACGGCGTCAAGATTTCGGGCCTGGGCTATTACCCGAACCCGCTGGCTGCTGACCCTGCCGAGCGCGAGACGTACATCGCCCACATCAAGAAGGTGATCGCGGCCTCGGCCCTGCTCGGCGTCAATGTCATGAATACCTTTATCGGGCGCGATCCGGCAAAGTCGATAGAGGACAACTGGCCGCTGTTCGAGGAGGTCTGGCCGCCCATTATCGCCTTTGCCGAGCAGCAAAACGTGCGCATCGGCATCGAAAACTGCCCGATGCTGTTCAGCCTGGACGAATGGCCGGGCGGCAAGAACCTGGCGATCTCGCCGGAAGTCTGGCGGCGCATGTTCGGGAGGATACCCAGCCAGCATTTCGGGCTGAACTTCGACCCCTCGCATCTGATCTGGCAGCACATCGACTACGTGCGCGCCATCTACGATTTCCGCGACAGGCTGGTACATGTCCACGCCAAAGACGAAAAAATCCTGACCGACCTGATCTACGAGCGGGGTATCCTGGGCCTGAAGTGGCACATCCCCAAACTGCCGGGCTTGGGCAGCGTGGAATGGGGTAAGTTCTTCTCGGCGCTGACCGACACAGGCTACCGCGGCCCGGTCTGCATTGAGGTCGAAGACCGTGCCTATGAGGACTCGCTCGACAGCCGCAAGCGTGCTCTCAGCCAGTCAAAGCGGTATCTGGAACAGTTCATGCGGTAGGATTGACCTCACCCCCAACCCCTCTCCACCCTGTGGAGAGGGGGAACCAGTAGGAGCCACGTCTGGTTCCTGCTCCCCTCTCTGCTTGCGGAACCGATGTACTCATCGGCCGGGCTGGGGGTGAGGTTGCATTCGTTCCCCTCTCTGCAAGCAGAGAGGTTCCGCGTAAACAGATGTTATTGACTCCCCTCTCCACAGGGTGGAGAGGGGTTGGGGGTGAGGTTAATTCATGACCATTGATCAGGGGCCAGCACTGGCCTACCTGGATGGCGCGCAAACCATCCTGGATCGGATTCGCAGCACGCAACTGCCCAACATCGCCGCTGCCGCGCAAATCTGCGTCGACTCGATTGCAGCGGGCGGGTTGGTTCACCTTTTCGGCACGGGCCATTCCCGCATGGCTGTCGAGGAAATTTTTCCGCGGCATGGCAGTTTCCCCGGCTTTCATCCCATTGTGGAACTCTCGCTGACCTACCATACGCAGGTGGTCGGGGCCAACGGCCAGCGCCAGGCGATCTACCTGGAAAGGCTCGAAGGTTTTGGCGAGGTCATCTTGAATAACTTCGTGTTTGGCCCGCACGACAGTTTCATCGTTTTTTCTAACAGCGGGGTCAACGGCGTGGTGATCGATGTGGCGCTCGGCGTGAAGCGGCGTGGAATGCCGCTCATCGCCGTCGTTTCGCTCGATCACTGCCTGGCGTCTGTGCCGAAGCACAGTTCGGGCAAGCGCCTGACCGACATTGCCGACGTGGTGATCGATAACTGCTCCCCAAAAGGGGACGCGATGGTACAGGTCGAAGGCTTGCAGTATCCCGTCGGGCCAGGTTCGACGGTGGGTTATGCCGTCGTGGTCAACGCCATGAAATGCCTGGTTGCCGCCGAACTGACCCGGCGCGGCCAGCCGCCGCTCGTCCTGACCAGCGGCGTATTGATCGGCAGCGCTGCCTCCGCCGACCTGTTTGAGCGCACCTACGACGATTACCGGGCGCGGGTGGCGCAGGTCTATGGGCCGCCGCGCGTGCCAGACAGCAGCGAGACGGGCGAATGACACGATTGAAAGGCAAGGTGGCGCTCGTCACCGGAGCAGCCAGCGGCATCGGGCAGGCAACCGCGCTGCGTTTTGCTGCCGAAGGGGCGCACATTGCCGCCATCGATCTGAATGAGGCGGCGCTGACTGAAGCCGTCGAGACGATCAACGCCAACGGGGCTGAGGCCGTGCCCGTGACCGCTGACGTGTCGGACTCGGTGCAGGTGCGGGCCGCCATACAGAAGGCAGTGGATACATTCGGACACCTGGATATCGTGTTTAACGGTGTGGGCGTCAGCGGCAGGCGTTGGGGTGACGGCCCAGTAGCCGACTGCACCGAGGATGCCTGGGCGCGCACCCTGAACGTCAACCTGACCAGCATGTTCCTGGTTTGCAAGTACGCCGTGCCCTGTTTGCTGCGGGCGGGCGGCGGGGTCATCGTCAACCTGTCGTCTGTGCTTGGCATCGTCGGTGGTGACGACGACTTTGCCACCCACGCCTACGCAGCCAGCAAAGCCGGCATCATCGGGCTGTCGCGGGCAATGGCCGTTTACTACGCGCCGCGCGGTATCCGCGTCAACGTGATCGCGCCGTCGCTCATTGCCACGCCCATGAGCCAGCGCGCCCAATCCGATCCCCGTATCCTGGGGCGCTTGAAAGACTTGCAGCCGCTGACAGGCGCGTTTGGCAGACCGGAGGACGTAGCGGCAGCGGCAGCTTACTTGGCCTCGGATGATGCGCGATTCGTAACCGGCGTGGTGCTCACCGTCGATGGCGGCTGGACGGCACAGTGAAGTAAGATATGTCAAGTATTCCATGAACCTGTATAATTCGGTTTTATCGACAATGGAATAAGTAGGGTGGCGTATTACTTCCAACCGTCCAATACCATAATGGCAGGAGATAGACTGTTTTGGCCGAAGCGACACAGTTATCGTTGTTCGACGAAACCCCAGGAGAGAACCCCTCACTGCGCGGCGGAATTTCAAGTCTCCACTTTGCCGACTTGGGGACATTCAAAGATAGTATGCGAGCACCTATCCACAGTTGGTTTCGTTATCCGGCGGGATACTCATACAGATTCGTTGACATGCTGTTTGCGGAATGTGGAATCGGCCGTGGGGATTGGGTATATGATCCTTTCTCTGGAACTGGGACTACGCTTGTTTGTGCAAAACAGAGGGGCTTTAACGCATATGGCGTTGAAGCGCACTCATTCGTACACTGGGTGGCAGATGTTAAGTTGTTTTGGGAATATGATTTCGCTGTCCTCCGTCGTGAGCTTGAACGACTTCTCCTCCAATGTCGCAACTTTCTGAAAAGGCCAATTGATGATGGGGGAATTCAGGGCATTTTTCCTGAACTCATCTATAAATGCTATCATCTTCAGGATTTGAAAGAACTGTACCTACTTCGAGAATTTATCACTCACGAGGTCGGTGACGTTCATATACAAAATATCCTCAAACTCGCGCTGACTGATACACTCCGGAACGCCGCTGCTGCGGGCACTGGCTGGCCGTATATTGCCCCCAACAAGAATACTGGTGATAAGCCACCGAAGAAGGCTGCCATACTTTTCGAAGACACTGTTTGGAAAATGTATCGTGACCTTGCAAGTATCACACGAAACCGTTTCGATTGCGAAGTTCGTAACATTCTAGGAGATAGCCGTCAGAAACAGCTTCTAGAAAACGACCAGGTCGCTTTGGCACTAACCTCACCGCCATACCTCAACAATTATGACTATGCCGATAGAACTCGTTTAGAAACTTACTTCTGGGGAATTACAAAGACGTGGAAGGACATTACCGAGCAATTTCGTAACAAGCTGATTGTAGCGGCAACAACACAGGTTATTAGGAGTCAACACAACGTTGAAACTGTCTTGAGTGAAGAAATTAAGTTGATTGCTCCAGAAGTGTATCAAACTATACAGCGCGCCGTGCTGGAGCTTTCACTGCGCAGACGCAACAAGGGCGGGAAAAAGGACTATGACTTAATGACAGCCTTGTACTTCAATGATATGTTGCCTGTCATCCGAGAGACATATCGTATTCTCCGGCCAGGAGGAAAGTTTTTTATGGTACTTGGGGACTCAGCCCCATATGGGGTACATATCGCAACAGAAACCCTCATTGGAAGGTTGGGACTGGCGATTGGATTTAGTACAACGGAGTACATTGAATTTCGCATTCGTGGGAAGAAATGGAAGGATAACCCTCAGCGCCACGACGTGCCTCTACGCGAGGGTGCTGTAATCCTCACAAAGTGAGGAGAAAATGGCAAGAAAGAAACCCACTGATCGCAAAACATGGGCCGAAAAGGATCAATCGGGGGCTGCGAGCAGGTTTGGACAACTAATAGGCACTGCCTTCGCTACGGTTGTTATCGCCTACATTAAAGACTATCTGCGAGATAGGCATCCGGGATATATCCTTCTTGAGCCAGAACAGGGCAAACAAGTAATCAAGCTCAAAATGCTTGGCAGCACATCTCGGCAGATGGACACCGTAATCGTCCCAGTAGACTCACGTGAACCTATTGCACTCCTTGAAAGCAAATGGCTTAAAGATGCACGCCATCACAATGACAAAGGAGCGTGGATACTTCAATTGCGCGAAGTTCGCAAAAAATACGCGACTTTACGTGGGGCTGTGGCGGTCCTGGCAGGATACTGGACAGAAGGGGTAGGCGTAATGTTTAAGTCTGAGGCAGGAATTAGAATGGTCCTTGTAGCTACAGATGAGGAAGTATATGGCACGCTGCAAGAACCCCTCAGTCGTTATCTTGAGAAAAACGGCCTTTCCGCCTTCCCGCTGATTGCAGAGGAAATCCGAGTTGGCCTCCCCAGGCCATGGGATTTAGCAAACTGCCTGGAAGAGCTAAATGCAACGAACGAACTAATATCTATAGCACAAAGCTGGCTCACCATCCCAAAGCCTCAAGCAGAAACGCTGCAGGTAGGAGGAGATTTTGTAGGTGCAGCGATTGATGAACTGCTCAAACCACTGCCAGATAACCCCAAAATAGAGCGGCTTGAGATAGCTCTTCAAATCGACACAGGGAACACAATCTACTGTGAATTCAGCGACATGGAACAAGCTATAGAGTTCATTCAAACTCATTTTCAAGACCCCAAGAACATTCTCAAAAAAATCGCGCCACAAAAGAAACTGGGATAGATGCAGCCTGGCATAGACCAGGAGCCGCGGGCGGGTTCTGTGTTACAGGTCTTGAGGACAGGACAAAGTGCTGTGTCTGTACAAACGGCGATCTTGAAGTGCATTCCCCGCTAAATACCAAACAGGGTAATTTCATGCCAGAATCACTTCCCCTTTTGCCCACCAGTGTGATCGGTTCCTATGCATGGCCGAGTTGGTTGCACACGGCGCTGGCCGCTGCGCAGCGCGGTGAGTATGGGCCAGCCGACATGAAGGAAACACAGGACGACGCCGTCGATATGGCGCTGCGCGACCAGGAGGACGCCGGCGTTGACATCGTTAGCGACGGCGAGATGCGCCGCGTCGGGTTCTTCACGGCGGAGTTCTACGGCCACATGACCGGTCTGCGCGAGCTGCCCCCGCAGCGCAAAGTCGGCATTGTCGGGCACGACCAGCGCGAAAGCTACGAAGTGGTGGCGCCGATCACCGCGCCCAACGGCCTGGGCTTGCTCGAAGAATATCGCTATGCGCGCTCCCGGACTGCCCGCCCGCTCAAGATGCCCTGCCCCGGCCCCTATACGCTGGCGGGACGCCTCAAGCCCGGCACGGTTTACAAGGATCGAATGCAGGTTGCCTATGCGCTGGCAAAGATCATCAACGACGAGTTGAAGGCGCTGGCTGCGGCGGGCGCGAACTTTATCCAGATCGACGAACCGTCCTATGCCGTCCACGCCACCAGCCCGCGCGATTTTGTGGATCTGTTCAACGCGACGATATACGGCGTGAATGCCAAGATCGGTATTCACCTGTGCTTCGGCAATTTCGTGGGACGTCCGGTTGCCAAACGAACCTATCGTCCGCTCTTCCCCGACATTCTCGACGTCCACGCCGACCAGTTTGCGCTCGAATTTGCCAACCGCGAACTGGCCGAACTCGAACTCTGGCAGGAATTCCCCAGCGACAAAGAACTGGCGGCGGGCCTGGTGGACGTGAAGAACTACTATTGCGAAACGCCCGAAGATGTGGCCGAGCGCATCCGCGTCGCGCTGAAATACGTCAAACCGGAGAAACTCTCTGTCACGCCGGATTGCGGCTTCAGCCAGACCGCACGCTGGGCCGCCCGCGCCAAGCTGCGGGCAATGGTCGAGGGCACAAAGATCGTGCGCCGCGAACTGGAAGCCGTTTAGGAGTATCGGACATGAAAGCCATGACGCCGGATGAAATCCGCCGTTTTCTGCTCGACACGCCGCGTACCGGCCACCTGGCTGTTGTGCGAAAAGATGGGCATCCCCACGTCGCGCCGATCTGGTTCGACCTGGATGGCGATGTGCTGGTCTTCACGACGTGGCATACCTCCATCAAAGGCCGCAGCCTCCGGCGCGATCCGCGCATCTGCATGGCCGTTGACGATCCGGCCCCACCCTACGCCTACGTCATTTTCAACGGCCTGGCGCAGATCATGTCCCCGACGCCTGAAGAGTTTTTGTACTGGACAACACGCATTGCGGGCCGCTATATGGGCGCGGATCGGGCCGATGCCTTCGGACGCCGCAACGCGGTGCCGGGCGAATTGCTGATCCGCGCCACGCCGACGAAGATCGTGGCGCACAAAGGCATTGCTGACTGAAGAAGGCTTGTGGGAGGTCAATACGGCAGCAGCAGTGTAAATTTGGAACCTGCACCGACCTCGCTTTGGAGTTCAATCGTGCCGCCGTGGGCTTCCGCTGCCAGCTTACAGAAAGTCAGGCCCAGGCCCGTATCGATGCCGCTGCCGCGAGTGCGAGATGCAACCTGCGTAAATTTGTCAAAGATGCGCGCCTGATCCTGTGCCGGAATGCCCTCGCCCTGATCGGCCACCGCGAACATCAGATAGCGCCCCGACCTTTCGATGCTGCCACACAACAGAGAAATGGTGCTCTGTTCCGGGCTGTGCTTGAAGGCGTTGCTCACCAGGTTGGTCAGCACACGCTGAATCATTCCCCAGTCCATATCGGCGATGACATCTTTGCTGGCACTGTCAATTTCAATACGGATGTGGCGATCCCGCTCCATGAGGGAAAACCCTTCTTTGACCTCTTGCAGCGCCTGTAGGGCCGATCCGGGGCCGCGCTGTAAAGTCAGTTTCCCTTCTTCCAGGCGGCCAATATCCAGGATCATCATCGTCATGTCCAGCAGCTTGTTGCTGCTCTGGAAAATGCGCAAAAGAGCATCGTTACGCCACTCACCGGCGGACTGGTCTTGCAGCAGCATATCCGAATAGCCCCGGATGAGCGAGATCGGGTTCTTCATGTCGTGCACGATCATCTGCGTCAGATCATCGCGCATTGTCTCAAGCTGGCGGGTGCGCAGCAGATTGCGCACCCGGTGGCGCAGCACCGCCCAGTGAATCGGCTTGGTGATGTAATCCACAGCGCCAACTTCAAAGGCGCGTTCGACAGCGTCTTCGCCTTCCAGCCCTGTAATAATCAGTATGGGAGTGCGCTCTCCGCCCGGCAAGGTGCGCAGTTGGGCGCAGACCTCAAACCCATCCGGGCCGGGCATGACAGCATCGAGCAGCACCACGTCGGGGCGAATCCGCTCAAACATGTCGAGCACCTGCCCGCCGTCTTCGGCTTCTTCGACGGTGTAGCCTTCCTGTCGCAAGACACGATTCAGCCACAGGCGTGCATTGGCATCGTCATCCGCAATCAGAATTGTTCCGCTGAGTGGTGAGGCCATCGTGTCATTCATGGGCCATCGGTTTTCCGGCGTGCAGAAGCTCCAACGCCACCTTCACCCTGGCAAATTCGGCTTCAATCCTTTGCAAACGCTCCTCAGCCCCATCCAGCTTGCCAAGCCGTGTGTAGATTTCCAGTTCCCGACACAAGACCGAAAGTCTGGTTGCGCCGTAACTGGCGCTGCTGGATTTCAGCGTGTGCGCAGTGCGGTTCAGGGTGTGCACATCGTGCGCTGACACGGCACTGCGCATCGCCTGGAGCAGGCTGGCCGCATTCACCAGGTAGTCGTCGATCAGTGCGGTGAGAAAGCCAGAATCATCTGACCCGGCCAGTCTGCGTAGGTTCTTGATTGCCTTCGCATCCAGTTCGGCGGGAGCGCTCTCAGAGGCAGCGTGCTGTGGGCCGGGCAATGACCACTTGCCAAGCGCCAGCCAGTGAGCGATCTTGTTTTGCAGCATATTGACGTTGGCGGGTTTGGGCAGGTAGTCGTCCATCCCTGCCGCCAGGCAGTCTTGCCAGTCCTGTGACGCGTCGTTGGCCGTCATGGCGATGATCGGAACATGCTGGCCGCTTTCCAGTTCTGCCTGTCGAATCCGCCGGGTGGCCTCAAAGCCATCGACATCCGGCATCTGGCAATCCATCAGGATCAGGCTGAAAGTGCTGTGCGCAACTGCTTCCAGTGCCTCCAGGCCGCTGTTCACAGCCTGGACGTTATAGCCCAGCTTCTGTAACTGCATGATCGTCAATTTTTGATTGGCAGGATTGTCTTCGGCCAGCAGAATGAGGGGCGCGCGCTCCGGCATTGCGGCTGGCATTGTTGTGCTGGTTGGTCGGTGCTCTTGAGTCCGGTTCAGTACTACCGACTGCAATTCAATCTCAGCCCAATAGGCGAGATCATGCAGCGCAGTCTGGTCAGTCTGATCGAAGCGGCGCGGCTGGCTGTCAAGCAGGCATAGCGTGCCGAGCTTGCCACCAGCCGGGCCGGAAAGGAGCCGCCCCGCATAGAAGCGGATGTGCGGGGCGTTCGTCACCATCGGATTATTGGCAAAGCGGGCATCCTGTTTCGTATCGAGGATGACAAGGAGGGTATCTGCGATGATGGCACTGGCCGAAGAAGTAGCCTCGTCAGGCCGCACTTCAGCCGAAAGGCCCCCGTTCCCATCCCCACGCAGCCATTGGCGATTGGCATCGAGCAGGGTGATAAACGCAATGGGAACGCTGAAAAGCCGCTTCGCGGTGCGGATAATACGGTCAAATCGCTCGTCAGGCAGTGGGGCAAGTGTGTGCAACGGAGTAGCCTTTGCGATTCGTCAAGTGAGCAATCGGGTGATCTTCCTGTACAGTTCACGCACCCTATATATATCAGAGATTCTGAGCATTAAGAATCTCAATTTTGTTCTAAGCCCCGCAATCCGGCCCGAACGGAACTAGGCTCCGAGGCGGATGGTACGACCCTCACGAGCGGCCTGTAAGAGCGCATCCAGCACGCGCATATTCTTCACACTGTCCATCGGGTCGTAGGTCATTTTACGGCCTTGCTGCACGGCATCGGCGAAATCTTCGACCATGCGTTGGTACTGGTTCACCGCCGGAATCACAATCGGCTCGGCGAGTGCACGGTTGCGCTGGACGCGAATCGTAGTTGACCCGTTATCAGGCGGGCGAAAGGCGTTGTCGGCGGTCACCGCACCGTCCGGCCCGACCAGCGTGTAGAAGTTGCGAAACTCGGCGCGCATTCCGCAGTCGAAGTGCGCCACAACACCACCCGGAAAGTGCAGCGTGCCGACAAACATTTCATCCACGCCGGATTGCGTGCCCAGGATGAGCTGCCCGGTCACGGTGTCCGGTTCCTCGCCGACCATCATCCGACACAGATTCACGCAGTAGCAGCCCACATCCCACAGGCCACCGCCACCCTGATCTGGCTTTAGGCGCACGTTGTCCGTCACGGCGAGAGGCATCGAGTAGGTGAAAGCCGTATCGATCAGCCGCAGCGGCCCAATTGTGCCCTCGGCCAGCAGTTTCCGCACGCGCTCGTGCTGCGGATGGTAGCGGTACATGAACGCCTCGGTCAGCAAGACATTGGCATCCCTGAAAGCCTTCACCAACTGTTCGGCCTGCGCCGCGTTCATGGCGATAGGCTTCTCAACCAGCGTGGGCTTTCCGGCCTGGGCCGCCGCAATGCTCCAGGGGGCGTGGCCGTCATTGGGCAGCGGGTTGTAGATCGCGTCGATGTCCGGATCGGCCAGCAGGGCCTCGTAGGAACCGTAAGCACGCTCGATGCCCAGTGCGTCGGCATAGGCGCGGGCACGCCCGGCATCCCGACTGCCGACGGCCAGCACTATGCCGTTGTGCGAGGCCTTGATCGCCGGAATGACTTCCTCGCGCGCGATATTGGCCGTGCCAAGCACGCCCCACCGGATTTTTTCGGCCATCTTGTCTTTATCCTTCTGGAAAGATCATTATGACACTCCCCACGCCTAAAGGCGGGGGTTTCTACCGCACGCTTGCGCTTGCCGATCCTGCTGGCAGCGGCGCTACGTTGATTGGTACGGATGTGTCCCACCCGGT
>JAJPHV010000135.1 GCA_021325095.1 Chloroflexota bacterium | reverse complement strand
TGCGCTTCAAATTGCCATGCTTGCCAACAGTATTTGGCATTTACCTTTACGTTCGATCTCGTCCATTGGGGTGGCTCTTGCATGATCTCATGCACACCCCTCAGGTAATCCTACCCTGATTTGAGCAAAGTTCGACAGATAGCACCACTGGCAATCTGTCCGCAGTGGGCACACAAGAACATGGCCGTCCTTTCCTGACACCCTTGCCCCTGGCTGGCTTCATGGGATGTTTGATGACTCTTATTCTCGCCTACCCTGACAAGCCAATTGACAGGCGGTGGATTGTATGTTATGTTATGCATAACATGTTACCGTTACCATACTGAACTATATAAGATTGAATTGTCTGTGGATACGCAGAGCGTGTCCTGGACTCGTGAAGATGATGAGTACGATTGGGGATGTCGCCAAACGAGCCGGTGTGTCGAGGATGACCGTTTCGCGCGTCATCAACAATTCGAGTTACATCAGCCCTGAAACGCGAGAGCGGGTTCTGCAGGCAATTGCAGAACTCGGCTATATCCCCAATACCCTGGCGCG
The DNA here is from genome assembly GCA_021325095.1 of Chloroflexota bacterium. GTDB lineage: Bacteria > Chloroflexota > Anaerolineae > Aggregatilineales > UBA2796 > JAJPHV01. The sequence continues at coordinate 41,719 of JAJPHV010000135.1, read as the reverse complement.
CAGCCTGCGCTTCAAGCAGACAAAGACGATTGCGCTGGTGCTGGCCGACATTACCAACCCTTTTTTCACCACCATCACGCGCGGCGTGGAAGACACGGCCAGTGAGCAGGGTTTCAGCGTGATGTTCTGCAACACGGACGAGTCGCAGAGCGAAGAACTCGGCTATTTGAACGTGTTGCTACAAAGGCAAGTCGATGGCGTACTGCTTGTGCCTGCCAGCCACACGCTGGAATCGATCTCCTTTGTCCAGGATCGAGGGACGCCTGTCGTGCTGCTGGACCGCCATATTGCCAATGCGCGGGTAGACAGCGTGCGGGGCGACTCCGAACAGGGGGCTTACGAAGCGGTGTGCTACCTGCTTGAACTGGGCCACCGGCGAATCGCGCTCGTGAACGGGCCACCAACCATCTCGACTGCGGTGGATCGCGCCGCAGGCTACCGTCGCGCGCTGCTCGAGGCCGGTCTCGGCGGCAGTGCGGAGCGCATCTATTACGGTGAGTTCACCTCGGAGGGCGGTTACCGGACGGCAAAGCGAGCCCTGGCGGTAAAGCCCCTGCCGACGGCGCTCTTTGCGGCCAATAACTTTATCGCGCTCGGCGCTTACCAGGCCATTCGGGAACTCGGCCTGCGCGTGCCAGAGGATATATCGATAGTGGCCTTTGACGACTTGCCCCTGACGATGGAGCCGTTCCTGACCGTCGTGGCGCAGCCTGCTTACGAGATAGGCCAGCGAGCAACAGAGTTACTCCTGGCACGTCTGGCGGGCGAGGGGCCAACGGAACCGCAGGAAATCGTCTTGCCGACGCACATGATCATTCGCAGATCGAGCGGGCCACCACCCGCCGATCAAGCCTAGTCCTGGGTAGTCGGTGAAGGCGGTGCGGCCTCGATCCGCAGCCTTGCACCGGCACAGTCTCGTGGTCGCCGGTCACCCTACAGGTTGGCCGCTAACCAGATTTCCGATCAGGTGCAGTCCACAAGTCGTCATCGGAAATCTCGACAAAAGCAATCGGAAGCTATCGGTAGAAAGGAGGGCCGTCTACTGGTCAAAAGCGATCAGTCCAATATTCGCCGGGTTCATTCACAACACAAGCTGTTTAGGAGAATCTTATGAAGCGCAGCAAGTCTCTGTTTTGGGTCGTTCTGGCCGTCGTCCTGGCGCTCGGGGCCTTCAGCAGCGCCCCAACACATGCTCAGGGGAAACCCTTCGACGGCGTTGAATTGAACATCATCACCTTTACTGGCCCGCAGATCGCCGAGCCGTTGCAGCGGCGTGCCCCGGACTTCCAGGCCCTTACGGGCGCGAAAGTCAACGTGGTGATCGTGCCGTTCTCCGACCTGTACCAGAAAATCCTGACCGACCAGACTACCGGCACGAACAGCTACCAGGCGTTCGTCTTCGACCCGCAGTGGATGGGCGACTATGTGACTGCCGGCATCCTGGAACCGCTGGATGACCGCATCAAGAAGGACGACAAGATTCAGTGGGACGATATCGGCCCCTTCTTCCGCGACTTCAGCGCCACCTACGGCGGCAAAATCTACACGGTCCCGCTGGACGGCGACTTCCACATGGTCTATTACCGGACGGACGTGCTTGCCAAGAACAACCTCAAGCCGCCGCAAACCTGGGACGACTATCTGAACATTGCCAAGACCGTCAACGGCCAGGAATTTGATGGTGTGAAAGTCTACGGATCGTGCATCGCCAAGAAGCGCGGCGAGCAAGGCTACTGGTGGATCACCTCCATCGCGGCACCGTTCATCCAGAGCCTGGGCACATCGCAGGGCGTGTTCTTCGACACTGAAACCTTCAAGCCGCTGGTCAACAACGAAGGCTTCATCAAGGCGTTGGATATCTACAAGGAAACCAACAAATATGGCCCGCCCAACGAATTGACGATTGGCGTGGGTGATACGCGCGGCCTGTGGACCGCCGGGCAGTGCGCGCAGACCATCGACTGGGGCGACATCGGCACGCTGGCCGTTGAGCCGGGTTCCAAAGTCGCGGACAAGACGGGCGCAGTCATTACACCCGGCTCCAAGCAGGTGATAGACCGCAAGACGGGCAAGCTGGTGGACTGCGACTCCAAGACCTGCCCCTATGCTATCGATGGCGTCAACCATGCGCCGTTCGCCGCTTATGGTGGCTGGTCGGGTGGCGTCAGCGCGGCTGCGCCCGACAAAGTGAAGGATGCGGCCTATGCCTTCCTGTCCTACATGAGTCAACCAGCACAGTCCGGCGTGGATGTGACCATCGGCAAGACAGGCTTCAACCCGTACCGCATCTCGCACTTCAAGAACCTCGAACCCTGGTTGAAGGCGGGCATGAGCGAAGCCTTCGCCAAGAACTACCTGGGCGCGATCCAGGACAGCCTGAACAGCCCGAACATGGTGCTCGACCTGCGCATCCCGAAGAACCAGCAGTATCAGGGCGTGATTCTGGACACCATCATCAGCCAGTTCCTGGCGGGCGAGTTCGACTCCAAGGGCGCTGCCGCTGAAATCGAGAAGCAGTGGGAAGCCAAGACCGACGAGATTGGCCGCGACGGGCAGCTCAAGGCGTACATCGCCACGCTCGGCGTGAAAAAGTAACGAGGCACAGCCTCACCCCCATCCCCTCTCCACTTTGGTGGAGGGGGGAGCAGGGAATGAGGTAAATCGACTATACTTTTTGCGGCTGGCGTGCATGGCGTCAGCCAACTTTTGGCGAAGATCAGAAATGCTGTATTAGAGAGGCCGAGCGTGGAAACGGCACAGATTACCCCGCAAGAACGTGTACAGACCGTAAAGAATGTGGCCGAACGGGTTGCGCAGTGGTCGGAAGATTCGGCCAAAAACGTGCTGTTGCTGCCGGCCATTCTGGTCGTCCTGCTTTTGTCGATCTTTCCCCTGCTGGTTTCGCTGTACCTGGCGTTTGCGCGGGTCGAATTCCAGCGTGGCGCGCCCGTTATCACATGGGTCGGGACGGCCAACTTCGCAAAACTCCTGATCGGATCGGAACAACGCCATTTCCTGGGCCGTTTCGGGGACATCAATCCGATTGGTTGGGCGATCTTCCTGGCCTTTGCCGCCTTCATGATCTTCATGTACGTTCGCTACCTGCTCAGTCCGCGCCGCAGCCTGTTCGGCGCGATCCTGCGCATCGTGGCAATTGTCTTTGGCGGCGCGCTGGCGCTGTTGATGATTGCGACGCTGACCACTGAAACCGGGCTGCCGGGCACGCTGGTTGTCACGCTTATTTTTGTCTTTGTCGGCGTGACGGCTCAATATTTGCTTGGTCTGGGGCTGGCCCTGCTCGTGACCCAGAACATTCCCGGCAAGCGCTTTTTCCGGGTGGTGTTCCTGCTTCCGATGATGATCACGCCGGTGGGTGTCGGTTTCCTGGCGCGAATGCTGGCGGATACGGTCAAAGGGCCGCTCGCGCCCATCTGGCAGGCGATAGGGCTGGGCGCCTTCAGTTGGGGAGACAGCGCTTCTGGCGCGCGGACGGTTGTCCTCCTGGGCGACATCTGGCAGTGGACGCCCTTCATGTTCATCATGCTGCTGGCCGCGCTCGAAGCCACCTCCCGCGAGCAGATCGAAGCGGCCCTGGTGGACGGGGCGACGCGCCTGTCGATGTTCCGCTATATCATCCTCCCGCAAATCCTGCCTGTCAGCACCACCCTGGTCCTGATCCGCCTCATCGAAGCCTTCAAAATCATCGACATGCCGAATATTTTGCTCGGCGGGGGGCCGGGCACCGCCACCGAATCGCTGACCCTGCACGCCTACAAATACTGGGCTTCGCTTGACCTGGGCTCGTCGGCGGCGCTGGCCTACCTGATGCTGGCCGTCGTGACCTATATCGCCGTGGTGTACGTCAACAGCGTCCGGCGGCGGCTGGTGGAGAATCTGTGATGCGTAACCTTTTCAAAGCACGCAACCCGTTCGACCCTTCGCCCGGCTGGATGGGCTTCTCGTATCTCATTCTGGGCATCTGGACGCTCATTTGCTTGTTCCCGCTCTACTGGCTGCTGATCACGGCCTTCAAGACGCCTGCTGACGTGAACAATGGCCCGCGCTACCTGCCCTTCGTCGATTTCCAGCCGTCTTTGCAGGCGTGGCAGTTCCTGCTGGCCGACCCCACGTCGGGCAATATGGTGTCGCGCCCTTACATCAATACAATTGGCGTTGGTCTGCTCAGTTCGCTGTTCGCCTTGCTGCTCGGCGCCGGGGCGGCCTATGCCCTGACGCGCTTCCAGTACCGACCACAGCCAGCGGCCATCGCCACCTTCGCTCTGTGCATCGGGTTAGCCATTCTCCTGATTGCCATCGGTATTGCCTGGCCGCTGGCAGTCATCATCGGGCTGGCCGTGTTCATTTTGCTGCTTCAGACCATCGGGCGGCGCTTCAAGGGCACGATGAGCAACAATGACATCGGCTTCTGGCTGATCTCCCAGCGGATGCTGCCGCCCATCACGACCATCGTCCCCATCTATATTGTCTTCCAGCAGCTTCGGATGCTCGATACGTGGGGAGCGCTCATCATCAGCTACGTGGCGGCGCATTTGCCGCTGGTCGTCTGGTTCCTGCGAGACTATTTCCAGAATATTCCAATTGAACTGGAAGAGAGCGCCTTCATCGACGGCGCATCCCGCTACCAGATGATCTGGCGCATCGTCCTGCCGCTGGCCGTGCCCGGCCTGATTGCCACCTTCCTGATTATCCTGGTTTTTGCCTGGAATGAATACACGCTGGCCCTGTTCCTGACTAACGCGAACGCTCAGACGATGCCGCTCCTCGTCGCCTCGCAGAACGCGACGCGCGGCCCGCAGTGGTGGAACATCTCCGTCCTCGTCGTCCTGATGATCGCCCCGATCATTGTGGCGGCCATCGTGCTCGAGCGCTTCATCGCGCGCGGGCTGTTGGTGGGTGCGCTCAAGGGGTAAACAAATATGACCCTCTCCGACACTGGTGAGAGGGAAGTTTATAGCGGCGAGATTTGATCATGAAAAACTATATACTGGCCCATGACCTGGGCACGACGGGCAACAAAGCCAGCCTGTATGACCGGGAAGGCCACCTTTCCGGCAGTGCCTTTTATGGCTACGACACAGAATATGCACACACTGGCTGGGCCGAGCAGAATCCGCAGGACTGGTGGCAAGCCATCTGCGTCTCCACGCGAAAGCTGCTGCAAGAGTCGCGGGTGAAGCCGGACGACGTGGCGTGTATCACTTTCAGCGGGCAGATGATGGGCTGCGTCCCGCTCGACAAAAGCGCCAGACCCCTGCGCAACGCCATCATCTGGGCCGATCAACGCGCCGTCGAGCAGGAGCGTTGGGTTGGCGAGCGGATTTCCCCCGACGAGGTGTACCGGATCACGGGCCACCGCCTGAGCGCGTCATACTCTCTGGCGAAAATGCTCTGGCTGCGTGACCACCAGCCCGACCTTTACAGGGCAACCTACAAATTCGTTCACGCCAAAGATTCCATCGCGGCGCGGCTGACGGGCGCGTTTGTTACGGACCCATCCGATGGATCGAGCATGAACCTGTACGACCTGGAACGCGGCGAGTGGTCGGCGCGTATTATGGATGCGGCGGGCCTCGACCCTGCGCAGTTGCCGACGATCTGCCAGTCCATTGACGTGGTGGGCGAAGTGCTGCCCGCCGTTGCCGAGGAAGTCGGCGTTGCGCCCGGCACGCCCGTCGTGATCGGCGGCGGCGATGGCGCGTGCGCAGCGGTGGGCGCGGGGGCCGTCCGGGAGGGCATCGCCTACAACTATGTCGGCTCCTCGTCCTGGATCGCCTTCGCCAGCCCCAGGCCGATCTACGACCCGGACTACAAAACCTTTACCTTCGCTCACCTGATGCCCCACACGTTCATGCCCACCGGCACGATGCAGGCCGCGGGCGCTTCCTACCAATGGACGCGCAACCAGTTGGCGCCCCTGGAAATGGAGGCAGCGGAGGCGCTCTCGCTCAACCCTTACGATCTGATGAACCTGAGCGCCGAGAAGTCGCCACCGGGGGCCAACGGGCTGCTGTTCCTGCCGTACCTGATGGGCGAACGCAGTCCACGCTGGAACCCGCAGGCGCGCGGCGCGTTCATCGGGCTGACGATCCGGCATACACGGGCGGACATGATCCGGGCAGTGCTGGAAGGTGTGACAATGAACCTGCGCGTGATCCTGGATGCATTCACCACGCAGGGCGCAAAAATCGACGTTATGCGCGTGATCGGTGGCGGCGCGCGCGGGCGGTTGTGGAACCGCATCATGGCCGATATTTATGGTGTACCGGTTCACCGCCTCTCAATACTGGAGGAGGCGACTTCGATGGGTGCGGCACTGGCCGGGGGCGTGGGGGTGGGCCTGTACCGCGACTTTTCGATGATCGACCAGATGAATCAGGTGGCCGAGGTGATCGCGCCCGACCCGCTGGCACAGGCGGCCTATGCCAGGACTTACCCGATCTTTGAGGCGGCTTACCACGCACTGCTGCCCATCTACGGGATGATCGCAGGGATGAACGTAAAGGTGTGAGGTGACGGCGACCTATTACTGCCCCATTTGCGGCCACACGCTGGATGAGCTGCGCTGCGAACTGAAGTGTCCGGTGTGTGGCTACCAGGAAGATTGCTCTGACGTCGCCCTGCCGATGGATGCGCTGCGTGAGCGGCCATCGCCGGAAGAAGCCCACGCTGAAGATAGGCGGCGCGGCAGCGTGCATCCTGGACGCCAACCACAAAACGGCAACCAATGACGAGTGGCGCTACTGCCTTTTAAGAATCGGCCACCAGCACGGCGCCAAGTAGCCATCGTCGAGCCTGACCATCAGGCGGATCAGGTAATTGCCGGGCGGCAAATCTGCCGTCATGCTATCCGGGACGAGGACACCATTTTCGACAGGCTGCGTCTGTTCTCCGGGCAGGAGCGGTATCCAGTCTGGGACGGGATCGGTGACCGAGTTTGGCACGTTGTAGGGCCGGATATCGACGCGATACGACAGAAAATGTGGGCCGCTGGCCGTCCCCCTGATGCTGAAACGGCCTGAGACTTCTCCACCATAGGGTGGATCAGAAATAGTGGCGTTCGGAGACAGACACATTGCTCCGATATCGGGCGAGACAGCCAGCGTGGGCGGGGCCTGCGCGACGACGCCGGGCGTTTCCGGCACTTCGACGCGCACGCGGGTCATTGAGGCGCAGATCGAGCCGACCAGAATCATCGACGAGACGATGAAAAGCACCTGGTAAGGCCGCATTTCGTCTCTTTTGCGGCGAAGCGGATAGACACGTCGCTGCGACGGTGGTGGCGACGCCCTGAATGGGCTATTGCTGCCAGAGTTGGCTGCATTGCCTGACGGAGCAGGCGGCGCAGAAGCCGGGTGTGGCCGCTCCCACCAGGCGGTTCCATCGGGGCCGCGTTCTCTGGTAAAGGCGCGACGCCGCGCATCGTACACAGCTCGCAGTTCCGGGTCGGTCAGCACGTCGTAGGCTTCGTTCAGGCGCTGGAACTGGCGATGCGCCCATTCAACGTTATCCGGGTTGCGATCCGGGTGCACCTCTTTGGCACGCAGGCGGAACGAGCGCCGGATGTCGTCCAGCGAGGCGGAAGGCAGAACGCCAAGCACAGCATAGTGATCATTGGCGGGGTCGTAGCGAACCGACTTGCGCTTGCTCATCGTGGCCTGTGTTCAGATAGGTCTGTGCGTATCGCTGGCTCCGCCAGTGGGAAGTCAGTCGCGGCGGCGCTCGGCACGGCGCAATTCGTCCGGCTCGACAGTCAGCAAGACGGCCCCGCAGTCCCGGCAGGCTTCCGCGTTCAGCTTTGCCAGGCTACGCCAGGGCCGCAGCGCCAGGATCGAATTGAGCCATTGCAGCGTAATTCGCTTCGGCGCAAAACGGATTTGCTCAAATTTGTCGCCATAGTCCACGATGTAGCCCCGCGCCAGATTGGTGGAGCCACAGCGCACGCAAACAAAATTGGCGGGCTGGTAGGTGTGCTCGACGTGCGGCATGGGCGCAGGCGCGGCAGGCTGGGCAGGGGCCGCTGGCTCGTCAAAGTTATGCTGCACTTCCGGGAAGTGCTGCGGCTCCGGGTCTACGGGCTTGGTTGTCTGGGTTGACATGAATCTCTGTCCTCTGGATAGCCATCTGTTTCCTATTATACACAGGGCCGCCAGCAAGACGAACCAGGAAGTCTGGTCGATAAGAAATGCGTAAACGTTGCGTTCTGGGCCTTTCCCGGGGGCTGGAATGTGGTATAATAAGGGCACACACGGGCATGACAGGCTTCGACAGGGGAGGCTGGACGTGTGCGGCAAGCCGAGGCGCACGACCTCGTAAAAACGGGCAAAAACACAAGTGCCAAAAACAGCACTCCCGCTCTCGCTCTGGCTGCGTAATCAGCCTTGAGTAAGAGTGATTATCCTGCGGGATAATCCGTCTGCCTACGTCGGGCCTGGTCGGCGTAGTCGCAGGCGAGACCAATATCAGGCTGCTGCGTTGTGACACCGATAAACAGCGCTTAAGATCATCGGTTAGCGAAGGCGAAACCCTGTCAGCCGGGGTTGCCTGAAGCGAAAACTTAAGTAGACTGACTACGCTTGTAGAAGCATACGCTCGAATCCTTTGGACGGCGGTTCGATTCCGCCCATGTCCACCAGTTCAGGCGGCGCGAGAACCCTCGCGCCGCTTCTGTTTGTGTGCCAGACACGGCAACATCGCCTGAGCTACTTGTCCCAGGTGCGCCCATAGTTGAGGCGCAGCTTGTCGAGGATGGCCTGTTCCAGGTCAATACCGCTGAGGCTGGCAATTTGAAGCAGGTACAGCGCCACGTCCGCCAGTTCGGAAGCCAGCGCCGCCCGATCCTCCACCTCACCCGGTGCGGCATCACGCCACTGGAAATGCTCCAGGACCTCGGCGGCTTCCAGCGAAAGCGAGATCGCCAGGTTGCGCAGCGTTTGTGGGCGCTGCGATCCCGGTTCGTACCAGCCCTTGTCGCGCACAAAGGCGTGCATGGCTTCGGTCAATTCGGCCAGTGTCAACTGGGCCATCCTGTGGTTTTGGCCTTCGAGAATGGTATAGTCTCCGAGTATAGCCTGTCGAGCAATGAATCAAAGAGGGAATATGCAAAACGTAGCGCTGCTGGGTCTTGGAATCATGGGATCGGGCATGGCCCACAACCTGCTCAAAGCGGGTTTTCCGTTGTGTGTCTATAACCGGACGCGCACCAAAGCGGAGCCGTTTGCTGCGCAGGGGGCACGTATCGCCGAAACGCCGTGTGATGCTGCTGACGGGGCCGATGTGATCGTCAGCATGGTGGGTGACGACGATGCATCACGGGCCATGTGGTTGGGCAGCGGTAATCACGACGGCGCGCTGGACGGCGCGAAAAGGGACGCGGTGCTGATTGAGTGCAGCACGCTGTCGGTGAACTGGGTACGGGAACTGGTTGGGCTGGCGAATGAACGTGGCCTTCAATTTCTGGATTCGCCTGTGACGGGCAGCAAAGAAGCGGCCCGGTCAGGCACGCTCCGGCTGTTTGTGGGCGGAGAAGCAGCCACCCTTGAGCGCGTCCGGCCCGTCCTCGAGGCGTTCAGCCAGCAGATCAATCATATGGGGCCTCATGGTTCGGGTACCATCATGAAATTGATTAATAACATGGTTGCCGCTGTCCAGGTCGTGGCATTTGCCGAAGGTCTGGCGCTGGCCGAGCGCGCCCGGCTGAACATTCAGGATTTTGTGGCGCACATCTCGGCGGGCGCGCCCGGCAGTCCCATTGTCAAGGGGAAAGCGCCGCGTATGGCTGCTCGCCGTTACGACGACACCGATTTTGCCCTGCGCTGGATGCACAAAGACACAGTGTACGCCCTGCGGGCTGTCGAAGAATTTGGCAGCACAGCGCCAGCCGTGCGGACTGCCAGCCAGGTTTTCCAGCAGGCGCGGGCGCTTGGCCTGGACGACCTGGATATGGCAGCGGTCTTCGAGGCTGTGCGTCCAAAGTAACCGCATAGGGAACCGGACAGCGCCAGGCGGTGTAATAAAAGGTGAAAAGTGGAAAGAGGAGGTTTGCCTCATGCGGTTTCTACGTTTCGCCAGCTTGCTGCTTCTGGCTACGCTGCTCTTCCCGGCTTTGCCCCTGGATGCGAAGGGCCGCCCCGATAAGGTTGTCCTGAGCGGGCCGGGTCTCAAGCAGCCCATCGAGATTGCAGATCGCCAGACGCTGGACGTACTGGGGATAGGTGGCCTCGAAAACAGGGAACTGAGCTACTCGGACAAAGTCCCGGCTGTGGGGGAAGGCTACGACCTGGTGCGTTACATCGAGGAACCGGGCAGAAAACCCATCGCTTTCGACCACGTGCGGTACTTCCCGAAGGCCGCCGACGGGCACAGCTACGTCTTTTACGTCGGGCTGGTCGATGTCGGTAGTTGGACATCGTTTGAGAACAAGTGGTACACCGTCAATCCGGCAGGTCAGGCTGCAATGGAGCGCATCCTGGCGAAGTACGTATCGGACGACGCAGTTGAGATGGTGTCAGCGTTGGCAGCGGTTCCCCAGAACTGCAAAGCTGGCCCCGCATTGACCGATTCGACGGCCTTCGCCCAGCCCGCCCTCAAACTCAACGACTTGACCTGGGCAGCGGGATTCTCCGGGCCGAATGCCACGCTCCAGATCGCAGCCAGGACGGCGGACGCCAAACCGGATTTACATGGTTGGCCGCACGAGGTGATCTGGCTTGTGAAGAAAGGATCGTTCTATAGGATCACGCTCTGGGCAAGAAATCTTGAGGATGACACGCCAGTCTGGTTTGAGCTGGCGGACCAGCCGCCAACGACCATGTTGACTCTTACACCAAAACTGGCCTCGGCCAATGAGCGAATCGACGGCTGGATCGAATTCACCTCGAAAGTGTACCTGTTCAAAGCGGGCTGCTACGAGTTGAACGTGTTCGCCAATGAAAAGGTCATCCCGATTGCCTTTGCGGCGGGACGGTAGACCTCAACCCGGCCCCTCTCCACTTGGAGAGGGGCTTTAATCATCATGAACCGCACATTAACGCACAGACTGCGCTGGATCATGCTGATGGTCGTGATGGCCCCGATAGTGCTGGCAGCGGTGCGGACAAACGACCCCGGTGCGTTGATCCAGATTACGATGCACAGCCAGGTTGGGGTGCTGCTGGACGAAATTCCCGCGTCCATGCGGGATCGCGCAGCGCAAATGATCATGGGTAAACTGGGCGCATTCTGGCAGGCCCGTGCCCGAATGCAGATCGAATACACGCAGTACCGCCTGCTGTCGCGCCATTACTTCTATGGAGGCCAGCATAAGTTCCAGCTTCCGCTGCCGCCACCCGAACGATGGACGATCACGCTGCTTATGGACAGGCCGCTGCGAGTCCTCGTCGACGGACACGACCTGGTCGTGGTCGATTACCTGTTCAGCAGCACACTCCTCAGCGATCTCGAATCGCCCGTACTGGCCGAGCCTGCCCTTGCGCCTGTCGGCGGCACGTGGGATGAACCCTTCATTTTGCCGGTTGATCCTGACCTGCTGTTCGAGCGGACGGGGTATGCCTGCGTTGACGAGTCCAACTATCCGCCCAACAGCGCCGACGAGGAAAACGCGCGGTTCCTGTACAACCACGAATGCGCCGTCGAAACGCCGGATAAGCTCTCGTGCCATCTGACGGAGCCGCTACCCATCGAATCGTGCGTTGATGCACTGAAAAAGCACGTTGGATACGTCGAGACTCTCCTGCATTTCAAACGGCTGGCCTGGGATAGCGCGCTGGCAGATCGGGCGCGGTGGGGCCAGGGCAGACGCGCCGACAGCGCTGATCTGAGCGTTGTCGGAGAGAAACTGGGGAATAACCGCGTGGTGTATCGTTACATCCCGGCTGACTCGTGCGCTGTTGAGGAGCATTGTGTCAGCGGATCGGGCTGGCGTCGGCTGCTTGAATTCGACGCGAGCGTGCAGAATGTAGGCCGCGCCGATTTGAAGATCGGCTACGTGCAGGCGTTGGCGATGAACAGCATATTCGAGTACAGCGCGTGCCACCAGCATTATCATTTTCGCCATTATGGCGCTTTCCTGTTGGACGCCGAGGATGGACAGACAACGCACAAGCAGGCGTTTTGCCTACAATCAACTTCGCGTGAGTTCAATGACGAGCATACGTCGTTGGTCAGCGCTTACGAAGGCTGCCAGTACCAGGGCATCACGGCGGGTTGGGGTGACACCTATATAGCCGGGCTGGAATGCCAGTGGATCGACGTGACTACGTTGAAAGCGTCCAGGCCGACACTGACCTTCAGCGTCAACCCGGATAAGTTTCTGTGTGAAGGCCAGCCAGTGATGAATTCGGAGGGCCGTCAAACGTTTGAGGATACGTCGTTCCATCTGGAAGACGGGCACGCTGAACGGCGTCCGGTGTGTGAATTCGGCAGCAATTGGGAGGTGAATAACCGCGCATCGATCAGCGTGGCGCTTCCGGCAGAAGGCAGCTTTGTGACACAGCCTTGCAGTCGCGGGCAGATCGGCCTGCTGCGTGATTGCGGCTTCCAGAAGCAGCAAGACGAAATGCGCTGCCAGCCGGGCCGAACGGTGCATCTGAGCTGCACGGCCCCCGGCGAGAACGCCCAGGTGGTGCGTGTCTGTGAGCGCAGCGCGGCGCTTGGTACGGGCATCGCCTGTACGTACCGGCAGGCGTTGGGCAACGTGATCGTGTCAGCCGATCAGCCGTCGCGGATTTCGTTCACCTGCCCGGTGGCGCGAGATGCAGCAGAACCAGGTGGCGGCTATGCGCTGTACACAGCCCCGGTGCTCGAACAGGACACAGCCGAGCGTGTGTCCTGCGTCGTGCGTTAAGGCGTGATACGTGGTACTGATTCCGCAACTCGCACTGCCTCTTCCAGAGACGAGTCCGTTTCCAGCCGATAGGTGAGCTTGCCGTCCATCCAGATCAGGACGTTGCCCCTGACGATCCGCCGCATTTCCCATTCTGCGTTCTTCCCGCGTTGCCACTGCAAGATATATGGCCCTTCCGTCCATATTGCTCGCTGACCGTGTATGGTTGTCTCCTGGATGACTTTCGGCTTCATCTTGTAGACCAGTGCGCCCTCATCCAGAATATGCAGGCTGTAGCGAATGCCGCCGACATGTTTCGGATCGATCCAGACCAGCACGATCACTGCGCCGTCGATGTCCTGGCGGTAAACCCGATCCGGTAGATTGGCGGGGTAATTGGGCCAGCGGATCGGGAATCGGACGCTTTGCTGTGCCTGGTCAAGCGTAGTTTCTCCGGCAAGGTCAAGCAATGACCGGATGGGGGTACTGGTCGGGATGGGCGTGGTGGTTTGGGCTGGCGTTGGTGTGGCGGTGGGTTGTTCCAGGACGATGATCACGCCGCCCAGGCGCAGCAGGTTCAGGATGGCGGCGCGCACCTGTGGCACAGCAAGAAGCATACATAAACTGATCAGTAACAGGATAATGACCCAGGCGACACGGCGGCGTAGTGCAGAACGAGGCGTGCGCGTCAGGCGTTGCCGGACTGCGCCTGCAATGTCTGGCGTAGGCGGATAGCGGAAGGCCCTTGCCGTCTGGTGAAGGCGGGCTTCCAGTTGTTCCTCCGGGCTGCGCGGCCCGGACGAGTCAAATGGCTGCTCGCTCATCCTGTAAATCCTTCCTGCTTCATCACGCCGCGCAGGCGGCCAATCGCCCGGTGCAGGCGTGACTTGACCGTTCCCGGTGCGACGCCCAGCGTCTCGGCAATGTCCGCCTCCGACAGTTCCAGGAAGTAGCGCAGGTAAATGATCTCCTGATCGGTCTGTTCCAGGCGACGCACGAACTGCCATAGCGCCAGGCTCTCGCCGTGCCGGGCATCAACGGCGGCTGACGGCTCAAACATATCTGGGTCGGCTTTCACCATTCGCCGCAAAACGGCAAAATAGCGGCCTATGGCGCGCCGACGATTACGCGCCAGGTTGGCCGCGATCTGCAACAGCCAGGGACGAAGGGGACGCGCCGTATCGAACCGATCCAGCGCACGGAAGGCACGGATGAACGTTTCCTGGGCCACGTCGTCGGCATCGCTGCGATCTCCGAGCAGGAGGTAGGCGAGCCGAAAGATAGCTTCCTGGTGCTGCCGAACCAGGGCTTCGTAGGCTAACTCATCTCCCTGCCGGGCACGGCTAACCAGGTCGGAGTCGCTCAACGGAACCATTCTTAGAGGCCGTCGGTTACAGGTGCTATCCCTGTACTACACCGTTCAGGTTCCACCGGTTCCAGACGGGTGCCGGCGAAGGCTCAGGGCAGCGCCCGGCGCCCGCCGATCAGCAGGGCGCGCACTCGTTCGATCAGGTTATTGGCGATGTAGGGTTTGGTGACGTAGCTATCGGCCCCTAACTCCAGGCCCTGCCGAATCGTGACCGGGTCGGCTTTGGCGGATAGAATAATGACGGGTAGTCTATCCAGCTCCTTCTGGGCGCGAATGCGGCGCAACACCTCGAAACCGTCCATATCGGGCAACATCAGATCGAGGATCAGCAAATCCGGCCTGGGGTCAGCCGTTGCGGCTTTTAAGCCCGCCGTGCCCGTTTCTGCCGGAATGGTTTCCGCGTCGATGCGCTTCAAGAGCAAGGTCACCAGCCGCAGCAGGTCCGAATCATCATCGATGACCAGAATACGCGGGGCCTCATTCGTCGCAGGGTTCATTTTGTCCGCCTTTGCACCAGGGAACAGCCGCCCGGTTCAAAATAAGGAAAGCGTCCGGCAGCAACACATTTTGTAGCGCAATTTTGCGGACACTGCAATCGCAGTGCGATAGAATCCTCGCCCGATGAAGACCGAGCCAGTGCCTCACGCGGAAGTCCGACCCACCGACCAGGCGGATGGGGCCTCACGACCCGATCAGTTGCCGTTGTTTGTATATGGCACGCTGCGACGAGGCCAGGAAAATTACTGGCTGATGCGGGGCAACACGGTTTCCGAAGTGCCGGCCACGATTGAGCAAATGGCGTTATACTCACTGCGAGCCTACCCGATGATGGTGGAGGGCTATAGCGTCGTGCACGGCGAACTGATCACGATTCACCCGCGCGTCTATTCGCGGCTGCTGGCCGACCTGGATCAGCTTGAGGGCTATCGCCCCGGTGGAGACTCGCGTTTTCGTCGGGTGGAACGCTGTGTGCGAACGGAGGGCGGTTCCAGGCTGCTGGCCTGGGTTTACCTGGGAGAGCGGCGTGTCCTGGAAACCGAAGCGCACGTTGCCATTCCCCACGGCGACTGGTGTCGCTTTCGCCGCGATCTGATTCGCGGAACGCGCTTCGGGCGATTTGAACTGGCGGACGACGGCCAGGAGCAGCCCTGATGCCCCAGGCGAACGTGATCCGCTGGCGCGACGGCGCGGGCTGGCTGGTGCTGTCTGGTGGCGACACGAGCGACACGGGCGACATCGAAGCCGACGCACTGGCTTATGTCCACGCGGGCGACCCGGTGGCCTACGTCTGGGCGGCGGGTGACGTGGAGACTGCCGACAAACACCTGACAGCGCTGGAAGACCTGGGCGCCCCGACGGGCTATCTGGTGGACGTGCTGACTGAGGACGACGATACCATCCGGCGGGAACTCGCCCATGCCGGGCTGGTACTGATCGGCGACGGACCGAATGCCAGAGGGCTGCGTTCCGGTCTGCTCGGTGCGGCGCTGGACGGTATCACGGCGGCTTTCGAGCGTGGTGCAGTCGTCATGGGCATCGGCCAGGGGGCGGCAATTCTGGGCAGCTTCATGACCGGGCAGGCGGGCATTGGCTGGGTCGAAGGTGCGATCATTGTGCCCCATTACGACCAGGATGATGCGCCCGCCCGTCTGCGCGAACTCTTACAGCAGCATCCGGAGGCTTACGGGCTGGGCATCGCCAGCGGATCGGCCCTGGCGCTTGGCCCGTCGGGGGAAGTCGAGGCGTGGGGTGCTGGTAAGGTGACGGTGACGTTGGGGCGCAACCTTTCGACCCGGAAGTAAAGCAGCCTCATCAATTTTAGGAGCGACACAATGGCACGCTTTGAACGGCTGACCGTGCTGCAAACGATTTTGGATGACGGCATGGTTCCTCTGTTTTATCAGAGCGACCCGGACACGGCGCAAAAGACCGCAGCCGCGTTGGCCCAGGGCGGCGCACACGTCCTGGAATTCACCAATCGCGGCGACTACGCGCTGCAAGTCTTCAGTGGGCTGACGAAATACGTAGCACAGGCGCATCCTGAACTGATCGTGGGCGTCGGCTCGGTGGACGATGCGCCCACCGCCGCCTTGTATTTGCAGCACGGGGCCAATTTTGTCGTTGGCCCGACCTTCAACGAACAGGTGGCCCGGCTGTGCAATCGCCACAAGGTCGCCTACATGCCCGGCTGCCTGACCGTTTCGGAAATCGCCACCGCCGAGGAATTCGGGGCCGAGATCGTCAAGCTCTTTCCGGGCGAGGTCGGCGGGCCGGGTTTCGTCAGGGCAGTGCGTGGGCCGCGCCCCTGGACGCGCATTATGCCGACGGGCGGTGTCAGCCCCGATGAAAAGAACCTGCGCACCTGGTTCGAGGCAGGCGTCGCTGCTGTCGGCATGGGCAGCCAGCTTGTCCGCGCTGAGTGGATCAAGGCGGGTAACTTTGATGCGTTGCAGGAAGCCACGCGCTCGGCCATGCAACTGATCCGCGAGATTCGGGCCAGGTAGAGCCTAGCATCAGACACCGTCGGATCATTTCCTGGTCGAATTCTGCGTGCACGTGCCCCTGGGGAGGTTCGTAGGTTCAGCCCGGTGCTTTCGCGCCGGGTGTCTATCTTGGAGAAACGCATGACTCGTGACCGCTCAAAAGCCCTCTACACCGCTGCCCGTAAGGTGATCCCCGGCGGGGTCAATTCGCCGGTGCGTGCCTTTCGCGGCGTCGGCGGCGATCCGCTGTTCATCCAGCGCGGCCAGGGGCCGTATATCTGGGATGCCGACGGCCACCGCTACATCGACTACGTGATGAGTTGGGGGCCGCTCGTGCTTGGGCACGCGCCTGAACCGGTGATCGAGGCCATCCGTGAGCAGGCCGGGCGTGGAACCAGCTACGGCGCGCCCACCGAACTCGAAACGCAGCTTGCCGAGCTGGTCATCAGCCTGGTTCCCTCGGTGGAGATGGTGCGCTTCGTCAACAGCGGCACAGAGGCGACTATGAGCGCACTCCGGCTGGCGCGGGCCTACACCAACCGCTCGAAGATCGTCAAGTTTGCCGGGCACTATCACGGCCACGCCGATATGCTGCTGGTGCAGGCCGGGTCGGGCGTCGCTACGCTTGGCCTGCCGGATAGTCCCGGCGTCCCGGCGGGCGCGGTGCAGGATACGCTGACCCTGCCTTTCAATGACCTGCCTGCTGTTGAGCAGTTGTTCGCGCAGTTTCCCGACCAGATCGCGGCCATCATCCTGGAACCTGTCGTCGGCAACATGGGTTTTGTGCCACCGCAGCCGGGCTATTTGCAGGGGCTGCGCGATCTGACTCGTAAGCACGGCGCGCTGCTCATCTTCGACGAGGTGATGACGGGCTTCCGTGTGTCGCTCGGCGGCGCGCAGGCCCGCTACGGCGTCATGCCCGACCTGACGACACTCGGCAAGGTGATCGGCGGTGGGCTGCCCGTCGGCGCGTATGGTGGCAGGGCGGAGATCATGCAAACCGTTGCCCCGTCCGGCCCGATGTACCAGGCGGGCACGCTCTCCGGTAACCCGCTGGCAATGACGGCGGGGCTGGTCACGCTCCGCGAATGGTCAAAGCCGGGCGTCTTTGAGCGTACCGAAGCCGCGACCCAAACCCTGGTCAGCGGCATCGCAGACATCGCCCGACACTGTGGCATCCCGATCCAGGCGGGCAGTGCCGGGACGATGTTCGGATACTTCTTCACCAGCCAGCCCGTGACCGACTACGCTTCGGCCAGGACCAGCGATACGGCGCGCTTCGCCCGGCATTTTCACGCCCTGCTGGATCGGCGCATCTACACGGCTCCGTCTCAGTTCGAGGCCGGGTTCACCTCTGCTGCCCATACGCCGGACATCATCGAGCAGACGCTCGACGCCTTCCGCGTGACGCTGCCTGCGCTTGCCGCTGTGCCATCTTGAGGATTGACCTCACCCCCCGGCTCCCTCTAGGCTGCGCAGAGAGGGGGAAATGACATTCTCTAGCACCGCCTTCAAGCGTGCTCCGATGTGCTGCGGCAAATATGCTTCTCTGATGCGCTGCGCCGCTGCCGTGCCGACCCTCTCGCGCTCGCCGGGCGAATCGGCCAGGACATGAATAGCATCAGCCAGCGCCGCTGCGTCGCCCGGCGCAACTGTGACCAGGTCACGCCCTGGCGAGAAGTATTCGCGCAGCGCGGGTGAATCGGCGGTGATGACGGGCCGCCCGATTGCCATGCACTGAAAGACTTTGTTCGGCACGACGTAGCCTGTTTTCTCGCGCGCTCCGAAAACGCCCAGGCAGATGGCGGCCTGTGCCACCCGATCCGCAAGCGCTATTGGCGGAACCGGATCGATAAAGCTGACGTTCTGCAATTTCAACGCTTCCGCCCGCGCCACAGCCGCCTTGTACGACTGCCCGCGTCCGATCAGTTCAAAACGGATCTGCGCCTCGTCGCGTAACCGGTGCGCCGCTTCCAGGATCACGTCCACGCCGTGAAAAGGGATGTACGTGCCGAAAAACTGCACCAGGATGCTTTCGTCCGTTGGTAGAGACTTCGGATTGAACCAATCGTCGTACACGCCGACGGGCAATACCGACATTTTGGTGGGGGCTATGCCAAGCAGGCGTTGGTAGGCAGCGCGATGTGCCTGCGTATCGGTCAGGCTCGTCAGGCGCTGAATATTGAAACGATCCACCAGACGGTAAAACTGAGCTTTACCACCTCCCTCGTGCCGTTCTTCGACAATCCCATCCGTCAACCCGACCATATAGTCCAGCACGACGGGTTTGCGTAAGCTATGGCCCAGCGCCCAGATGAGCGGGGCCAGCAGCGGGTTAAATGCAGTGATAAAGATAACGTCGCAGTGGCGGAGAGTTCGCCGCTGGCGCAGCAGCGGCACGATCAGCCGGGTCGTGCTGACCCCGCGCGGCAGTGCAGCACTGACCACCTCCACGCCGACGCGCTCCAGCCCGGCACGGATGATCTGGTGACGCGGATAATCGGCGGCGAAAGCGCCTGTCATGCAAACACGCAATGGCAACCTCTTAACGTCTGACTCCGATTCTTTGAGGACGAAAGGGGGAGAAGCCCATTTGACCATTTCCCTGGCTGACAGGCGCAAAAAAGGCTGTCTTATAGAAATACCTGGTAAATCTCACGCTTTTCCAGGATGTTTGCCAGCACGGGACGTTCCAGTTCCGGCATAAAGACGACTTCTGGAACACCCAGCTCGCGGTGCATTTTCTCGTGTGCCTCGTCCGGCATTGATACGTCCACCTGCACGTCGCGCAGGCGCAGCCGCCGATCCATCATCACGACGGCGATCAGACCCCATTCGCTCTTTTTAAACTCGGCCTGCTTTTTGGGCGGCAGCGAGTCGAGCGGCAGCCACGCCACAATGTCGTAATCCTCCTGCGGGACTGTCCAGTCGTTGTCGCTTACCCACCCGTACCAGGGCGCGTCCGCCGTCGGCAGGTTGCGCTGGCGCTGGAAGGCGAACCAGCGTTTCGCCCCGCGCTTGGTTTCGCCAGCCCGCAGCACCGAGACGTGCGCCACGATCAGCGCTGGTTCCTTGTCCACCACAATTTGCGGGATGGTCGTTTTGTCCAACACTCGCATCTGGACTGAAATCTCGTAGACGTTAACTTTGGGGTTTTTCGCCATCCTCACTCCGTTGATCCAGTTGTGACAGAGGCCGCACCTGTCCCATGCCCACCGCCGTGCGTGCGCCAACGCCCGAATAAAAAGCGAACCGGGTTAACAGGTCAAGCAGTTGAACCCGCTGGCGGTATTCTCCCGGCGATAGACCAGAACTGGGCTGAGGAACGACCACATAGCAGGCTGTTCCGATAAAGCCGACGTGCTGCTCCGACCCGCCGAATTGTACCATTCGCGTCGCAATCCGGTGACGGGCAATCCCGACACACCGCTCGACAAACGGCAGCAGCGGCGCAGGCAGCGGCAGTGGGCTGAAGCTATCCCAGGCATGGATCAGGCTGCCGTAGACCAGGGAAGGCAGCGGAACGGGCACAGCCAGGCCGTCGTGGTGGAAGGTGGTCGGCGTGGAGAATTCAAGCCCCGGCGCTACCAGCGATTCGGAATCGAACGCGAGTCGGGCCAGGGCTTCGTAATCGGAGCGGCCCGCCCAGGCATGAGTGGCCGTTTCAACGGCCCGGATGCCGATCTCCACGCCCGCCAGCTTTAGCGATTGCCCGCGTAGGGCAGGCAAGATGGCATCCGAGAGGAGCATGGTTAGATCGACGGACAGACTCGTAATGCGCAGCCAGCGATCCGTTCCCTGGCCGCGCGGCCCGCTGATGGTGTAGGGACGCCGCATCTGCCCGTCGTGCAGCGCCTCGGCCAATTTCGGCGCGGCGCAACGGATTCGCTCAAGGAGCCAGGCTTGCGCGGCCCGGCCCAACCACGAGGGCAGCGCTCGATCAGCCTGGACATGGAGGACGGCGGCCAGCAAACTCAACGTGATTCACTCGTCGTAGGAAGCCAGACTGCACAGCCGGGTCAGTACCACCAGGCCCCGCGACAGGTAATCCAGGCAGTGCAGCACGACTCGCCGCGCTTTCGGATCGGGCGCGGGGTAGTACAACGGCCTGGGAATACGGGTATCGATCCACAGCCCACCCTGGGGCTGCGCATTGTACAACGCATGGTCGGGCGGCAGGGCCGTCGAGTTGACGCCGAGCAGCAGCACGTCGCGCGGGCGTGGGGCAGGGTCGAGCAGCGTGTTCCAGCCGCTCTCCTGCCAGCCCTTTGGCCCCACCTCGCTTTCGGTCAGCGCCGTCGCCTCAAACTGATCGCCGTCCAGCCGCCAGCGAATCTCGAGCGCCGGGCCAAAAGCGCGTCCCACCAGCCAGCGCACAGGTGGCAGCGTGATCTTCGGCCCCAGGAAGTTCGACAGCGCCGTAAGGACGATGCGCGTCTCGCTTTCCAGGTAGATGGTCGTCAACGCCGGGCCAGCGTCGCTCAGTGTGCGGCGCAGGCCGGGTTCGTCCAGGGAAGCGGTCAGCAGGTGGGGCGGCATAAGGACAGTCTACCTCACCCCCTGGCCCCCTCTCCACTTCGCAGAGAGGGGGAACTGGTGGACTTGTGTGTGCGCACGTAATTGCCCCACGCCAGAACCTGCCGGGTAAGCACGTTGTCGATCAGGTCGTGCGTCTGGGTTGCGCTGGCGGACTCAGCCGGTTCTGCTGTCGGGGAGGTTTCATTCATCTCGGCAGATTCGCTTGTTTCTTCAGATGACTCCGAGGGCAAGATCGATAGGCTGACAAAACCCAGGCCCGCCTCGTAGACCGCTGATTCAGGTAGATCCGTCGTGTCGTTCATATCAGGGTAGATCAGCCCGTAACGATTGTTCGGCCCCACCAACTGCCCGACCCCGTGAAGTCGGGTGCGCAGCGCTGCCTCCTGATCGGCATCCGGTGCGAGGCCCGGATAGATGATCGTCAGGCTTCGGTACTCCATCGCCACGCAGCCCATGCCAGCGGAGCGGTTGCCGCCCAACTGCACCTCGGCCATATTGATCCGCGCCAGCAGCAGCGCCAGCAGCCCCACCTGCCAGCGCTCAAAATTGCGCAGCGCCAGCCTGCCATAGAACGGTTCGTCGGTCACGATCTCCGTTGGGTCGTCGTCGCGCATCGGCAGGGCTTCGAGTGGTTCGGCGGGGAAACAGTCGGTTACGAGCAGGTGGCTGCGCAATACCTTGCTGCCGAAAATGCGACATAGACCGCACAGGGCACGGTACAACGCGGCGCTGTCCCCGGCTTGTTTAGCCTTGCGGACAGATTCTCGATCCGCGCAGGGATGTTCGAGATCGCAGCAGTCCAGCCCGGCCTCGCGGCATACCTGCTCGGCGGCGGTGCGCAGTGCCCCTTTGAGCGTCGAAGCCGGGATATAGGCGCTGTCCTCAATCGTGGCCGGGTGCAGGGCGCGCACGAAGCCCGGCACAGTTTTGGCCTGGATACTCAAGGGACTGGTGGGTGTGATCATAAAGTCGAGGCGCAGTTCGTTGTGGGTTGTGCGGTGCATCAGGGCGTCCGTAACAGGTCGGCCAGCGCGTTAATGCGCAGTTCAGCCTCGTCCTCAGTGAATACCTGCGGGTCTGTGCCGACCAGCAGCGCACCCAGCAGTTGATCGGCGTCCACGTAGCGGCACTGCCACCAATCGATGACCAGGTGACCGCGCCCTAAACCCCGCGAGCGATCCGCTCCCAGGCCGATCAGCCCGGCCTGGAAAGCGCGCAGCCCGACCAGGATCATACCCTGCTCGGCAGGTGTGGCATTTTCAAGGATCAGGTGGAAACTGAAGCGGGTCCCGGCGGGAACGGCCTGACGCTGATACTGGCTGCCCTCGAGAGCGGTGTCGGTGTCCCGGCTGATGGACAGGCCACCCCGCGATACCAGTCCAGCGGCGGCACTGCCGTTCACGATGCGCAGGTCGGCAAGGCGCACGCGCCCGGCCAACCAGGGCGTGCCGAACAGACGGCAAACCTGGCAGGTACAGTCGATCAGCGCCGCATCAAGCTGCGGGCGCAGCACCGGGTCGGCTTCCCAACGGCTGACGATAGCCCCGGTCAGGCAGCCCTGGTAATTCAGGTCGTCGTCGCGCTTGTCCACCGAGTCGCAGCACAGCTTGACGATGCGTTGGGTCGGTGTGGGGCGGCCATCCGGCCCGCGCAGGTTGATCGTGCGGCGCGTCTCCTGGCCTGCCACGGACAGCCCGCGCAGGGTGGACTCGACGTAGGCGCGCAGCGCGCCACGAAAGGAACTGGCCGGGATCATGGGCTGCTTCTCGTGATCGAGTGCCACGCCATCGCCCCCTGTGCCAATCCGCAGGGGCGAGTCCAGGACGTATTCACCCACCAGAGTCAGCCGCGACCAGAATGCCTGCAAGTTCATAACGGGTCAACATTTAGATGGAACGGGTCGCAGATCGTCACGGCGTTATAACCGCGCTCCCGACCTGTGCCCATCCCTTCCGACTCAATAAAGTTGAGCAGTTCCTCGACGGCAGTGCGGTTCACTTCCGCCGGAACCCGATACAGGACGACGCCGCGCGCGCCGACTTGCGTGCGGCGGGGCAGCCCTGCTGCCTGATGCCAGCCGCCGACTGCCTCTGCCGAGAGCCATTGCCGGACGGCCTTCACTGCCGGGAGTGTGAGCGGCGTGGGCCGGATGGACGGCGCCGCATCGTAGGCCGGCAGCACAGGATCGGCCATGTCAAGCGTGAAATACCACTCGCCCTCGTCGGCGGGCGCGGCGGAGGGATCCATCGCGGCGTAGAAACGCCGTTCAGCCCTGACGGCACGGTTGAAACGGGCGATCCGGTCTTCCAGCGGCGCATCGGGCGGGCACGGCGCTAACTCGACTCGCATCGCGCCCATGCCGCGCGTGCGTCGGCCACCGATCCATAGGCCATCCGCCACTGCCTCGTGGAGCAGGCTATCCAGGCGCTCCGGTACGTCGATTCGCGCCGTAAAGTAGATGCCCCGGTTGATAACCCTGCCGCTCGTCGGATAGCGCTCGTCGATCTGCTTACGGGTGCGCCCCAGGCTGGTGTGAACCATCGTGGCGGGTGCGGCGATGTCTTCGACCCATGTCAAATCGCGTTCGCCGTGCTGCGTGAAAGTCCCCTCACAGGGCATCAGCGCCGCATCGCAAACCGGGCAGCGCAGGCTGAACGGCACAAGCAGGCGTCCCGGCTCGCCACAGGCTTCCTCAAACATCCACTGGCGGATCGCCACGTCAAACACGCCGTGACCACCGGCTACTTTGAAGCCGGGCGCGTGGCGGCACGTCCGCGCGGTGGCAAGGAAAGGGCGCGTTTGGTCGCCTGTGCCGGCGTAGGCCGCGCTGATACGACTGGCGGCGCGCTCGCCAAAGAACGACCAGTAGCGGCAGTCGGCGCTGCACGGGCCGGCGTCGTGTTCGTGGCCGGGCACACACGTACTGAGCAGGATCGAGGCGATGGCACCGCGCAGGGCTGCCGCCGGGATCACTCGCTCGTCGCGCAGTTGCACGGGCTGTTCGGGGAACAGGCGCAGCCAATAGCATTTCACGGCGTCTCTCGCAACAATTGCCGCAGGGCCGCCGCCAGGGACGCCTCGTCTACGGGGCGCTTCAGGCTGTCGATGGCCCTGGCTTCGATGGTACACAGGCCGTAGCCGGTGGCGCTGTGTCCGCCGATGGCTGTGATGGCCCGCAGCCCGGCCAGTGCCAGCCCCAGCAAGGCCGGGTCGTGGATCAGGTGATCGATGCGCCCGGTCAGGGTGAGTGGGCCGGGCACGATCTCGCGGCGAGTGGCGTGTCGCTCGATCCGCACCTGGCGGCGGCGTGATTGTGGCGCGGCGACGCGCGTTTCGGTGAGCACTGCCGCCGTGAGCACCAGATCGTGATAAAAGACCTGTCCCGGCAACCAGGCCGAGCCGAAGATGCGGCACACCACGCAGCCCGTTTCGCTGTTAATCGGGTGACACATCTGGCTGAGGACAGGCGAATGACAAACCTTGAGGCCAAGCGCAATTGCGACCTGCTCTGTAGCGGCGCGGTGCAGCCCCTTGAGCGTCGTGGTGGGAATGCACGGGCGGCCTCGCGCGTCGCGGGCGAAGGGCACAATGTCGCGCGCCGCTGCAAGATTGCCGCCGACGTGCAGCGGTCCCTTCAGCGTGATCGTGAGTTCGATTGTCGCCATGCGCCACGCATCAACTCTGCCGTCCTGTGCCTGCCCCTTTTTCCAGGGGCAGTGGTTGGGGTCAAGTGTACGATCAAGTGTTCGCCCTCGCCAGCGTCAGCGCGTCGGACAGCATGGCGTAGAAGCGCGGCCCCGGCGTGGCGCCAACGTTCCACGCCCGTTCCAGGCGTTTCAACAACTCCTGCGCATTGTCAGGCAGTCTGGAGCGCTCAAAAGTGTAGTACAGCCCGGCGTTGCCACGCGCCGTCTGTTCGGCCAGATCGGGGAACAGGCCAGCGGGCAGCGCCTCCTCCTGCAAGATGGCCGCCCCGGTAATGAGCCGCCGCGCTTCATCCAGCGTGTAGGGCTTGCGAAACCGATCATAGGATTCGGGCGACTGTGCAACGCGCACGTCCAGCAGCGAGCCTGTGTCGGCGCTGGCTTGCCGCAGACCAACCACCATGCGCTGAACAAGGGCGTGGAGCGAGCGCACCTGGTTTTGCGTCGTGCCAAGCGCCACCGCCGCGATGAATGGCGTGGGTGATTTCAGGCCATAGTGCAGTGTCAGCGCTTCAAGGGCGGACGTGGCAGCTTCGAGCGCCTTTGGCGCGGGCACTGCCAGCAGCATCCAGCCGTGCAGAGAGGCCAAGACCGTCGCGCCCAGGCGGTTCGGGACGGCAATGTGCAGCGCCTCGTCGATCTCGGTGTAGGTGCGCTGGTAGGCGGACGGCGTTCGCTGCTGTTCCAACACCTGATCCAGCCCCACCGCTTCCAGCCAGACCAGCCCGGCCCGTTCGGGCGCTGGCCCTTGTTGAGCCTCGCGGCGTTTGCGCAAACAGACACCGCACACCGGGCCATCCTCGATGCGTTCGGCGGGACGCACCCGGCACGACGTGCAGCGCTCCGCGAAGGGCAATGCTTCGTAAAAAGGGACAACCTGCCGCGACTCGGCGGCACGGGTCAACAGCAGGCGAACCAGCGCCACCACTTCGCCGAAATGCCTCCGCTGCGTCACCGCATCCTCTTTGGGCACAGTGGAGGGACTGGACAGGCCGTAGTAGCGGTTGATCCGTTCCTGGTAGTCGTTCATGCCTGGCACGCCGATCACGGTGCGTGGCGTGGCGTACAGCCCATTGGTGATCTGAGCAAGCGTGACGGGGTGAACCAGCGTGGCGACGGTCACGAGGTCGGTTTCGGCGGCGACGGCGCGCTCCATAGCCACCACCCAGCGTTCAGCCACAGTCCGGTCGTGTACCAGCGCCAGGAGGCTACCACTGTCGCAGTGCAGCAAATACTCGGCGGGGTAACCATCCGCCGCCAGGGCGGACCGAGCCTTCGTCCACCCCTGCGCCAGCCGCCGTGCCGCGCCGGATAGTTCGTCCCAGCGATCCGATTCAAACAGGTAATCCAACGGGCGTTCGAGCATGGCGGCAAAGAGTGTCAGCGGCGTATCGGCAGCCGGCGTTTCGTCACGAAGCAGCGGTTCAAGGATGCGTGTTCGGAATTCGGGCAGTGTCATCATGACAGCGCTTGACCTGTTCTGCGGCCCCAATTCTAACCCGGATGAACGCTTCTGCTCCTCTCGGCTGGCGGTTCACTCTCCGGCACAAAGGCAGAGCGGGAAGGCAGGCGGTAGACTCATCGCCGTCAAGCCGCGTGGTCAGATCGAATAGGTGTTAGAGAAGGAATCAAGCGACCTCCAGTTTAGGGTAAAGGCGCGCTAACTTGCGACGAGCATCACCGGCGGTGAATCGCCTATGTGTAGTGCGGTTGAACGGTTGGATAGAATTGAGCGCAAGAAGCAGGTGACAGGCTTGCCCAAGCAGCCGTCTCGAACTCAGCAGGGGTAGCGCCTAATGCAGGGCCGAATGAATGCGCTGGGTGTTGTGCTCAAGCGCTACCCCGTGCGCGATTTGGCGCAAGGCAGGCCAGGGCGTGGGCGAATTCGTTATACTGCCCGGCCTTGCCGGGTTTGGTCAATTGGCACAAAGCGGTTGAATTATCTCCGATTCGGTGCTACAAATGCTAATGTCGTGTGTGCCTGAACAAGGCAAATGGATCGAACCGGCGGAGTGCATGGCGATGAGCCACAAAACCAGCAATCTGTGTTGTGCCTGTTGTATGTGTTGCGATACTGCCACACCGCGTGGTTCGGCTGGACTTTGCTAGGCACGACTGAGTCAGGAATGGCAAAAGCCCCGGATCACACCGGGGCTTTTTTGTTGAGAGGATGATCAATCCGATGAAATCCGTAAGCGGATCGCGCAGTAAACTCGTTGGTGCTTGTTGTTGTATGTGTTGCGTCACCACGCCATCCCGGTGATACGGACGGAGTTTGCTAACCGCGCCTCACAGCGTCTCGAGAATGCAAAAGCCCCGGATCACACCGGGGCTTTTTTGTGAAAAGCTCCATAACAGTGGTCGGACAGGAGGAACAGGTTGCTAAACGAAACGCAAATCTGGCAGCAGGATGAATTGCAGCGCCTGAATGAGGAATTCGAGGCCGCTTACCCGCAGGATATCCTGCGCTGGGCTGTTGATACCTTCGACAGCGGTCTGGCCGTCGTAACCAGCTTCCAGCCCACCGGAATCGTCACGCTGCACATGTTGAGCGAATTCGTGCCGCGCCCCACCGTTCTGACGCTGGATACGGGCCTGCTGTTCCCGGAAACCTACGCACTGATGGATGCGCTTGAACAGCGCTTTAACTTGAATCTGGTGCGCATCCGGCCCGCCCAGACCGTCGAAGAGCAGGCCGCCACTTATGGCCCGGCGCTGTGGGAACGCGACCCGGATCGGTGCTGCACTCTGCGCAAGACGATCCCGCTCGACAAGGTACTGGTCGGCTACGACGCCTGGATCGCCGGGCTGCGCCGCGACCAATCCAGGCAGCGCGCTGCGGTACCCATCATCGGCTGGGACAGGAAATACCAGAAAGTTAAGTTGTCGCCATTCGCCACCTGGACGGAGGAGATGATCTGGACCTATATTCACACCTACGAATTGCCTTATAACAGCCTGCACGATCAGAACTATCCCAGTATCGGCTGCTACCCCTGCACGCATCCCGTCGATCCGGAGGCGCAGGACAGGCGAGCCGGGCGATGGGCCAATCGCGCTAAGACGGAGTGCGGCCTGCATGTAGCCGATCCGACTTGACCGCACTCCGAGCAGGCCAGGCGAGGTAAACTGTTATCAGAACCTCATCCCCCTCTCTCCGCACGCAGAGAGGGGAGATGATGGCATGTAATGCGAGGGCAATAAACCGGTCATGCAAATCGTTCAACAGGAGATCGAGAGAGAAGTGGCCTACTCAACCGAAGGATTTACGCTGTGGCTCACAGGGCTATCTGGGGCGGGGAAGACAACGCTGGCGCTGGCGCTCGAAGCCCAACTGCTGGCGCGCGGGCTGCGCGTCGAGCGGCTGGACGGCGACGTGGTGCGCGAGGGATTGACCCGCGATCTTGGTTTCAGCAAGGAAGACCGTGATAAGAACATCGAGCGTGTCACCTTCGTCGCCAAGCTGCTGTCCCGCAATGGCGTTGCGGTCATTGCGTCCTTTATCTCGCCCTACCGTGAGGCGCGCGCCCGAGCACGGCGGGAAACCACCAATTTCATCGAAGTCTTCGTCAATGCCCCGCTGGCGACCTGTGCCGCCCGCGACGTAAAAGGCATGTATGCCAAAGCCTTTGCCGGGCAGATCAAGGACTTCACCGGGGTCAACGATCCCTACGAGGAACCCGAATCGCCGGAGGTCGTCGTCTATACGGATCGGGAGACCGTCGCGGAAAGCGCCGCGAAAATCCTCAACTATCTGGAAACCCGCGCCCTTATCCCGGTGGCGCAATCGGCCTGAGCACAAGGAGAATTCATGCCAACCCCCAAGATTGTCAACCTCATCCCCCCCCACGGCGGCACGTTGATCAACCGTGTCCTGACCGGGGAGGCACGCGAGGAAGCTGCTGAACGCGCAGCGCACCTCGAAGCAATTATCCTGAACGATCTCAACCTGGCTGACCTGGAGATGATCGCCGGGGGCAGCCTCAGCCCGCTGACCGGCTACATGGAGCGCGCCGATTACGAGTCGGTGGTTCACCACATGCGGCTGGCGAATGGCCTGCCCTGGACGATCCCCGTGACGCTGGCCGTCAGCACCGAACAGGCCAGCCGGATTCGCGTCGGGCAGGAAGTGGCGCTGGTCGAACGACGTGAGGACGGCGAGCGCAGGCTGGCGATCCTCGAGGTGCACGACAAGTACGAGTACAACCGCGAAGTCGAAGCGCAGCACGTCTTCCGCACAACGGAGACGGCGCACCCCGGCGTGGCGCGGCTGTACCGCCAGGGCGAAGTCCTGCTTGGCGGACCGATCTGGCTGATCGAGTGGCCGTATCGCGCACAACACGAGTTTGCCGACCTGCGCTACACACCCGAGCAAACCCGCAGCCTGTTTGTGGAGCGTGGCTGGCGGCGCATCGTCGGTTTCCAGACGCGCAACCCCATCCACCGCGCCCACGAGTACATCCAGAAGACGGCACTCGAAATTGTGGACGGCCTGCTTCTGCACCCACTGGTGGGCGAGACCAAAGCGGACGACGTGCCCGCCGTCACCCGCGTCGAAAGCTATAAAGCCATCCTTGCGGCTTACTATCCCGCATCCAGGGTGCTGCTCGGCGTATTCCCGGCAGCCATGCGCTACGCTGGCCCGCGTGAGGCCGTCTTCCACGCCATCGCCCGCAAGAACTTTGGCTGCACGCATTTTATCGTCGGGCGCGACCATGCCGGGGTCGGCAAATATTACGGCACGTATGACGCCCATCTGATTTTCGACGAGTTTACCTCACAGGAAATCGGCATCATCCCGCTGTTTTTCGAGCACACCTTCTACTGCCGTAAGTGCGGCGCAGTGGTCAGTTCCAAGACCTGCCCGCACGACAAAGCCGATCACCTCATCCTGAGCGGCACGCAGGTGCGGGAACTGCTGGCACGGGGCGAGATGCTGCCCGTCGAGTTCACCCGGCCCGAAGTCAGCCGCATCCTGATGGCCGGGGTGCAGCGGCGGGTTGCCGAAGGCGCATGATAGGTAAGGATGAGAGTAAACCGACTTTCGGAGAGCGTTCTGCCGCGTTTGAGGGCGCTGCGCCTGAGAGTTTGCTGAGTTTCGGCGCAGCAGGGACGATCTTGCGTTACGCTATAAACACGGGATATGCGCGGCTGCCCTTGCCGATGCGATGTGTTTGGGGATAGTGGCAGCGGACAAGATGGGGATCGCTATCAAGGGTAAGCCAGGTTGGGCTTCACCCGCTGGCCCCTCCGTCCTATTGGCAATGGCTTGAGGTTGAGGTAAACAACGGGTGAGACGACAGGTGACAGCTATTCGGGGCACTGGCAAGTTATGACTGCGTTCCCGAACGTTGGCTCAATGAACGCCATTGCTGCGCCACGCGGCCCTCGCTCTGGCAGATGGGGAAGCTGGGGACTTCGGCTGGCCGCGTTCAGCTACCTCGGCCTGTTTATCGTCGTGCCGCTGGTCGTGATCAGCGTACAGGGCTTCCGGGATGGGCTGGCGACGTTTGTTTCCAGCGTGACGAAGCCTGCCGCTCTCAGCGCCATCGGCCTGACGATCTGGACAGCAGCGGTCATGGCCGTCATCAATACGATCATGGGCACGCTGACCGCCTACATGCTGGTCAGCTACAGGTTCCCCGGCAAGGCACTGTTCAACATGTTGATCGACCTGCCGTTCGCCATCCCATCGCTGGTCACCGGTGTGATGCTGGTGCTGCTGTACGGCCCGCAGACGGCTATCGGTGGCTTCTTCGAGAAGCGGCTGGGCTTCCCTATCGTGTTTGCGCCGCCCGGCATCGTGCTGGCGTTGCTGTTCATCAGCTACCCCTTCGTCATCCGAACCGTACAGCCAGTGCTGATGCAAATGGAGGCCAATCAGCAGGAAGCGGCCCACACGCTCGGCGCGTCGCCCTGGACGACGTTTCGCCGGGTCATCTTCCCTACGATCCGTCCGGCCATCATCACGGGCGGCCTGCTCAGTTTCGCCCGCGCCATGGGCGAATTCGGCTCGGTGATCGTGGTGGCGGGCAATATTCCCATGCGTTCGCAGACCGCCGCGGTCTATATCTACGGGCAGATCGAATCCGGCAGCACCCAGGCCGCCAGCGGCGTCTCCGTCGTATTGTTGTTCCTGGCTTTCACCATCACCCTGTCCGTCGATTTCTTCCTGCGGAGGCGCGATGCGCGAACGTGAACTGCGCGGCCCGCTGCCGCTGATTCTGCTGGCCGCTGTGCTGGTCTACGCGGCGGTGCTGCTCCTTGCGCCGATGGCCGCCATCGTCAGCAGCGCGTTCGCAGGCGGCGTGGGCAAGGTGATCAACGCCTTGCTTTTGCCGGATGTGCTCTTGGCCTTCCGGATGACCTTCTTGCTGGCGCTGGGCGCGATGCTGATTAATACCCTTGCGGGCACAGTCCTGGCCTGGGTGCTGGTGCGGCACAACTTCCCTGGCAAGCGGCTCGTCGATGCGCTGGTTGATGCGCCCTTCGTCTTTTCGCCCGTCATCGTTGGCTATGCGCTGATCCTGATGTTTGGCCGTGAAGGCTGGTTTGCGCCGACTGTCGTGCAGATCGCCTTCGCCTGGCCTGCCATGCTGCTGGCAACCGTCTTTGTCTCGCTGCCATTCGTCACGCGCGAGATTCAACCGGTGCTGGCCGAACTCACGCTCGAACAGGAAAACGCGGCCTACACGTTGGGCGCCAACCGCTGGACGACCTTCCGGCGCGTCGTCGTCCCGCAAATCTGGCATGGCCTTCTGTACGGCATGGTGCTGACCTTTGCGCGTTCGGTGGGCGAGTTCGGCGCGGTGGCCGTCGCGGGTGGCGCCATCGAGCGCTACACCGAAACGGCAACCATTTACGTGTTCCGGGCCATGCATGACCGCAACCCCATCGGCGCGTACAGCGTGTCGGTGGCCCTGGGGGTGCTGTCGATTGGCATCCTGGTAGTGATGAGCCTGCTCCGGCGGCGTCCGTCGCACACGGCAGCGGATTGAGAGGTGTGTTATGTCCATATTGCTGGAAAACGTCACCAAATATTACGAACGGCAGGCTGTCGTCAAAGACCTTTCCCTTGAAATCGAATCCGGCGAATTCTTTGTGCTGCTTGGCGCAAGCGGTAGCGGCAAAAGTACCTTGCTACGCCTCATCGCCGGGCTGATCCCGCTGGACAAGGGGCGCATCTGGCTGCACGGGCGAGACGTGACCACGCTCCCACCGCAGCAGCGCAATACGGGCTTTGTTTTTCAAAATTACTCGCTGTTCCAGCACATGACCGTTGCCCAGAACATCGAGTTTGGCCTGGACGTGCGGCGCGTCTCGCGGCAGGCCCGTCGCCAGCGGGTGGCCGAACTGCTGCGCCTGATCGATCTGGAAGGCTACGAACACCGGATGCCCTCGCAGCTTTCGGGCGGGCAGCAGCAGCGCGTCGCGCTGGCGCGGGCGCTGGCCTACCAGCCCGAAGTGCTGCTGCTGGACGAGCCGTTTGGCGCGCTCGACGCCCGTATCCGCGTGCAGCTTCGCCAGAATCTGCGTGACATCCAGAAACGGCTCCAGATCACGACCATCCTGGTGACGCACGACCAGGAAGAAGCCTTTGAACTGGCGGATCGGATCGGCGTGATCGATGCCGGAGAACTGCTGGAAGTGGGCGAACCGAGCGCGCTGTACCGGCGTCCCAAGAACCGCTTCACTGCGACATTCCTGGGCAATGCCAACTTGCTGCGTGGGCAGCGCAACGGCAGCAAAGTGTACCTTGAGCAGCCGTCGGAAGAGGTGACACTGGCCGCGCCGCCCAACACCGAACACCTTTCCGGACAACCCGTCGATATTTTCTCGCGGCCCGAAGAGGTCGAAATCGCCCTGTCCCGCCACGAGCTACGCGGGCAGCTGATCGGGCAGGCCATTGTGCAGGAGATGACCTTCGCCGGGCCGCTGGAAAAAGTGTGCGTACAGTTGCAGTCCGATAGGGATCGGAACAAGTCGAGCGATCTGATCATTCAGGTCTTGCTCAGTCCCGACGAGGCGCGCACGCTGGGCCTGGCAAGGGGCAAGCAGGTCTGGGTTGGCCTGAAGGACTACCATTTACTGCACGCCGCCGTCTGACCGATCCACAGGTTCAGTTACCTCACCCCCTGTCCCCCTCTCCGCAAGCAGAGAGGGGGAACGAGGTCGATTGCAGCGCTGTCCACAGTGCGCGAAAATGGCCGCATCTGAAATTGCCTGCAAATCACCGCCTTCATAGGGAAAAGCCACCATGTCGGAAGCGATGCAAGTCGTGCACCCGGTCTGCGAATACCGCGTCGATCCACTGGGCATTGATGTGCTGCACCCGCGCCTGAGCTGGCAGTTGCAATCGGAACGGCGCGGCGCACGCCAGACTGCCTATCAGGTCATCGCGGCCAGTTCGCCGGGCCTCCTCGAACGGGACAGGGGCGATCTGTGGGATACGGGCCAGGTATTGTCCGAGCAGAGTGTTCACGTCGTCTATGCAGGCCAGCCCCTTACGTCCGGCCAGCGCGTATGGTGGAAGGTTCGAGTCTGGGACGAAGCAGGCGGGGTGTCCGATTATAGTCCCACCGCGTGGTGGGAGATGGGACTGCTTCACCGCCAGGAGTGGCAGGCGCAGTGGATCGGCGCTTCACTGGTCGGCGGCCCGCGCAGCACCGTCCCGTGCCCATTCCTGCGCAAGCCGTTCATTCTGGCTGGCAAGATCGCCAGAGCGCGCCTGTACGTCACGGCGCTCGGCCTGTACGAAATCTACCTGAACGAGAGGCGCGTCGGCGAGGACATCTTTACGCCGGGCTGGACGGATTACCGTAAGCGCGTACAGTACCAGGTTTACGACGTAACGGCCCTGCTGCGTTCCGGCGACAACGCCATCGGCGCGATCCTGGGCGACGGCTGGTATTGCGGACACGTCGGCTGGCTGCCGCGCCAGTTTTACGGAGATAGCCCCAGGCTGCTGGCTCAACTGGTCGTGACATTCCAAGATGATTCTACGGCGCTGATCGCCACCGATAGCACCTGGAAGACGGCCTTCGGCCCACTCCTTGAGGCCGACCTGATCATGGGCGAAAGCTACGACGCGCGCCGTGAATTCGGCCCCTGGGCCGCGCCTGGCTTCGATGACTCGGCCTGGCATCCGGTTGAAACCTTCCCCGATCCTGGGATCGCCCTGGTTGCGATGCGCAGTCAGGCCGTGCGGCGCATCCAGGAGATACAGCCCCTCGCCGATCCGAAGCCTTTCCAGATGCACCCCGGTACGCATTGGGTCTTCGATCTGGGGCAGAACATGGTCGGGCGGGTTCGGCTGCGCGTCAGCGGCCCGCGCGGCACGACGATCATGATCCGCCACGCCGAGATGCTCAACCCCGACGGCACACTCTACACCGACAATCTGCGGCTGGCCCGCCAGACCGATTGTTACACCCTGCGCGGCGATGGCGAGGAAATCTTCGAGCCGCGCTTCACCTTTCACGGCTTTCGCTACGTGGACGTCATCGGTTATCCCGGCGTGCCGGATCGGAATGCGATCACGGGCGTGGTGCTGCATTCCGACCTGGCCGTGACGGGTTCTTTCGAGTCTTCCGATCCGCTGGTGAACCAGCTTCAGCACAATATCGTCTGGGGGCAAAAGGGCAACTTCCTGGAAGTGCCCACCGACTGCCCACAGCGCGATGAGCGGGCAGGCTGGACAGGCGACGCCCAGGTTTTCATCCGGACGGGCGCGTTCAACATGAACGTCGCTGCTTTCTTCACCAAATGGCAGCAAGACCTGGCCGATGGGCAGGGCGAGGCGGGCTATTTCCCGCACGTCGCGCCGGACTTCCGGGGCGGCGACAGCGGCCCCGCCTGGGCCGACGCGGGCATCATCTGCCCCTGGACGATCTACGTGTGCTATGGTGACGAGCGGCTGCTGGCCGAGCATTACCCGTCGCTGCGGCGCTTTGTGGAATACCTGATCAAGACCTGTCCCAACCGGATCCGCTGCGATCCGCGCACTGATCCGAAGTGCGGGCACGGCGACTGGCTGTCCGTCAGCTCCGAGACACCCAACGACCTGATCGGCACGGCCTTCTTTGCCTACAGCGCACAGTTACTCTCGCGCATCGCGGGCGTGATCGGCAAAAAAGAAGACGCCGAAAGATACGGCCAGTTATACGAGGACATTCGGCGCGCCTTCAACCAGCGCTTTGTGACGGCGGAGGGCCTGCTCGTCGCCCACTCGCAGACGGCCTACGTCCTGGCCCTGCACTTCGACCTGCTGCCGGAAAGTCTGCGCCCGGCGGCAGTGGAGGCGCTGGTGCAGGACATCGAACGGCGCAAGATGCACCTCTCGACAGGTTTTGTCGGCACGCCCTATCTGCTGCATGTGCTGTCGCGTTTCGGACGCTCGGACGTTGCCTACCAACTGCTGCACCAGGAGACTTATCCGTCCTGGCTGTACCCCGTCACCCAGGGAGCGACGACCATCTGGGAGCGTTGGGACGGCTGGCGGCACGACAAAGGCTTCCAGGACCCGAACATGAACTCCTTCAACCACTACGCCTACGGGGCCGTCGGCGACTGGCTGTACCGGGTCGTGGGTGGGATTGACACCCTGGAGCCGGGCTACAAACATAGCCTGCTGCGCCCTTGCCCCGGCGGGAAGCTGACCCACGCCAGCGCCAGCCTGAATACGTTGTACGGGCGGGTCGAGAGCCGCTGGCGCATCCAGGACGGGCGGTTTGATTGGGAGGTGGTCGTACCGCCCAACACCCGCGCAACGGCGCACCTACCTGCCTCACGCGCCAGCCAGATCACCGAAAGCGGGCAGCGGCTCGACCAGGTGGAGGGTATCACCGGGATTCGGGAAATGGCTGGCGAGGTGATCGTACAGGTCGCGCCGGGGCGGTATCATTTTCAGGTTGAGCGGCGATAAGCAACCAGGACATGTAGAGAGGAAAAGCGCGATGACAGCGGATTACAGACACCTGGGTGTGTTCGGCGATTGGGTGGCGGAAGCGCATCGGCAGCGCCCGCTGTGGCCTGTTGCATCGCCCGGCGCGGAAACCCAACAGCGCGTGCGGGATGTCCTGGGCTTTGCCAACCTGCCAGAACAAGCCGCCGATGTGCGCGTCGAGCGCACCTGGGAGTCGGATGGGCTGCTCGGCGAAGAGGTCTCCTGGTCGGTGGGCTATGGGCCGCGCACGCACGCCTATGTGCTGAAACCGATCAACGCGCCCGCCGCCTTGCCCGGCGTCGTGGCGCTGCACGATCATGGTGGGTACAAGTTCTATGGCAAAGAGAAGATCGCTGAAGGCCCGGAGCCGTCTGATCCGGCGATGGTCAATTACCGGAAGCATTATTACGGGAGTCGCGCCTACCCCAACGCGCTCGCCAGGGAAGGCTTCGTCGTGCTGGTACACGACACCTTCCTGTGGGGATCGCGGCGCTTTCCTATCGAAACGCTGCCGGATTGGATTCCACAGACAGTAGACGCTACCGAAGGATTGTGGTGGAAGGAAGGCACGGACGAGTATGGCAGCCCGCATGAAGCTGCCCGTTACAACGCGGGGGCCACGCTACAGGAACTGCTGCTCGAAAAGTTCTGCGCCCTGCTCGGCACGACCCTGGCGGGCATGGTCAGCCACGAAGATCGTATCGCGGTGAACTACCTGCGCTCTCGCCCCGACGTATCGCCCGAACGGATAGGCTGCGTCGGGCTGTCCGGCGGGGGCTGCCGTTCGGCCCTGCTGCAAGCCACCTCCGAGGCCATCCGCGCGGCGGTGATCGTCGGCATGATGAGCACCTACGCGCATTTGCTGTTCAAGCACGTGGACAGCCACACCTGGATGTTCTTCCCAACGGGTTGGGCGCGCTACGGCGATTGGCCCGATCTGGCGGCGTGCCGTGCGCCGTCGCCCTTGCTGGTGCAGTACGACCTGGACGATGAGCTTTTCCCTATCGATGGAATGCGCGCCGCGCATGAACGAATCGCGGGGCATTATGCGAAAGTGGGTGCGTCAGAGCACTACACCGGAGAGTTTTATCCGGGGCCGCACAAATTCGACCTGGAAATGCAGAAAGCCGCCTTCGACTGGCTAAAACGCTGGCTGTGTTAGGTGGTCTGCCGCTTCTGGCGGTGGCGGCGGGCCTTAACGACATTGCCGCAGTCCTCCATTGTACACCAGCGGCGGCTGTGGTTGCGGCTCAGGTCGAGGAACAGCCAACTGCAATGCCCATTTTCGCACTCATGAACGCGCTGCAAATTGGGCTGCGTGAGCAGTTCGGCTGCGGAGTGGGCGATAGGCCACAGCATTTGCGCCAGATCAGCGGCGTCGCTGCGCCACACCCAGCCAAAACCCTGTTCAGCCTGTTGTACGGCCAGGTGGCCGAGGCCCTGCGCCAGCACAGTGTTCAGTTCTGCCAGGTCCTCGTTCGCTGCGGCTCGTCCATGTACAATGGCCGAGAACAGGCGGTAGAGCGCCTCGCGCAGCCTGGTCGCCTGCTGATACACCGCTTGCGCCTCTGCTGGCCGCTGGTCTGCTGCCATTGACAAACTGCGGATTTCGGAAGCGCCTAACAGCCCCGCCTGTTGACTCCACGCCAGCAGATTCTGGTAGCTGCCCAATAGCTCGCCCACGTAGCCGGCCTCCCGATTCTCGCCCGTGTTACAGAAATCCAGGCACAACCACCCGCCGACGAACTTGTAGGTGGGCGTGGTGTCCAATGCTACATCCATCATCTGAACGCCCTGTCAGTAACCATCAAAAGGCTTGATCGACAGTTACTTGTATGGTATAGTAACTACTGTAAAGTAGTATAGCAGGTTACGTGATGGGTAACAAGGGTGAGGTGGCATATGATCAGCCGAGAAACGCTGTGGGCCGAAGCCTTCATGCAGCAGCGGCTCTGGGAAGCCGAGCACGAACGTTTGATCCGCCAGGCACGCCCTCCCCGGAAGCGTCGTGAGCCAGGGTACCGGCGCACCCTGGCACGGCTGGGACAGCGCCTGGTGCGGTGGGGCCTTTACCTTCACCCGCTACGGCAAGGCCCAGCGGTTGCCCGTCGATCAAAGCGCGGCCAGGTCGTGACCGCATCTGGCTGCGCTTTCCAGGGAAAAGACCAGTTACAGACAAGGAGCATTTGTGATGGAAAAAGTTGAAACCAGGCAGCAACTCCTCGATCAGCTTCGCACGGAGCGGGAAAGCTGGGAACGGTTGCTGGCTGAAATCGGCGAAGCACGCATGACGAAGCCAGGGCCGATGGGCCAGTGGACCTTCAAAGATTTGATCGCGCACGTCGTCGCCTGGGGCGAACGCAATCTGGCCCGCCTGGATGCCGCGATCAGCGGGCAGCCGGTGGCCCCGGCCCCCTGGCCCTCCGGCCTGGATACGGACGACGCGATTAACGCCTGGATTTACGAACGAAACAAAGACCGCCCGCTGCATGACATTCTTCAAGATTCGAGCCGTACCTGGCAGCGCTTCGAGGATGCCGTGCAGAAGCTCCCGGAGCGCAGTCTGTTTGAGGCTGGTTATTTCGAGTGGATGGACGGGAACGACCTCAGTGCCGTCGTATACAGCTTTTTCGGGCACATCCACGAGGAACACGAGCCATCGATTCGGGCCTGGCTCACGGATCAAGGATGAGCAGGACAGGCGGCTGCCTCCGCAGAGGGCAGCCGCCGCTGTCTAGGCCTCGCTGGGCAGGTGGTCGCAGTAATAGGTGATGGCCTGTTCCAGGAACTTTGGCAGCCCAGGATGCATGTTCTCGAAGGTTGCGATGAAATCTGGATGCTCGTTGTAGAGATGCCCCAGCCCGCGCAGAATGTCCCGCGTCGGCTCGTAGAAATAGCGCAGGTGTTGATGCCACCGGGCGAGGATGGCCTGGATTGCTGGACTGTCAGCGCCCTCGCCCATATGCGCCACTAGATCGCTGTAGATGGCTCCGCCTTCGCTTTTGATCTTTTCCTTTTCCTGCGGCGTGTATCTGTTCCAGAGTTTGACCGACTTCTCGACAGTCTCCCTGCCATACCGTTCTGCGATCTCGTGCTCATACTGTTTCTGTTTCTCGTCGCTGAAACCGGCGAAAAGCTGCTTCTTGCTCATGCCCACTTCTCCTACCAGGTGGAGGATCGTGCTGTCTACAGTGTCGATGAGGTTCTGCAAGCGGCGTACCTTTTCCTGCAAGACGTGGCGGTGTGTCCGCAGCGCAGATACCAGGTCGAAATCCGGGCTATCCACGATTTCTTTGATCTGAAGCAGCCCCAATTCCAGTTCCCGGAAAAACAGGATTTGTTGCAGCCTCAACAGAGCGTCCTCGCCGTAGTAACGGTAGCCATTCTCACCCACCGCCGTTGGCTTCAGAAGGCCGATCTCGTCATAGTAGTGCAGGGTGCGAACGCTGACCGACGCCAGATCGGAAAGCTGCTTGACCGTATACACCTCGTTTTCTCCCTCATTCACCCGCAGCACATTCTAAACTATGACGTAACGTGAGAGTCAAGGGCTGCTAAGGCTTCGATGAAAATCCAGATGGGATAGTTTGCAAGCTGCGGTTTCAGCGATATACTTAGAATATGAAACTATTAGAACCGGAAAGTAATGCTACGCTGTCAGCAGAAGAGTGTGCGGCGTTGGTCGCGGACAGCGTGCCGCTGGTCATGCGAACGATCCGGGCCGAGATGCGCAGCCATCGCAGTCCTGACCTGTCTGTGCCACATTTCCGCACACTGGCCTACCTGCATCGCCATCCGGGCGCATCGCTCTCGGACGTGGCCGCGCACATCGGGCTGACGCTGCCCTCAATCTCTAAAATGGTGGATCGGCTGGTCGTGCGGGAGCTGGTAACGCGGCGCAGCGGCCCGCAGGATCGACGCCGCATCTGCCTGGAATTGACACCCCAGGGCGAATCCACCTATCAGGCCGCAGCCAGCGCTACCAGAGCGCGGCTGGCGGAGCGACTGGCGGCGCTCTCGCCCGATGAGCGCGCGACCATCGGCCAGGCCATGCGCACCATCAAGGTACTCTTTGGAGCGGAGCGGGCCGACGACAATGAGACTTCTACATAAGGAGGAAGGACGCAGGATGCCTATCCTGGAAACCAATGCGCTGACGCGCCGCTTTGGAACGCTGACCGCCGTCGATTCACTCAACATCACGGTGGAAGCAGGCGAGATTTTTGGCCTGCTGGGGCCAAACGGCGCGGGCAAGACGACAGCCATCAAGATGCTGACCACGCTGCTGCCGCCGACCTCCGGCGACGCCAAAGTGGTCGGCTTCAGCCTGAGCGAGCACGCCGCCGAAGTGCGGCGGGTGATCGGCTACGTTCCACAGATGCTGTCTGCCGATGGAACACTGACCGGCTACGAGAACCTGCTGATCTTTGCCAAACTGTACGACATTCCTCGCCAGACACGCGAAACCATCATCCGCGACGCCCTGGCCTTCATGGGGCTGGCCGACGTGGCCGATCATCTGGTGCGCACCTATTCGGGCGGCATGATCCGCCGCCTGGAGATCGCGCAGTCCATGATCCACCAGCCGCGCCTGCTGTTCCTGGATGAGCCGACGGTGGGCCTCGATCCCTCGGCGCGGCGGATGGTGTGGGAGCACGTCCGGCAGATGCGCAGCGAGTACGGCATGACCATCTTCCTGACAACGCACCTGATGGAAGAGGCCAACAGCCTGTGCAACCGCGTGGCGATCATGCACCTGGGCAAAGTGGCCGCGCTCGACACCCCCGAAGCGCTCAAGCAATCCATCGGCAAGGAGGGCGCAACCCTCGACGACGTGTTCATTCACCATGCGGGCAGTCAGCTTGAATCAGGAGGAGATTACCGTGAGGCTTCAAGAGCAAGACGTGTCGCGCGGCGGGTTGGCTAACCCCGCTGCCGCCCTTACCGCCGATGGCGGCCTGAGCGCTATCACCGGGTTCATCAGAAAGACGCTGGTTATCGCGGAACTGGAAGCCCGCAAAATCCGCCACGACCCAACCGACTTGCTGACGAGGGCCGTGCAGCCGGCGCTGTGGCTGCTGGTGTTCGGCCAGGTCTTCACCCAGATTCGGGCCATCCCGACCGGTAATTTACGTTACATCGACTTTATGGCCCCCGGCATCCTGGCACAGAGCGTGCTGTTCATCGCCATCTTCAGCGGGATCACGATCATCTGGGAGCGCGACCTGGGCATCATTCACAAATTCTTAGCCAGCCCTACGCCGCGCGCGGCACTGGTGCTCGGCAAGGCGCTCTCGGCAGGCGTGCGCGGGCTGTCGCAGATGCTCATCATTTACCTGCTGGCCCTGCTGCTCGGTGTGCAGTTGAGCTGGAACCCGTTGTTCCTGATCGGAACGCTGGTGGCCGTGCTGCTCGGCGCGTCGCTGTTTTCCACCTTCTCGTTGATCATCGCCTGCATGGTCAAGACACGCGAGCGCTTTATGGGGATCGGGCAGGTGCTGACCATGCCGCTTTTCTTTGCCAGCAATGCCATTTACCCGGTAGCGATCATGCCCCTCTGGTTGCAGATCATCGCACGGCTCAACCCGCTCTCGTATCAGGTGGACTTGCTGCGCGCGCTCATGCTTGGACAGGCGAATGCGGGTGACGTGGCCGTGGATTTCCTCATTCTGATTGCCGTGACGGCTGTTCTGATCGTGATCGGAGCGCGTGTCTACCCGCGTGCAGCGACATGACACTCCCCACGCCTAAAGGCGGGGGTTTCTACCGCACGCTTGCGCTTGCCGATCCTGCTGGCAGCGGCGCTACGTTGATTGGTACGGATGTGTCCCACCCGGT
>JAJPHV010000138.1 GCA_021325095.1 Chloroflexota bacterium | reverse complement strand
TCAGACAGCACAAAGCCGGTGGCATCCCTTCTCCCCCGGCTCCGGTCACACGCCTGCTCGCTTGTCCCTCTCGCACTCGTGTCCCCGGTCGCCCCCCTCAGGTTGGTATAGAGTGAGCGAGCCTTCGCTTCGCCCAGACTCTCTGATGCATTTATAGTTTACCAGTTCTTACTGGCGCATGCAAGGGCAAGTTTTACCGTTTTATCCCGTATTATCCCTTGCCCGCTCCTCAGCGCCCCAACATTGTACCAGACACTGACCCCTGGTCAAGAGGCAAAATCTGGCTCTTTCTGAGTCGCCAACTGCCGGTAGAGTGCCCGCAGATTGGCGCGGTGAAGCTCCTGCACGCTGCCGTTTAATGGAATCCGGCTTTTCCCGCAGCGCTCAATGTCGATGTGTTCCAGGTACTTTTCGGGGTCGCTCTTGTTACGTGCTGCCTCGACGTGCCGCCTGATCGCCGCCAGGTAGTGCAAATCACTCTCAATCTTTTCCTCGATCTCGCCCCGGAGAATTACCTCACCGTGCCCCTGGACGACGTGCTCAAAGTTGTTGTTCCGAAGCGATTGTAGCGATCTGACGAAATCGTCGTAGTCGCCATCCACAAAATAGGGCACAGGCATAAGCGTATCGGATGCAAACAGCACGCGATCCTCTTTGACCAGGCACACGATGCAATCTGGGCTGTGCCCCGGTGTGTGCCACATCTGGACGTTCTTGTTGCCCAGGCGCAGGGTCATCGGCTGGCGGTCAAAAACAAGATGCGGCAGCACGACCTGAATCTGGCTCAGTTCGGGCATCCCAGCCTTTGCCTGTTCAAGTCCCTCGCGGCCACGAGTATCCAGTAAATCGAAACATTTGTAGTGTGCTACGACAACGGCATGTGGAAAAAAACAGGTTCCATAAGTGTGGTCAGCGTGGTAGTGGGTATTGATCACGTACCGGACAGGGCAGTTCAGGCGGCCTTCGACGAAATTTTTGATGCCGCGTGTTTCTTCGGGAAAAACCAATGTGTCGATCAGGATTGCGCCTTCAGAAGTGATAATGACCCCGGCTGTGACCTGTGCATACATCTCGCTGGTGAAAATGTAGATGTCGTCTGCGACACGCTCACGTTGCATAGCTTCATTGAATCCCGACCAGTACGAACTTGGGCCATTTGACGCGCTAAGTATAGATTTCCGCCGGGGCCGAGTCAAGGAATCTGGCAGTATAGCACACAAACAAAAACATCCCTTCGCGGGATGTTGGATAAGTGCTACCCGCCATGCCGTGTGACCGCGCTATTTTGAACCTGCTTTCGCAGGTGGGTCATCTGGCTGGAGCATCCACCTTGACCTCGTGGGTCTATCGTGTTTTCTCCAGACGGGGACGCCCAA
This sequence comes from Chloroflexota bacterium, assembly GCA_021325095.1. Classification (GTDB taxonomy): domain Bacteria; phylum Chloroflexota; class Anaerolineae; order Aggregatilineales; family UBA2796; genus JAJPHV01. The sequence continues at coordinate 23,351 of JAJPHV010000138.1, read as the reverse complement.
AAGACGGGTGTTGGCTCAAAACTGGGTGCGACATCACGCGCACGGCAGGTCGACTCAAGTTATACCACGAACAAACGGCCCTGTAAAGGGAGTTTTGCTGCGCTTCGCGGACGAAATAAGCGCCGATCAGGTGAGGCCCTTTGCAGGGCGGAGAATAGACCGGGACACGTTCAGCGCTCCCCGTACAGGGTGTGCCCAGAAGGTGGCCTGGTGCAGTCCTTCGCTCGTCTACACCTTGTCTTTCTTCTGTTCATGGATGGCATAGTCAACGAGGACCGCAAAGAGGTTGCGCCAGGCCGATTCGACTTCGGGCGTGCATTCCGGCCCCAGGTATTGCTTGATCGCCCACACGACGGCATCCACAAACTTCGGGTAATCCTCCTCTTTGACCCCATAGCCGACGTGACGTCGGCCCATTTCCCGCAGCGATTTTTCCAGGAGCGCGGGATGATCGAGCGCAGCAATCGCAATATTGAGCATCATTCGCCACTTGATGCCCTGCTCTTTCATCGTAACTTTGAAGAGCGATTGCAGGCTGGGATCGAGTTCAAACAGGCGGCGATAAAGCAAGTCTGTCAGTTGAGACTCTGCCGCAGCGATTTTCAGATAAGTGGCGTAAAGGATGGTACGTTCCTCGGGGCGCAGATTCATGGTTTTACGGCGCTTATAGCTGCTTGACCTGCTGACCCTAGCACATCTCTGATCCGGGAGTTAGTGTCAATCGTCATCTCTTTTCAATGAGGGTTGCAATTGAGCCCCCAAACGCCGAAACAGATCGAACTGGCAATTTTGGTAGAACATGTGTACAATAGTAGGCTATTCCAGGAGGATAAGACGATGTGTGGCAGATATACGATTACGGTTCAGCCCGAACTTCTTGCCGAACGCTTCAACGCCGCGCTGCCCCCTGAAATGTCCGAGCCGCGCTACAATGCCGCGCCAAGCCAGACTCTGCCCGTGATACTCAACGAAAACGAACAGCAGATCCAACTGCTGCGCTGGGGATTGGTTCCGCACTGGTCAAAAACGCCTGACACGGGTTATCGCATGATCAATGCACGGGCCGAAACGCTTGAGGAAAAGTCCACTTTCCGCGAAGCGCTGCGCCGGCGGCGCTGCCTGGTGCTGGCTGATGGCTTCTATGAGTGGAAGAAAACCGACGATGGCAAAGTGCCGATGCGTATCACCCTCAAGTCGGGCGAGCCGTTCGCCTTCGCCGGGCTTTGGGAAACCTGGAAAGACCGCGAAACAGGTGAGTTGCTCCGTACCTTCACCATTATCACGACCACACCCAACGACCTGATGGTCCCTATCCATGACCGGATGCCCGCCATCCTGCTGCCCGAAATGGAGAGAACCTGGCTGGACGACTCTGCCGGGCCGGAGAGATGGCGCGAGCTGCTGCGCCCCTATCCCGCCGACCTGATGAGAGCCTACCCTGTGTCCAGGCTCGTCAACTCGCCAACCAACGAGTCGCCCGCGCTTGTCGCCCCGGCCTACCAGGAGTGACGGACTGCACCCTCGGCCACTTCTCCGGCACGTCATGCCGACAGCGTGCCGGGTTCATGGCTCGTCTCACGATTGGGCAAGTGGAGATACGACCATGAACCCGGAACCGCTTTACCAACGGGCAATGCGCCCTTCTCAGCTTGATCGCCAGCGCAATGAGGGGACGGCCCGCTATCTGCCTGCGCCTCAGCCAGCGGGCCGCTTTAAGAACAGCGCCGTTCGTTCTAATTCCACCACGACGACCCCGTGCTGGTTGCGCCCGGTCTGCTTCAGCCGGACGATGCCACGCGCCGGGTTCGATCTGGATTCCCGTTTTTCCAGCACTTCGGTTTCGGCATAGATGGTGTCGCCGTGATAGACCGGATGGGGATGAACCACCCTGTCGTAGCCCAGGTTGGCGACAATCGTCCCATCAGTCAGGTCGGCTACCGACAGCCCGACCACCAGGCCCATCGTGAAGATGCCGTTGACAATACGCTGCCCGAACTGCGTCTTGCTGGCGAAATCCTCGTTGAGATGGAGGGGCTGCGTATTCATGGTTAGCGCGCTGAACAGCACGTTGTCCACCTCGGTGATGGTGCGGCCCTGGCTGTGCTTGTAGCGCGCCCCGACTTCCAGGTCTTCGTAATACTTGCCTGGCATTCGCGCTTCCTCCCTTCACGAATCGAACCACGTGAAGCCCTCCGGCAGGTTGTCCATGCCGGGCAATGACTCAATATCTTCCGGGAGTGGTGGGTAGCCTTCCGTCATGCCGGGCAGCAGGGCGCTGATGGGTGACGTACTGACCGCTGGTGCCACCCGTAACTGCGGCCTGAGCAGCACGTTGCGCAGCGCGAGCAGGATCGCGCCCAAGCCGAAGCACGCCGCCGCCATGTTGGCGAGCAGCCCATATCCATCAACAGGCAGGTCGGCGATGGCGCCGAAAGCGATCACACCCAGCAGCAATGAAATGACCAGTGTGGTAGCACGATCTGCCACCAGCATGATGTGGCGCGCGATCCACTGCCCGATCAGGTAGCAGACGGCCAGCCGCCCCAGAAACAGCGCCACGAACCAGAAACCGCCGATCAGGATCAGATTGACAATGGCAAGGCCGATGGCAACGGCAAGCGTCAATTCGCCAAGTGTCAGGATATGGACAAAGCCGAGGAGAACGGCACTGACCAGCAGCAGCAAGGCCATCGCCGGGAAGGCCAGGACCATCGCCGCCAGACCGAAGCCAAAACTCAGTATCGCCCGGGTCTTCAACTGACGAGTCACGTCCAGAAGCCCGCCCTGCGCCACCAGCAGAGCCACCAGGCCAATTGCCATCAGCGACAGCAGATCACGCAGAATGCGGCCCAGGTAGTTCGCCATGACATCCGCGAACGGGGCAGCGCCGATCAGCCCGCTGGTTGCGCCCTGGACAAAGCGTACCTGGCCGCCCACTGTGCCCGGCCCGATGCGGGCTTGTTCCGGTGCTTCGTACTTCAAGTCGCCCCGGACGTGTGCATCTTGCCCAAGCGACAGGCCCGGCGCAAGAAGACTGACCCCCGCCAGCGAGTCAGGCGGGCGAGGGATACTGCCGATGATACGCACCTCAGCGCTGCCACCGACCTGCCCATGCTCATCAACGGCCAGCACCGCGCCCAGGAAGCGAACGTCCCCGCCGACGGCACTGCCGATGATCGCCTGGTAGCCTGCGTATAGCATGTCGCCCGCCACCGGAGCCGCCACGTCGGCGCTCAGGCCAGCGCCGGCCACATCACCATGCACGGCGAACAGGTGTGGGCCGGGCATAATCGCTAGACGAATTGCCAGCGCACGCACGTCCCCCCCGACAATGCCCGTGACGGTGACCTGGCCCGCCATTGCCGTCACGTCGCCGTCCACACTGCCGTTAATAGCGACGCTTCCGGCCAGCGCCACCACGTCGCCCCGCACTGCGCCGTCGATCACCAGGTTCTGGCACAGACTATACAGGTTGCCCTGAACTGTCGTGTCCGCGCCAATCGTGCATTGTTCACCCTGCTGGGCTTCGGCGGCAGCAATGGAGGCAGGAATGAGCATGAGAAGCATGAACAGAAACAGGCGCAAGCTACGCAAAGGCATCAATCCGTGATCGTTCCCAGAAAGGTGTAAGGTGAAACCTGAAGCAGCGTCCCATCCTGGACAGAAAGTTTGTACGTCCCGTCTTTGTCCGTGCCTACGACCAGCACGGCGCTGTTGTCCGGCGCAAAGGACACTGCCCGCAGTTTGTTGACCAGCGCTGGCGTCATCAGCCGTTGTTCGCGCCGGGCTACGTCGATCAGGATCAGGGCGTACCGTTCCGGCGGGACGCCTTTGGCGGGTGGCACGCCCCGCGCAGAAGTGTACACAGCCAGGTTGCCATCGCGTGAAAGCACGAGATAGCCCGCCTGGGTGTGCGAAATGCCCGGCGCGGCGATAGGCGTATCGATCTTCGCCGCCAGGTCCCACAGGCGGGCCGCGAAGCCCTGCGGTGTCGCTTCGAGCCGTTCAAAGCGTGCACCGTCTGGTGTAAAGCCTACCGCGCAGGCACACTTGGCATTGTCGGGCAGCTGCGTGGCCTGTCCGCTTGCTACGTCGAGCCGGAACACGTCCCCAGACACCTGGAATAGCTGGTAATCCCTGGAGACGCTCGACTGCCGCGAATAGAAGACCGTACCGCCATCGTTGGTTAAGGCCAGCGGAACAGTCTCGATATTTTTTGTGGACGAGGTGTGCAGCGCGAGTTTCTTCCCGCTGCCATCGATGCTCGCCACAAACAGATCACTCAGCAGGGTCGTCTGGGAAAGCTGCGATACGGTCCAGGCGATGCGCTTGCGATCCGGCGATACGACCCAGTTGATGGTGGCTTTGGAATCGGGGGGCTGGATGGCCGGATGGGCCGCTTTTCGCCCATCGGGATAGGCGACCATAATGACCCCGCCGTCATCCTCCTGGTAGAGCACACCGTTGTCCAGCAGCGTATGGCGCGAACCGCCCGTGCTGACGACGGTGCTCAACCCGGTGCGCGCGTCCACAAAGTACAGCCCGGCCCCGCCCTTGTTCAGGGTGGAATTCACGAACACGTCATAGGAACTGGTCGCCGCGTGGGTCGGCCTGGCCGTCAGAGTCAGCAGGAGCGCAAGCAGGATGAGGGCCAGACGACGGCTGATGATTATGGCCTCTCTCTGTGCGGCGGAAAGGCGGTCAGGGAGTGAGATAAACCACTTCATGCCATTGCCCGCAACGCTTGCACGATCTGCGACAGCACTTCGCCGGACGGCCCGGCCAGGAACAGGTTGGCAATGGTGCTGATCTCGTCGCGCACCGGATTCACGTCGATGACGTAAGCGCCGTGTTCTTTCGCCATGCCCGGCAGCGCGGCCGCCGGGTAGACCACACCTGACGTGCCGACCACCAGCATCACGTCGGCCTGCCTGCTGAGTTCCTGGGCACGGTGGATCGCCTCATCGGGCAGGGCTTCGGTGAACCAGACCACATCCGGGCGCACCCAATGTCCACAATGGGGGCAGGCAGGCAGCCCATTTTCCCATGCACTGATCTCAAGCAAGGTGGGATTACCCCGGCAGTTGGCGGAACATCTATAGCGGCGGATGTTGCCGTGCAACTCGATGATGTCGCTGCTGCCGGCCTGTTTGTGCAGCCCGTCAATGTTCTGCGTCACGACCACGACTTGCGGCAGCAGCCTCTCCAATTCTGAGATGGCGAAATGCCCCGGATTCGGCTTCACGGCCTCGATCATCTGGCGGCGGTACACGTACCAATCCCAGACCAGTTTCGGATTCGCCCGAAACGCGGCGGGGGTCGCCAACTGCTGGGCATCGTATTTGGCCCACAGGCCATCCAGCGCATCGCGGAAGGTGGGCACACCGCTCTCTTTGGAGACGCCCGCTCCCGTCAGCACGACCAGCAGTTTGGCACTTTTCAGGCGGCGCGCTGCCCCTAAAATATCTTCGGGGTTCATCTTTTATGACCCAATCGTTACAAAATCAATTGTGCTGTACCGAACGTGTCACGTCAAGCGATCTGAACAAATGCATTTAGATCGGGCCAGACGGCTTCATCCTGCTGCTGTAAGCATTGATAGCCGCCCACCGATCTCGAACTGCGTAACTTGCGGCACCGCTCATCTTCAGACCAGCCCGGCGTTCCATTGAGCAGCCACCTGAATTCAGGTGGTCTGTCATGCCTGCCCTTGACAGACTGTGTTCGGGCGTTATCATCTTCGTAATGAAGAAATAGACCTCAAGATTGAACCGCTTTAACCAATAAATAAAAGACTTTCAGGAGAACTTCAATGGATTTGCGGCTGAATGACAAATGCGCCTTGATCACGGGAGCTACCGGCGACATCGGGCAGGGTATTGCGCGTGCCTTCCTTCGAGAGAGGGCTACCGTAATCCTGCACGGGCTGGATAAGCCATCCCTTCAAAGGCTCACCAGTTCCCTCGATGGGCCGGTATACACAGTAGAGGGTGATCTAGCGTCGGATGAGCAAGCGCAGCGAATCGCCGAGGAAGCCTGTGCTTTTGTCGGGCATGTGGATATCCTGGTCAACAATGCGGCCACCTACACGCACGGCAGTTGGCTCGACGACACCCCCGACGCCATGTTGCATCTCTACAACGTGAATGTCATCGGCGCGGCGCGACTCATTCAGCACCTGGTTCCGCAGATGCGCGAGCGGCACTGGGGGCGGATCATCCAGATCGCTAGCGGAGATGCCACCGAGCCGCTGGCCTTCATGTCGGCCTATGCTGCAACGAAGGCGGCGCTGGTCAACCTGACTGTCGGGCTGGCGAAATCGCTGGCGAATACCGGCATCACCGTTAATACCATCAGTCCGGGCATCATTGCCACCGATGGCGTGAAGCAGTTTTACAAGGGGTTGGCGGCCCAGCTAGGGTGGGGAAGCGATTGGGCAACTATCGAGCAGCACATTCTGGCGGATGTGCTGCCGAACCCGACAGGCACACTCGGCACGGTTGAACAGGTGGCCGACCTGATCGTGTTTGTCGCCAGCCCTCTGGCGAATTACATCGATGCCGCCAACATTCGTATTGACGGCGGAAGTACGCGCTCAATCAACTAAATGCGGGGTGTGTCCTTTGCCCGAACCCGAAGGGACGCCCTTCACAACAGCGACTCCAGGCCGTCCCACATGGCCTTGACCTCCGGGTCGGCGAAGCGTTTGCGCACGGGGGCCAGCAGGTCAACCAGAGCATCGGTCAGCGCGTTCTTCAAATCCATCGGGTGCAGCCTGCCCGCTGCGTAAGTGTCGCGCAGTTCCTCGAAGCTGTAGAAAGTCACGTCGCCGCCGTTTTCGGGCGTTCGCTTCACCTGGAATTCCGGAATGTCGTTGTGGAAGACCAGGTGCTCCGTCCAATCCAGCACCGGGTTGAAGTCCACCTCTGGCGGGCAAAATGCCTTCTTCATCTTGCGCCGAATCTCATCGGGCGAATCGTGGATGAAGATGGCGGAATTGGGCTTGGACTTGCTCATTTTCATCTGGGTACGCAGCTCGCGCAACTGGTCGGGCGTCACCTCTTTGAGGTTGACCGGCGGCTTGTCCAGGCCGAGCAGCAGGTGGTGGTGGATGGCTATGGGCTTGATCACCTTGCCCTTGTTGTCGCGCAGCGGCTTGATGGTCAGCGAAGTCGCCACGTCGCGGGCGATGACGTGCGCTTTGCGCTGGTCGATACCGCCCTGGGCAAAGTTGATCTCCATCATGAAGATGTCCGCCACCTGCATGGGCGGGTAGATCAGCTTGGCGAAGTCCACCGACTCGCCTTCGGTACGGCCCATGATGCTGATGCTACGCAAAATGCGGTTGAGCGTGGTGGCCTTCGTCACCTCGATCAGCGTTTCCCAATACTGGTCGTTGTGATGGTACAGGTCGGAACCGAGAATGAAATTGAGTGTGGAGGGATCGCCGCCCACCGCCGCCAGTGACGCTTTCAGCCCTTCCTTGAAATAACCATTGGCGACTTGCCTGATCTTTTCGCGGTCACCGCCGAGTTTCTCGTTGATCCACGTGTGCCAGTCGGCCAGGAAAACCGTGCACTGAATGCCCGCCTTTTGCAGGTCGCGGATCTTCTGCATACACATCAGGCCGGTTCCCAGGTGCAGCCGTCCGGAGATTTCCAGCCCGATGTAATGGCGCAGTGGCATTCCCGACGCCAGCAGGCCAGGAATCTCGTCCGCGCCGATCACTTCTTCCAGGTTGCGGGTGATCAGCTTCGTGCGTTCTGCGACATCCAGTGCAATATCCATCATGGTTGCTCCGGGAAATGATACGACAATCCCCGCGCCCTCTCAGAACCTTTTCAGAGAAAACGCAGGGATTGGATGATCCTTATAGTCCCAGGGGCAGGATTCGAACCTGCGGATGGGTGAGTTACAGTCACCTGCCTTAAGCCTCTTGGCTACCCCGGGTACTACCTGGGCGAAATCATACCACAGCCATCCGAGGTCGTCAACGCTCAGGATCAACGTTCAGGATTCGAGATGGCGGTGCTTGCCAATCGCCGCTTTGAGTGCTTCCAGATCGGCAAGCTGGCCCTCACTGGACACAAGCTGGCCGACCATCAGCCGCAAACGGTTTTCGGCCATCGCTTTGCGGGCCTCGTCGCGGTCTTTGAGGGGATAAAAATACTCCATCGACTGCTTGACGCGGACTTCGATCCGCTCGCGGATAGCTGCCACATGTTCGGGGTCGGAGATGATGACGAACTCGTTGGTAGACAGGTGGCCGATAAAATCGCCATCCTTGCCGACCTCACGGATTGCGTTGTTAATCATGAGTGTGACGGCGCGCATCACGTCGTCGGAGGCAATAAAGCCATACTGGTCGCCAAATGCTTCCAGCCCCTGAATGCCGATGGTCAGGATCGCCCAGGGCTTATCCTGAAGCAGCAATTCGTTCAGACGTTCATCGACCAGCTGGCCTTCCGGCAAATTGGTCACCGGGTTGACAAGAATCTGTTGCGAGGCGCGCCGCAACGAATTGCGCACGCGCAAGCGCAATTCCTGAATGTCAAAAGGCTTGGTGATGTAATCAACCACGCCCAGTTCGAGGCCCGCCAGCTTATCAACCCGATCTCGCTTTTCGGTCAGGAAAATCACGGGGATGTCCTGCGTGCGGCGGTTGGTGCGCAGTTGGCGGCAAACTTCGTAGCCGTCGATGTCGGGCAGGCGGATGTCCAGGACGACCAGGTCGGGGTTGTGGTCGGTGCTGAGTTTAACAGCGTCCTTGCCCCAGGCGGCAGTCAATACGTCATAGCCCTGGACGCGAAAATAGGCGTTCAGCATCTCCGACAGATCGAGATCGTCTTCGACAATGAGAATCTGGGACTTGTCTGCCAAAATAACTCCCTGACCGTTGCTGCCGCGTGTGGCTTACTGGAACGTGCCAGGCGCTACGGACATCAGCCGATGGGTTCTTTATAGATGACAAAGACGCAGTACTCGTCACCTTTGGCGTGACATTCGGTCTCGACGACACGGAATTCGTGGCCGCCGCTCACCCACCGCAGTCCTTCTTGCAGCAGCCCGACAGCGGCATGGCAGACCGACTTGTCTGTCTTGCGGCCCCAGCACACCGGACAGCGCTTGATGGTATAGGTGTAGTGGTCGTCGTGCTCCTGGACTTCGCTCAGTTGGTCGCTGAAATTGGTGAAGATGGTTGCCATCGCAGGCAGACCCATCTTGAGCTTGGCGCCCAGCGGGAGTACCTTGAAGGCCAGGTCGCCCACGCCCGCCAGCGCGCCGAAATTCTTGAGACCCTGCGAGAAGCAGGCCCGCCCGGCACGCAGCGCCAGACCGCGCCCGCCGCGCGGCCCGTACATATCTTCAAGGGCCGCGTTTAACGCGGTGAAGTCGGAGAAATCGAACTGGCGCTCAAGGTTGTCGGCGGGATAGTTGTCGATGTACATGCCCAGCCCGGCCAGGTTCAGGATGGCGTTCAGGCCGTTTTTGCCCATCACGTCTTCCATTGCCATGATGTAAATCCGGGCAATCTTATTCGGGTAATATAGGCCGCTTTTTTCTGGCGACACGCAATCCTCCCTAGCTGTGTGAGTAGATGAATATGGTCGGCGCAGCAGGATCAGACCAGCTTTGCCAGTTCCTTCACGGCGCGGCCCATGTCCAGGAAGATCAGGCCGAGTTTGGCCTGTTCGCGGGCCAGAACAGTCAACACCGCTTCGTCCCCGACGGACATGAGGATTACGTACCCGTGCTGTCCTTTCACATAGACCTGATCGAGACTGCCGCGCCCCAACTCGCCAGCAATGCGCTCACCCAGGGATAGCATCGCAGCCGACATAGCGGATACGCGGTCTTCCTCAATGTTTGCAGGCATTGACGAGGCCATGCTCAGGCCGTCAACGCTCACTATCGCGGCGGCTTCGACGTCCGCCGAGCTTGCCTGTAAGTCCCGTAAGCGTTCCACCAGTTGTTCGGTACGCGATTTAGCCACGCCAATCTCCTCGGATATGCAATGGGACTCGCACCCCGGTATTGGTATCGTAAGGTTTGCCTGGCAACAGGCTCAGGTAATGGGCGCGAATCTACCTGCCTAGTGGCGTACTGTAGCACAGCGGTTTTGGGTTGTCAAGCGACCTTCGCCCTTGCTAATTTGCCCCTCCTAACAGGCACTTAATGCCCGACAAAATCGGACGTTTCCCCTGTATTTTGCAGGCTTTCGCTCAACCGCGCAAACGGGATGTGGTATCATCGCTGTCCGGCCCGCTGCTTACTGGGGCGCAACTAGAAAGTGATAAGACGCCAGATGGCCTTGCTCAAACTGCCGCAGGCGGCCCGCGATCTACTGGGGTTGGAACTGAGCGCCGACCAGCAGCAGGCGTTTGAACGCTATGCCCAGGAATTGATCCGTTGGAACGAGACGCGCGTCAACCTGACGGCGATCACCGATCCGCTGGCTATCGAGATGCGCCATTTCCTGGATTCGCTCTCCGTGCTGCGCGCCGTGCCCCTGCCGCCGCACACACGGGTGATTGATGTGGGGGCCGGCGCTGGCTTTCCCGGCCTGCCGCTGCGCATTGCCTGCCCGTCCATCCAGCTTTCGCTGCTCGAAGCGACGGGCAAGAAGATCACCTTTCTGGAGCACGTCGTCAAGACGCTGAACCTGAGCAACGTCAAGCTGATCAACCTGCGCGCCGAGGAAGCCGGACAGCAGGCCGCCTACCGCGAACAGTACGACGTGGTGCTGGCGCGCGCGGTGGCCCATCTGCCGATCCTGGTCGAGTATTTGCTGCCGTTGTGCCGGATCGGGGGGCGCTGTGTGGCCTTGAAGGGGGAGAGCGCGGCCACCGAGGTGAGCGCGGCGGAACGCGCGATGACGCTGCTGGGCGGGCGCATGGCGCAGCTTACCCCGGTGGAACTGCCGCACGTGGCCGAGACGCACTACCTGATTGTGATCGAGAAAATTGCAGCGACCCCACCGCATTTTCCGCGCCGACCAGGCATTCCCTCGAAGAAGCCGCTGTAGTTGTTCCCGACGCATGGGCTGGAGCCACGCGGTGGTACGCATCGCCAGTCGGCTTTAGCCGACTTGGTTGATTGCAGCCGATGCTTTAACGCCGGACGCGGCCTGACCCGAAATGCAGCGGAGCGGCCCTATGGAGCTGCTCCGCTGGATTCTGCGTTTGGAGTGGGGCTTGAATTGGCCCCACTCGTTGATCGAACGTCCGACTTACGGTGTCTTGGTTGGCGTCGGCGTGGGCACTACCGCCGGGATTGCTCCTGGCGGCGGCAGCGTCCGGGGATCCACGATGGGCAGATGGCGGAAGGCCAGCCGCGCCACGCGGATGTAGCCGGAGCTAACCCAACCCGTTTGCCCGTTCTCAAGCTGGATCATGAACCACGTGCCGCGCGGGATGCGCGCCAGCAGGATCACGCGCGTACCCAGTTTCAGCAGCCCGATCACCGGATAGCGCAGGCCCGGCCCGGTGCGAACGCGCAGCCGGAAGGCCCGGACGATGCCGATGTTTGGCCCGTTGGACGGCGCAGCCAGCAGCGCAACACCCTGCGCGCCGGGTGTACCCGTGCCAGGTGTGCCAGGCGTGCCGGGCGTCAGCGTCAGGTTCGGGTTGACGACAGGCGCAGTACCGGGTGCAGTGAACGAGATCTGCGCGGTCTGCGAGATCGTCACACCGCCAGCCACTGCTGTACACGTAACCGGGCCGCCCTGCGTCACCGAACGCACGGTGAAGGTCGCCACGCCGTTCGAGTCGCTGACGCCGTTGTTGTTGGGTGTGATGGTCATGCCTGTCAGCGTTGGGTTGCACGACACTGTGACCGTGACGCCAGTGACCGCACCGCCCGAACTGTTGCGCAGGGTCGCGGTGAACGTGGCCGTCGTGATGTTGTCGGCGGGGATGGAGACGTGGCTGCTCACGAAGGACGACTTGCCTGCGTCAACGGCGCCGCCGCCTGGCGTGGCCGTCGCGTTTGAGGTGAAGGTCACGGTAGGCTGCGTGCTGAGTGTGATGTTGCTGACGCCGTTGGTGGCCGTGATGGTGAAGGTCGTCGTCTGCGCGGTGGTTGACTTGACGGTGAACGAGTAGTTGCCGTTCGCGTCCGTCGTAACCGTCGTGCCTGGCGAGACCGTGACACCGGTGCTGGGATTACCAGAGATCGTCACCGAGACACCTGCCGCACCCACATTCAGGTTCGTCCTGATCGTACCGCTGATGGTCGAGGTCGTCGTGTTGTCGGCGGGGATGCTGGTCGGGTTGGCCGAGGCGGTGGACAGCGTCGGGCTGAGGCCCGTCGGCGACACAAAGTTGACCGTGCTGCCGCCCGCACTGTTGCTGATCGTGAAGTTTTCGGGCGCGCCGATCTGCGCCGTGAAGTTCACCGTCTGCGGGATACTTGACGCGACCTGGAACGTGACCACACCGGAGGCGTTGGTCGTGCCCGTCGTGCCACCGAAGACCGTCACCCCTGCCGGGATGCTGCCACTGGTGGTGGAGAGCGTCACCTGCCGGTTCGGGACCGCGGCGCCAGTCGTGTCGCGCAGCGTCACCGTGATCGTGGATTGCGTGAAGCCATCGGCAGCTACCGTCGTCGGGAAGGCCGTGATGGTCGAGTTGCCCTGGCTGACCGGAGGCGCCGTAGCAATCGTCACCTGGTCGGTGGAGCTATCGTTGGCGCTGTTCGGGTCGCCACTCGGCGGCGTTACAGTGGCCGTGTTGGTGAGCGTCGTGTTGGCCGCTGCGGTGATGGCAACCTGGATGGTGAACGGGATCTGACCGCCTGCGGCCAGGCTGTTCAGGCTGGTGCAGGTCACCTGCTGCCCGGAGGCCGAGCAGAGCGGACTGCTGCCTGCGGCCACAAATGTCAGACCGGCTGGCAGGTTGTCGCTGGCGACAATCGGCGCGCTGGCTGTGCCCGTCCCGACATTGCGGACGGTGAGTGTGTACGTGCCGTTCTGCCCGGTGACGAACGTGCCGTTATGGACTTTCGTGATGGACAGGTCGGCCACTGGCCCGGTGCTGATGATCGTCGGGTCTTGCGCCTGGTTGTTCGTGGGGTTCGTGTCGCCGCCGCCGCTCACGTTGGCGATGTTCGTCACGTTACCATTCTGTGTGGGCGTGACGTTGATGGTGATGACGCTGCTGCCGCCGCCGCCAATCGGGAACGAGGCGCTGCGCGTGCAGGTCACGTCCTGACCAGCGATGGTACAGGTCCAGTTCGGGCCGCTGGCGCCCGTCACATTCAGGCCCGCCGGGATCGTATCGGTGACGGTGATCGTGCCCGTACTGGTTGCGCCACCGATGTTCTGGACGGTGATGCTGTACGAAGCAGGCGTGTTGACCTGGAAGTTGCCGGAATGGCTCTTCAGGATGGAGATGTCCACGACGCCGACGATGGTGGTCGGATCACTGGCCGTGTTGTTGGCCGTGTTCGGGTCGCCCGTCGGCGCGTTGACGCTGACTGTGTTGGTCACCGAAGAAGGGGCGTTGGCCGGAACCTGAACGGTGATCGTCAGCGGATTCTGCGAAGCGCCTGCCGCCATCGGCGTAGGGTTCGTGCAGGTCACGACCTGCGGCGTCGCACCGTTGGCACTGCACGTCCAGCCGACGCCGCCGCTTGACGCCGCCACAAACGTCATGCCGCCGGGCAGCGTATCGGTGACCGTGGTCATGTACCCGGCTGGCGTGGTGGCATTACCGATGTTCCTGACAGTGACGGTGTACTGGCCCTGCTGCCCGGCGGTGAAGTTGCCCGTGTGGTTCTTGGTGATGCCCACGTCGGGCAGAGGGTTGGCGGTCACCGTCGTCTGGTCGTTGGCGGTGTTGTTCAGGTTGTTCACGTCGCCGCCGCCCGTGACAGTGGCAGTATTCACGAAGTTCGTGCCTGCAATGGTAGCCTGTGCCTGGATGCTCAACACCGGAGCCGTGCCGCCATTGGCCGTGACAACGGCATTGGTCGTGCAGACGATGGGGTTGGACTGCGGCGCAGTCGGGCACGTCCAGCCTGTGCCGCTGCCGGAGACGTAGGTGAAGCCGTTGGGCAGCGTGTCACTGACGGTGATCTGGCCGCTGCTGTCCACGGTACCGGCATTGCTAACCGTGATCGTGTACGTGCCTGGCGTGCTGGGCGCAGTGGTGAAGTTCGTGGCGTGCGTCTTGGTGATCGTCAGGTCTGGGCCAGCCGCCCCTGTCACTGGCACTATGTCGGTGGAGGAAGCGGTGACCGAGCCACCGCCCGTGACTGTGGCCGTGTTGCTGAACGGGCTGTTCAGAGTCGTGGTCGGCGTGACCTGGATGGTGATCTGGTTGAGGGCAGCGTTCGAGCCACCCGGAACAATCCCGCCTGTCCACGTGCACTGAACCTGCACAGGTGGCGGCGCGGTTTGTGGCGCGGTTGGCGTACAATTCCAGTTCGTGCCGCTCGCGCTGACGAAGTTGAAGCTGGACGGCAGAATGTCCGTGACGACGATGGGCGGGTTGGCTACCGTAGCGCCCTGCCCGACGTTCTGGATGTCGATATGGTACGTGCCGGTCTGATTGACGACGAAGTTTGTGCCCACGTGCGTCTTGGTGATCGACAGAACGGGTGGCGGTGGCGGGTTGACCGTCACCTGGGCCGTCGTGCTGTTGTTACCAGTGTTCACGTCTTCGGCATTCGTGACTGTGACGCTGTTCGTGAACGTGCCCTGATTAGTCGGCGTCGTCCGCAGGATGAGCGAAGGCAGCGATCCGCCACTGCCATTGACCACGTTGTTATTGGTGCAGGTGATCTGGCGCGTGCCTGCATTGTAGGCTCCACAGGTCCAGCTTGGATCGCTGGTAGGAGCCGTCCCGACGGTGTTGGTGAAGTTGGCAGGCATCGTGTCGGTGATGCTGACGACAGTGCTGGTTGGCCCACTCCCCTGGTTTGTAACGATGATCTGGAAGTCGCCGGGCTGCCCGACGGCAAACGTACCGAGCGCAGCCTTGCTGACAATCAGATCGGGGCGCTGGACGGTGATGGGTGTGTCGGTGGACGTGTTGTTCGCGCCAAACGGGCCGTTGGGTGCGTCGCCAGTCGTCGTGATCAAGCCGGTGTTGCTGATCGGCGACGCCGTCGTTGTTCCAACCGTCGCCTGGAAGGTTACGGTGCTACTGCTGCCCGGGTTGATCGCCGCACCCGTATACGTGCAGGTCACGTCCTGACCGCTGGCTCCGCAGGCCCAACCTGCCCCGGTGGTACTGCCATTGACAAAGGTCAGTCCGGTGGGCAGCGTATCCGTCAGGGTGATATTGCCAAGCGTTGGGCTGGCATTCGGGCCAGTGGCAATGTTCTGCACCTGGAACGAAAACGTTGCGTTCGTTCCCACCAGCAGCGTTGCTGGCGAGTGAGTCTTGGTCAGTTGGAGATCAACCCAATTGACGGTCACGCTGATCGGGTTGACGAGCGTGTTATTCAATGGGTTGCTGTCGCCTGTCGCGCTGACGGTGGCGTTGTTGGTGCGTGTGCCTATCGCGGCCTGGCCCACGGTGACGGGGATGACGATGTCGGCTATCGCGCCGGCTGTAAATGCCCCGCTTGTCGAGCACGTCACGTTAGTTCCATTGGTGGACGAACAGGTGAAGCCATCCCCGCCGCTGCCTGCCTGGACAAACGTCAGGCCCGTATCAAGGGTATCAGTCACAGTAACAGGCGGCTGCGCGTCACCTGCCCCGACATTTTGTACGCGGATGGTGAACTGAGCCGGCACACCGACAATGAAGGTCGCCGGGTTGGGCGTCTTGCTCACAACAGTCAAGTCCGGTTGGGCCGTGACCGTAACGCTGTCATTCGGGTTCGTCGTATTGTTGCCCGTCGCCCCCGGTGGTTCTTCCCCACCCGCCAGACTGACGCTCGCACCGTTGGTGTACGTGCCAGCCGCATTGGGTCTGACTGTTATCCTAATTGGCGCCGCCTGCCCAAACGCGCCCAACGGCGCGGTATTGGTACAAGCCACCAACTGGCCGGTAATGCTACAATTCCAGATATTCATCGTCGCTGGATCGACATCGTCGGCGCTCTGTGGAATCAGGTTCGCCGCCAAATTGTCGGTGACTGTGATAGTCTGGGTGGTTGGCGCTGTACCCTGGTTCTGAACGGTGAGGATGAAATCGCCGTCGGTGTTAACGGTGAAAGTCAGCGGATTGTGGGTTTTTGAGATGATCAGATCGGGGGAACCCGCTACATCCACTGTGTCGGTAGCCGAGTTGTTGACGGTATTGGTTTCGCCTGGGGTGTTGACACTGACATTATTGATTTTGCCAGTTCCGAAGGCCGCCTGCGCGATGTCAACCGCAAAAGTGAGGATCGCGCTTGAGCCGGGGTTCAGTGTCATCCCGGTGCTGTCGCAGGTAATTTGCTGGCGTTGCCCCACCATCGTGGTCGAACAGGTGTACGAGCCATTGGGCAGGGTGAACGTACTTCCTGCCAGGCTCATTCCTATGGGCAGGAGGTCAACCACCTGAACGTTGCCAGTAGTTGCCCCCGCCGCAGCCTGATTGGTGACGGTGACGGTATACGTACCGCCAAAACCAACCTTGAATGCGCCGCTGTGGGTCTTCGAAACGGTCAGATCGGGCGGCGGTACTTGCGCCGACACGCCTGGCTGGTTGGTGACAGTCAGCCCCAGCGTGATGAGCGCAAGCAGGATAAGGACAATGCGCGTTTTTCGATTCATGGACTATGACTCCATCATTGAGACTGTACTGCAACGAAACAGTGTCGCATGATCAGGCGGACGCGGCGCGGATAAAGGGGTGCGCCACGACGATAAGTGCTGCACTGGCAGCGGGTGCTGTCACGTGGCCGCTGCCCGCAACGCCAAATAAGAGGACTGTCAACGAACATCTGCCACGACTCCCGCTCACACACGCTTGACAATTTTCGTACAATTTGTGAACAGTTGCGCGTCTCTGTCGCTGTTTCTGGTAAGGCCGTGCTGCGGCAAGCGGACGCTTCTACTACGCTTAACCGCAATTGTGGCCTCAAAGTAACTAAAATGAAAATTCATCAGTCTGCTCACCGGGTTCCGCCGCGTAAGCATGTCCTCAGCGCCCCGTCCTTGACTCACTGACCCGCCTCAGGTGCAACGATCCTGGCAGCGACTATCCCTCAGTCTATTGAAACGCCCGGTCTCGTCAGAAATCTTTGGCGAGCACCGCTTTCTGGTTGGTGCTGTACAGGACGACGGCGGGGTGATACAAAAGATCGCAGCCTGGCCGAACTATTCAGAATGGGAAGTGTTCTCCTGAATCAGTTTGTATAGCCCGTCCTCGTCGATGATCGGCACGTTCAACTGGCGCGCCTTGTCCAGTTTGCTGCCTGCGGCCTCGCCCGCCAGGACATAGCTCGTCTTCTTGCTCACGCTGCTGCTGACCTTGCCCCCGTGCGACTCGATCAGTTCCGTCGCCTGGTCACGGCTCAGGGTGGGCAGTGTCCCGGTCAGCACAAACGTCAGCCCGGCCAGCGCGTTCGACTGCTGAGGCGCGACGCTTTCCGAGGCAGTCATGTTGACGCCCGCCGCCCGCAGCTTCTCGATGATCCGGCGGTTGCGCGGCTCGGCGAACCACTGCACGATAGTCTCGGCTGTGCGGGGGCCGATCCCGGCGATGGCATCGATCTGTTCCTCAGTAGCGTTC
The DNA here is from genome assembly GCA_021325095.1 of Chloroflexota bacterium. Lineage (GTDB taxonomy): Bacteria > Chloroflexota > Anaerolineae > Aggregatilineales > UBA2796 > JAJPHV01. Next base: position 5,679 of record JAJPHV010000138.1, on the reverse strand, counting down.
ATCAGCGCGTCGATGGACGGGAAATGCTTGACCAGCAGCCGCGCCACCGTTGAGCCGACGCCGGGAATGCCCAGCGCCATGACCAGCCTATCCAGCGGGCGATTCCTGGCAGCCTGAAGGCTGTTCATCAGGTTTTGAATGCGCAGTTCGCCGTAGCCTTCCAGTTCGGCCAACTGTTCGGGCTTCAGGCTGAACAGATCGGCCTCGTCCTTGATCAGCCCGGCCTCGATCAACTGGCGGACGCCGTGCTCGCCCAGGCCCTCGATGTCCATCACGCCGCGTGCCACAAAATACTCGATCTGGCGGGCGACGCGCTCCGGGCACTCCGGGTTGCTGCAATAGTAGGCCACCTCGCCGTCTTGATGGACGACGGGCGAATGGCAGTAAGGGCATTCTTTCGGCGGTGTGATCGGGATTTCGTTGCCGGTGCGGGCCTCGACAATCGGCCCGATCACGAACGGGATCACCTCGCCCGCCCGCTTGATCATGACTCTGTCGCCCAGGCGCACGTCTTTGCGCGCCACGTCGTCAAAGTTGTTGAGCGTAGCTTGCCGGATAGTCGCGCCGCTGACAAAGACCGGTTCCAATTCCGCGTTGGGGATCAATACGCCGGTGCGGCCCACGTTGACGCCGACGCCGATCAGCCGCGTCGTCACCTCTTCGGGCGGGAATTTGTAGGCGATTGCCCCACGCGGATTCTTGCCGACCACGCCCAGTGCGTTGTAAGTCGGGATGTCGTCAATCTTGATGACCAGCCCGTCTATCTCAAATTCAAGATCGTGGCGGTGCGCTTCAAACTCCTTGACGAATTGGATGACCGCTTCCAGGTCATCGAAACGGCGAACCTGGTCGGTGACCAGAAAGCCCAGGTCGCGCAGATATTGGAGCGTTTCCCACTGGCTGCGTGGTACGCCGCCCCCGGCCTCGACCACGCCGAAAGCGTACATGGTCAGGGGACGAGAAGCAGTAATGCGGGCATCGAGCTGCTTAAGTGCGCCCGACGCGGTGTTGCGCGCGTTAATGAACTTCTCAGTGTGGCCCTCGGCCTGCATTTTGGCCTGGAACGCCTCGAAGTCTTTCTTGAGCATGACCACTTCGCCGCGAACAGTCAAACGCGGCGGCGGTTTCGGGCCATCGGCGCGGGTCGGGATGCGCAGAGGCACGGTGCGGATGGTCTTGACGTTGGCGGTTACGTCGTCACCCACGAAGCCATCGCCGCGCGTTGCGCCCTGCGTCAGAATGCCATCGGTGTAGGTCAGCACGACGGTCAGGCCATCAAATTTCGGCTCGACCACGTAGGAGAGCTTTGCGCTCGTGTCCAGCAGCCTGCCAACACGCTCGCGCCAGGCCCGGATTTCGTCCTCGGTATAGGCTTTAGCCAGGCTCCACATGGGCTGTGGATGTTCGACTTTGGGCAGGCGCGCATCCAGATCGCTGCCGACGCGCTGCGTGGGCGAATCGGGCGTGATCAGTTCAGGGTGCGCCTTCTCGATGGCGTCCAGTTCGTCGAACATCGCGTCGTATTCGGCGTCGGAGATAATGGGCGAACTGAGCACCGAATAGCGATAGTTGTGGTAACTGAGTTGTTCGCGCAGAAAGGCGGCGCGCCGGGCCAGATCTGCGATTTCGGTTTGCGGGTCGTTGGTCATGCGCTCCTCTGTCGAAAACAATTGACCTCACTCCCTCTCGAAATCGGAGAGCGAGAAACCGAGGGCGGTGCGCTCTGGATGGCTCCCCTCTCTGTTTGCGGAGAGGGGTTGGGGGTGAGGTTCGGCATCCTACTGTTGTATCACCGTCAAAAAGCGCCGCGAGGCCCACCCGCCCCGGTTCTGGTCGTTCGGGTCCTGGATGTACCACCACTCGTCGTTGCTGGCCGTCTGCGGCCCATCCTTCAATACGTAACGTTCTTCCTCGCTGGCGCGGAACTTGACCGTCGATCCCGTCCCCGGCGCAGAGCGCACGTTCAGCCCGTTCAGCCCGACGCCCACCACCTTGACCGTTTCTCCGATGGCAAAATCGCCGGGCGGCAGCGAGGCCGTCGGCGGGATGGTCGGCAGCGGCGCGGTGGGCGTGATCGTCGCCGGAACCGGGATCGGTGTCTGGCTGGCTGGCGGGCCAATCGTGAAGGTGGAGGTGATCACCACCACAATAGGCGTCTGCCCGCCAGGAAGGGCATTACCGCCGATGCTGTTCACGACGAGCAGCGCTCCAATCGCCGCACAGCCGACAAAAGCCAGCATGATGATCAGCGACCACCAGGGTAAATACAGCCCGCTGCTGCGCTTATCGACAGGCGCAGCCGCAGGCCGGGGCCGCTTGTCGCGGCGGGTGCGGGCCGGCCTGGGCGTATTGTACGCCGGGGGTGTGTCAGGTAACGACACAGGCGGGCGAGTGGCCTGCGGCTGGCGCTCGGCGGGCGGCCTGCGCGAGAGGGCCGGACGGCTGTAGGCGCGCGGCACATCGTCCGCCGGAATGCGCCGCCGCGTGCCGCGTGGTGGGGTGGTGGGGCGCGTCGAGGATTCGGCGGTGTCCTGATCGTCAAAGTAATCTTGATCGTCGGGCCTGTCGCTCATGACTTCATCCAGTTGACAAACCGCTCAATCGGCCACGTATTGATGACGTTCTGGGCTTCCACCCACCCACGCCGCGCCGTCATGATCCCATAGCGCAGCACGTCGAATTCACCCGCCGAATGGGCGTCGGTGTCAATCGAGAGCAGCACGCCCAGCTGGACGGCCCGCTGCGCGTGTGCATCGTCCAGGTCAAGGCGCTGCGGGTTGGCATTGATTTCCAGGACGGTTCCGGTTTCCTTCGCGGCGGCAAACACGGCGTCCATGTCCAGGTCGGCGGGTTCGCGGTTCGGGATCAGTTGGCCGCGTGGATGGCCGATCATGTCCACGTGCGGGTTGCGGATGGCGTTGAGCAGGCGCGCCGTCACCTGTTCGCGCGGCTGGCGCAGCCCGGAATGCAGCGAGGCGATCACCACGTCCAGGTCGGCCAGCACCTCGTCTGGATAATCGAGCGTGCCGTCCGTGCGGATTTCCATCTCCACGCCCTGGAACACACGGAAATTCGGCCCCATCTCCGCATCGACACGTCGAATCTCCTCGCGCTGTGCCCACAGCCGTTCGACGCTCAATCCGTTGGCGACGCCCAGGCTCTGCGAGTGGTCGCTGATGACAATGTAGGACAGGCCATGCGCCCGTGCCGCCTCCGCCATCTGGCGCACGGTTAGCTTGCCGTCGCTCCATTCGGTGTGCATGTGCAGATCGCTGCGGATGTCGCCGATGTCGATCAGGTGGGGCAACTTGCCTGCGTAGCCAGCTTCGATCTCGCCCCGGTCTTCGCGCAGTTCCGGTGGAATGTAGGGCAGCCCCAACTGCTGGTAAACCTGCTCCTCCGTCTCGCACGTGATCTCGGAGCCGTCTGTCAGGGACGTAAAAGCCCATTCGTTGAGCGTGTAGCCTCGATCCTTCGCCAGATCGCGCAGCCGGATATTGTGCGCCTGACTGCCCGTAAAGTAGTTGAGCGCCGTCCCGTAGCGCTCTGGGGGCAGCACCCGCAAATCGCACTGCTGGCCGTTCAGAAGTTCGACGGAGCTTTTGGTCGGGCCGCTGCCGAGGACGCGCGTCACGTCCGGACGGGCGACAAACGCCTCCATGATCGGCATCGCCTCGCGTGAGGCGATCAACAGGTCGATGTCACCAATGGTGGCCCGCCCGCGCCGGATGCTGCCGCCAATGTGCCCGTACAGTGCCTGGGGCAGTTCGAGCAGCGCGTTCAGGATGCGCTCGGCAGCAGTCAGCGCTATGTCGAGCCGCACCCGAGTCGAGCGGCGGGCCAGGCTCTCGATGCCTTCGATGATCTTCTGCTGCGACTTGGCACCCATGCCGCTCAATTGACTGAGCTTGTCGGCGCGCGCTGCGGCTTCGAGTTCGGCTACTGTCGCAATGCCCAGTTCCTTGTAGAACTGCATGGCGCGCTTGGGGCCGACGCCGTTGATGCGCAGGATTTCGACCAGGCCCTGCGGAATTTCCTCACGGAGTTTGTCGTAAAATTCCAGATGGCCCGTGTCCAGCATCTCCCGGATTTTTTCGGCGAGCGTCTCGCCAATGCCTTCGATGTCCGTCAGCTTGTCCTCGGCGGCGACAGCGCGCAGGTCACGCGGGTACTGGCGGATCGATTCGGCGGCGCGGCGATAGGCCATCACGCGGTGGATGATCTCGCCTTTCAATTGGAGCATGTCGGCCACAGCGTCGAAGATGTCCGCGATTTCACGGTTGGTTAGCAGGTGGCCTGGCGTGTCGGTCTCTGTCACGGGCAGTCCTCCGGTGGCTTGGATCGCGGCTGATTATACCACGCCACAGCGGAGGACTGCCCTCATCTGAGGAAGAGTTTGAGTAAGCTCACTTCCTGGTCCTTGCCCGTGATATAGGGAAGAACGGAAGTGAAACAAAGCAGTTAGCGTGCACCGATCAGGATGGCGATGATGTTGTCTTGGTGGATGTAATTGTAGGCGTTGATATACGTGTTACTGGTTCCATCCTGGATCTGGCTGGCAGGCAGGCTGGTTCCACTGACGCTCCCGATTTTCCTGTCGTCTACCGAGACTCCACTGGTGATCTGGACGTTTTGGGTGATCTGGACGACATCAAGCTCTTTGGTGATGACGCCGTTACCTGTCGGCGTGACCATAGATATCGACGCGATATTCGCATTCTGGAAATTGGGTTTGGCGAGGCCGACGGCGCTTTGCTTTGTCTCGCCCAGGACGTGCCACTGCCCATCTTCGCCGCGCAGAAAGAATTTTGCGGGGAGGCCCGGCGTCAGGGTACGACGGGTAGGCAGCGAGATCGAGATCGGCTTGTTAAGCTGCACCGCCGGCTCGCTGCTGATCTGGACGGAAGCGCACCACCAGTAATCGGCAACACCCGCCGGGGTACTGTTGGCATCCACCGGCACACGGGTCAAGGTCAGGGTAGCTTTCTGCGAGATCGCACCTGCCGGGACGTACAGCCAGATGCCGGTCTCGCCCACGAGCACCAGGTCATTTTCGCCCTTCTCGTTGAGCGTGCCTTTCTCATCGACGGTGATCCGGCCCGATTCAGCCAACGGCTTGAGCTTGCCGGCTTCGACCTGGGCCTCGACTGAACCCGCCGCTGGCTCTGCCCAACTGACCTTCGCCAGCACGTTCAACGGCGCTTCTGTGGTCTTGTCAGCCAGCTTGATGCGATACGTAAATGGCCCCAGGATCGTGTCGGCATGCAGCTTCTCGACCTGCCAGGTCACCGACCTGCCATCATTCTGGACAGTGGCTCCCGGCGGCGCAGCAACCACTTCCACAAGTGATGTGTCTTCCGGCAGGGTACCACGGACGGTCAGCTTGCCGAGGGCATCCGTCCCGCTCGCTATCAACACACTATAGAGCACGGTTCCGTCCGTATCTACCAGACCTACACTTCGCACGGCGAGTGGTTCTGATGCAGCACGACCCGGTATCGGAATGGCAAGACTGGCAAACATGATAGCATCAAAACGCATATAAGCTTGAAACGCGGGATCGGCATGCCATCTGGTGATTAGCCATAAGTGCCTTTCGGCCTGGGAAAGGGGTTGAGGCGAACAAAAGCCAGGGTAGCAGTCGTCGAAAGGACAGCGGCAATCCCGTCGAGCAAGAGG
>JAJPHV010000012.1 GCA_021325095.1 Chloroflexota bacterium | reverse complement strand
GGCCACTGAGCGGCCACCTGCCAGATCGATGAAGCCGATGAACCACGAGTCGGCGCTTTCCTTCGGCCCGGTGTAGGCAATGCTGGCGTGGCCGAAGATCGACAGCCTGGTTCGGCCAGCGGGCTGTGCCGCACCCATGTTAACCGCCTGCTGCATCGCCGTGCGGATTTTGTCGGCCATGTCGCGCGTGATGACGGCAGGCTGCGTTTCGGGCAGCGGAAGTGGCTGCCAATCCGCCGTGTTCGGCGGGCGTGTCGCGTCGGCCAGATACGGCGTGACAGCGTGGCCGTGATTGGCGATGGTGCAGGCCACCAGCGCCATTTGCAGCGGTGTCACGGTCAATTCGCCCTGCCCGACGCCCTGCGCGCGTAGGCTGGATAGGTCGCCAATGTCGGTCAGGACGGTCACCGGCTTGCCGGAAACCGTCGCAAACCGATCCAGGGTTGGTGCTTGCAACAGCCCGAAGGCCGCGATCATCTTCTGCACGGCTGCCGGGCCGGGCTGCTCCGTAACGGCATTGGCAAATGGCGACGGGCAGGCCAGTGCATAAGCTCGTTCGACTGTGTTTGCCAGTCCTGGCGCGGCACATTTCAGCGTCAGGCCGTTCACCTGTATCGAAGTTGACCCGCCCGCGACAGGCGCATCCAGCGCAGGCTTATCGGCCAGGATGGCAGCCAGAATCACCGTTTGCAGCGCGCCGCCCGGCTGGTAAATGCCCTGCGTCACGCGGTTCAGCAGGGGGGCCGTCGGGTCGCGGCGCAGCGCGTCGTAAGTCGTGTCCAGTGTATTCGGGTCGAACGAGGGCGCATTGACCATCGCCAGCACTGCCCCGGACGGCACGTCGATGGCGATCACTGCGCCGCGCTTGCCCTGCATTGCATTCACAATGGCCGATTGCAGCTTCGAGTCGATGGTCAACCGGACGGCGCTGCCCACCTGCGGGCGGTGCAGCAGATTGTCGAGCGCAGTCTGTGCTGCATCGCGCAGGTCGTCGCCGCGCAGCACTTTATCGAAAACGGCCTCTGCGCCGCCCACGCCGTGAATCAGGCTGTAGTAGCCGACGGCGCTGGCCGCATCGCTGTGCAGGTACTCGCGCTTCAGGACAGGCTTCCCGGAGGGCGAAACGCCAACCCGTGTCGTCTGCGCCAGCAGCTCGCCGTTCCGGTCATAGATTGCCCCGCGCACGATGGCCCGTTCCGCTTCGACCCGCCGGGGATTGTCGCTGCGTGCCAACATGCTGTCGGCGTCCAGCACGCTCCAGTAGGTCAGGCTCAACGCGACCAGCGCAAAAGCCATCAGGATGCTGACCGTGACGCGATTCAGACTCTGGCTCACGATTCACCGCTCAATACCATCAACAACCCGACCATGATGAAGCTGACCAGCAGCGAACTTCCACCGTAGCTTAGGAAGGGCAGTGTCACGCCCGTCAACGGGATCAGCTTCAGCGTGCCGCCCATGATCAGCAGGCTTTGCGTGGCGAAGGTGATGCTGATCCCGGCGGCCAGGAAGGCACGGAAGGGGCGCGTATGTGTCTGAGCCGCCAGCCGCAGCCCGCGCAAGACCAGCAGCGCCAGGCAGCCGGTCACGGCCAGCGTACCGAGCAGGCCCCATTCCTCGCCGATGGCCGCAAACACAAAGTCGGAGTGGACAACGGGAATGTAGGTGGGCGACCCCTGCCCGACGCCCGCCCCAAAAACGCCGCCCGCCGAGAGCGCCAGCAGACTCTGTACGACTTGGAAGGCGCGGTTGTCCGCTTCCGGCCAGGGATTAACCCACACGTCGATACGCAGTTTCACCACGTCGAAGGCAAAGTAGGCGATCACACCCGCGACCAGCAGCAGCGCCAGCCCTTCGAGCACGTAGATGACCTGGCCGCTGGCAAGGTACAGCATCGTCACGAAGATCACGAAAAACAGCGTGGCTGTGCCCAGGTCTCGCTGCCAGACCAGCACGACGACGCAGATGCCCCACATCAGCAGCAGCGGCGCGAAGAAGCGCATCGACGGCAGGCGCATCGGGCCGATCAGACGTGTATGCAGGTCAAGCAGCGGGCGCTTCTCGGCCAGGTAGCTTGCCAGAAATGCAACCAGCAGCACCTTGAGCAGTTCCGAGGGTTGGAAGTACACGTCCGGGATGCCGAGCCACAGGCGCGGCCCGCCACCCGACGGGTTGCGCCCGATCAAGATCGTCAGGCCCAGCAGCAGCAGCCCGCCGACGAGCCACAGGTAGCGGTAGCGACTGAGCCAGCGCAGGTGTCCCGGCGCAGAGATGATGGCGAGCATCACGCTAACCGAAACGATCAGCCAGATCGTCTGGCGCGTGGCAAAAGGCGGCGCCAGGCGGTCAATCAGCGTCAGACCCCAGCCGGAGAGCAGCATGACAATCGGGAAGATGAACGGGTCGCGCCGGGGCAGTCGCCGCTCCAGGATAACGTGACCTGTCACTGCGCAGCCCATCCATACCACAACGTGCCAGTAATTGAGGATACCGCTGCCCCGGACGAGTATCAACCCACTGTGTGTGATGATCAGGAACAACCCGGCCAGAGTCAGCAAAACGCGCTCGCGGTATTCCACCGAAATCTCGGTGTCAAGCGTGATTTCGGTCAGCAGCGGCGGTTCAGTCGTATCGGTCACGGGTTCGCCTTGAAATACTTGCCGACAATAGGTTGCAGGCGCTCAACGACCTGTGCCGGGATTCGATCCCGGTGTGTCAGCAGCGCCGAGGACAGCGCCGAGTCGCAGCCGCAGTCGAAGGCCGCCCCACCAATCTTCTCGATGGTGGCAGTCACGGCCCGCTGCGCCAGCGCCACGTTTTTCTGGAAGCGGCTGAAAGCCAGCTCGGCGCTGACCGTTTCCGCCGTGTGCCACACGTCGTAGTCGGTCACGTGTGCCATCACGGCGTAGTGCATTTCCGCCTCGCGGGCCAGGAAGGCTTCCGGCGCGGTGGTCATGCCGATGATCGAAAAGCCAAGCTGACGCCATACCCCGCTCTCGCCTTTGGTGCTGAAGCGCGGCCCTTCGATGGTCACGAACGTGCCGCCCCGGTGCACCGTCCCGCCCACGCCGGCGCTGGCCTCGGCGAGCACGTCGCCCAGGACGCGGCAGAAAGGATCGGCTACGCCGATGTGCGCTACGAAACCGCCGCCAAAGAAAGTGCGGCCTCGCTCGTCCTTCGTGAAATCAAAAAGCTGGTCAGGAATGACGATGTGGCCCGGCTCCAGTTCTTCCTTGAGCGACCCGCAGGCGCTGACGCTGATGACGTGCGTCACGCCCAGCGTCTTGAGCGCATAGATGTTGGCGCGGTACGGTACTTCGCTCGGCGTCAGCACGTGGCCGCGCCCGTGCCGGGGCAAAAAGGCCACCTGCTGCCCGCGCAGTGTGCCGACCACGATGGCGTCGCTGGTCGGGCCAAATGGGGTATCGATCCGGTGTTCGACTGCGTTGGTGAACTCCGGCATGTTGTAAAGGCCGGAACCGCCGATAATGCCGATGCGAACTGGCTCCATGCTGCTCTCCCTGGCAGAGATTGACCTCATCCCTTGACCGCCTCTCCAACTGGCGAGGGGAACCGGCTGGCATCACCGTCCGTCGATTTCTCCCCTCTCCACAGGGTGGAGAGGGGCCGGGGGTGAGGTAAATTCAGAATCAAGACCGACGACTCTAACCCATCCCGCCGCCGATAGCTACCGCCCGGTAGAGGGTGTGGGCGTGGCGCTGGGCGCTTGGGTGGGCGGCGGCATGGTAGCCGCTGGCGAGAAAGCGCCGGGCGGTGCAGTGATGACCACAATCGGCACACTCAGGGTCGTTTGCAGCGTGGTGATAGACGTTCTGGCACTGTTGAAGACCAGCGAGGCACAGGCGTAGCCCACCACCAGCCACAATCCGAACAGCCCAAGCCCGATCCCGGCCATCTTGCGGGTGCGAGAGGGGTTGTGTGCGCTGCGGGCGTTCAGCAGCGCCACCGCCGACAGGATCATGCCAATCGGCCCCAGCAGACACACCGAGGGCGGGAAGCACACCGCCACGCTGAACCCAGTCAGGAGCAGCCCGACCAGCGCCAGTACGTCGGGATGGTTCGCCGCATAGAGCGGTGGGGCTTCGACATGGTGGCCCGCCGCAAGCTGCGCCGGAACCAACCCGTCGGCGTAGACACCGGGCGCACGGATGAATGCACCCGACGCGGCGGCCTGGTCGGCGTGCTGCTTGCACAGACGCTGGCCGTCGCTGGTGTAGTACAGGCAGTAGGCGCACAGCGGCTCGCCGCACACTTCGCAGTGTTCGACGGCTGCCCGTTCAGGGTGATTGATGCAGGTCGGAGCGCTCATCAAGGCTATTTCCCTACCACCTGGGCAACGAAAGGATACTGGACAGGCTGGTCGTCCGGTGGCCGCGTGGCAGGCCAGTCGGCAGCGGCTGTCCGTGCATCCAACAGGATCAACAACACATTATACGGCTGTCCGCTTGCCGGTGGATCGTTGATCGGAACATCCACCATATCGCAGAAGATGTCGCCCGCTCGCCACAGCGAACTCGGAAACAGCCCCAGGCCGTGTACCGACGTGCGCTCGCCCACCACCTTGCCCTGCAATGAAAACAGCTTGAGCGCGAAGGCTGCCGGGCGTGCGGCTGGTTTGAGCACCTGCCAGCACAGCGTCATGCGGTGCAGTTTGCCCTTCTCGATGGTGGGCGTGGTCTGCGCTGCCCCCAACAGGCGAATGGTGTGGTCGTAGTCGATAGGGCCGCCTTCGAGTTTGGGCAGCGATTGGGGTGTTAGCAGCATGGGCGGCGCGTAGGCCGTGTAAATGCTGATCGGCGCGGCCAGCAGCCCGACCCCGGCAAAGAGGCCAACCGCCGTTGCCCTGATGAGTTTTGCGGCGGACTGCCTCAGCCGGTGCGCCAGCAGCGCCAGCCCGCCCGCCAGCCCGATTGCCAGCCCGACGTGTGCGGCGTACATCAAGCGCCCGGTGATGGCGTAGGCAATGTAAAACAGATCGCGCAGCCACTGCACCAACCCGGCGAAGACAAACAGCACCATCACCAGCAGCACAACGGCTTGCAAGGCGGGCAGCGCCGTCCACCAGCGGGTATGGCGGCAGTGAAGCCAATACCAGACGTAGCCCGCCAGCGCCAGCACAGTAATCCCGGTGAACAGCGCATAGATGGCCGGACTCATCCAGACTGAGCTTGTGCCGAACTTGCCCCAGTAAGAGAGGTAAACGTCCGGCAGCGCCGAGACAAGCTGCGCCAGCGTGGGAGCCGGATTGTTCAGGTGTTCTGGCGTCTTGTGCGTTCTGAAGCCGAGCGGGTCCTGAAAGGTGACGATGCCGTAGACGACCCAGGGGCCGAAGATCAGCGCCAGCGCCAGCCCGACGATCAAGCCGTTCGTGATCAGCCTGCCGGCAGCGCGGCGGTGCTGCCAGCAGTCGAGGGCCAGCGCCAGCCCGATCCCCGGCGCAATCAGCAGCACGCTGACTTTGGACAGCGCACCCAATGCCAGGAATACGCCAATAGCAGCCAGCCGCAGCGGAGTCGCGCCCCGACGCAGCAGGCGCAGCGTTTGCCAGATCGCCAGTGTAGCAAAGGCGACGGCGGTTACGTCATTGGTGACCGAGGCGCACATGTAGATCATCTGAGGGGTGAACGCAAACAAGCCGGTTGCCAGCAGCGCCCATCCGTCGCGCTCGAAGACTTCCCGCGCTGCGCCATACGCGCCGACGACGGCCAGCAGCCCCCAGGCCAGCGACAGCAGCCGCGCCATGTGATCGCCTTGCACAATGTCGGGATGACCGAAGGCGCGCTCGTTCGGGCCATGAAAGAACAGATTCAAGTTATCGCGGCGGTTCCACCGATCCGGTGGGGTAAACCACAGGTTGCGCACATCGATCATGTCGGCCAGCATGTCGCCGCCATGTACCGGAACCCTGAGCAAGTCGAGGAAGCGCGCCGCCACCCAATAGGTGAGCGGCGGCTGGCCGCTCTCCTGCTGGGTGGTGTTGGTGGCGTAGGTGGTGCGATCTGGCAGCCGGTTGTACTGGCGTATCCACTCAATATAGCTGTAGTGCAGTGCTTCGTCGTTGCCTTCCAGCACGGGCAGCACGGCCTGGTGCGTCAGCACACCACCCGCAAACAGGAGAAGCAGAACGACGAACCGCACGTTGAAGAAGCGCGCATGATTGCCCCCTCTCCAGTTGGCGAGGGGGCCAGGGGGTGAGGTAAACACTAATCCAATTCCAGTTTGAGATCGACCTGCCCGACGGAGATCACGTCACCTGCGCTGAGGACGACGGGTTCCTGGATGCGATAGCCGTTCAGGACTGTGCCGTTGCTGCTGTGGCGATCTTCGAGCCACCATTGGCCGCCGCGCAGCGTCACCAGGGCATGTTCGCCGCTGGCAAAGGTGTCGTTCAGGACGATGGTATTGGTCGGAGCGCGTCCCATGCTGGTCAGTGGCAGCAGAGGAAAGCTCGTACCGGGCTTGAGCGGCGTGCCGTCAGCGCGCAGCACCACCAGCCGCCCGCGCTTTTGCGTCCGCGACGCGACTTCGCGGCTGACGGCCTGGTAGTCGCGCCACATCATCACGAACAACACACTGATAAACGCCAACAGCAGCAGCCCCGCCAGGATACGGAGCGCCAGCAACAATCCTTCCAGGTTCATAACGTCGGGTCACTGTCTTTGCTGTCCGGTTCAGCAGCGCGAGACGGGCGCTTGATCTGAGTGTCGGTGGCCGACAAGGAGTCGCTGGTACTGCTCTCGTCCTCGATGTAGACCAGTGGCACGCCCGCCAGCGAGATCACGTCGCCCGGCTTGAGAATGCACTCGGTGATGGCGTGCTCATTGACGAACGTCCCGCCGCTGCTTCCCAGGTCGTACAGCACATAATGGCCGAAGCGCAGCCGAATCTGGGCGTGCATACGCGACACGCGCATGTCGTCGATGACGATGTGGTTATCATGCCGCCGCCCGATGTTGATCACCGGACGATCCAGCGCCACGTAGCGCGTCCCTGCCACAATCACCTGCGGGTTACGCGAGCTGCGAAGCGCCGGCGAGGCCGTGACGGGTTGCAGCATCTGCGTAGAACGGCTGGTCGCCGACTCGTGCTCTGCGACGACGTGGATGGCGCGTGGCGGCAGCACCGGGTCTGGCTCGATGCTGAGGATAGGCAGCGATGCCAGCCGCATCTCTGTGCGGTGCGCCAGGTCCACCACTGTGTCGGACAGCGTTTTCACCAGGTCTGGCTGTGTCGAGATCAACGCTTCGTAGTCTGACGGGTTCAAGCGGATGGTATAAACGTTGGGCGCAAGCAAGTTGCCGTCGGGCGCAGTGCGCGCGCTGTCTTCCATCGCCCGCGCCAGGCGCGTTGCCACCTCACGCGGATGGAGCCGCCCGGCAAACAGCCGTGCCAGGCTGCCTTCCACGATCTGTTCGATCTGTTGTTCGAAACGCGAAAATCGTCCTTTAGCCATCCAACCGTTACCGCCTCATCCCGTGTCATCTGATCGGCTTACCGCAAGCCGTAGCTCTATGGTAACTCAAAGTCAGGTCACGTGCTTGCCCGCGTCAGGTAAGCGTTCTATACTTGCCCGCGTGCTTCTGAGAAAAGGCGGTATGATGGCAAAACTACCCACCAGCGAGGTCAGGCTGACTGCGCTGGCAAGTTGCGCGGGTTGAGCGTCTAAGCTCCAGGCCGGAGCGCTGGCGCAGGTGCTGCGCCCTCTAGCGGACGCTTTCAAAGCGACAGATTATCCTGCACTGCTCGTCGGGCTGGCAGCGCCTGACGATGCGGCGGTTTATCGCGTCAATGACCGGCAGGCGATCATCTCCACCGTCGATTTCTTCCCGCCGGTGGTCGATGATCCTTACGCCTTCGGCGCGATTGCCGCTGCCAACGCCATGAGCGACGTGTACGCAATGGGCGGTGACGTGCTGTTTGCCATCAACCTGGCCGCCTTCCCGGAGAACCTCGACCTGGCGATCTTGAGCGAGATTCTGCGCGGGGGCGCGGAGCGCGTGCGGGCAGCGGGCGCGGTGATCGCGGGCGGACATACGATCACTGACAAGGAGCCGAAGTACGGGCTGGCCGTCACGGGCATGATCGACCCGGAGCGGATTATCACGAAGGGTGGTGCGCGGCCTGGCGACGTGCTTGTCCTTTCTAAGCCCCTGGGCGTAGGCGTCATCACCACGGCGCTCAAACGAGGTGGGGCGGACAGCGGCGACGTGGACGGCGCCGTCGCCAGTATGATGCAATTGAACCGGGGCGCATCGCTGGCCGCGCGCGAGGTCGGCGTCCGTGCCATGACGGACATCACCGGTTACAGCATCCTGGGCCACAGCCACGAGATGGCGCACCTGAGCAACGTCGATTGCGTGCTGTCCTATAAGGATTTGCCCTGGCTGCCGGGCGCGCAGCGTTATGCAGCCGAAGGCATGTTCCCCGGCGGCACGGCCAATAACATGCACTTTTACGAGCAGTGGGTCACCTTTGATTCTACATTGGACGAGGTGACGCGAACCCTGTTGTTTGATCCCGAAACGTCCGGCGGGCTGCTGATGGCCGTCGCGCCGGAGCGGGCTGACGCGCTGCTTTCGGCGCTGGCTGCACAGGGCGCGGGCGGCTGGCGCATTGGTCGGGTCGAACCGGGCGCGGGCCACATTCGGGTGGAAAAATAAGATTGACCTCACCCCCAGCCCCTCTCCACAGGGTGGAGAGGGGAGCAAGACAAAGGTGAGATTTATTCGTCAAGGAGGCTGACGTGCACGTTCTGGGCATTGACATTGGCGGAACCGGCATTAAGGGCGCGCCCGTTGATACCGATAGCGGGACACTGCTGGACGAGCGTTTCCGGGTGCTGACGCCACAGCCTGCCACGCCGGAGGCCATCGCTGACTGTGTGGCCGAGGTCGTCAGCCACTTCAACTGGGCGGACCGCATCGCCTGTGGCTTTCCGGCAGTGGTCAAGAAAGGCGTGGTTTACACCGCAGCCAACATCGACCATTCATGGATTGGCACGGACGCCAAATCGCTCTTTGAGGAAAAATCCCGCTGCAAGGCCGTCATCATCAACGACGCCGACGCTGCCGGACTGGCCGAAATGCAATTCGGGGCGGGGCGGGGCCGTGACGGGCTGGTGCTGATGACGACCTTCGGCACAGGCATTGGGACGGCGCTGTTCTACGACGGCCAGCTTATCCCGAACACCGAACTGGGCCACATCGAGATTCGCGGCAAGGACGCCGAGCGGCGGGCGACGGACAGAGTGCGCATCGAGAAAGATCTGTCCTGGAAGCAGTGGGCCAAGCGCGTGGACGAGTATCTGGACAGGTTGGAAAAGCTGTTATGGCCCGATCTGATCATCATCGGCGGGGGCGCGAGCAAACATGCCGCCAAGTTCATCCCGCGCCTGACGGTTCAAGCCGAGGTCGTCCCCGCCCAGATGCTCAACGAGGCAGGTATTGTCGGCGCGGCGCTGGCGGTGCTATCGCCGAAATTGCACTAACGCCTGTTGCGAAGGGTTTGCCATTCGGCGTGTGGATCGCCGTAGAAAAACCAGTTGCGGGTGGACTGCGCAATTGCCAGCGCCACCAGGGAACCGATCACCATCACCATGCCAGACAGTAGCAGCAGTTCGGGGGTAAACATCACACACCTCCAGGCACTCAAGACAGCTTGCTACATCAGTCCCGTGATCACATTTCCAGTATAAAAGACAACTTCGTATAAAAGTTGTCGCAATGCTGTCGCAATGTTGTCGATAAGCGGGCGCTTACCTTACTGTACGAGCCGAATATGAAAAACGGCTCAGGGATGGATGAGCGCCTTCAGCGCATCCAGCGCAGGCTTCGGGCTGTAATCGGTGCGCCACAAGCCGAAGTGGTGCTCGCCGTTGTCCTGGCTTGGGCAGGCCGGGGGCCAGCAGGTGACTTCCGTCGAAAAGTCGAAGGCCGTCCAGATCAGCCAGCCCGCTACGCCGCTGCTCTCCGCTGCGATCAGAACATCGCGCAGCGATGCGCTCTGATCGGCCTCTTTGCCGCCAAAAGTGCTGTAGCCGACTTCTTCGAGCAAGACTGGCTTCTGCGTCACGCTTCGCAGCGCATCCAGGCGCTGTTGGAGCTTTTGCGGCGTTGACCAGTGATGAAAGCTGACAAAATCGACGGCGCTTTCGGTGGCCTGCGTGTCCTCATTCCAGCCCGCCGTGATCAGGTGGTTGGGGTCTAGCTGGCGGATCTGCGCCGTCGTGCGGCGTAGCCAGTCGAGAACCGCCGCCGAGGGCGCGTTGCCACGCATATAGTCGATGTCACCCTCATTCCGCACGTCCCAGGCCAGGATGGCCGGTTCCTGCGCATAGCGCCGGACAAGGTAGGCCGTTTGAGCGGGCGCAGCCTGCGTATCGAAATACAATGGGTGGATGACCAGATCGGGCAGGTCGTTCAGGGTCACAATCAGGCGCAGCTTGCGCTCCGCAGCCAGCCGGATCACGGTGTCGAGCCGGGCGAAGGCATCCGGTTTGGGCACTGCGCCGCTGCCGGGGCAGGCAAACAGGGCATCGTACCACAGGAAGATACGCAGCGTATTGAAGCCTGCCCCGGCAATCAAATCGAGTTCGCCAGCCACCGCAGCGGGATCGGCTTCCAGCAGGAAGCGCCGCCAGGGTGCGCGGGCCGGATAGTAGTTGATGCCACGCAGACGGTAGGGCTGTCCATTCACCGCAAATATACCGCCCTGAATGGTCGTGAATGCACCCGTGCCACGCGGCACGTAAGCAGGAACCGCCGAGAGCGACGCCTGTATCTGCGCGTCGCTGCATGTTTCGAGCGGGGTCGGCGTGAATGCGCCGTATTTCTGGAGCGCGCGGGCCGCTTCCGTCCCCTTTGGGGAAGTTTCGAGCGCCTTGCGATAGGCGATGATCGCGCCGGGAAGGTCGCCGCGCGCCTCCAACGCCACGCCGTAATTGTAGTAGGCCGGGTAGAGCGTCAGGGCCGGGTCTTGCCCGCCGCAGGTGCTTCGTTCGTCGCGCAGTTTTTCCAGGTCGAGGATGACGCGCGGCCAATCCTTGCCCCAGACGGCGTTCAGTTCGGCGCAGACGGTGGCTGTGTCACGCGCATCATAAGTCGGCAGGGGCGTGCCCAGTGGAGGCCGCAACCGCCAAGGTGACTCGAAAACGATCACGGTGACAGCACACAGCAGAAGGGCCAGGACGAAACGCCGTGCCCGAACGAATGTGACCAGCCTGAGCATCATTGACGAAAGATCATTGGCGGAAATTGATGGCAATGCCCTGTGTATCGACGTTCAGAGTCCACGTGCGCGCCGGGATGCCAGCCTGCCGGAAGGCAGCACGCATGGCGGATTCGATAGCAGGATGATTGGCGCTGGCAAAGGCCACCACTGCCGGACCGTCGCCACAAATCGTGGCTGCGGCAGCGCCCGCCGCTTTTGCCGAGGCAACGACCTGATCGTAGCCGGGGATCAGCCCCTGGCGCTGTGGTTCCAGGATGCGATCCTGCGCGGCGCGACAGAGGGTATCCAGGTCGCCACGCCTGAGTGCGTCGATGACCAGCGCCGTGCGCCCGATATTGAAGATCGCGTCGGCCAGATCGATTCTGTCCGGCCTGGTCGGCGGCACTTTGTCGGCGTAATCCGCGATTTCGGGCACGACCAGGACAACGCGCAGGGCCGGAATAGCCACACGCTGGTAAAGAAGTTGATCGCCGCTGGTGATCGCACTGCTGGTGACCGTCAGGCCGCCGAGCAGGGCCGCGACCACCGCCGCAGGTTTGCCGGTGAGCTTGCTGGCACGCTCGATCAGCCGCTCACGGTTGAGCAGATGGGCCGACTCGACCAGGTTGTTGGCGGCGACCAGCCCGCCCACCATCCAGGCCACGTCATCGCCCAGACCGACGCCGGGCGGAATCTCGCCTGTACAGGTAACAGATACGCCCGGCCCGCGCTCCCCCCACAGCGCCCGCGCTGCTTGCAGGGCGGGATGATCGGGTGTGTTCGGGTAGGCGCCCTCACCCCGAACCGAAATGGATACCTCTGGACCGGGATGCAGGCTCATCTCGACGGTGTTGTGAAGCGCCAGTGCAAGGCCCAGGCTGTCGATCCCTGGGCCGAGGTTCAGGCAAACGGCTGGAACGGTCACAGTGACTTTAGTCATGACGTGCGCAGGTGCGTTTCCCCGTTTTTTCGGAGTGTACCTCAGTCCTGAGCGCGCTCCAACGGCTGAATACCCTCGGTTTGCCTGATCACCTGTTTAACAGGTGCAAAAAACAGGCCGGATCAGGTGTTATTATTTTGCTAATAGGTGGCTGCCACCCAATGGAACCACCAAAGGATAGCACATATGTTCCAGGCTGTCAAGAGGGAACTGACTGGTGATTAGCCATAAGTGCCTTTGGGTCGGGGAAACGGGTTAATGCGCACAAAAGCCAGGGTAGCGGTGGTGGAAAGGACGGCGGCGATGCCATCGAGCAAAAG
>JAJPHV010000130.1 GCA_021325095.1 Chloroflexota bacterium | reverse complement strand
CTTTTGCTCGATGGCATCGCCGCCGTCCTTTCCACCACCGCTACCCTGGCTTTTGTGCGCATTAACCCGTTTCCCCGACCCAAAGGCACTTATGGCTAATCACCAGTGCCCTACGTCCCAACGGGGCTAAAGGCTTTGTTGTGGTGCCCAAACGGTGGGTTGTTGAACGCTCTTTTGCTTGGCTAGGCCGTTCGCGTCGCCTCCGCAAAGCTTACGAAATGTTGACCGAAAATAGCGAAGGCTTTGTCTATCTGGCGCCTATCCAACGCTTGCTTAGCCATCTTGCTCCCGCTTCCTAATTTTCAAACACGCTCTAGTCATCTTTGGTGATACTGTAGACCTTGTACATGTTCACCAGGCGGTTTCGACCACGTTGCATTACCAGCTTTGGGTAGCAATCAAGCGCGAACCCACCATCTGTTCACCGACAAACACGAGGTTGCCGGAACATCATATCGGTGCGCTGGTTTATTCTCGATACGAAGGGCAGCTCCAACACACGAAAACACGAATTGGCTACAGCTATTGTCCTGCCTGCAATAAAACCACCAAAGACTACGGCGGCAAGAAGCACACCTATCACCATTATGGAACGCTTATTTCCGATGTTTGGCGAGACATCGCAGTTGATCCAGGTGGTGATATTCAGATCGTTCTGGAACGATTCGCCGACCTGTTTGGTGTAGAACATTACCGGGATATGCAGGTCTACGATTTGTCTCCATTATTGACACATCGTAGAAATGCGCCTAAGCCCGGACGGGAGTTCGCGCCGCAAGCTCACATCTCTGAGAGTGCACTGCTCAATGGTGACTGTCTGACCGAACTTCGCCGCCTTCCTGATAATTCAGTCGATTTTGCCTTTATCGATCCGCCATACAATCTCAAAAAAGAATATCGCGGTTATGCGGATGATCTCAACATCAGGGACTACTTCAAATGGTGCGACACATGGATTTCTGAGGTTGCGCGGGTCTTGCGACCTGGACGTACATTCGCCCTCTTGAACATTCCACTCTGGGCCATACGGCACTTTTTATACCTGGAGAGCGTCCTGGAGTTTCAAAATTGGATCGTGTGGGATGCACTCTCATTTGCACTCTCATTTCCCGTGCGTATGATTATGCCAGCCCACTATGCTATTCTGTGTTTCAGCAAGGGCGAATCACGCCCGCTCCCAGGGCTTACAGGGCACGCAGGTGATGGGGACTTGCCCAATAGCACACTGGCATCTAAACCGCTGACTCCGCTTGAAGAGGGTTACTGTCTGCGCCAGCGGTGCGTTTCAAAGCGCCTCCGTGCTGGCATGGAGGATCGTGGTTTACTGTCGGATGTATGGTGGGACATTCACCGGCTCAAACACAATTCGCGCCGTGTTGATCACCCCTGCCAGCTTCCGCCGCAATTACTGTACCGCTTGATAGCACTCTTCACCGAACCGGGCGAAACCGTCCTTGACTGCTTCAACGGAGCCGGTACGACGACGTTGGCTGCTCATCAACTGGGCCGACAATACGTAGGAATAGAACTGGAGCCACAATACCATCAATTAGCCCTTGAGCGCCATCGAGAAATCGATCAAGGGCTTGACCCATTCAGAAAGGAAGCGCGAGAACTGACGGCGAAAAATAGCCCGGTGGCACGGCTGAAGAAGCAAAAATACGAGATTCCCAAGAAGACGCTGCAACTTGAAGTACGCCGTGTGGCGCAACTGCTTGGCAGGCTGCCGACCCGCGCTGATATGATTGAATACGGACAGTACCCCATCCGCTACTACGATGAGTATTTTGTCAGTTGGGGCGAAGTCTGCGCAGCGGCGCGAACAACAGGCATGTCGGAAACACGTGAGGGTACTCAGGCTGGCGCAAAAAGCAGCCAACCGAGATTGTTTTAACTGGCACGCAGGACAAGCCTTATGCACACTTCACTTCAACCTTTGCTCGACTTTGCCCTGGATGCCGCGTGGCAGGCCGGGCGTATCACGCTTGGCTACTTTCAGACGCAGGTACAGGTCGAGCGCAAGAGTGATTATTCGCCCGTCACCATCGCGGATCGAGAATCCGAAAAAAAGCTGCGTGCCTTGATCGGTAATGCGTGGCCCGATCACGGTATTCTGGGCGAAGAATTCGGCTCGACGGATGCCACCACTGATTTTACCTGGATCATCGATCCGATTGATGGCACGAAGTCCTTTGTCCAGGGTGTGCCGCTCTATGCTGTGCTGGTAGCGCTGACCGAGCGGAAGCAGCCTGTCATCGGGGTGGCGCACTTCCCAGCCCTAAACGAAACGGTGTACGCGGCACGCGGCCTGGGCTGCTTCTGGAATGGGCGTCGCGTGCACGTGTCTCAGGTACGCGATCTCAAGGATGCGGTGTTGTTAGGAAGCGAGGTAGTCGTGCGCAATAACCCGGCGCGCGCTGACGGCTGGCAGCGCCTCGTGGACCGGACGTACATTCAGCGCACCTGGGGCGACGCTTATGGCTATGCGCTGGTTGCCACCGGGCGCGCAGAAATCATGGTTGATCCAGAGGTCAAGGTTTGGGACTGTGCGCCGTTTCAGGTCATTCTGGAGGAGGCGGGCGGGACATTCACCGATTGGAACGGGATGCCCACTGTCTACGCAGGGGCCAGCATCGCTACCAACGACCTGCTGCTTGAACAGGTGCTGGCCCTGGTCAAGTAATCACCAGTGCCCCTCGCTCGCCCGTTTGACCGCGCTCAATACGGCGCGCTGGCTGACGATTTTGCCCACCGTTGTGCGGTATTCCGCACTGCCCTTGTAGTCGCTGATCTGGCTCTGCAAATTGGGCAGGTCGGCGGGTTGGAAACGCAGGGGGCGACCTGCCAGGCCACACACCACGCAGTAGAAATTCACTTTGGTAGAAGATCGATAGCCGCCCTGGGCAAAGCCTAACGCCGCGACGATAGGCGCATCGGCGGGCGTGCGCGAGATTTTCTCAAGCGAGACGCGGATCGGCGCTACCGGATAATAGGGAAACACGACGTTCTGAATCAGGCATTGTCGGCGTTCGTCGGCTGTCAGGTCGAACCAGCGGGCAATGTTGAAAGGTTCCCTGCCATAACAATTCACCCGCGCATCCAACCCCAAGAGCAGGGCCAGCAGCAGCGAATTGGGGCGGCATTCCATGAGGACGCCCCCCAGCGTCAGGGCATTGCGCAGCGTGAGCGGGACTTCCGCCGCAATGACCATGTGAAGCTGGTCGTCGCTGGCCGCGATAGTTTCCAGTGTCGTGCCGCTCTCAATCTGGCACGCCTGATCACTGAGCGCGCACTGGCTGATGATCACCCGCGACAGATCAACTGCCGCGCGAGCACCCTCACCACCCCGCCGGATCAGCGACGCGCCGCCACCATAAATCGGAAAAACCCCAGGCGTTTTGAGCCTAACTGCCGCTTCTTCCAGCGTGTCGGGTCTGTAGATCGTTTGTAAGTCAGTCAACATACGCCCTGCCTTCGATGAGTCCGCCAGTAAGCCTACATCGACTCCCAGGTCTTAGCAAAATGCCCGCAGTTAGGGATAAGCGGTATCCGCTCACTCAAGCGAAACACCCACTGACGAAAACCTTCTTCGGCATATCGCTTCGCGCTAGAGTACCGCAATCGCCTCGGCGCTATTCAGGGCAATGCCTGTTGCTTCTCGGTCAATGCGTTTGAGCAACCCGGTCAGTACTTCCTTCGGCCCAAGTTCGACGAAAGTCCGGACGCCCATTGCGCGCAGGGCCTGGATGGATTCCGTCCAGCGCACTGACGACGTTAGCTGCGCGTCGAGTTCGCTCAGGATGTCATTGCGGGTGCGCAGCGGCGCGGCGCTGACATTGCCGACGATGGGCACGATGGGCGTCTCAAAGGGAGTCATCGCCAGGGCGGTCCGGAATGCCTCGGCGGAGTGCGCCATCAGCGGCGAATGGGCTGCCACGCTCACGGCCAGCTTGACTGTCTTCTTTATACCGCGCTCTTTGGCAAGCGCCAGTGCCCGATCCAGCGCTTGCTCATCGCCGGAAATGACGACCTGGCCGGGGCAGTTGTCGTTGGCAAGCACCACCGGACGGCCCACCTCGGCGCTGGCCTGATCGCATAGGGCGCGCACGTCCTCAATTGACGCGCCGAGCAGGGCAGCCATCGCACCAGGGCTTTTTTCGCCCGCCTCTTTCATCAGGCGCCCACGTTCCCGCACCAGTTTAAGCCCGGCGTCGAAAGGCAGTGCGCCTACCGCTGTCAGCGCCGTGAATTCTCCGAGGCTGTGCCCGGCAGCGGCCATCGGGCTGATCTGCCCGTGCATCTCTTCCAGCGCTGCTAGGGTAGCGATTCCCGTGACGTATAACGCGGGCTGCGTGTTGATCGTCTCGTCCAGCGCTGCGGCTGGCCCTTCAAAGCACATCTTGCTGAACTCGAAGCCCAGGATGCGATCTGCCTGTTCGTAGATGCGCGCGGCAGCGGGATACCTCGCGGCCAGATCGGCCCCCATGCCTACCTGCTGCGATCCCTGGCCTGGGAAAAGCCATGCGGTGGTGGCCCAATCGATCATGCGCCGTTGCTCCTGTTGCGAAGAAGTGCCTGTCTGGCAGTAAATTAACGCAAAGGGCTACGCCGTCGAGAGAATGCGTAGCCCTGTCAATCGTTATACAATCTGGTGATGCGCCGTGACGCGCTATTCGTTTTCCTCAACGTTGATCACCTGCTGGCCGTTGTAGGTTCCGCATGATGGGCAAACCCGGTGCGACGGCTTGTATTCGCCGCAGTTTTCGCAGCGGACGAGGTGCGTGAGCGATAGCTTGTCGTGAGCGCGACGATTATATTTACGTCGGCGCGAAAGTTTGCGCTTGGGTAGTGGCCCCACAGTTAAAGCTCCTCTTGTACACGCAATAACCCGGTCGGGTATCCGGGCGAGTGATGGGATTATAGCAGGCCGAGTCGTGGTGTCAAGCGGCAGTTCACAGTTCTCCAGGGGGATTTGAAGGGGCATCCTGCCAGAGCAGTAGTTGTCGGCGCGGGTTTGCTTCCTGGTGATCGCCTTTCTTTGTGTATTGTGATAGCGGGCTATGGCCGACTACCGCTGGCTTAACCCCGCCGCCCGGTTGTCACCTTGCCGCACGACGTGGGTAGTGACCATCATGACCTGACCATCCGTAACCCCGCCTGGCAGCCCAAGCCCTTGCCCACCTTTGCCGATGCCCTGGCTGTGGTTCGCCACACCCGATGGGTGTATCTGACTTTTCAAACGTCTCAGAAGGCCCCTGATATGGTAAAAGTCCCTCCTGTTTTGCTCGACTGTTTCCTCGACCATCCCACCTGGCGCGTAAAGGCCAGATAAGAGCGGGGCGTTTGACAAACAGAACTTTTGTTCGTATAATGATCCACATGCTTGTACGATCTGCGCCTGATGCAATCGAGAAACTGGCTCAGTTGGGCGACGCCACACGCTACGAAGCAGCAGGCGTCGAACCACATTCGGAGACCCACAGACCGCCGCGAACCGAGGGCCGCACTGGCCGACCGGATGCAGCATCGGTGCTGGTAGATTGCGTCTCGCACGTCGCTACGCCCACAGGCCGCAAACCGATCCTGAAGGCGATGATCACGACGGCTTGCGAGAAGAACTGCTACTACTGTCCGTTTCGAGCCGGGCGCAGCAATACGCACCGTATCACGTTCAAACCCGATGAAATGGCTAGGGCGTTCGATACCCTTCAGCACAGCAAGATTGTGGATGGTATCTTTCTATCATCCGGGATCATCCGGGGTGGTGTGACGACCCAGGATAAGCTGATCGATACGGCGGAGATCCTGCGCGGTAAGTACCAGTACCGGGGTTATATTCACCTCAAGATCATGCCGGGCGTGGAGTACGACCAACTGCGGCGGGCCATGCAGCTGGCAGATCGGGTGTCAATCAACCTGGAAGGGGCAACTGCCGAACGGCTGAACGCGCTGGCTCCCAAGAAGGACTTTGCGGGCGAACTGCTGCAACCCCTGTTGTGGGCACATCAGATTCGAGAGCGTGAAGGAATACGCGCCAGCACGACCACCCAGTTTGTCGTCGGCGCAGTGGGTGATACAGACCTGGAACTGCTCACCACCAGTGAGCGATTGTATCGCCAGGCAGGTATTCAGCGCGCTTATTATTCGCACTTCGAGCCGGTCTATAACACGCCTTTCGAGAATCTACCCGCTGTCGATGCGCGACGCGAGTTCCGCCTGTACCAGTCCAGCTTTTTGCTACGCGATTACCTGTGGGAGATCGAAGATTTGCCCTTTCTGGACGACGGCAACCTGCCGCTGGACGTTGATCCCAAGCGCTTCTACGCCGATGTGTACCTGCGTGAAACGCCCGTCGACATCATACACGCCAGCCGCCACGAACTGCTGCGTGTGCCGGGCATTGGGCCGCGCGGAGCCGATGCGATCCTGCGGGCGCGACGCCTGGGCCATCTCAGTGACCTGGCTGACCTGCGCGCTGTCGGCATCCGTGCCCCGGATCGCGCCGCGCCGTATATCCTCTTCGGCGGGCGCAAACCACTGCAACAGCTTGCACTGCCGGGAATGGATTCAACAACAACTGGCTGAAAGCGGACTGGACGACAGCCTGGTTGCTGCCTCAACGGCTCTTGATGGAGTACACTGGCTGATATTGGCAAGATAGCAAAACGGCAAAACACCATCAGACGTTCAGGTTGCTGATTTCCTGGTTAGCCTGCTGGCGAGTATCCGTATTTTGCCAGAATGAGTCGAGGGCCTGCGCAACGTCAGCCATCTTCTCGAAGTGCGGCAGCCCTTTGGTCGGCGCAATGCGCACCGTATGCCAGTTCGGATGTTCCTGCGCCATCTGCGGCAGCGTATCAAACCGCACAAAGCGGTCCCTGTCAAACAGCACCAGGACAGGCAGAACTAGCTGCTCGTAGACCGTCTGGCGGATGTCGGGGCTAAACAGCATTCCGCTGATGAAATAGAGTGGTGCGAAGCGCGCCCCCGGCTGGTGAGCCGTCGCGTAGGCATAGTGCTTCAGGCCAGGATCAACTGTCCCCTCAAAGCTCCCCTTCAAGAAATAGTTGATGCTGGGCGGCGTGACCAGCAGGTCGTAAAAAGCCTGGCTCCACAGCGGGAACGAGAACAGGCGGTAAAGGAACTCGGATCGAGCACGCCGCGGCGCTTTCTGAGCGCTCTGATCCGCGAAGCCGCTCGGCGAAATGAGGGCCAGGCTGTTGAACAATGCTGGGTGGCCTTTGGCAGCGCGCGCCGCGAACTCGCTTCCGAGCGAGAGGGCCACCACATCCGCACTGCCTTCACGTACCTGAGTACGCAGGAAATCGGCGATAGCATCCGCATACAGCAAGGGGGAATAGACACGGTCTGAACGGTCCGAGAAGCCAAAACCAGGCAGGTCGAGTGCATAAACAGGACGTTTGCCCCGGTAGTGCTCAAAGATCGGCATTATCTCGTAGGCGGACGCTGCGGCGTTGATGCTGTGGATGAGCACCAGCGGGCGGCCCGCCGCTTTACGATCCACGTAGTAGCTGACCATGCCTGCCGCTGGGCTGATAAAGGTGCGGCGCTCGGCATTGGTCGCGGGCGGAAGCGGTGCTCGGTGGTTGATACGCAGGGCGCTATAGCCGATCCAGCCGCCGACAGCCGCCACCAGGGCTGCCAGTAGCGCACCCGTGCCCATCGCCCCGATGACCAGTGGATCGTTGAGTTCTTGCAGTTTCTTATTGCCGCCTGGCATACTCGTTTCCCCGATAAAAAATGGGCGTCTGTCCTCATGCTATACTGGCCGGCTGGTCTGCGATAGGAGCCGTCCCACACCTATCAGAACGCAAGCGCCGAAGGTCGCTACGACCAGGTTGCCGATACAGCCCCAGAACGTCAGGATGCTGCCGCCGGGGTTGACCCTGAACAGGCTCAGGATGATCCCGCCGACAATCGCGCCGACCAGGCCCAGGATCACGTCCTGCACAAATCCAGTATCGCGCCCGGACATGATCTGGTGGGCCAGCGACCCGGCGATACCACCGACGACCAGCCACAAAATGCATTGGATTGGCGAAAGAAAGATACCCATAGCGTTTAAGAGCCTGCTTTCGGTGTGATTAGTGGATTCTAAGAATCTTTTACGCAAACGCCAGTCGGAAAGTTGCGAGAGGTATACCAGGGCCTGACCTCCTGTTTAATGGGCAATCAAAACAGCCATCAATTGATGCCCGAGATGGAGGACACACGATGGGCAGGACAATTCCTGATATTTCCTGGGTTTCTACGAATTTTCCATCATGTCTAAAGGCTTTGCTCGCAATACGCTTCGCCGGTTCCATGCTATACTCACCCACATTAGGGGTTCTAGACAGGGAGAATCGGCAGTTCGTGGAATGCATCCGGGTGCTCGCTCTGCTTAATTCAAGCATACCGGATCGACGGTGCAATGAGCAGTCTCCGGCTCCTTTTTGCCCATCACGTGCACAGTGGCTCACCTGCTCCCCACCTGTGGGGCAGCGCTGCTGGTTTTCCTCGCCTGTTGAGTGATTCTGATGCGCATTGCGGTTGCGCCCAATGCCTTCCGCGGTAGCCTGACAGCCGTTGAAGCGGCTGATGCCATCATCGCGGGTCTGAACGCCTCGGCCCTCCGCCGTCTGGAAGCTGACCTGCAAACGCTGTCGATGCCGCTGGCGGATGGCGGCGACGGCACACTCGACGTTTTGATTCGCGGCCTGGGCGGCGAGCGTGTGACGTTAACCGTAACCGGGCCGCTTGGTTCCCCGGTGCGGGCCGACATGGGCATACTGGCCGATGGTCGCACCGCCATCATCGAAATGGCACGTGCCTCCGGCGTTGAATTGATTCCGCGCCCGCTGCGCGATCCGCTGATCACGACCACCTATGGGACTGGCGAATTAATGCGGGAAGCGCTGCGGCGCGGCTGCCGCCACCTGCTGATCGGAATCGGCGGCAGCGCAACGGTGGACGGCGCGGCAGGCTGCGTGCAGGCGCTCGGCGCGCATCT
This sequence comes from Chloroflexota bacterium, assembly GCA_021325095.1. Taxonomy (GTDB): domain Bacteria; phylum Chloroflexota; class Anaerolineae; order Aggregatilineales; family UBA2796; genus JAJPHV01. The sequence goes on along the minus strand of JAJPHV010000130.1, from coordinate 16,560 downwards.
ACTGGACGAGGCTGGTGCGGAGATTCCACCCGGCGGCGGTGGGCTATCGCGTCTGGCGTCCATTGATGCCAGCGCGCTCAAACCCCTGTTGGGGGGTGTGACGATCACGGTGCTGTGCGATGTGACGAACCCGCTGATCGGGCCACTGGGCGCGGCCCGTGTCTTCGGACCGCAGAAGGGCGCAACCCCGGAAATGGTTGAGATACTCGAGGCCAACCTGACGCACTTTGCGGACGTCATCCGGCGCGACCTGGGAGTTGATGTGGCGCACGTGCCGGGCGGCGGCGCGGCGGGCGGAATTGGCGCGGGGCTGGTAGCATTTGCCAGTGCCAGCCTGGTTCCCGGCGGCAAGACGCTGATCGATTTGCTCGGCTACGAGCAGCAGCTTACCGGTGTTGATCTGGTCATCACGGGCGAAGGCAAACTGGACGGGCAGACCGGCGGCGGCAAGGCCGTGCAGCGCATCGCCGAATGTGCGGCCCGCGCTGGCGTACCTGTCGTGGCCTTCGCCGGGACGCTGGACGCCGACGGCGACACGCTGCGGCAGATGGGCATTCAATCGGCCTGGAGCATCGTGCCCGGCCCCTGCACACTGGACGAGGCACTGTCACATGGCGGAGAATGGCTGTCCCGCGCCGCCACCGAACTGGGCAACTTGCTGGCGCTGCGCTGACCGAGGATCATTCGCGTTGTGCCCCTTTGCTAAGGTCGTGTTCGCGCGTTGGCGCGATTTAACCCTACTCAAGCCCTCAAATGAAGTTTTGCTTCCCCAGGCGCAATCACCGCGCTCTTCATTACTTATTCACAACCTTGCCCTAAAATCGGGACGTTAGCATCCAGTTCACGCAACGTTAAGAGGGCCTGGCCGTATAGGATAGCGAAGACACATCTCAAGGAGATTAAGAATATGCGTTGGCGTGGACGTTCATTCTTTAGCTTGTTAGTCGTTACCCTGTTGATCGGCGCGCTGGCTCCCCTGGCAGTGCTTCAGGCGCAGGGCAGCAGCGCCGTGACCATTACCCTTGCTGTGCCACCTTTTCAAAAAGAAGTGTTCGCCGAAAAACTGCTGGCGGAGTTCGAGGCCACTCATCCCGGTGTCAAGGTACAGGTCGTGACCGAGAGCGGCGGAATCCCGCAGGCCGCAATGGATGTCGGCAAGCATCTCGAAGAAGCGCAGAAATTCGCCGCAACCGCCGATGTCCTGACCGTCGATTCGTACCACATCACTCCTCAAACCACGCGCGCCGGTGTCTACCTCGACCTGGCGCCGCTGGTGAACGAGGACAAGAATCTGAACGTTGACGACTTTCACCCGGCGCTCTGGCAGGCCTACCAGTGGGATAAAGGGGTGTGGGCACTGCCGGTGGCGACCAACGTCCTGGTGTTGACCTATCTGCCTGCTGCCTTCGACAAAGTGAATGTGCCCTACCCGGACGCGAGCTGGACGATCACCGACCTGGACAACACCGTCCGCAAGCTGTCCGTAAAGGATGCTGACGGCAAAGTGACGGTGCATGGCATCGACGCTTTTACTGGCTACAGCGACGTGGTGCTCTTCAGAAGTCTTCTGGGGGAGGGTTTGTACGATGCCAGCGTCATCCCCAACGCGCCGCAGATCAACAAGCCCGGCGTCGAAGCCATTCTTGAAACCTGGAACAAACTCGACCAGGATGGACTGATCGGCAGCGACTTCAACAAAGCCCCGATTGGCATCGGCTCGGTGTTCAGCCTGCTTTTTTCGACCAGCCCTGAAGACAAGCGGGTAGGGGCGCTGCTGCCCGGCGGTAAAGCGGGCCTGGATACGCAGGGGTTCGCCGTCAGCGCGGGCACGCAGTATCCCGACAAAGCCTATGCGCTGGCAAGCTGGCTGACGACGCGCGGCGAGATCGCAGCCTACAGCGCAATGACTCCCGCCCGCAAAAGCCTGGCCGGAGTCAAGTCCGACGATCCGCGTCAGAACATCAACATGCCAGCCGAAGTCCAGAAGCTGATTGAGCAGGCTATCGCCAACGGCTTCTCGGTGTCCGAAATGCGCTACCTGGATTACGCGGGGTTGGCGCTGAACCGAATGAAGACTGAAAAGCTCGACGCCAAAGCCGCGCTCGACGCTGCTGAAGCGCAGGCCGTCAAGGATTTGCAGACAGCCGCCGACAAGAAAGACAAGATGGTCATTGCCGTCGCCACGCCCATTCCACCGGCGGAAACCGGCGGCAAGGCGGTCATCAAGTTCGGACTGGTGGTCTTTGCCAACCCGCTGCCGCAGCAGGATAAGTGGAACAAGCTGGTTCAGGACTTCGTCAGCGCCGACCCGCAGATCGGGCGGATCGACCTTAACACCGGTTTCGGGCAGATCGACAAGCTGGCCGAGCAGAACGACTGCTTCTACCTGCCTTTCAATGCCGTCCCCAACACCAACCCGAATCTGCTGCTGAACCTGGACCCGTTCCTGTCCGCCGATTCGACGTTCGACAAGACGGACGTGCTTGGCAACATCATGGCCCAGCTTCAACGTGACAACAAAACCTGGGCGCTGCCCATTGACATTGAGCCAGCCATCCTCAAATACGACGAAGAGCGTTTTAACAAAGCTGGCGCACAGCTACCCATCAAGGGCTGGACGATAGACGAATTTAGAGACGCCACGAAGGTTCTGAAGGTCGATCCGAAGGACCCGCCGCCGTTCATTGCGCCGAATACGGGCGGCGTTCACCTGCTGATCCTGATGGCAGCCTACGGCGGTTTGCCATTGGATTTCCGTACCGATCCACCGACCATCAACTTCACCGATCCGGCGACGGTGGATGCTATCCGGCAGGTGCTTGATCTCGCCAAGAATGGCTACCTGAAGTACGACGCGCTCGGCAACCTGGCTGCGGGCTTCGGTGGGGGTGGCAGGTTGGATGCCCCGATCTACGCAGACAATCTGAGCCTGTTCACCATCCGCCCCCGCGATCCCAATCAGGAAGCTGATCCTTACAAAGTCACGACCTATCCGAAGGGCAGTAAGTTTGCGGGTATCTCCTACGGCATCGGCACGGCCTACATCAGCGCCAGGTCGAGCAACCCGGAGGGCTGCTACCGCTGGATCAGCACCGTTGCCAGACACCCCGAACTGTTCTCGGCCATGCCCGCCCGCCGTTCACAGTTGAACGACCCGGCCCTGGTGCAGTCGCAGGGGCAGGACGTGATCGCGCTCTATAGCCAGATCGATGCACTGCTGCAAGACCCGAACACGCTCTCGTTTCCATCGCAGTTTTCCGGCGGCGCATCGCCGACAGGCTTCTTGCTGCAACACTGGCTGTACGAAGCCTTTGACAAATACGTGTTGAAGGATGGCGATCTCGACTCGTCCTTGAAGGATGCAGAGACCATCGCCAAAGGCTTCCAGGAATGCGCCGTGAAACTGCCGCCTCTGGATGCCTCCAATGCGCAGCAGTCGATGGAGTACATCAAACAGTTTGGCGACTGCGCCGTAAAGGTCGATCCGAAGCTCAAGTCGCTGTTCGATCTGATCAAGTAGCTTATATCGTGCCGAACCTCACCCTCAGCCCCTCTCCGCAAGCAGAGAGGGGAGCCAAAACTCGAAAATAACGCCGTCCGGTTCCCCTCTCCCGTTGGAGAGAGGCGCAGGGGGTGAGGTGAGGTAAACTTCGGGAAAATAACGGTTCAGGTTCCTGAATCATGTTTCGACTGATTGACTCGTTCCTGTTCGCGCTCGAACGGCTGTGGCAGCACCGCGTCCTGGTGTTTTGGGCGCTGGTCGGCCTGGCTGCCGCGACGACGCTGGCCCTGAGCCTGCCTCTGTACGTCGATGCCGTCAACTCGAACTTGCTGGAGTCGCGCCTGGACAACCCACCCTATGCCTTCCGCTTTCGCTACCTGGGCAGTTGGAAGGGCAACGTCACCCGCGCCGATGTGGAAGCGGCCAGTGCCGCCATCAATAATACCTTCACCGGCAACGTCCAGCTTCCGCCTGCGCTCGAAGTCGGTTACGTGCGCGGCGGCGCGTGGACACTCCGGCTTGCTGACAACCGGCCCCTGGGAGCCTTCAGCGTCGGCGCGCTGACCGGAGCCGACCACCAGATCAAGATTACAGCGGGCAAATGGCCGCCCGACCCTGCCAAAGCGGGCGATCCGCTGCCCGTGCTGGTCCCGGAGAAAATGTTGTACAGCATGGGCCTGCAAGTCGGCCAGAACCTGAGTATCGCGCAGCCCGGTGGCAAGACCATCAAGCTCAAGGCGGCGGCGCTCTGGGCGCCCATCAATGCCGACGACCCGAGCTGGATTTTTAAGCCCAAGTTCTTCGACGAAGTGCTGCTCGTCCAGCCCGCCGACCTGTGGACAGCGCTGGACGGCATTGCCAAGCCCGTCGAGGAAAGCGACTGGTTCGTCATTTTCAACGGTCAAAGCGTCAAGACAGCGGATGTGGGCAACTTGCTCAACCGCATTGCCGACGGGCGGCGCGAGGTTGAAGCCGCGTTGCCCGGCATCCGGCTTGACCTGTCGCCCATCGATGGCCTGACCGCTTTCAGCCAGGAAGTCAACCAGCTTACGCAGCAGTTGCTCATCATGATCCTGCCCGTCGGCGGCCTGGTGCTGTACTTCGTGTCGCTGGTAGCCGGGCTGCTCGTCACCCGGCAGCAGCAGGAAGACGTGACGCTGCGCAGCCGGGGCATGAGCCGTCGTGCCGTGCTCGGCATTCACTGCCTGATGTGGTTTATTCTGGCCGGGCTGGCCCTGGCAATCGGCATAGCGCTGTCACCCTACGTGGTACGGCTGGTCGGGCAAACCACCTCATTCCTGCGCTTCGACAATACTGACGCGCCGCTGGTCGTCGTCTATACGCCCCAGGCGCTGGCCGCCGGAGCCATCACCGCGCTGATCGCGGCCAGCAGCGGGCTGCTCCTGGCCTGGCGCACCACACGCCAGACCATCACCAGTTTCAAGCAGCAGTCGGCGCGGGCGTCTACCGCCTGGTGGCAGCGGACGTACCTGGACGTGCTGCTGCTCATCCCGGCCTACTACGTGCTGTACACTTTGAGCAAACAGGGCGGGCTGGTCACGAAGGCTGAAGACCCGTTCAGCAACCCGCTGGCGTTCGTCGGCCCGACGCTGTTTGCGCTCGGCAATACGCTGTTGTTTCTGCGTGTCTGGCCCCTTCTGATGCGCATCGCCGCGCGCATTGTCTCCGCAGGACGTGGCATTTCGATGCTGATGGCGCTGCGTGAACTGACGCGCTCCATCGGGCGCTATCGCGGCGGCCTGCTCATGATGTGCTTCACGCTCAGTCTGGCCGGGTTTACGGCCTCGATGGCGAGCACCATTGACCGCAGCCTCGAAGACTCCGTCAACTATCGGATCGGCGCGGATGCGGTGCTGATCACTGCCGCCGATACGCAGACCGAGGAAAGCGCCTCCACCGACGCCAGCGGCCAACCCAACGTGAACGTGACGGGCTACAATACCCTGCCCGCCGTCGATCTGCTGTCCATCGACGGCATCCAACAGGTGTCGCGCGTCGGGCGCTACGATGCACGGCTGGTGCTGCCCAGCCAGCGCCTCGAAGGGACGGTGCTCGGCGTAGATCGCGGTTCGATGGCAGCGGTAGTGCGCTGGCGAAGCGATTACGCCAGTGAGCCGGTTGCCGACCTCTTTAACCGGCTGGCGGGCAACCGCACCGGTATCCTGCTGGATCGTAAGACTGCCGAAAAGTACAAACTGCGGGTCGGCCAGGAAGTGACCTACCAGGTCTTTGCCTTTAATGACTGGCGCGAATCGAAAGTGCCCATCGTCGGCTTGCTGGATTATTTTCCGACGCTTGATCCGACACAGAAGTTCATTGCCGTCACCAACCTTGACCCGATCTTCGAGGCGGCTGGCACGGAATTGCCGCATGACATCTGGATCAGCCTGAAGCCAGGTGCAGATGTGGCAAAGGTACAGGAAGCCGTGCGCGAGAAGGGCTTCCCGATTGTGCAGTGGCTCGACCCGCAGGCCGAACTGCACAAGGCGCTCACCGCCCCGGCCCGACGTGGCGTGTTGGGCTTCCTCTCGGTGGGTTTTGTAGCGTCCATCCTGCTGACGCTGGTCGGCAGCATCATCCAGAGTGCGGCCTCATTCAGGGCGCAGGCCACGCAGCTTGGCGCGCTGCGGGCAATGGGCGCGAGCAGCTTCGCTGTCGGCGCGTATTTGCTGCTCTCGCAGGGCCTGGCCGTCCTGAGCGGCGTTTTGGGTGGAACGTTTATCGGTGCGGCCACGACGCTGCTCTACCTGCCGCTCCTGGATTTCGGCGGCGGGCTGCCGCCCTACCTGGTGCGGGTGGCGTGGCGCGACATTACCCTGGTCTATGCGGCATTCGGCGGTGTGCTGGCCGTCGTCACGCTCTATTCCACCGTCTTACTGGGCCGCGAACGCTTATCCTCGATGCTCAAACTGGGCGACAGTGCATAATGATCCGTATCCTTCAACTTGTCTCATTCCTGGGGCTGATGAGCTTCCTGGCTGCGTGCGGCGGCGTCACTCCACCGGGGGGCGCTCAACAGCAGGCGGCGCCGACCTCCACGCCGATCCCGACGGCTCCGGCGGTGGCGCGCCCGACTTACCTGGTGCAGCGCGGCGACGTGCAGGAGATTCTGGAGTTCAACGGGCGCTGGCAGCCGCGCGACCAGACGGCGCTGTCCTTCCCCATCGCCGGGACGGTGCGCCGGGTCAACGTGCGGCGCGGCGATGCCGTCAGCGCCGGGCAGCTACTGGCCGACTACCAGATCGGCAGCCTGGAAGATCAGCTTGCCTCGGCCAAACTCGACCTTGAGACTGCGCTGGCTAACCTGGAAACGGGCGACAGCAGCAGCGTGGGCACAGTGGCCGATGCCGAGGTCGCGCTGGCGAACGCGCAACTTAATCTGCAAAAGACGAAGGAGGGCAGCCCCTGGCCGCAGGTCGAGTCGGCGCGCATTGCACTGGACAACGCCAGACAGAACCTCATCAACGCGCAGCGAGCTTTCGACGAGGCCATCAGCCGTCCGCAACAGCCGGCTTCCACCACCGATCAGGCGTACAATGCGCTCCTCAGCGCGCAAAACCAGTTGCGGTCTGCCCAGGCCAGCTACGACTCGGCGGCGCAGTCCTTTAACAACTACAAGTTCAGCATTGCCAGTGCCGAGAACCAGGTCATCCAGGCGCAGCTTAACCTGGAAAAGGCCCGGCGCGGCGGCGCAGACCCGCAAAAGCAGCAGGCCGTCCGCGCTGCACAGCTTCGCGTCGATCAGATTCAGGGCAACATTAACCAGTCGTCGCTGTATGCGCCGTCGGCGGGCGAGGTGCTGGAAGTGACCATCAAGCCCGGCGACCAGGTGCAAGCCTTCGCTACGGTCATCACCATCGGGCGGCCCGAACCCAAAGAGGCCGTCGCCAGCATCGCTATCGGGGATGCACAGAAATTGAGCATCGGACTGGTCGGCATCTGCCAGGTCTTGAACCGGCCCGAAACAGCGGTGCAGTGCGTCGTGCGCCGCATCCCGACCAGCGCCCGCGACGCCGACCAGACGACCCGCGTAGCCGCCTCGCTCGAAGACCTGAAGCTGCCTACCGGCCAGTTGATCGACATCCAGATGCCGCTCAACGTCCGCCGCAATGTCTTGTGGCTGCCGCCCGCCGCCGTCCGTACCTTCCAGAACCGGACGTTCGTCGTGCTGCAAACGCCCGATGGCCCGCGCAGCGCCGACGTGACCGTTGGCCTGCGCACGACGGATCGGGTCGAGATCACCGCCGGTGTCAAGGAGGGAGATGTCGTCATTGGGCCGTAAATCGATTGTATTCTCCGCTCCCCCTCGCCAGTTGGCGAGGGGGCCGGGGGGTGAGGTCAACCCATGCCTCCAATGATTGAATGCCGGCAGGTCGTCAAAGCCTACAAGGTCAACGACCACGAAGTTGTGGCCTTAAGGGGAATTGACTTCGAGATGCAGCGCGGCGAGATGGTGGCGATCATCGGGCCGAGCGGCGCGGGCAAAAGTACCATGCTCAACCTGCTCGGCGGTCTGGATACGCCCACCGCCGGGAAGCTGGTTGTGGACGGGCTTGACCTGTTGAGCCTGAAAGGGCAGGCCCTGGCCGAATATCGCCTGAAGCGCGTCGGCTTTCTCTGGCAGCAGACGGCCCGCAACCTGCTGCCGCATCGTTCGGCGCTGCGCAATGTGACGCTGCCCATGATGATGGCTGGCGTGCCGCCCTGGCGGCGTGTCAACCGTGCCCGCGAACTGCTCGACGCTGTTGGCCTGAGCGACCAGGTGCATAAACGTCCGGCGTCACTTTCCGGCGGGCAGCAGCAGCGCGTCGGCCTGGCGGTGGCGCTGGCGAACCGGCCCGATCTGCTGCTGGCCGACGAGCCGACGGGCAACCTGGATCGTGCCAGCGCCCTGCAAGTTATGGACTTGCTGCAAGACCTCCGCCAGCGCTTCAACCTGACGATCCTGATGGTGACGCACGACATGGCGATGGCGAAGCACGCGGATCGTATCCTGACACTGCGTGATGGCGCACTGGGCCAGGACCTGACGCACGGCAGCGACAACCAGCCCAGATTGGACGAATCCGGGCGCATCCAACTGCCGGAGCAGGTGCGGGCGCAGTTGAATGGCGCACCGCGCATCTCGGTGGAGATCAGGCCGGAGGGCATCTTGTTACGCCCCGAAACCGAGCAAGCCGACGACACGGCGGCGCTCCTGCAGGAGATGCTGCCTCAGGATGCGCCCCCGCAGAAACGGCGCTTCCGACTGTTCCGGCGGCTTGGGCGGCGCAAGAAGGAGACGGCATGAGCGAACTCACTATCATCGTCCGGGGCGTGCAGCGCTCCTTTGGCAGCGGCGACACGCTGGTCAACGTCCTGCGCGGCGTCGATCTGACCGTCGAGGCTGGGCAGATGGTCGCGCTGTACGGGCCGTCGGGCAGTGGCAAGACCACTCTGCTCAACCTGATCGGCGCACTGGATCGGCCCAATGCCGGGCAGATCAGCGTGTGCGGCCAGGACATCGTGAGGATGAGCGATGGGGCGCGCGCCCGGCTGCGCCGCACCAGCATTGGCTTTATCTTTCAGACCGACGTTTTGATTCCTACCTATTCCGCCGCGGAGAACATCGACCTGGCCCTGCGCCTGCCCCGGCTCGGACTGTTCGAGCGCCGCAAACGCATCAAAGCCGCGCTGGAAGCCGTTGGATTGAGCGCCTGGGCCAACCACGCCCCGGATGAACTGAGCGGCGGTCAGCGCCAGCGCGTCGCCATCGCCCGTGCCCTGGCCCTGCGCCCGGCGCTCGTGCTGGCCGACGAGCCGACCAGCAACCAGGATACGCGCGTCGCACAGCGCATCCTGAAGCTGTTTCACGGCATCGCCCAGGCGCAGGGCACGACCTTTATCATCGTCTCGCACGACCCGCTGATCGCGGAACACGTGGACGTAGCCTATGACCTGCAAGATGGACAGCTTGTCCCGCACGTTGTCGAGACGCTGGCCCCGGAAGGAGAACCGGCTCGTTGAGACGGATAACCACCATTCTATTTGTGCTGGCAGCCTTTCTATTGGGGATGCTGCTCTCACGGATGAGTTCCGTGCCGCAGCAGCGGCCTGCCCTGAGCGCGCCGCCCACCAATACGCCGCGCGCCCTCGCCCAGCGGCCCACCGAGACGATCCCGCCCTACACGCCGCTGGCGACGCTGACGCCCTCCCGCACGCTGAGGCCGCCGCCCACCTTCGAGCCGCCGACGCTGACACCTGCGCCGTCGCTCACGCCGTCGCTCACGCCGACGGCTACCATCGACATCAGCGTGTCGATTCCGGGCCTGCGCGGTGCGGAGTCGCCCACGCCGTCGTCTACTGCGGGGTGCGTGCCCCGCAAGGACTGGAAGTTGACCTACACCGTGCAGCGTGACGACGCCCTGGTCAAGATCGCCGACCTGTACGATACGTCGGTGGACGAACTGATGAAGGCCAACTGCCTGAAGGACAAAAACCTGCTGATCATTGGGCAGGTCTTGAAGGTTCCCGGCACGGTGCAGCCCACCACGCCTGAAGTGGCCTGCATCCCCTTCGAGTTGATGACGCCCATGCACGGCACACTGGCCGTCCCCGGCGACGGCTCGCTGACCTTCAACTGGCGTGGGCCGCGCGCGCCGCGCAACCTGATCCGCATCTGGCGGCCCGATGGCAGCAAATTCGAGGATGTGATTGAACTGCGCCAGAACGACACGATCAACCTGCCCGAAAACCTGCCTGCCGCCGGCACGTACACCTGGTATGTCTACCCGCTGGATCGCAATTTCGTGCAGGTCTGCCCCGAAGGTGGCCCCTGGACGTTCACCAAAGCACAGTCGCCCACCCTGACGCCCACCATCGACCCCAATCGGGCAGCCGGGGGCGGCCTGCCGTAGAGCGCCGGGAAAACAGTATTGACTCTGCCCGGCGATCCTGTATAATTCCCACTCGTGACGACGTTGGCAAGTCGTCACGAGCGGTCCCGTAGCTCAATTGGCAGAGCAGTTGACTCTTAATCAATTGGTTGGAGGTTCGAGTCCTCCCGGGATCACCAGATCGGAAACCGCGCGCGAGTGCGGTTTTTTGTTTGAGGCTGTCCCCGCAATTGCCTCTCCTGTCCAGGCTCGGCGTGGCTGATGCTTGCTTGTGGCAAAATCTTGAGTACGGTGGGCACCATAGTGTGGTGAATACCGCACCAAGCGCGTGATCCTGGAGATGTATGATCAGATGGCGGCGCTGCCGAAGGTCAGTGTGCCGCATCCAAAGGGCGAGGGTCAAGGGGAATATCTCGTGCCGGATGTGTCGCAGTTCAGGACGTGGCTCACACCACCACCCGCCGATCCGGGTGTGGCGCATCCACCGAGAGATTGACGCTAAACTTATGGTCAAAGCACACATGATGCAGTTAGCCTATGATCGTGAGGCGGATGTACTTTACCTGTCAGTTGGAGAGCCACGCACGGCAGTTTCCCGTGAGGTTGGCGACGACGTGCTGCTGCGCGTTGATCCGCAGACAGGCGAGGTGGTAGGACTGACCGTGCTGAACCTCTCGGTGCGCAATATCAGCGAGATGCTGCCGATCAGCATTGATCTGCATGAAACGCGGGAGTAAGGTATCTTATGCACACAATCACGATGAAGGCGCGTGCAGACCGGGATAGTGTGGTCAAGTGATCACTTAGAGATTTACTATGTTTACTGCCTCGTTTATCCCTCACCAAGTGGGGGTGAAGGTCAATTGCGCCCTCACTCCTTGGGCGCGTTCCTGAGCTTCACGTACACCGGGCGGGGGTTCCAGTTCACATCCAGCAGCGAGAACCCGGCCTCCTCGCGGCTGGTGTTGATCATATTTGGGATGATGCCAAAGTTCAGGTTCCAGAGCATCATCGGCCCCAGGTAGTCGTAATAAGGTGGCTGCTGCGCCATGTAGAAGGCGCGCAGCACGTAGTCGGCCTGTTGCCCCTGAGTGAGTATCTTTTCCCAACCCACTTTGTCATTTGCTGTAGCCACACCACCGTCGCTGCGGAGCAGGCCGTCGTAGGTCGCCCACCCGAATTCCGTGACCCACAGTTTGCCCGCCGCATGGTTGTTGCGCAGCATGATCTTCCGGTAGTCATCCAGCGTGTCGCGGAAATAGAAACTGCGATCCTCAAACCAACCGGTGACTCCAGGCTGCTTTGTACAGCACGTCGCGTCGGGCGGGTTGGCCCAGCCATAGGGGTGTGCGCCGACGGCCACGTCCGGGCCAATTCTGGCTAGACCGGCGTTGTAGAGCTGCTGCAACCAGTCACGGTCATTCACCGAACTGCCGTCCGCCGCGGTTGCCGTTGGTGCAGGCCCCGCTGTGATGACCGTGATGCGGTGATCGGACGGCTGCACTTTCTGCTCATTCTGGATAGCAGCATAGGCTGCATTGAACAGCTTCATGTACTCCGCGCCATTCAGCGGCTTGCCGCGCCACTCGCGGATCAGGTTCGGTTCGTTCCACAGTTCGATGGCGTCGATGAACTCCGGCTTTACGTCGCGGACGAACCGGGCCACGAAATCGGCGAAATCCTGCGGATTTTCGGGCGGGCCATCTTCGGTTTCAAACACCGCTTTGGGGCGTGCCCAGCCGGGTGCTTTGGCAATACTGACCATCGTGCGCAGGCCCTGGATACGCGCCCGCTGCACGTTCAAGACCATCGCGCTGTACAGCTCGTTGAAGACGCCTTTGGCCGGTTCGAGTTCCTTCCACTGCACCTGCACCTTGATCCAGCCGACGCCCAGGTCTTTGCTGTAGGCCAACATGCGCATCCACTCGTCGTCTTTGAGGTAGCCGTGAATCTGCACGCCCATCAGCACCTTGCGTAGGATCGGCCCCGGTGTGGGCGATGGGCCGGGCGTAACCAGCGGTGGCAGGGTGACGTTGACGGGCGGCAGGGTGGGCGGCGGCCCCGGCGTGAAGGTCGGGGGCGGCGTGTAGTTGGGGCCGATGACGGCTCCGAACGTGGGAGTTGGCCCGGTGGACGGCGGCCCGCTGACTGTCGGCGCGGCAGAGGTTAGGGCGGCAGTGGGCGCAGCCGAGGTGGGGCCGGGGGTCAGGGTCGGGGGCACGCCAGGCGTCACGTTGGGGCCGGCGACGGCTCCGAACGTGGGGGTTGGCCCGGTGGACGTTGGCCCCGGCGTGAGGGTGGGTGGCTCAAAGGGCGTTACGTTGTCGCCGACGATGGGGCCGAAGGTGGGCGTAGGGCCGGTTGGCGTGATAGTCGGCGTGGTCGGCGGTCTGGTTGGCGTAAACGTTGGTGGCTGACTGGGCGTGGCACTGGCCGTAACCGTTGGGTCCGGCTGATGCGTAGAGGTCGGCGACGCAGCGACAGCAGCAGCGGTACTGGTGACAGGTGGCGTGGCGCTCGCGGCCAGCGTCGGCGTGACGATGACGACGATGGGCGTAGCCGGGACGCAAGCGGACAGCACGACACAGATCAGGATCAGTGTGAGGAGCCGGATGGCGTTTGGTTTGATTCGCATGATCTTTAATCGTACCATGCGAAAGCGCGGGTTGCCACGAAAACGGGGGGTAAAAGGGTTCTCCTGATCTAGACTTTGGGCATGACAATAGTTCAGCAATGCAGTCTGTGTGCGAGAATGCTCAAATGCTGCCGGCCTTTTCAAAGATCAGCCTATCGGACTGGCCTGCCAGGCGCCCCATCACCGCCATACTCAAGCGTTCCAGGGTACTCTCACTATTTCGTGTGGGGTGTACTACTTGAGCTGTTTACTGATTTCCGGGTGTAATGATGTTCTGACAGGGCCGGCGTTCCGTTCTTGGCCGAACTGAACCTTTACCAAGTCTTTCTGCTTTTGTTAAGGTGCTTTTCTACCCCTGTCCGCCCTTCAACCGAATTCGGAGCGGGGTCGGGGTGAGATCAGCGCAAAACAAAAGAGGACTGAGCGAACACTTGCAATTCCACTCAGTCCTCATCGCCCAATCCTATCCTTTATTCGGCGGTGGGTTGCGGCGGCGTACTACGGGCGGCGGGTTGTTCGGGTCGATGACGCGCTTCGGCCCACGCTGGATCAGGCCGCCTTGCAGCGGTGTATCGGCTGCGGTGGGTGGCGGAGTCTGTGCAGGTGCGGCTTCCTGTTTGGGGGGGGCAGGTGGAGCTGAGGGCGCAGGTCGCGGCGGAGCAGGCGGCGTCGCAGCGCGGGCAGTGGGCGCAGCCGGAGCCGCACCACCGCTGGCCGCACGTTCGGCGCGTTCCTTTTCGCGTTCCTCTCTGGACTTGGGCGGGCCACCCCGACGGCGCACAATCGGGATGCCTTCGGGGGTGGTCGCAGCGCCGGGAGCAGCGGCAGGAGCCGCCGAAGTCGGCGCAGCGGGCGCAGGTGCTGCCGGGGCGGGCGCAACCGGCGCAGCCGCCGGAGCCGTTGCGGCAGGTGCAGGGGTTGCTTCAGGCTTATCCGATACCGGGCCGGGCCGACTGGCAGGCAACCCCGCCTTCTTGCGCGACTTCTGAACGTCGGTGTGGTCGTAACCGCCGCGCGCCACCAGCTCTTCGGCGGCTATCGTCGGCGCGATGCTTTCCCAGTAGCGAATCTCCTTGGACAGCCGGTGCAGGTCGTAGATGTGATTGGATGTGCGATCATACGACGCCAGTTCGTAGTCGTGATCCATCTTGATGGCGTCGAACGGGCAGTATTCCGCACAGTAGCCGCAGTTCATGCAGATATCGATATCGATGTAGAACTGCTCCGGTTCTGGCTTGGGGCGGCCCGTTTCCGGGTTCGTCCCGCGCACGATCCAGATACACTGCGGCGGGCAGACCTTCGCGCAGATGCCACACGACGTGCACCAGTCCTTGCCAGGATACTCTGGGTCGTCGTGGTTGTACGTGACCAGGAATGGCACGAACCGGAAGCGCTCCGGCACAGCCAGTTTTTCGTCGGGGTACTCCACCGTGACCATGCCCCGGTTCGCCAGACTCTGTTTGTGCTGGAAGGTGTCCAGGTCGTGGCGCCGCCCAAGCCACCGCACGTCGTCCACAAAGGTATCTACGAAGTGCTTAAAAGTCACTCCGAGACCCTTCAAGATGCCTACTCCGTACATACGCGCTCCTTATCGGTCCGTCTCGCCGAGTACAATGTCGATGCTGCCCAGGATCGCCACCACGTCGGCCACCTTGTGGCCCTTACACATCTCGCCCAGCGGCGTCAGGTTGATGAAACTGGGCGCGCGCACGTGATAGCGCCAGGGGTTGCCGCCGCCCGTCGAGACGATATAGTAGCCAAGCTCGCCCTTCGGGTTCTCGACATGGCCGTAGCTTTCGCCTGCCGGAACTTTGATCGAGTAGCCGCTCTTGCCGCCAAAGATCGACTCGCCTTTGGTCTTTTCCAGTCGCGGCAAAATCTGAGCCAGGATGCGCAGGCTCTGGCGCATTTCGTCCATACGGATCAGGTAGCGGTCATAGATGTCGCCGTTGTAGCGCACCGACACATCGAAGTCGAGTTCGGGGTAGATGCTGTAGGGCTGCGCCTTGCGAATGTCATATGGCACACCGCTGGCGCGCAGTAGCGGCCCCGCCGCGCTGTAGGCAATCGCCATTTCGGGCGGCAGCAGCCCGACGCCCTGCGTGCGGCTGATGATGATCTCGCTGCTGGTCAGGAAGCGATCCAGTTCGTCCACGACGCGCGGCAGGCGCTCGGTGATCAACTGCTTCAGGTAGTCCATCGTATCCATGTCACGAATCCGGTCATTGATCAGATTCGCCACACTGCGGATACGTTCCGGGATGTCCTTAAACACCCCGCCGAAGCGCATGTAGTTACACATCATGCGGCTGCCCGCCGTCGCCTCGAAGAAATCCAGGATGTACTCGCGGGCTTCGATGGCGTACAGAGCCGGGGTGAAGAACGCGCCCAGGTCGTTCAAAAGGAAACCAATTGCCCACAGGTGGTTGACGATTCTCGTCAACTCGACCATCAGCACCCGGATCACTTCGGCGCGATACGGCACGTTGATCTGCGATCCCATCAACTGCTCAACGGCCAGCGCATAGCCCAGGTTGTTGGACATGCTGCAAATGTAGTCCAGGCGATCCGTGAAGGGCATGTTGCCGAACCAGGTGTTGCGCTCGCCGATCTTTTCGTGGTTGCGATGCAGGTAGCCCATCACTGGCTGCAAGTCTTCGATGGTCTCGCCGTTCAGGCTGACCATCATGCGGAACACGCCGTGTGTGCTTGGGTGGTGCGGGCCGAGGTTGACCGTGACTCGATCCGTCGGGAAGTTGGGATCGCCCTCGATCTGCACGCCCATGTTCATGCCAAGCTGAAGTTCCTGCTCGGTGATGGGGTTGAAGTCGTCCAGGGTGAAGCCTGCCGGGTACTTGACGTTGTGGCCGAAGGGGTTGTACTCCTCGGCGCGGAACACGTGGCCGCTCGGCCAGCGCGTGTCGAAAGGCTTGTTCTCTTCCTCGTAGTACGCCTCGCGCCAATCCTTACGCATCGGGTGGCCCTCGAAGCCATCCCAGAGCAGGATGCGCTTCAGATTGGGGTGACCGGGGAAGCGAATGCCGTACAGGTCATAGGCTTCGCGCTCCTGGAAGTCCGCGCCCGGCCAGACACGAATCAAGCTCGGAATGGAGGCGTTGTCACGGCTGGTCTGGGCCTTGAAGATCAGCCCCGGCCCGCCCGCCGGGACGCTGAAGGCATGGTAGACCATTTCCAGGTGGTCGCCCTGGCCCAGATAGTCCACCGCCGTCGCACTCGACAAGTAGTTGAAACCGTAGTCGTCGCGGATGGCAGTGGCAATCTCGACCAGCTTCTCCTTGTTGACGATGATCCCGCTATAGCCCTTGCGATCATCCGGCTTCACGTCGCCGGGGAAGCGTTCTTGCAGCGCGGCAATCGTCGCCGCTACGTCAGGGGCCTGGGTAGTGACTTGTTGTTCATCCATAGGTAATTTAGCGCAAGGGGACTGTCGCGTTGACGCGACAGCAGCGGAATTGCGCATCTCTCCTTTCTGTGCTAGCATCGACCTCATCGATTGCCCTTACGGG
>JAJPHV010000029.1 GCA_021325095.1 Chloroflexota bacterium | reverse complement strand
TAATAGCTCATCCGCATTCATGCCCTTCGCTCCACTGTTGCAGAGAAAGCCCTATCATCGCTAACTTCCTGCTTCACCCAACTTGCCCATGAACCGACCTTTGGGGAGTTTAATTCCGATCCTGACAAGCGATTGGTCGGCCAACGGACGATGACGAATGCGCTGTTAAAAATCGTGCCGAAAATGGCAGGGCACACCTCCGACCATCTGTGCTACGCGGCGTTGCTCAGATGGACGAGTTCAGATTCGTAATAAAGCGCAGGAACACCTGGTTGCTCAACAGCCGCGCCCGCGCGGTGAGGCGTAACCTGTCGCCGTCCTGCCGCAGCAGATCATAGCGCGTCAGCCAGTCGAGTTGCTCACCGTACACGTCCTGGATCGGGACGCCGAAGCGCTGCCGGAAGCCTTCTGCACTCACGCCTTCCTCGACCAACCGCAGCCCGGTCAACATATGTTCGGCCATCGCGCCCGCGTCGTCAATGCGCTCGTGATGCTCCACTGTCGGCGTGAGCGGGAAGGGCAGCGGCGCAGCGTCAACTGGCTGCATCGCCAGATCGATGTAGCGCTGAATCGGGCGCACGACCTCGTAGCGAATGCCCGCCACATAGCCGTGCGCGCCCGCGCCCAGGCCCAGGTAGGGCTGGTTCCGCCAGTATTGCAGGTTGTGGCGGCAGGCGAATCCGGGCCTGGCCCAATTGCTGATCTCGTACTGGCTCAATCCGGCCTGGCACACCAGCGAGTCGGCCAGGTCGTACATATCGGCGGCGAGATCGTCGTCCGGCGCGGGCAGCCAGCCGCGCTCCACCCACTTCGCCAGCGGCGTACCAGCTTCCAGGCCGAGTGCATACAATGACAGGTGATCGGGGCCGAGGGCCAGCGCTGCCTCCACGCTGACCCGCCACATGTCAAGCGTCTGGTACGGTACGCCGTAGATCAGGTCGAGGTTGAGGTTGTCGAACCCGGCACGCCGGGCAGCGCTGATCGTCCGTGCTACATCGTCCACGTCGTGCTGGCGGGCGAACAGCTTCAGTTCCTGGGCATGGGCTGACTGCATCCCGACGCTCAGACGATTCACGCCGGTCTCGCGCAGGCGGCCCAAGTAGTCGTCGCCAATTGACCCCGGATTGGCTTCCAGTGTTATTTCAACGTCCGGGGGAACATCGAAGGCGCGCTGGCACGCCGCCAGGATGTCGGCGACCTGTGATGGCGAGAGGAGGCTGGGCGTGCCGCCCCCGAAGTAGATGGTGTGGACGGGCTGGCCTGTGCCGAGCCACGACAATTCGCGGCACAGGCCAGCCACATAAGCCGGGATGAGCGCCTCGACATGGGTGTAGGTATTGAAGGCGCAGTAACTACAGCGTGTGCCACAGAAGGGAATGTGGAGATAGAGTGAGTAGGGTACTTCGAGGCGGCTATCCAAACTCAAGATGGGTGTTGACCTCTCCCCGAAAATCATTGATGAGCTTGCGATTGCATTCAAATGTGTGCGCTACTATAATAACGTAATATCATGTTTTGTACCTTGTCGTTCGGCCTAATCCTGTTTTCAAGGGTCAAGCTATGGTAGATACGCAGAAGTTCGCCGGAGGCGATCCCAAGCGGCCTCAAGGGGCTGATGGAACCCTTCAAGTCAATTCCGTCTTGCAGAACCGCTACAAGATCACAGGTGTACTGGGCGTCGGGGGCATGGGGTCGGTGTACCAGGCTCGTGACATGCATTTCCCCACCGTCCAGCGCTACGTGGCGGTCAAGGAGATGCTCAATCTGGCGCAAGACCCCAATCTACGCGAAATGACCCTGAAAAACTTCGAGCGAGAGGCGAACATTCTGGCCGAACTGAGCCACCCCTCCATCCCGAAGATTTACGACTACTTCTCCAACAAGGATCGGGCCTACCTGGTGATGGAGTACATCACCGGCAAAGACCTGGAAGCGATCATCAATTCCATGCCGGACTTCCTGCCGATGGACATGGTGATCAAGTGGGCCATTGAATTGTGCGACGTGCTCGGCTACCTGCACACGCACCAGCCGGAGCCGATCATCTTCCGTGACATCAAGCCGTCCAACATCATGATCGACCAGCAAGGCAAGCTGCGCTTGATCGACTTCGGCATTGCCAAGACCTTCCAGCTTAACCAGAAGGGAACCATGATCGGCACGGAAGGCTACTCACCGCCTGAGCAGTATCGCGGCGAAGCCTCGCCGGCGGGCGATATTTATGCGTTTGGCGCGACGTTCCACCACATCCTGACCCGCCGTGACCCGCGCCTTGAGCCGCCGTTCAGCTTCATGGAACGCCCGATCAGCCAGTTTAATCCGAAATGTCCACCGGAATTTGAGGCCATTGTCAACCGCGCGCTGGCCTATGAACCGGCAGATCGCTTCCCAAGCGCCACCGCCATGAAGGATGCCATTGAGAACATGGGCCGCGCGGCCAATGCGGCGCTCAGGCTGACTGCGGCGGGAGGCGCAGTCGCCGACGACAGCTTCGACCAGTATGGGGATGCGGGGAAGATCGCGCCGCTGTGGAAATTCAAGTGTGAAGATGAGATTCGCTCGACCCCGGTGGTTTACAAGGGCCTCGTGTACGTTGGGGCCTACGACAACAATCTGTATGCGGTCAGCGTCACCGACGGCGCGTTCAAGTGGAAATTTGCGACGGAAGGTGGGATCGTCGGCACGCCCGGCGTTGCCGCCGACGAAAACCTGATTGTCTTCGGCTCGGAAGACAACACGCTGTACGCCGTCGATTTGCGCACAGGCAAAATCCAGTGGACGTTCCAGACCGCCGGGCCAATCCGTTCCTCGGTGAATGTCCAGCACGGACACGCCTTCTTCGGCAGCGACGACGGCAGGCTGTACGCGGTGCGGCTGACGACGGGCCGCCTGATCTGGAAGCTTGAGGCCGGTGCACCGATCCGCAGCAAGCCCGCTGTCACTACCGAAAGGATCATCGTCGGCACGGAAAGCGGAGACGTGATCGGGCTGGACCTGGCAGGCGCGGTCAAGTGGCGCTTCAAGGCCAAACGGGCCGTGACTTCCTCACCGTTCGTTCAGGACGAGATCGCTTACGTGGGTTCGCAAGACTGGCACGTATATGCCCTGGACTGTGCCTCGGGCTGGGCGGCCTGGCGCTACCGTACCTCCAAACCCATCATCTCGTCGCCGCTGGTCGTCGGCAAGACCCTCTACATTGGTTCTGCGGACGGCCACCTGTACGCGCTGGACGTGACGGCCAGCGGCAAGGAAATCTGGAAATTCGAGACGAAGGGGCAGGTGGTCTCCTCGCCTTGTTTTGCCAACAACGCACTGTACTTTGGGGGCGTGGATGGCAACGTGTACAGCATCGAAGTGAAAAAAGGAAAGCTGCGGTGGTCCTTCGAGACCGGCGGGCCTATCGCTTCCTCAGCCACTGTTGTTGACGGGGTACTGTACATTGGATCAACCGATCACTACCTTTATGCGCTGAACCCGTAACCCCGGAGAAAGACCGCCATGGAATTTTTGCGCCGTTTGTTCGGCGTGCAGGCCGAAAACAACACTATCAACGACAAAGGGCCGGGCAGCCCTGCCCCAGAAATCGCCGCGCCCGGCGCAGCCATCAATGCGGCTACACCTGCGCCAATGGTCCAGACACCTGCCAGAGCCTCCCGGCAGGAAGTTAGCGAAGCGGACACCCTTGACGCGACGCCAGCCTTTGGAGCCACCCGCCAATTGCCACCGATTGAACCCGCCACCAAATCCGGTAAGCACGCCATTTACGGCATGAGCAGCGACATCGGCATGGTGCGTACCAATAACCAGGATTCGCTGTTCGCCTTGTTCTGCACATCCATGAGCGTAGAAACGCAACCGGACTTTGGCCTGTTTGTGGTGGCCGACGGCATGGGCGGTCACCACGACGGCGAACGCGCTTCGGCCATCGCAGTCCGCACCATTGCCAAGTACGTCGTCGAGAACTTTGTCCAGAACTTGTTTGTAGGCCCGGACGCCGACAGGCCGATCATCTCCGAGGTGCTCAGTGAGGCCGTTCAGAAAGCCAACGAGGCCGTTTCGGGCGAGATTCCCGAAGGTGGCACGACGGTCACTGCGGCAGCGCTGATCGGCGACCTGGTCTACATCGCGCACGTGGGCGACAGCCGCGCGTACCTGATCACGTCGGACGGCATCGAACAGATTACACGAGATCACTCCCTGGTGCAACGCCTGATCGAGCTTGACCAGCTCACGCCCGAAGAAGCCGCGGCACATCCACAGCGCAACGTGCTGTACCGGGCTATCGGCCAGAGCGAAAACCTTGAAGTCGATGCGATCACCCACCGGCTTCCGGCAGGTGCGCGCCTGATCCTGTGCTGCGATGGGCTGTGGAATATGGTCTCTCCATCCAACATCCAGCAGATCGTCCAGGCTGCTAGAAGCCCACAGGAGGCGTGTGATCAGCTCATAGCAGTTGCCAACGAGCGGGGAGGCCCCGACAATATCACGGTGATCCTGATCCAGATGCCGGGTTGATGTCAGGAAACACGAGGGCGCATGAATAACGCGCAGGACCTTTACGCGATTCTGGGAGTGTCGCCAAGCGCTTCGTTGGAAGATATTCGCAGTACTTATCGCAACCTTGCCCGCCGACTTCACCCCGATTCCAACCCCAGCCAGGGCGCAGCCGTCCAGTTCCGTGAAATTGCGGCTGCTTATGAAGTCCTGGGTGATGCGGTTGCGCGTGACAGGTACGACGCACGGCGGCAGCAGTCTGGGCCACTTGAAAACAAGCCCTACTTTACGCTGCGCGTGACACCCAGCAAACGGGTCATTCCCATTCTGAATGAAGCCCAGGTGCTTTATGTCCTGGCCGAATTGCTCCCGGATCGCAGCCGGGGGATGCAGCAGCTTGAGAGCCAGCTAAACCTGGCGATTGTCGTTGACCACAGCCTGTCCATGAAGGGGCCGCGCCTGGAACGGGTCAAGGTGGCGACCCACCAGATCATTGACCAGCTTACCAATAAGGATCGCCTGGCGATTGTCACCTTCAGTGACCGGGCGGAGGTTCTGGTTCCTTCGGCGCTCGTGACCGACAAACCGGGCCTCAAGGCCAAAGTCACCATGACACAGGCCAACGGCGCCACCGAGATGTTTCAGGGGCTGGAAGCGGGATACAAAGAAGTCCTGCGCAACGTGTCCCGCAACCTGGTCAACCACATTATTTTGATTACCGACGGGCGTACCTATGGCGACGAACCGCAATGCCTTGCCCTGGCTGACCGGGCTGCTCAAGACGGCATTGGCATCAGTGCGATGGGCATCGGGGAAGAGTGGAATGATGTTTTCCTCGACCAGTTGGCAAGCCGCACCGGCGGCACGTCCGAGTACATCAACTCGCCCAATGCGGTGGTGCGCTTCCTGAACGATAAAGTGCGGACGCTGGGGCAGGCTTTTGCCGAGCGTGTTTCTGTGTCGCTGGCTCCCGACCCGGATATCAAGATCGAGTCGGCTTTCCGGCTGATGCCCAACCCGCAGCCGGTCTCGCTGACCACCGATCCGATCCTGATCGGCCAGTTGCAGGCCACCAGCACAGCCTCGCTCATCATGCAGTTGCAGATTCCGCCGGGGCAAAAACCAGGCTTCCGCAGCCTGATCCGGATCAACGTCATGGCCGACATCTTGCGCGAGCAAATGTTGGGCTACCGGGTGATTGCCGACACCAGCGTGGAAGTATCGGCCCAGCCTCCGGTAGAGGAGCCGCCGCTGGTGATTCTGGACGCGCTTGGCAAGCTGACGTTGTACCGGATGCAAGAAAAGGCGGGAGAGGCGCTGGCGCGTGGCGATGTGCAGGAGGCGACCCGCCGCCTGGAAAATCTGGCGACTCGCCTGCTCTCTGCCGGGCAGGAGGAACTTGCCAACGCAGCCATGGCCGAGGCGCGCCGTGTCTCGCAGACCAACATGCTGTCCGAGGAGGGGCACAAGACGCTCAAGTATGGAACGCGGCTTTTGCTGGCGGCCAATGCCAATACTGCTCCGGTCAGAACCAGCTCCCTGCAAACAGGATCCATTTCTACGGATTCCTGACCGTGTTCACTGAAAGGGCAGGACCCCATGGAGGCATACCATCCCCATCACAAAGATTGATGCAGGTTGAGAACTGGTCAAGAACGTGCTGGTGGCGTGAGTCGGAACCCGACAATCATGGCACAACTATCTCGAAGGAGGAACCGGCGCTTGCCCCATCGATCTTCTGCGGGGCCTTTGCGCACACTATCATGAATACTTGCCCCTACTGCGCACACAGCAACATGGAAGGCATTTTCTATTGTGAGGAGTGCGGCCAGATACTGGTTGGAGAGCGAGCAACACTGGCGACCAACAAACTGGTCGGTGTCACCAGCGAACTGGTCGGCAGGAACACCTGGGGAACGGCCCGTTTCGGACGGCAGGCGTCGATCATTATCCACATTCGAGATGCGGCGGAACCGCTCATCTTGCAACCCAAAGAGGAGATGATCTTGGGCCGCGCAGACCGCAACAGCCCCACCGCTTCTAACCTCAGTCTTGACCTGACGCCGTTTGGCGCCCAGGAAAAAGGCGTTTCGCGCATTCATGCCGCGATCCGGCGTGGTGAGGATACGCTGACTCTGGTTGACCTGGGCAGCGTGAACGGGACCCACCTCAACGGCCAGCGTTTGATCCCGAACCAACCGCGTGTGCTGCGCGATGGTGACGAAGTGAGGCTCGGCAAGCTGGTTTGTCACGTGTACTTCAAGTATCAATGAGGAAATTGGAAGAGCAATGGCGTATACCCTTCTGCTTCACATCTCGAATGAAGACCCGGTTGTGGTCGAGTGCGAGCGCTTCCCTGAGCCGACGGACACCTGTATCGTCGGGATGCACCCCCGGCGCAAAGACAACAAGGAAGTCCACTACATCCTGCCCGACGTGACCACCGTGGTTTTTCCGATGTGGCGCATCAACTTCATCGAGGTGATGCCGAGCGGTGAAGAGGAAGAAGTCTTCAAGCCCTTCCGCGAATAGGAAAGAGGTTAGCGACTCTTGACCACAAAAGTTCCGCGCTCCGCGCCGCGTGAACTCAAGCGAATTCTGGTGGTGGACGACGAGCCACGCATGATCGGGTTCATCCGCATGAACCTGGAACTGGAAGGCTATCAGGTCATCGAGGCCCACAACGGCCTGGAGGCGCTGGAGGCCGTGCGCACCCAGCTACCGGACGTCATTCTGCTAGACGTAATGATGCCCGAACTGGATGGCTTCGAGACGCTGCGGATGCTGCGCGAGTTCTCGACGATCCCGGTCATTATGCTGACGGCCAAAGGCGAAGAGGACGACAAAGTGGTCGGGCTGGAACTGGGGGCCGACGACTACGTGACCAAGCCGTTCGGCCCGCGCGAACTGTCCAGCCGCGTTCGAGCCGTGCTGCGCCGGGCCGAAATGCCCAGCACGCCAGAAAAAGCCCTGCTGCGTATCGATGATCGTCTGAGCGTGGACTTCAATCGCCGGGAGGTGATCGTCAACGGCGAGCACATCAAGCTGCGCCCTACCGAGTACCGCCTGCTCTATCATCTGATCGAGAACGCAGGCTGGACGGTTCCGCACGAGCAGCTTCTGGCGAAGGTGTGGGGTTACGAATATCGGGACGAAACGCACTACGTTCGGCTGTACGTGAACTACCTGCGGGAGAAGATCGAGGAAGATCCCTCTAACCCCAAATACATCCAGACCGAACGGGGCGTGGGCTACCGCTTCATGGACTTCAAACGCGAAGCCCAGACCTGACAATGCCGCTTGAAAAAAGGCCCGCCGCACGAGTACAATGATGCTCATGATGAACACAGATGGCGCGCTTCAAATATTGCTCAGGGAGGGCGGTGTGTCAGCCAGCACATACAAAGTCATCGTCACAGGGCCATTCAACTCCGGCAAAACCGCCTTTGTCAGCACCATCTCCGATATTGATGTCGTCACCACCGAAAAGAAGATCACCACCGAAGACCGGGGCATCAAGAGCGAAACCACCGTCGCCATGGACTATGGCCGCGTCGAGATCGACGGGCGCATCCTGCACCTGAGCGGCACGCCGGGCCAGACCCGTTTCAACTTCATGTGGGACATCCTTGCCAGGGAAATGGACGCTTTCATCGTCCTGGTGGACAGCACGGATCGTCCCTCCTTCCCCGATGCGGCAGAACTGATCAGCCTCTTTTCCAGTTTCCACTCCGTGCCGTACCTGGTCGCGGCCAACAAGAGCGATCTGCCCGGCGCCACGCTGGACGAGGTGCGGCGCGGCACAAATGCCGGGCCGGACGTGACGGTTATGCCATGCATCGCCACGCAGAAGTCAAGCGTGCGCCGCGTACTGTTGCAGGTGATCGAGCTGATCGAGGCGCGGAGGTAGTGTACGCCCCAACCTCGCCAGTTCAGGCAGAAAATCTTGAACCATATCCAAGATTCGGTACTTCATTAATTGGAAAGCGTGTACCTGAAATGGTGGCTCATGTAAGGAACAAGTGCAAGGGGCGGTAAACTCAGAACCGGCTGGTGAGAGAGGTGGGTCATGCCGATTGAGTTTCCCATCGTGGCGTTGATGTCGCGCCAGAGCAGTTACGCCTGGCTGCTGGATTACTTTCATCCGCACGGGCTGTCGTGTCCGCATTGTGGAGCGCCATTTGAACAAGCGCGGAAATGGTATTACGCCTGGTTCGTAAGCAGCTTTAGACCTTTTAGCAGCAGGATCAGCTAAGGAACATCCTTGAAGAAAATCTTGAGATTATGGGCGAGCACTTTTTATCTGATTATTCTCCTACTGTCTGTTAATGCTGCCACCTCGCATAGAGGTACAACCCGATTAAATTCTGACCCAAATGGGACATTAGGAGGACAGCCGGGCGGACCTCAAATTAGGTGGGAAGATTTCGATCACAGCGAATGTCGGCAGGTTTGCACAGCAGGAGGAGTCACTTATTTTTGTATGTTTTGTGAAAACACGATTCACATTGAATTTGGATGTGTGAAGGAGGAGACTATGTGTGCCTACCTTCCTAACACTAGAGATGCGGTTGAACCCATCATAGAATCGAGTGTAGTAGCCGCTGACCAGGTGGAGATCGTGCTGAAAGATGATACACCCTCAATGTGGTGGAAAGCGATTCGGGTTTTTGCGTGTGATGGTCGCCAATGGGAAATTCATACTGAAGGGAAAAGACGTACAGATAGCACGACGATAAGCGCAGGAGACCTCAATTGCACATCTTTGGAGTTTAAGAAAGCAGCAGTTTTGGGCTTCAAGGTTCCTGCATTCTGGTTGGGTGAGCTTGATCGTCGTCTCAGCGGTGGGACACGAGTTACCTTCCGCTATATACATGACTTTGGATGAACTTGGCTGGGCGAGAGCTCAACTCCCGCCCGAAGGCCGGGCCTTGAGCGTCACCTTCACGTCGAAGGTCTGGTTATCGCGGATAATGGTCAGCGTGATCGTGTCGCCGGGCGCGGTGTTCTCCACCAGATAGGCGATCAGCGCGTCCATGTCCCGCAGCGGTTGGCCGTTGATCGCCACGATGATGTCCCCACCCACCGTCACCTCAATGCCCCGTACAGTCGTGGTCTTGCTGCCGCCGCGCAAGCCTGCCGCCGCCGCCGGGGAATTGTCCAGCACTGAGCGAATCAGCACGCCATGATTGACTGGCAAGCCGAGCGGTTCGGCCAGCGCCGCCACGCTCAGGCCACCCCGTCCACTTAAGGAGTCCACGCCCAGCCACGAGTATTCGGCCCTGCCATTCTTGATTAACTGCGGCACAATGCGTTTGAGGGTGTTCACCGGAACGGCGAAGCCCACGCCCTGGAAAACGCCCGAATCGGTGCGGATGGCAGTGTTGACGCCGATCACCTTGCCGTTGATGTCCAGCAGCGGGCCGCCCGAATTGCCGGGGTTGATCTGCGCGTCGGTCTGGATGATGGAGGGGTTGCTGTAGTCGGTGTTCTGGTTGCTGCGCGGATTCAACAGGTAGGCGGAACGCAGCGTCCGCCCGGTGGCGCTGATGATGCCGGTGGTCATCGAACTGAGCAAGCCGAACGGGTTGCCGATGGCGACGACGCGCTGCCCGACCTGCAAATTGGACGAGTCGCCGAGCGTCACCGGGGAGAGATGCTCTCTGGCAACCTTGACCTTGATGACGGCCAGATCGCTGTACTCGTCAGCGCCGACTCGTTCACCCGTCGCCGTGTAGCCGTCGTAGAACGTGACCAGGATCGACTTTGCATCCTGGATAACGTGCGAATTGGTGACGATATGGCCGTCCGGGTCGATCACGAAGCCGGAGCCGCTGGTATCCAGGATTTCCGTGTTATCGGTGCTGACTTCGATGTTGACGACGGAGGGATCGACGCGCTGGTAAACGTTGATCAGGACGGCCTGCGCCGCATCCGCCTGGGCGACCAGCGTGGGCGACACAGCGGTAGGGGTAGGCTGCGCTGCTTGCGAAAAGCTGACAAGGCTGGCGTCCTTCCCATCCTTGTCGATGATGGCGCGTGGCGTCAGGGCGCTCTGGCTGCCGCAGGCCGCGAGGAACAAGGCCAGAATGAACATCGTGAGGAACGATATTAGGGGCTTTTTGACCTCACCTCCGGCCCCTCTCCAACTGGAGAGGGGAGTCGAAACACTGCTAATGCCCCCTCTATGCGAAGCGGAGAGGGGGGGAGGGGGGGAGGTCAATACATCGCAATTTTTCCTGTCCATCAATCGCTCCAACATGAATATCATTCTGAAACACACAGGGCGGACACCTGATCCGCCCTGTCGATGATTCTTTGCGATTCTGTGGCGGGCTGCCGCTTATTCGTGTTTCTGGCGTAACTCGGCGAGCCGCTCGAACAGGGTACGTTCCTCTGCGCTCAGGTTGGTTGGAATCTGAACCAGCACCCGCGCATACAGATCGCCCTTCTGGTCGGGATTCTTTAGGTGCGGCATCCCCCGGCCATTGATACGGATCGTCTGGCCGGACTGCGTGCCCGGCGGGATGCGCAGTTTCACGTCACCGGCCAGGGTCGGCACGTACACCTCGCCGCCCAGCACCGCCGTATACAAATCAACTTTCAGGTCGGTGTACAGATCGTCTTCCTGCCGTTCAAAGGCCGGGTGCGGCTTGATCGAGACGATCAGGAACAGATCGCCCTGCTGTCCACCTGCGTAACCGGGTTCGCCCTCGTTCGCCACGCGGATACGAGTGCCTTCGCGCGCGCCCGGTGGAATGCGGATGGTGCGCCTCTTGCCGCCCCGGTTCAGAACGCGCTCCGTCCCCTTGAAGGCCTCTTCCAGGGTGATCTCGATGGGCTGTTCAAGATCACGCCCGCGAATGGGCTGGCGATAAGTTTCGCGGGTGCGTGTGCCCCCACCGAAAATGCTGGAGAAGAAATCCGAGAAGTCGGGGCCGCCGCCCTCGTGGAACTCCACGCGGTACGAACCGCCGGGTGTGCCGCCCGCCATCCAATCCGACCAGTTGAAGCCGCCGGCGCCCTGGCCGCCCATGCGCTGCCACTGCTGGTAATTGGCGCCCAGCTGGTCGTATTTAGCGCGTTTGTCAGCGTCGCTCAAGACCTCGTAGGCTTCGTTGATCTCTTTGAAGGTCTTCTCGGCGGTCTTATCACCGGGGTTCATGTCCGGGTGGTATTGGCGAGCCAGTTTGCGGTACGCCTTTTTGATTTCTTTTTCGCTGGCGTTTCTATCCACGCCGAGGATTTTGTAGTAGTCCCTATACTCCATAGTCCACACCGTCATTATTTACTGGAATGTCAATCTCCACTGTTGAATTTTAAGAGTTCGACAATTGACTGTCAACGTCTGGATACCACGATCTAGACGCGGTGAGCGGCCACCGTCTTTCGAGTTGTTGCGACCAACAGTGAACTACTTCACACCTCCTATCAATGCAAATCCATACACTATAGCCAGTTCTACATCGCAAAGGAGTCATGGCATCTGGTGATTAGCCATAAGTGGTGGGGGTATTGAGAAGTTCTGCCAAATGAGGCAAGGTTAGGGTGAGAATCAGAACCAAGCTCACAGGCAGAACCATGATAAGCATACCGCCAGGCGAAGGGTTGCCGGTGGCCGAATTGGTGGAAGATGCCGAGCAGTATTTGGAACCGCTGTTGAGGCAGCTACCGGAGAAACGGCTGCGAGTCGTGAGCGTGCTGATGGTGTTAGGGATTCTGGCAGGCCACTCGCCGCTCATCACCCATATGGCACGCGGGGTGCGGGATGGCAGTCGCTACATTCTCGACATGGCGCGCCGGATGTACCGCTTCATCTGGAACCGGCGGTTAAGTGCATCGCAGTTGCAGCAGGGCTTGTATGCGCTCGGCCAAGCGACAGTGGCCCACTATAGCGCGAACGAATTGGTAGTGGCAATAGACCCGGTGAATTTTGAAAAGCCGTATACCCATGACCTGGAAGGGGTTTCGACAATCCATAAAAGCTGTCCGCCGGACCGCCAGGGGAAAGCCCGCCTGGCGCGCGGGTATCCGGCGTTGACCGCATGCGTGGTCAATCTGCCGGAACCGGTCGTGACCTATGCCCAGTGGTTCTCCTACACCCGCGAATTCTTGAGTGAAAATGTCGAACTGATGCAGGCCATCACGACCACGCGCCAGTTATACCCGGAGCACCCGCTGTGTTTGGTCGCGGACTCGGGGCTGGATGACCAAAAGTTGTTCGCCCACATCCAGCAGACGCCAGCCACCTTTATCATCCGTGTACAGCATGAAGACCGTCTGGTCGATGTCTGGAACAGCCTTGACCATCGGTTTGAGCGCACCACGGTGGGTGCCCTCTTGACGGATAGTCCTACCCGGCTCAAGTTGGAAACGACCTTCACCCACGCCCGCAAGACCCGCACGGTGCGCGTCGCGCTTGGTTGGTTGACCGTCTATCTGCCCGATGAACCCGACCCGTTGTGGTTGCTCACGGTTCATGACCCGGATCGGGATCGGGACATTGGCCTGCTCACCAATCGGCCTATCCAGACGATGGCCGATGCCGAGGTCGTGTTCGTCACCTGGCGCTGTCGTCCCGATATTGAGCATCCCTATCGTCTCGACCAAGAGGCGGGCGTGGATGTCGAAAACCTGCGTGTGCAGACACTTGAACACATGCGGCGCGTCTTCTTCATGGTTCTGGCTGCGGCTGCCTTTCTCTATCACGTTGACCAGACTTGGCAGCCTGAAGCATTGCACTGGCTTCGCTCCCTGGGCGGTAAGCTCGGCC
>JAJPHV010000087.1 GCA_021325095.1 Chloroflexota bacterium | reverse complement strand
GGGGGTACACCCGGTCCCTTCTCGAACCCGGCAGTTAAGCCCGCCAGCGCCGATGGTACTCGGACCTCTCGTCCCGGGAGCGTAGGTCAACGCCAACTCCCCTGTCCCTTTTATTTACCCCAACTAATCTCAACAAGCCTGTCAGGCTCGAAAACACAGGGGCAGTGGCACTTTTCGTGCAATCAGTAGGATGGAGCACGCGAAGCCGCAACCGATCAAATTTGGCGCGACCACAGCCCTGATGCTTACTGAACTTAAGACAGTTGATTTGACCCTCGCATTGTCCGCCGCTCCGTGACGGCCTCCTCATCAGGCTGAAGACCGTGCGGGTTGGGTAGGTTAAATGGCAGCCCATGATCATCTGTCGAATGCTGTGCTGAACGAATACAGCGACCAGCCCGCCGCTTCAAGGCTTCGCCGTACTGCCGGATCGCCCACCGCTGTCGTCTCTCCGTCGAAATCGTAGCCTGCGATCCAGCGATAGCCCTGCGCCAGCAGTGCGTCCAGTTGGGCCGAGCGATACGCAGGGTGGCATAGTACCTCTGTGACGCCAGGGCGTGGCGTGCGCAGCAAACGCCGGATCGCGCCGGGAGTCAGGTGTCCGGTATCAACGAAGCCCACCATACGATCCGGCACGTGCAGTCCCACCTTCTGTACGACACGATAGGCCAGCGTGCCCATCAGCGCGATCACGAGCAGCCCCGGCAGCCGCCCGGCGCGCGACAGCGGCCAGTCGCCCAGGCGATGCGGCACGCGCAGGGCCAGGATCGCGTATTGGCGAGCCACTTCCGCCGCAATTGTGGTGATGCCCGGCAGCAGGTGAATGTATTTGTGCCCGTCGATGTGCGTCGGCTGAATACCCGCCGCCACAACCTTGCCGACCTGCGCCTCAAACTCGCGGCGGATGGCCGCACGGGGCAGTCGTCCGGCGGCAAGGGCGCGAACATAGGGCTGGTTGCTCAGGGGCAGCCTGCCCTGCCCGGCTGGGAACAGATCGGCAGCCACGCCCGGCGCAACGGGTAACCCCTCGGTCAGCGTCAGGTGCACGCCAACACCGAGTGAGGGCACCCCGCGAGCCAGCGCGACGGCGTGCTCGAAGGCAACGCCATTCGCCAGCAGCGACGTACTGGTCACGATCCCCGTGCGATGCGCATCAACGATTGCCCGGTTTGTGCCTTCAGTCAGCCCGAAGTCGTCGGCGTTCACAATCAGGCGCGGCACGGTGCTGACCTCACCTCTGTCCCCTGTCCAGATTCGGAGAGGGGGAACCATCGGGTGTTGTGTTCTGATCTGCGCCTCTCTCTGCTTGCAGAGAGGGGTTGGGGGCGAGGTTCTACGGACATATTCCCTTAACGCTTTCGAGCGACAAATACAACATGCGGATGGTAATAGCCGCGATCCAGCGGGATCGTCTCGACACTGAACTCCAGGCGCGACAAAAGCGCCTGCCATCCGGCACGGGACCGGAAGAAAAAGCGCTTGGAGCCGTCACTCTCGGTGATGCCCAGGACATGCACGGCCAGCGTTTCCTCCAGCCAGTTCAGGCCCACCTTCCAGCGCGGGCGCTCGGCCATCTCCTTCAGCACAATTGTCCCGCCCGGCGCGAGTTTCTGCGCACATGCTTCCAGCAGCTGTTCCTGTGCCGCGTAGGGAATCAGATAGAACACGTCTAGGATGGTCACCGCCTGTGCGAGCGGTACGCTCACCGCCGCCACGTCGCCCGCGATAAACCGCAAGTTTGGCAACTTCAACGTCTGGGCCAGCGCAATCTTGCGTGCATCGAGATCGATCCCGATCACGCTGCGCGCTGGCGCGGTACGAGCCAGAAGCTGCGCAAACAGACCGTGCCCGCAGCCCAGGTCAACGATCACACCCTGGTCGGGCACGCACGCCGCAATGGCACGCAGCGGGCATACCCGCCACCGGATCGCCATGTGCAGCCGGTCCCGCAGCGCCAGCGCCGGGTAAGCCGCTATCAAGGTACGTAGATCGGATTCAGTCTTCACCGGTTCTCGAAGTTGCCACACCCTGACTTGTACGCCGTCAAGTTTATAGTGCTCTTTGAAATCGACAAGCCGCGCGGCGAAACAGACCAATAAAGGACCGGCCCACTTTCCAGCCCGATCAGGAAACGATGTGGAAAAAGGCCGTGATGGACAGTCTGCTAGAACAGTTCACACCTGACCACTGGCTGATCGGCGCGCTACCTGTTAAGCTCTCTGCTTCTGGGAATAGCCGCTGTGACGATTTTCTTGACAACCCAAACAGAACAGGCTAAACTAGAACAGTCGTTCTAAGATGAGCATGGAAACAGGCAGGCCAAAATGTCTAAAGAAGTGCCGCGCGATCAGGCGCTGGAAAAAACGTTACAGGAATTGACAAAACGCTTTGGCGACGGAACCATCGTGCGGCTGGGCGACGCCCACCATTTGCAGGTGAACGTCATCCCCACCGGTTCGCTGGCCGTCGATATTGCGCTTGGAGTGGGCGGCATTCCGCGTGGCCGCGTGACGGAAATTTACGGTCCGGAAAGTTCCGGCAAGACGACGTTGTGCCTGCACACCATCGCCGAGGCGCAGGCACGAGGCGGCATCTGCGCGTTCGTCGATATGGAACACGCGCTTGATCCCAACTACGCCGAGCGCATCGGCGTGGATGTGAACAACCTGTACATCGCGCAGCCCGACACGGCGGAGCAGGCGCTCGAAATCACCGAGTCGCTGGTGCGTTCGGGCGCGCTCGACGTGGTAGTGCTGGACAGCGTGGCCGCGCTTGTGCCCAAAGCCGAAATCGAGGGCGAGATGGGCGACAGCCATGTCGGCCTGCAGGCCCGGCTGATGAGCCAGGCGCTCCGCAAACTGGCTGGGGCGATCAAGAGCAGTAACACGGCCATGATCTTCACCAACCAACTGCGCGAAAAAGTGGGCATTATGTTCGGCAACCCGGAGACGACCACCGGCGGACGCGCCCTCAAGTTCTACGCCAGCATCCGCCTGGACATCCGGCGCATCCAGGCCATCAAGCAGGGTGAGGACGTGATCGGCAACCGCACCCGTGTCAAAGTGACCAAGAACAAAGTGGCCGCGCCGTTCCGACAGGCTGAATTCGACATCATGTACAACGAGGGCATCAGCAAAGAAGGCGACGTGCTTGACCTGGGCGTCGGCATGGGCATCATCGACAAGCGCGGTGCATTCTTCCGCTACAACGACGGGATGCTCGGTCAGGGCCGCGAAAATGCCAAACAGTTCCTGCGCGAAAACCCGGCAGTCGCCTACGAAATCGAGATGGCGATCCGCGAGAACAGCGCTTCGCTGCCCACCGGCACGTTCGCCGATACGGGCGGGGAAACCGAAACAGCGGGTGCAGCCTACGAGGAATAAGACTGCGATCTGATCTGTCTAATCGGGGTGATGAGGACTGAGTAGATGGCAAATCGCTGCTCAGTAGCAGCATCTCATCCAATGAGTTTTGTCAGGCAGGGTGAGAGGAGATTTCAATGAGCCAGCTTGCAAAGAAGGACACGCAGAAGTCTGCCAGGACCACCACCGCGAAGGGCAAGGAGGTCAAGGGATTCACAGACGAGGAACGGGCCGCGATGAAGGAGCGCGCCAGGGAACTGAAGGCCGAAGCGCGCGCGAACAAGGACAAAGCGGCTGGGGAAAGTGCTGTGCTTGCCAAGATCGCCGAGATGCCGGAACCGGATCGCGTGATGGCCGAGCGGCTCCATGCGATCATCAAAGCCAGCGCGCCAGCTCTCTCACCAAAAACCTGGTACGGGATGCCCGCGTATGCCGACAAGGACGGCAGGGTCGTCTGCTACTTCACGCCCGCGTCGAAGTTCAACTCGAGGTACGCGACGTTCGGCTTCAACGACGCAGCGAACCTCGACGAGGGCGCCATGTGGCCGACTTCCTTCGCGCTGAAGGCGTTGACCGCCGCCGAAGAGGCGAAGATTGCGGCGCTCGTGAAGAAAGCGGTGAGTTGAGGACTGAGCGCGTCGCTGATCCGCGCCCTGGGCGAGCCGGCGTGGCGAGAACGAGCACTGCCTGGCTGGCAACCGGGATAACTGTGACAATCTGGTAACAATCCGGTGTAGCGGCTGGCTCACAAAGTCTGTACAATGAGTGGGCTGGCTCGTATTTACATGGGATGTTACACGCAATGGATAACCAAGAAGTCAAGCCGTCAGAACCGATCCGCCTTCCCGAAAAACAGCCGGATGAACCACGCCCAGGAGATGTCATTGTCATCAGCCAGGCGACCATCTATTATTTCGTGATCGCCGTGCTGTTTTTTGTCGCGGGGTTTGCCGTCGCCTGGATCACGTTCTCGACCACGACCAATAACGCCATCAACAGCATCAAAGCTGAGGTGATCAGTGCCGCTTCCGGCGCTGCGCAGGAAGCTGTCGCTACCGCCGTCGCCAGCATCCCGCGCGACTCGGTGGCCGCCGTGCCCACGCCCATCCCGCGCCAGAATGTTTCCACGGAAGGCGCGCCAGCCTGGGGGCCACCTGACGCCAAAGTGACTATCGTCGAGTTTTCTGATTTCCAGTGCCCGTACTGTGAGATCTTCTTCAAGGAAACGTATCCGCTCATCCGTGAGAAGTACGGAAACAAGGTCCGCTTCGTCTACCGCAACTTTCCACTGACCCAGATTCACCCCGACGCCAACCGGGCCGCGCTGGCTGCCGAATGCGCCAACGAGCAGGGCAAATTCTGGGAATATCACGACATGCTGTTCAACAACCAGAAGAACCTGAGCCGGGATGCGCTCGTCCAGTACGCGAGCCAGGTGAACGTCGCGGACAGCCAGAAGTTTGCTGCGTGCCTGGACTCCGCCAAATTCCAGTCCAAGATTCAGAGCGACTTCGATGCGGGCATCGGCTACAGCGTGTCCGGGACGCCGACCTTCTTCATCAACGGCAACATCTTGGTCGGCGCGCAGCGTTTTGAAGCCTTCGCCGCCGCCATCGACGCCGAAATGAAGCAGGCGGGCGGTTGAGTCGGTTTACCTCACCCTCGACCCCGCTCCACAGCGTGGAGCGGGGAGAATTCATGTCGAACTAAATGAGAATAAACTTATGATTCGCCCTGGAACGCCGATTTCTGACCTGGATACGCCATGCTTGCTCGTTGATCTGCCCAAGATGGATGCCAATATCCGCAACTGGCAGACGGCTATCAGTGCCAGTGGCGCGAAGTTGCGCCCCCACGTCAAGACCCACAAAGTCCCGGAGATCGCGCTCCGCCAGCAGCGGGCAGGCGCTGCCGGGATCACGGTAGCGAAGGTTTCCGAGGCGGAGGTGTTCGCGGCGGGCGGCTGCGACGACATTTTCATCGCCTACCCGATCATCGGCGTGGAAAAATGGCGGCGGGCGGCGGAACTGGCCCGTACCTGCACCCTTGCCGTCGGGGTCGATAGCGAAGTCGGGGCGCGCGGCCTGAGCAGCGCCGCCGCAGCAGCAGGTACGACCATCCGCGTGCGCGTCGAGATCGACCTGGGCATGAACCGTTCCGGTGTGCCGCCCGCTAAGGCCGAGGCGCTATGCAGGTTGGTCATGACGCTGCCCGGTCTGGAACTCGACGGCCTGTTCACCTTCCGCAGTGTCTTCTTCGCCGGGGCAGAAGGCCGCACGGCTGCCGATCTGGGCAGAGAGGAAGGCGAACTCATGGCCTCGCTGGCGGATCGGCTGCGTGTTTCTGGCTTCCCCATCCGTGAGGTGAGCCTGGGCTCGACACCCACTGCTCGCTACGCGGCGCAGGTTCCCGGCGTCACGGAGCTACGGCCCGGCACGTACATCTTTGGCGATTACATGATGGCCGAGTATGGCGTTATCAGCTATGACGACGTGGCGCTGTCCATCCTCTGCACGGTTGTCAGCCGCCCCGCGCCGGACAAGGCCACCGTTGACGGCGGCTCAAAGACCTTCTCCGGCGATATTGTCCCGGCGCGCCTCAATTTGAAATACGCCCGCGCCGTCGGCATGGACGCCTACGTGGAGAGCATGTCCGAGGAACACGGGGTTGTGCGGCTGGGGCCGGGTGCTGATCCGCAGATCGGCGACAAGGTTGCCTTTTATCCGGTGCATGTCTGCACGGCGGTCAACCTGTCGGACGAACTGATCGGCGTCTGCGATGGCAAGGTCGAGCAGGTTTTCCCGATCCTGGCGCGCGGCAAACGGACGTAGCTCTGGTCGTTACCTCGCCGAACTGGGAGAAGTCAATAGCCTATGGACAACTCCCCTCTTCACTCTGGTGGAGAGGGGTTGGGGGTGAGGCAAAGATTGAATTACAGCGTATCGGCTTTGGTGGCGCGCCGTCCCGCCCATTTGACCAGCAGGTTCGCCAGCCCCGCTTGCAGCAGCGCGTAGCCGAGCAGCGCGATACTGACCAGTACCCCGTACTCGATGTCGGCCCACAACCGCTGCACGTGTGGCAGGTGCAGCAGCGTCAGGCCCAGATCGCCCTCGCCAATCCCAAACAGCGCGCCGATCCATGCCCCGACGGGATTATCGCCTGGCGCGAACAGACTGAATCGCGCGGTGCCGAGTGAGAGCACTGCCGCCCCTATGAACAGGGCCAGCCCTGTGACCACCATGCGAAGAATGATCAGGATGACCTGCCCCAGAAGGCCGACCAGCCGCCCACGTGCCACCGTGCCGAGCAGCATCCCTACCCCCGCGTCGAAAGCCACCGCTGTGAAGGGCATGAGCAAACTGGCCGTCATCATCATGGCGGTGGTCACAATGCCCAGCACCACCGAGAGTTCATTCGAGACGTTGGGTGGGCCAAAGGGCGTCGTCCCACTCAGCAGCAGATCGAGGTAGCGTCCCTGGAAGGACGTCAGATCGATCAGCGCGCCGACAATGAACACGACCCGCGCCGCCACGAGCAGGATCAACAGCCAGCGCAGCCGGTAAAAGACGGCGGCCCAGCGCGTCTTGAGTGCCAATTGTGCGCCGTCTGTCGTCACCTTGAGGGTATCCCACGTGCCGTGCTGGACCTCAGAGGCGATCACGCCGCTGGTTGAACTGATCGCAAAAATGCGCGCGATGATCTGAACCAGGACCAGCGGCCAGTACAGCACCAGAAACAATTTGCCGATCAGGTTGGCCGCATCCAGGGTCGAACGTCCGACATCCGTCGCAATCTGGTAGCCCGGCACAAGCAGCAGCAGTGTAAGCAGCACGCCCAGGATAAAGCGCAGCACCTGGGCGCGCCGATCCTGGCGGCGCGCGCCGCGCAGCAGCGCATAGCGCATCAACGGGTGATCGGGTCGGGCGAATTCCGGTAATTGGGCATAAAACCGTTCCAACATCCTCTATCGTTCCTCAGCACACCATCGAACGATCCGAATCTGGCTGAATCATCATATAACAGATCGGGGCTTCCCGTCCAACTGCTCATCCATCCCTATTGGTAAAGCCTGTCCAGGGTGCAGTCTGCCCTGGCTCCAGGTCAAAGGATATGAACGCGGTTCGGCTGGTCGGCGAAAAAGTACGCGCGCCCACGTAGACGGAACGGTCTCCCCAGTGCACCTCGGACATCCAGCCCGCACGCCTGATCCCGGTTGGAAGTCCCCACGCCAGGATCAGCTGACCTATCGTCTCGCCGTCGATGGCAATCGAGGTGCGGGTGATAATCCGGCGTTTCAGGTGGTAGGTAATGAAATAGACGTGATCGCTGATCAGGATTCGACAGCCGATGAACAATGACCCGTAGGGAGGGTAAGTGCACCGGGCCTGGGCGGGCAAGTCATGGCCCGGCCTCACTTCGTTGGGCAGTTCGGTCAGGGTTGACGGCTCGGCCAGTGCCGTAGGCTGTGCCCTGGCAGGCAGCGTTGCCCCAAGCGCAAGGATGGCAAGCACTACAGCGGTAACGATGGCAATGACAGCAACAAGTTGGCGGACATCCCGCGTGCTTTGGGTGGACACGACTACATACCTCAACTAAACCGTAAGGAATTCACCGGGAAGTCTGGTAAAATCTTTTTTACGGTTAGCAGAAGGTATGCCCAAAAAGACTGAAGAGGTGATACCTGAGAGGAGAACTGCTAAACACTGCGTTCAGTGTAGCGCAGTTCTGAGCGGGGCACAAGCCTGTTTGGGCGAATTTCATAATCATTTAACGTTCTTGGGACCCCATGACCTGTACTGGCCCTCAAATCCGCCTTCACAATTGAGATGTGTGACAGAATATATACAGAGAGGTTAGCCCTCGGACAATTCGCTGGCCGCGTAAGGCTACGGGTGGGGTGGTAGAAACTATCGTGCATGGCGTCCGTTCACTCTTTCGTTCCCCATTTGCGCTGGATTTCCTGGCCCTGCTGTCCAGCCGCAGCGCAGCCCAGGCGCTGACGCTGGCGGTAGGGCTGCTGTTGGTGCGCGTCATGGCCGAGCCGGTCTTCGGTGCGTACTCGCTGGCAACGACCAGCGTCGGCCTGGCGGGTGTTGTCGCCGACTTCGGCTTCGACATCATCCTGACGCGCGAGATTGCGGCGGATCGGGAGTTTGCCGCCGTCCTCACCCGCAGCGCCAGCCTGCTGCGGCTTGCCCTGGCGCTGCTGACGACAGCGGCCCTGACCGTGCTGGCCCTGCTGACGCCCAACCTGGGCCGCCCCGATCTGCTCCTGATCGGCGGCCTGAGCCTCGCGCCGCGCGGCGTCATGCGGGCCCTGACGGCAGCGTTGACCGGCCTGGGGCGCGTCCGCCAGACGGCCTGGATCGAGGGCATCGCGGCGCTGGCCTCGGCGCTGGCAACCGTCGCCCTGGTCATGCCCGGTTTTGCCCTCCTCGGGGATCGGGCCGCGGCGGCCCTGTGGGGTCTGTTCGTGGGCAGCCTGGTCGGACTGCTGGCGGCGCTGCGCCTGACCCGCTTTGAAGAGGCGGCATCGCCCAATCAGGCGGTCTCCTGGGGCTGGCTGCTCTACGCCGCGCTGCCTTTTATGATCATCAATCTGGCGGGCACGGCCTTCCAATCTCTCGACATCTACGTGGTCAAGGCCTTCTACTGGCGGGCCGGTGCGCCGGACGCAGTGGCACTCTACGCCGCGCCCTTTCGCATCCTGAATGTGCTGCTGCTCGTCCCGACAGCCTGGGGGGTGGTTGCATTGCCGCGTTACGTCGGCTACGTGCGCCGCCCGGAGGTGGCAAGGCGGGCGCTGCGCCGCGATCTGGGCATCGGGTTGCTCATGGGGCTGGGGCTGAGTGCGAGCTGCACCGTGCTGGCCCAGCCGCTGACGATGATCGCGCTTGGCCCTGGCTATGCCCCTGCCGCACCGATCCTGGCGGTGGTGTGTTGGATGACGCTCCCGGTTTGCATCAGCGCGCCATACATTGCCCTGCTGACGGCAACCGGACGGCAGGCACGTATTGCGGGCAGCGTGATTATGGCGGGTGTGCTGGCGCTGGCGGTGAATGTGCTGCTTGCGGGTACAGCGCGCCGCATCATGGACAACCTGATGGTGGTCGCCGCCGTCAAAGTTGTCTCAATGGTTATCTTGCTGATCTTCTACGCGCTCTCCCTGCCCCGCTTTCGGGATTAGCCTTTCTGTGGCATGTCCTGTATCATGAGGGCCACTTCATCGTAATCA
This sequence comes from Chloroflexota bacterium, assembly GCA_021325095.1. Lineage (GTDB taxonomy): Bacteria > Chloroflexota > Anaerolineae > Aggregatilineales > UBA2796 > JAJPHV01. The sequence continues at coordinate 35,380 of JAJPHV010000087.1, read as the reverse complement.
GTTTATTGCAACTGGGAGCCAATACGCATGTCCGAAGTGGAGTCGTTAGTCTGTCCAACGTGCGGCGCGCCGCTGGAAATCAAGGGCAACGAAAGCCAGATCAAGTGTGAGTTCTGCGGCAACGTGGTCGTCGTTCCAGAACACCTGCGTGCCCAACCTGCCTTTCAAACCCCGATGGAAGCGCCCGTCATCATGGTGCAGATTCCAGCCCCTGTGGTCGAATCCGCCTTGCCCTACACAGGCATACCAGAGCGGCGGCGAAGCGGCGGCTGCTTCTGGCGGCTGTTTGCCGTGTTGATCATCCTGATCGTCGTCGGGGCAAGCACGCTGCCCATTTTCCTGACGAACATGGTGCTGCGTAACCAGATCATGAACGTCATTAATTCCGCGATCAGCCAGTCCTTTGGGCAGCCGACGGCAACCCGCAGACCGGGCGTCGTGGCCCCCGGGGGAACCAGGACGCCCACCCCATTCCAGCGCCAGGCCGTGGGAGCCGGCGACGGCGCAGCGCTGATCTTCGGCGGTGATGGAACCGGCTCCGGGCTGTTCAAAGACCCGCGCCACCTCGCCATCGACGGCGACGGCAATATCTACGTGTCGGATTTCGACACGGGCCGCATTCAGCGGCTGGACGCCGAAGGAAGATACCTCAATGGCTGGATGCTGGACGGCAAAAAGCCTATTGTGACGGCCCTGGCCGCAGACCGTACCGGAACCGTGTACGTCGTCGTCAACACGGCCTCGGCCAACATCTTGAAATACGAGGGGGCGACGGGCAAGCTGCTCGGCAAAATCTCTGGCGACAAGGACAGTTTTCAGGACTTGGCTGTGCTGCCCGATGGCAGGCTGCAAGCCTTTGTCAGCCACAACTACACGTCGGACGACCTGATCCGCATCAGCCCTGACGGAAAAATCTCCAGCCGCGTCGCGCAGGCCATCAGCACACAGACCGATTCGTCCCCGCTGACTCCACGTCTGGCCGTCGATGGTCTGGGTAACGTCTTCGTCCTGAGCAATTTTGACTATGCCGTGTTCAGGTTCACCGCCAGCGGCAAGTACGTGAACCGGTTCGGGCAGCGGGGCAACGCCCCCGATCAGTTCCAGGCATTTCAGGATGCCATCGCGGTGGATGCCAAAGGCAACATCTACGTCTCGGACTTCAAGGGTATTATGGTCTTTGACTCAAGTGGCCGCTACCTGGACCTGATCAAGTTGCCTGCCAACCCGGCCTACAGCATGGCTTTCAACGGCAAGAACGAACTCTATGTCCTGATGCGCGATGCACGGATCATCAAGCTCAACGCGCTCGACAGCGCGCAGTGAGCGCCGGACCGAGGCCCGCCTCGGTCTAGCTCCCCCTCTCTGCGAGGCGGAGAGGGGGTTGGGGGTGAGGTTTACCGTTTTTACGGGCAGGCGTTCGCCTGCTGCTCGGCCAGTGTCGCGGCGAACTTGTGGCGGCCATCGCCGGTACACGTCGCCCGGAAATACAGGTATTCCGAGGCTTGCGGGTAGATCACGGCCCGGATGGACGACAGGCCGGGGTTGGCAATCGGGCCGGGCGGCAGTCCCGGATTGAGATAGGTGTTGTACGGCGAGTTCACGTTCCGGTAATCGTCGATGCTGATCTGCGGCCACCACGTGGCCGGGTCGCGCGTGTTGCCCAACGGATACTGCACCGTCGGGTCGGCATCGAGCGTCATCGACTTACGCAGGCGGTTCAGGTACAGCCCGGCGATCAGCGGGCGCTCGTCCGCGACCACAGCCTCCCGCTCCACGATGGAGGCCAGCGTCACCGCCTGGTACAGCGTCAGACCCTGCTTGGCCGCGTCCGCCTTCATCTGGTCGGTGACTTGCGCATTGAAATTCTGCACCATGCGGTTGATCAGTTCGTCGGCGGGCGCATCGGCGGGCAGCGTGTAGGTTGCCGGGAACAGGAACCCCTCTAGCGAACTGCCGAGCGGCAGGCCAACACGTGCGGCAAATTCCGGCGGAACAACTGCACCACGCCCGGCCAGCCGCAAGAAATCCGCACCCTTGAAAGCCAGCGACGGGTTCGCGTCGATAGCTCTGGCGATTTCCTCCATGCGCCAGCCCTCGATCACCTGCACGGTCACGGTGCTGGCCCCGGCGTTGGTCAGCGCCAGGGCGATTTCCGGGATGGTATACGTCTTGCGCAGAAAGTACGTCCCGGCCTGTAACTGTGCGTCGATCCCGTAGTAGCGCACGTAGTTGCGGAACAGATCGGCATCGCTGATCAGCCCTTGCGAGATCAGCTTCTCCGCGATGGTGCTGGCCGTATCGCCTTTGCCGACCACGAAGCGCAGCGGTGTCGGGTCGGAGCCAGCGGGCTTCTTGAGCGCATCGTTGCGGGCGGAGAGCGTGATGCGCAGCACCAGCGACTCCAACGGGTTCAGTCGGCTGTTGGCCGGTCTGGTCAGCAGGACAATGGCGATCACCACGCACCCGATCAGCAGAGTGCCGAGGATCAGCGGGATCAGCAAATTGCGAATGACAGGCCACAGGCGTTGCGTCATCAACGTCACCTCAGCTTGTTGACCTCACCCTGGCCTCTCTCCAACTGGCGAGGGGAGACATGCACACTGGCTGCCCCTCTCTGCTTGCGGAGAGGGGCAAGGGTGAGCTTTTTACCCCTTCACCGACCCGGCCAGCAGGCCGCGAATGAAATACCGTCCCAACAGAATATACACCAGGAGCGTGGGCATTGCCGTCAGGAATGACCCGGCCATCTGCACGGTGTAGTTGATGGCCTGCCCGGCGCCCAACTGGCTGAGGGCCACCGTGATCGGCCACGAGTTGCGGCTGGTGAGCGTAACGGCGAACAGGTACTCGTTCCAGATCTGCGTGAACTGCCAGATGATGACCACGACGAAGCCAGGCACAGATAGCGGGAATAGGATGCGGCGGTAAATGCCGAAGAAATCGGCTCCATCGATCTGCCCGGCCTCGATCATTTCCGTCGGCACTTCAGCGTAGTAGTTGCGGAAAATCAACGTCGTGATGGGCAGCCCGTAGACGATGTGGGCGACCATCAGCCCCCACAGGTTGCCGTACATCCCGATAGACTTGAGCATCTGGAAGAGCGGGATCAGGATGCTTTGGTAGGGGATGAACATCCCGAACAGCATAGCCGGGAAGATCACATTGGCGCCGGGAAAACGCCACTTGCTGAGTACATAGCCGTTCAACGAACCCAGTATGGCCGAAATAATAGTCGCCGGGATGGTCAGCGCCAGGCTGTTGATAATGTATGGTAACAGCGTATTGAACGCCTCGGTGAAGGCATCCATGCGCAGGCTCTGCGGCGGATCCCAGACTCGCAGCAGGTTCAATTCCTGTTGCGTCTTGAAGCTCGTCGCCAGCACCATGTAGACCGGGATCAGGAACAGGATCAGCAGCAGGATCAGCAGCGCATAGGTTGAAGTACGGCGCAGGTAGTAGCTGGCGCTCATACGTGCACCTCCGTGCGGAACTGGTTGATCAGGTATGGGACGATGATCACCGCCACCATGATCAGCATGACAATGGCAATCGCCGCGCCGACGGCGAAGTTGTTGGCGCGAAACGCGGTCAGGTACATATTGATGCCCGGCACGTCCACCTGCAAATTGGTATCGCCCGCCATCACGTACACCAGGTCGAATATTTTGAGTGAAATGTGTCCCAGGATGATCACCGCGCTCAATGTGATGGGTTGCAGCAGTGGCAGTATGATGTAACGGTACACCTGCCATTCGTTGCAGCCGTCCACCCGCGCCGCCTCCCGCAGTTCCTCCGGGATGCCGCGCAGCCCGGCCAGGTACATCGCCATCGTGTAGCCAGACATCTGCCATGTTGCCGCAAGCACAATGGACAGAATGGCCGCGTTCAGGCCATGTGTCTCGGTAGGCGCTACGTCGGTCAGCTTCGGCTGGCCGATCAGGAAATAGCCCGCCAACCCCAACCCGATCACGCCCGCAATTATGGCCGAGCGCTGGCGCTTGTGCAGCCACGCTTCGCCTGCATAGATCAGCAGGCCGAGCACCAGCAAGATCGCCCCGATCTTTGGCACGTCGGGCCAGCCGAACGTAAATAACTTGGTGCGATCAATAAACCACTGGAGCTTGAGGGGCGGCAGCCCGACCAGCGTCGGCAGCATGTTCAGACCGCCGTTGGGGGCGAACAGCCAGCGCCACACGGTCCCGGTCACGACGAAAGACAGCGACATCGGGAACAGGAAGACCGTGCGAAATATAGACTCGCCGCGCACTTTCTGGTCCAGCAAAATCGCCATCAGCAAGCCCAGGCCCAGGCACGCCGCCAGGAACAGGATGGTGAAGAAGACCGTGTTCACCATGTCGATCCGGAAACGGTAGTTGAGCAGGCCGTTAAACAAATCCTGGAAATTCTTCAACCCAATGAATTCAATGGTAGGATTTTCGGCCAGGGCCGCGCTCTTTCTGGGGTCGCCCCAGTCGGTCATCGCGGTATACAGGGTCTGACCGATGAATCCGTAAACAAAAACCGCCAGCAAGATGATCGATGGCGTGATCATCAAGATGGCAGTCCATCGGTCTCTGGACAGGCGTGGCATGATGTGCTCCTGGTAAAATGGGGCGGATCAGCCCGATTGACTGATCCGCCGAAGATTGGAAACGTTCGTTCAGCGGGGTTTACTTGCCGATGCCCGCGTCAATGGCAAGCTGCTGGGAGGCATTGGCGGCCAGCGTCGCGTCGCGCGTGCCGATAAACACGTCCAACACCGTCGAGAACTGGCTGGAGAAGGCTTCGGGAGCAACCGCGCCGTGCGTCAGACTGCCAACGATCTTGTCTTTCTTCCAGTCGGCCAGAGCGCTCTGCGAATACTTGTTGTATTTGGAAGGGTCCGCATCCAGCCGGGCCGGGATCGACCCCTTCAGCGGGTTGAAGGCGTCCTGGCCCTCCACCGAGCCGAGCAGTTTGAGCCAGGCCAGCGTATTTTCCTTGTCGGGAATGTTCTTGGGCAGGCCAAATGAGTCGCTCAACATCATGAACACGCCTTCCGTGCCAGGGGCGGGCGCCCAGCCGAAGCCCGTGCCAGGTTCCAGCTTCTTGACAGCGACAGCCCAACCGGCCCACCAGTCACCCATCACCTGGAAGGCGGCCTTGCCATCCAGCACGAGCTGCGCAGCCGGAACCCAGTCGCCCAGGGAAGCCGCATCGCTGTTGGTGCAGTCCAGGACTTTGGAATAGGTATCCCAGATAGCCTTCGCTTTCGGGTCTGTGAACTTCAGCTTGCCCGCCCACAGGTTGCGGTAGCCATCCACGCCCAGGGTCGCCAGCGCGACGTTCTCCCACAGGTGCATGGCGGTCCAGTTCGGGCCGAGCGCCAGCGGAGTCACGTTCTTACCCTTCAGGGTCTCGCAGACCTTGAAGAAATCGTCCCAGGTCTTGGGAACGTCTACGCCCCACTTCTTGATGTTATCGGGCACGTACCACAGTACGTTCGAGCGATGGATGTTGACGGGCACTGACCAGATGTGGCCCTTATAGGACAGCAGGCCGATCAGGTCCTTGGGGAATTTATCATTCCATTTTTCGCTGGCGAACAGGCTATCCAGCGGTTCCATCCGGTCAGCCACGACCCAGGTTCCGATCAATTCCTGACCGGCATGAACCTGGAAGCTGTCGGGCGGGTTGCCGCCGAGCATACGGGTCTTGAGGACGGCTTTGGCCGCGACGCCTGAGCCACCAGCCACCGTCGCATTGGTCACTTTCACGTCCGGGTACTTCTGGTTGTAGAGTTTCAGCAGCGCGTCGAGCGCCGGGGCTTCATCGCCCGCCCACCACGAGAAGATTTCGAGCTTGCCGCTCAGTTTGGCCTGGGCCTGGGCTGTGTTTGCCGCGTTCACAGCGAAGGACAGCACCAGCGCCAGCACAATAGCGAGTGCGAGAAACCGTCTACTCTTCAACATATCTTCATTCCCTTCGTAGGTATGCGAGCCGATACATGTTGATCGTGAGAAAAAGTGGGGGATACTTCGCGGTTTTTGCTGTGGCGCACCTCCATAAGTAGTCTGCCCTCAACTGAGTACATGACCGAAGGTAGCCTCGAACAAGAATTATTATATATCTGGGTTCGCAGATTCGCCACGAATCTGCACAGTCACATTTCAGTAAGCGATCTATCCGCTCTGGCTTAGTACACTCCTGGTTATACCGGCGAGCACAGACTCTCCGCTCCCCCGCAGTGGTTCAGCCTCTGGCGCTTCATATTGGCCTTACCCCCGCTCCCCTCTCCGCAAGCAGAAAAGGGGAACCGACAGGCAGAGGTGAGGCCACATCCGTTATTGCAAATTATTCGCATTAAGGGTACTATAGTGAGCTGTTCAAGCCGTGAGCCATTCCAAGCTATAACGATGGACCACACGCACAGTATGAAATGCAAGCCGTGCTAGACCAGGTGGCACAGTCATGACGGCCAGCGCCGTGCAGCAAGAATATCTCGCCGAGGCATACCGCCTTCTGCATTACCAGCCCGACAATCCCTTCATCACGACGTCGGCGCTGGCCGAGGCTGTGGGTGTCTCTGCACCCGCGGTGGCGGCAGTGGTCGAGCGGCTTAAGCGTGCCGGTCTGGTGGAGCATGAGCCTTATCGCGGCATGAAGCTGACGGCCAAAGGAGAGCGCGAAGCCCTGATGAACATCCGGCGACATCGGTTGACCGAGGTGTTCCTCGTCAAGGTGATGGGCTTCGGCTGGCATGAAGTCCATGACGACGCTGATGCCATAGGCGCAGTCATCAACGAGCGGATCGCCGCGCGTATGGAGCAGATGGCAGGCTATCCCAGGCGCTGCCCCCACGGCGAGCCGATCCCGACGGCGGATGGCGTGATGCCAAAGGTCGTTGACGAGCCGCTCGCCGACGTGAGCGCACCTGCTGACCTGATCATCAGCCGGGTGCACACCCACGACGCCGAGATCCTCAAATATCTGGCGACGCTCAACCTTGTCCCAGAGCAGCCGCTCCGCCTGCTGAACCGCGCGCCGTTCAATGGCCCGCTGCGGCTGCGCGTTGGCAGTCAGGAACAGGTCATCGGCCATGAACTGGCAAAAGTTCTCAGGGTATCGAGGGCATAACCAATGATGACGTTTGAAGAAGCCTCACAGCGCGTGCACGATGCTGGCTTGCGAATGACCCGGCCCCGTGAAGTATTGCTGCAATTGGTGCTGTCCAGCGACGGGCCGTTCTCGGTCAAGATGCTGCACGAGCGTGCCGAAAACGCCGGGTTGAACATTCATCTGGCAACAGTGCACCGGAACCTGGCCGAGTTTGTCGAGGTGGGGCTGGTGGACGAAATGCCGGGCGAGGACAACCGCCTGTACGCACGCCACGAGGATCAAGAAGGGGGTGCACACGTGTATTGCCTGGACTGCCGCCACGTCATGCCACTCGAAGGTGCGGCGTTGGGCAGCACGCAGCGCAATGATGCGCTCAGTGAAGCCCTCTCCGAACGCGGTTTCGACACCGCGACGGTGCGCTTGCTGCTGGCTGCACACTGCAAAACCAGGCTGCAACAGCCGCAGATCTGCCCCAACCACGACGAGCCATGATCGGCCCGTCACATGGCGCCGCCCCAAAACCTTCTAGCGCAAGTATCTTGTTTCCTCGACAACCCTCGTGGTAAACTAGGCCACTCCAATCCGTTGTTCGAGGAAGCTGGCAGAGGAACGCGGCCTTGAAAAGATTAGTCATTGTCGGCCTTTTATCCATGCTGCTGGTTCAAACGGGTGTTGTCCTGCGCCCGGCACAGGCAGGTCCTTCGCTGGCGTGCAGCGTCGTGACTCTGGATCAGCCTCATTCCGACGCCTGTCTGGCGGACATCGCGGCCAACCCGGTTCCACAGTTAGAACGACCCGTCGCTTTTGACCCCACGACGCAGGGTGTTTCCCATCCGCGCAGTGTCTTGTTCTCCAAAGAGCTGCCGCCCTACCCCATTGGCTGGATCGTGCGCGATTGGTATTACAGCGACGCGCCCGGCGTTCCCCCGCCAGCTTATAGCAAGGAGCGGATTTACCACAAGGCGACCCTGCTCTACATCTACGCCACCGTCAAGGTGAAAGGGTTGCCCTGGCATATGATCGGCCCGGATCGCTGGATACCGGGCGAATATGTGGCCGTGCTGCGCATTCCTCAACGGCCCGACACCGTGACCGGGCGCTGGATCGCGCTCGATCTGGGCCAGCAAACCCTGGTGGCAATGATCGACGACACCCCGGTCTTTGCGACGTTGATTTCAGCCGCCTATAAGGGCTACGGCGTCACGCGCGAAGGCTTGTTCCACATCTATGCGCGCACGCGGCACACTGTCTTTCGTGGCCCGCCCTGGGCCAAAGTCCCGGAATACGTCATAAACCACGTCCCCGACGTGATGTTCTTCGATCAGCACATCGCCTTGCACGGTGCTTACTGGCACGATTGGTTCGGGCTGCCGCGCACGCATGGCTGTGTCAATATTCCGGTGGGCGACGAAGCCTGGCTGTGGAATTGGGTCAGCGAGGTCTCAGATCAGTGGGGGCCGGATGAGAATCATTTCTTCATGCCCCACCCAGAAAAGGCCCCGTTCGTGTACGTGTACCACAGCAAGTGGTAATCGGGCCGCACCTCACCCCCGACCCCTCTCCACCCTGTGGAGAGGGGTCGGGAGGTTAATCCCCCGTGCCCACCGCCGGCAGCCCGCCGGCCCACCAGGTCGGCCAGGGCGAGATGGGCAGGTTGTAATACGTCTCCACAATGCGCCGCACAATCGGCGCGGCAATGAACGAGCCTTCGTTGCTGTGTTCTACAATGACCACGACGGCGATATCGGGCGCATCCGCCGTGCGGCCTGCGTAGGCAGCAAACCAGGCGTGCGGCTGATCGTGGGCTAACCCGGCCTGCGCCGTCCCCGTCTTGCCACACACCACCGCGCCCTTGAAATCACGAAAGACGAATTCCGCCGTGCCGAGGGTCGGGTTGGTCGTCACCTGGCACATGCCGTCCCGGATTCCGGCCAGGACTTCCGGTTTCAAATCGAATCGCCCGTTGGGAATGGGTTTGGCAACGTAGGACGGCTCGTTGATGATGCCCACTTTCTTGACGAGCAGCGGCTGGTACAGCGTGCCGCCATTCGCCACCGCCGCCACCATCCGCACCACCTGGAGCGGCGTCACCAGCACGTCACCCTGCCCGATCACCAGGTTGAGCGCGTCGCTGCTGCGCCACTTGACCCCGTTCGTGCGCTCGTAGTTCTGCGGATCGGGCAGCGCCCCCAGGGATTCCGCCACGTCCTTGATGCCTGTCGGTCCGCCGAAGCCCATCCGCCGCGCATAATCGACCAGGATTTGCGGGTTCGCCTTGTCCAGTGTCCAGCCCACGTGCCAGAAATAAATGTCGCACGATCCGGTGAGCGCCTGCTTGAGCGTGATCAGGCCATGTTGGCCCGGCCCCTGGTTATAAATCCAGTCATAGCGCGTCCGATCACCGAGCGGCGTCCCATTCCAGACCCCAGTACAGACGTAAGTGCTGTTCACGCTAAACTTGCCGCTGTCGGCGGCGGCAGCCATCGACACGATCTTGAAGACCGAGCCGAGCGGGTACTGCCCCAGCGTCGCCCGGTTGAAGGTCGGCTTCTTCGGGTCTTTGGCCCACGCGTCGATCAGGGTCTGCGCATCGGGGAGCGCCGTGTTGGGGTTGAACGCATCGACGTTGAAATCCGGGTAGCTGGCAATCGCCAGGATTTCCCCACTGTGCACGTCCATGACGATGGCCGCTGCGCCCGTTGACCAGCTCCCCCAGACCGAGTTGGCATAAGCATCCTTGAGCATATCCTGAGTGGCTTCTTGCAGCTTGCGGTCCAGCGTCAGGTAGACGCTCTGGCTTGGTTCGGCCTCGCGCCTGGCAAGCGTCCGCGTCGTGCCGTTGCGGGCCTGGATGAGCAGCGTCGCCGCGCCGCGCCCCGCCAGCGTGGATTCCCAGTAACGCTCTACGCCGTCAATGCCGATCATGGCATCGGGCGAATAGCCGCGCGCCACCCACTCGTTGACCGATTCCGCCGGGATGCGCCCGACGTAGCCGACGACGTGCGGCGCAAGCCCGCCCGCCACGTAGCGGCGCGTCGGAACGGCCTGGTAAGACAGCGTGCACACTCGTTCCAGCGCCGCCCTTTCCGCCGTCAACACCTGCTGGTTCAGGTCGCCGATGTCGTAGATGTAGTCATAGCCGGTGCGCGGCCCGTAGACCTTCTTCATCTGCTCGACGGTGCGGCCCTTGAAAACCCGCGCCAGTTCGTTGAAACACGCTTCCGGGTTCCCGCCCGGATACGACTGCGTGTGCAGCGTGACGCGCACCGCGATCCCGTTCTGGTCAGCGATCACCTCGCCGTCACGGTCATAGATGTTGCCGCGAGTGGGCGTCGTTTCCTCCAACCGCAGCGCGCCGCCGTCCTTCATTTCCGCAAAGACGTTGCCCGGCGACCAGGCTACGCGCCAGCCGTCGGGCGTGCCGACCAGTTGCAGCGTCCGTCCCGAATCAGTAAATTCCCCGAAGAGTTTGGTCTTAAAGGTCGCGTTGTAGGCGATGTCGGCGGTGTTGCCCTGCTGGATGGCGTTGGTCAGCGCGTAGGATTTGCCCTGCGGCAGCAGCGTCATGGTGCGTTCGGCACTGGCGTAGGCTTCCTGGAAATCGGCGCGGTTGAAGGCATCACGGCTGTTCACGGCCAGCAGGCTGTACATAGCATCGTAGCCGTCGAGTTTCCATTCATTCAGGAAGTTGGCCGCCGTGCGGTACGCCTCGTCCAGCGTCAATTCAGTGTGCGGTTGATCCGGCGTACTGAGTATGACGGTGTTGTAGGGGGCACGGCTCGAACAGGCGGCGATGGCGACGGCGACAAGGCATATCAGGACAATTCGGCGTTTGGACACGGGGGGCCACATCAGCTAATCCAACGTTGACGCCACATTATACAACGTCGCGTAGCAAACGTTTGACAAATCGCGCCAATCCACTTTCAATAGAAGACACGACCTCGTTTTCCAGGGCACGCCACGAGAAGGTGGTCATGGCAAAATATGGCATTGTCAGTGCCGATAAATTGAACCTGCGCGAAGCGCCGAATACCTCCGCCCGTGTGCTGACTCAACTGGCACGCGGCACGGTACTGGACATTCTGAAAGACACCGGCTTTGATTGGCTGCAAGTTCGCGTCGATGGCGGCACAGCACAGGGTTTCGTTTCCAAGTTCTACGTCGTGCTGTCCGACTCCAAGCCCGTCGTCGCCAACACAGGCAGCGTCACCGATTCCAAGCCGCCCGCACCGGCCCCCACGCCCGCCAGCCTGGGCCGTTGCGAAGTTAAGGCGCAGAGCTTGAACGTGCGCACCGGGCCGGGAACCAGTTTCGAGATTCTGCTGACCGTAAACCAGGGCGCGGTCTTCAACGTCATCAGCATCCAGGGCGACTGGATCAAAGTCCGGGTCGGAACGGGCGAAGGCTACGTCGCCGCACAGTACGTAGACCTGACCACCACCAAGCCCTCGACGGGCTTCCTGATCGAACAGGAAGACTTACTGACGCTCGACCTCGTGCCGACCCGCCTCATCCCCACGCAGGCAGCCAATGCCTCGGCGGCGGCGGTGGCCCGCGCCTGGAACAGCTACGGCGGGCTGATCGGCAAACTGGCCGACCTGCTCAAGATTCCGACCAGCACTGTCGTGGCAGTGGTCGCGGCGGAAAGCGGCGGCAGCGGCTTCGGGCCGGAGGGCCGCCTGATCATCCGCTTTGAAAATCACCTTTTTTACCAGTATTGGGGCCAGCAGCACCCGGATACTTTCAATCGCTTTTTCGCCTTCGACACCAGTTCGCCCGCCAATGCCTGGAAGGGCCATCTGTGGCGGCGCGACGACAAGAGTCCCTGGTTGAGCTTTCACGGCAACCAGGACCTGGAATGGCAGGCCCTGACGACGGCTCGCGCCCTGGACGACACGGCGGCGCTGTTCAGCGTGAGCATGGGCGCGTCGCAGGTCGTGGGCTTCAATTATCGCCGGATCGGTTACGACACCGTGCAGCGCATGTTCTACCAGTTCGCGCGCAGCGCGCCGGCGCAGATCATCGCGCTCTTCGACTACGTGAAGGGCATGAATCCCAATTCGCCCGCCATCCAAGCCTTGCAGCGCCGGGATTACCTCACCTTTGCCAACATCTACAACGGCCCCGGCAATGCCCCGACCTACGCCGACATCATCCAGCGTTACAGCGACCTGTATGACCAGTTGATACGGACGGCAACGCCGCGCAGCAACTAGCAGCTCCGCCCCTATCCAGAGCCACCCCATTCTGCCTCCCTGCTTGCGGAAAGGGCCTGGGAGTGAGATCACGAAAAAGGTCATGAAAAGAGGACGTATGCGAATCCTTTCTGCCAACGACGTGCGGGCCGCGATCACCATGCCGCAGGCTATCGAGGCTATGCGAGAGGCATTCACGGCACTCTCCACGAACCGGGCGCATGTCCCGCTCCGCACAGCCCTTCCGACGCCGAACGGCACAAACCTGTTCATGCCCGCCTACATCGATGGTGCACCGTTCAGCGCGGTCAAGGTCGTGTCTGTGTATCCCAACAACGCCCGGTTCGGCCTGCCCATCGTCCAGGCCAACGTCCTCGTCCTCGACGCCGAGTCCGGACAGGCGCGTGCCCTGGTGGACGGCACGTACCTGACTGCGCTCCGCACCGGGGCCGGGTCAGGCCTGGCAACGGACTTGCTGGCCCGACCCGACGCGACGATCCTAGGCGTGATCGGCGCGGGCACGCAGGCTCGCACGCAGATCGAGGCCATCTGCGCCGTCCGGCCTATCCGGGAAATCCGCATCTACTCACGGCGCGGCGCGCATGACTGTGCAGCGGAACTGGCCGCCCGCTATCCGAGCCTGACCGTTCGGGCCGCCGCCAGCGCTGCCGAGGCGCTGCGCGGCGCGGACGTGCTGGTCGCCGCCACCACGTCCAGCACGCCCGTCATTCGGGCCGAGTACGTGTCTCCCGGCGCCCATATCAACGGCATCGGCTCGTACACTCCGGCCATGCAGGAAGTGGCTGCCGATGTGGTGACTCAGGCACGCATCGTTGTCGATTCGCGTGAAGGCTGCCTGGCCGAGGCGGGCGACATCCTGATCCCGATGGGCAAAGGCTTGCTGACTGAAGCGTCAATCTATGCGGAAATTGGGGAAATCGCTGCCGGGCTGAAGCCAGGGCGGACCAATGACCGCGAGATCACGTTTTTCAAATCGGTGGGCAATGCCGTGCAGGACGCAGCCGTCGCGGCCCGCGTGGTCACTGTGGCCGAGGCACAGAACCTGGGCGTGGTCGTCAACGTCTAGCGGGACGGTTGCCACGCACAACGGGATAAGAATCGATGGCGCGGTGGACGGATGGTGGCAACGCCAGAAGCGCCAAACCGATGACGTTTGAGTGCAGCCCGGTCTCGTCAGGCTTTGCGCTTACCTGCCCAGATAAACGGCGTTGGTTGGGTATTCCAATGAGCGGCAACGGATTCGACCATATTGAGCCAATTCCCGCCCAGTGGAATATACATGGCTACCACCTGGCTATAAGCTGCGCAGCCTATGGGCCGTAGAAGTAGGGCAAGTTCGATCCCGATGCGCCAGACTGCGAAGAACCAGACCTCTCCGTGCTAAAGTCGAGACGCTTCTCGACTCCGGCTTCCACGTAACAAATGTCTAGCGCCGATTCCGCAAAATCAACCGTTAGCTGTGCCCACGCTTCAGCATTGTCCCAACGGATCGCCAACACCTGATCAGCAGACTCCAGCAGCGAAAACGTCCCCTGAAAGGCCGGATGGTCATTGCGAAATCGGATCAGCTTCAGCAGGTCCTGTACAACCGGTTTGGCAAGGGCGTCTTGCACTTCGTCCCAACTGTAGAAGTGACGGTTGATGTCCCGCCCGACCTTTGTTTCTTCCAGCAATTTCATGTCATTGGTGCCCGCCAGCAAGCCGACGTAGTAGATCTGCGGAATGCCCGGCGCAAAGAACTGTATAGCGCGGGCGATCAGGTAGTCACTGTCCTGTCTGCCGAGCGCGTCGTAATAGGTGCAGTTGACCTGATACAGATCCAGGTTGGAAGCGGCAGTGCCGGTTGCCTGGCGGCTCTGGCCGGCGCTTTTTTCGTGAATGGTTTCCACGAGCGCTGCCAGGTCGTCGGGAGGAATTAAACCCGGCGCTTCCGGATCATTGGCCGCTGCGCCAATGTCGATCACGCCGATGCCATCGTGCGTATCGAGCACCGTCACGGCATTGCGTGGGCTGATGGCTAACCACTGCTTCAGGTAGCGCGCTGTTTTATTGAAGAGCGCGTGTAGGATGAGCGGGGGCAGCGCAAAGTCATAGACGCGGTCTACCCGACGTGCAATCGCGATCTGTTGGCGGTAATAAGCGTGAATTTCGACCAGAACTTCAAGCCCGAGTGATTTTGCATAGTTGGTTAGCTCATCAATGAAATCGAACGTCTCGGGGATCATAAAGCAGCTTGTCCCGGCTTTCTTGATGGCGTACCCTGCCGCATCGAGCCGAATCGTCTTGATCCCGTGTTCCTGAAATCGTTGCAGGATCGATTTCCAGTACGCCTCACCCTGAGGATGCCGTACATTGAGGTCTATCTGCTGACTCGTGAAGGTTGTCCACAGGATAAATTTCTGTCCGTTGGCAGATGTGATTGTGGTGAATGGCAACCCGGGACGCGGACGATAAATGCGCAGCAAGTCTTCTTCGGTTGCGCCATGAGCAAACACGCTGCCAAAAGTCAGGAACATTCCGCTGTATGGCGATTGGCTGCCGTTCTTGAGAAAATCCTGAAATGGGCGCGATTGGCTGGAAATGTGATTGACGATCAGATCGGCTGTAATTTCAAGCCTGCTGCTCAGAGCCTGGATGTTGTCCCACGTTCCAATACGCGGATCAACAGTTAAATGGTCGATTGGGTCGAACCCTGCATCAGCGCCATCAACTGGATAAAAGAACGGCAGGATATGGACACCCTCAAAGATGCCCTTGAGCGGGCCAGCCAGTAAGCGCTCCAGGTCTTCCAGACGGTTGCCACCAAAGCGATCAGCGTAGGTCACGAGGTGAACGCAATTGCGCATCGAACTGCCCTTAGGTTGATCGGCTCAGCCCTTGATCGAGCCTTGGAGCAGGGCCGTAATGATCTGGCGCTGGAACAGCACGAAGAGGACGAGAGTGGGTAACAGGATCAGGATCGTGCCCGCGCACAGCAGGGGGATGTCGGTCGCGTAGTGACCCTGGAATGCGCCGAGCGCTCCGGCCATCGTGCGTTGCGTCGGGTCCTCGACGAGCACTAGCGCCAGGAGAAACTGGTTCCAGGTCCAGATCGACATCAGGATTCCGAGTGACGCAAGCGGCGCGCGGGCGAGCGGCACATGGATACGCCAGAACAGGCCCCAGGTCGTCGCGCCATCGACGCGGGCTGCCTCCGAGATCTCGGACGGCATGTTGACAAAATGGGCGCGCATCCAGAACACGGCGAAGGGCATATACAAGGCGATCAGCGGCAGCACGATGGCGAGCCGGGTGTTGTAGATCCCTATCGCTCGCTCCAGGAAGTAAATGGGGATGATGATCCCCGGGAACGGGAGCGTCAGCCCGAACACGAACAGAAAGAGCAGCACATTGGCGCCGCGGATGCGCAGGAGGCCGATGGCGAACCCGGCCATCGTCGAGATGACCAGGGACACCGGCACGACGGCGAGGACGATGAACGCGCTCGAGGCCAGCAGCGTGGTCATGTTCGCCACCTTGAACGCTTCCACGAAGTTGCTCCATTGCGGCTCCGCGGGCCATTCCAGCCCGCTGGGCACCGTCCCCGATGGATGCAGTGCGGTCGTGAAGATGCTGATGAAAGGCAGGATGGTGAACGCCATCAACGCCACAAGGAGTGCCCGGCCTGACCAGAGTTCGACGCGACTGACGCTCATTGCTTGACTTCCCTGGTCAGCCACTGGATCGGGACGATGACGACGACGACCAGGATCATGAGCATGACAGCCAGGGCAGAGGCCAGACCGATCTGCCGCTGGGTGAACGCCAGGATGTAGATCTGGATGCCAGGCACTGCCGTGGCGTTGCCCGGCCCGCCAGCCGTCGAGACGTACACAATATCAAACGCGGCCAGCGCGGCGATCACCGTGACGGTCAGGCACACACCGATCTCGTATCGGAGCAGCGGGACGGTGATCGAGATGAATTCCCTGAACCAGCCTGCACCATCGATCCGCGCCGACTCATAGAGGGCTGCGTCAACCTTCGTCATGCCGGTCAGCAGCAGCACGGTGCAGAATCCGAGCAAGACCCAGATCCCAATGAGTCCGACGGCGGGCAGCGCCCAGTCGAAGTCGCCGAGCCAGGCACGGGTAATCGCGCCGAGGCCGATAGCTCTGAGAATCTGGTTGATCAAGCCAGGGAGGGCCAGCAGCCAGCCCCAGATGATACCGGCGGCCACGAGCGGTATGACCTGCGGCAGGAACAGAATTGTCCGGGCAACCGCGCCGAGCCGCCCGGTCGCCACGCGGTGGATCACGCTGGCGACGACCAGGCCGAGACCCACCGGAATGAAGCTGAAGAACACGACCAGCCAGAACGCATTAATGATCGTCCCCAGCAGGTCGGGAACCTCGAAGACTGTCACGTAGTTCTTCAGCCCGACCCAGGTCGCCGCACCGACACCGGTCCAGCGGTAGAAGGAGTACACGAAAGTCAACAGGAAGGGCACGAGCACGAACACTGCATACATGAGCAGGGCGGGCAGGACGAAAATCCAGCCGATCAGGGTCTCCCGGCGGATCACCTTGCCGGGGTTGATCCGCCAGGAGGATACCAGGGGCATGGCGCGATGGGCTGATGTCAATGTTAATTCTGCCTTTGCCGTTGATCTGGATTGCGCAGGCATCGTGCTGCGGCTTTTGTGACTACTGCGTGAGTTCCCTCTCATATTCGGCCTGAACCGCCTTGAGCAGCCCGGCAGCGTCTTGCTTGCCGCCGACCATCTTCTGAAGTTCGGGCGTCCAGCCCTGGGCGAAGATCGAGCTGGTCGCGTTGGCGATGAAGTCCATCGCCGTGCCCGCCTTGCCTATCACAGCCCCGGCGGCGAGTGTCTCATTCGTGACCGAACCTTCGGCGACAGTCGGCATCTTGGCATCTGCCGGGCCACCGGGGTTCGACCCACCGACGCTGACGTCGATCTGCCGGGCGGTCGGGTTCGTAGCAACCCAGTTGAAGAAGAAGGCGGCGCAGTCCGCATTCTTGGCCTTGGCGGCGATGCCGAAGGTCAACGGGGCGGACATAGCCGCTGGGCTACTTTTGGCATCCGCTGGTGGCATCAGGAAGAAACCGACGTTGCCGGCCATGTTCTTGTCGTAGTTGGCGTTCTCCCAGTCGCCGTTGAACGTGAACACGCCCTCGCCTTTCACGAAGCGGGCGTTGGAGTCGGTGTACTCGATAGCGTTAATATCGGGCGGGAAGTAGCCGCTCTTGATCCACTGCTCCAGGCGTTGCGCAGCCTTCAGGTTATCCGGCGTGTCAATCGTGGCACCTTTTTTCTGGAAGATCCAGTCGTTGATAGGCTGGGTTGGGCCGAGGGAGGCCATAAGCGCTTGCAGCGGGAAAGCCAGGCCCATGCCGCTCTTGGCGCTGCCCCATTCCATGATCGGCAGCAGTCCGGCAGACTTTGCCTTCGCCAGCAGGTCCTCGAATTCGGCGAGCGTCTTGGGCGGCTCTTTCATCCCGATCTGCGTGGCGAGCTTCTTGTTGTAGAAGACACCCGTCAGGCTGTAGTTGAGGCCCATCGCGTAGAGCGAGCCGGAGCCGCGCGTGCCGTCAGGCGCGACCCGATTCTGGTCGAGTTGAGGCACCGGCCACTTGTCCCAGCCGAACGCCTTGGCGTAGTCGTCCAGATTCTTGAGCAGCCCTTCCTTGGCGAACGAGACCATGGTCGGCAGCCGGATGAGGTCCGGCGGATTGTCGCCAGACAGCAGGCGCGGCGTCGCGTTGATCAGGTTCGTGAACTGATCCTGCTTGATGTCCCAGGTGACGTTTGGGTACTGCTTCGTAAACTCTTCGGAAAGCTTGAAGGGCAGATCAAAGCCGGTCTCGAAGTAGGCATTGAGCTTCACTGGCCCTGTCCCGCAGGTGGGACCGGACTGGGCCGCAACTGTCTTCGGCGTCGGCGCGGCAATTGAGAGCACTGCGAGTACGGCGACGGCGGAAAGAATGAGATTGATCTTGCGTTTCATGCTAAAATCTCCTACGTGTTGGTTTAGGTACAGAAATGTGCCGGTAGAGTCGGGTTGCCGCCCGACTCTCACTCTTTCTCCTTACGTTTCAAATCAACTCCTTTCTGGCCTGCTGGCTCTCTTTGTAAAAACGGTCTCAACAGCAATCATGCAGAACCCGTCTGATGCTTTTCTGGTTGATATAACGCCATCTCCGCAAACCATGCAGCCTAAAGACTTTTATAAGGTTGTGTCGTACCACGCAGGACCAGCTCCAATGGTGGCAACTGGCGGGGTACGACATTGTCAGGCGTCGAAAGCATATTCAGCAAAAGCTGCAAGCCCAGATAACCGCTTTGTTCAAGATGTTGTCGAATGGTTGTGAGGCCGATATAGCGACTCAACTGCACATCGTCAAAGCCAATCACCGAAATATCTTCTGGCACGCGCAGTCCAGCCCCTCGGATAGCCAGGATACACCCAACTGCCTGAATGTCGGACATCGCAAAGATGGCTGTGGGCGGCTCAGGCAGAGCTAAAAGAGTTTCGGTCAGCCGGTGCGCCGTGTCTTCACCATGTGGCCCCAGGCAAACATATTCGGAACGGAAGGGTACATCGTATTCCTCCAGGGCGGCGAGGTACCCCCTGTAACGCAATTCGCTCGTTGGAAAGCCGTAAATGTTGGGAAATTCATCGCCCACATAGGCAATGCGGCGGTGTCCAAGTTCCAGCAGGTGCTGAGTTGCCATATAGCCACCGCGTATGTTGTCTGGGCTTATGCAGTTCAACTGCCCTGTACACCCATCGCTCAAGGTGACAAATGGGATACCGGCCTCGACCAGTAACGCTCGTTGTTCGTCCGAAACATTTAAGGTGGCGATAAGCAAGCCGTCGACTGCCGCTTGCTCGACAATCGCCAGCAACTGCTCGTGGAACCGGCCCGGCTCGGTCACGTTATACAGGACAAGGTTGAAATCGTTGTCTTGATCCTGGAGCGCGAGTTGGACCCCGCGCAACCGCTCCACAAACGAAGGATGGGTGATAAAAGGCAGAATCACGCCGATGTTGCGGTGCTGAATGCCCGTTGAAAGCTGCCGTGCAACCTTGCTGCGCCGGAAGCCAAGCGCACGAATGGCACTCAGCACTTTTTGCTGCGTCTCCGGGCTGACCCGCGTGCTGTTGTTGAGAACGCGAGATACAGTCCCGACGCCAACGCCAGCCGCCCTGGCAACGTCGTAGATAGTGGGATTGGACATTGAAAAACCTCGGCGATTCTCAGCGCATCCATCCGGCGTGGAAGCGGTTCCACCGATAATTAGATGATATGCCACACCAGTGGCACTGTCAAGTATTTGGTTTGTGACTGCCGAGCAGGCCCGCCGAGTCAGCCTTCGCTCATCGAAAGTTGACACTGTTATAGCGACCTGGATTCATGCGGGTCGCTTCGCTGAGGCCAACTCGGAAACGTGACAGGTATCGCCTCAACAACCTGCGTGTTTGGGGTCGCTCCTTAATGCATAAGGGGTGAGTGTAGTGCGCACGAAACTCCGCCAGCACCACACTTTCACAAAGACCGCACCCGGTTTGATGGCATCAATGTCCACAAAGCTTTGGTCGCTCCAAACCGAGCCGTCAGGTGACCAGATATACGGCCTGTATAGGGCGCGCTGTTGACGCGGCGATAGCTGATGAAAATACCTGCCACAGCGACGTCTCTTTACCCGCATCTTTCCGTGATCAGTCAACGCACAGCATCGATGCCAGCGAACAGGTCCCTTTCCAGGGGCTCGCCCGGCTTTGGCGGCGGATCGGCACGGGTAAACGATGCCTGGCGGGTCAGCCAGCGGGCCAGTAGACGTGTCGGCAGTGACGTCCGGCGAGGGTTGCCCTGGCTGGCGTGACAGTCCGACGCACGCTCGCCGATCTCGTAGTAACGCGACACGTCCACTTTAGCATGAACGGGCAGGGTTGCATCCAGCACTGCCTGGAAGTCCAGATCGTGGTTGCGCCCGGCGTGCCGGGGGTCCTGACCCATCAATTTCATGACGAACACGCCGATCCGGATTAAGATGCGCGGGAAAGCCCCATAGTACAATTTCTGTGGATGCACCGGGTCGGACTGGACGGCCTGGTACGCAGCCAGTGTCGCGCGGTGCATCTTGATATGATCAGGGTGGCCGTAGCCACCGAACGGGTCGAAGGTGATGATCACGTGCGGCTGCACACGCCGGATCACCTCGACGATCTGCTGCGTGACCTTTTCCAGCGGCGCTTGCCACAGGCAGTCGGGATGTTCGTTTTCGGGCGTACCCATCATGCCGCTGTCCCGGTAGCCGAACAGGATTACTTCTTTGAAGCCAAGGACCTGAGCGGCGCATTCCAGTTCCGCCAGGCGCAGGGATGCGACGGAATCATGATTGTTCAGGTGCTCCGGGTCTACCGTGCCGACGTCGCCGTTGGTGGCACAGATCAACGTCACCTCCACACCTTCCGCTACATATTTGCCGATCACCGAACCGAGGCCAAACGATTCGTCGTCGGGATGCGCGAAGCTGATCAACAACCGTTTTGGCATATTGTCTTCCGTTGCTAGTGAATGAGGCGCTGAAAGAGGGACGTGCGATCAAACCGTCCGATCACGTCCGTGGCATCCAGGATCACCGTGAAGGCCGTCGGATCGATCTGCTGGACGATCTGTCTCAATTCTACCAATTCGAAGCGGGTGATGACACACATCATCACGTGGAATTCGGCAGACGTATAGGCTCCGCTGCCCTGCAGATAAGTCACGCCGCGCCGCAGGTCCTGCAAGATGCGTTTGGCAATGGCCTCGTGCTGGGCCGAAATAATGAGCGCCACCCGGCGCGGGCGTGGCGAGACCACCATATCCACCACTCGCGCTGACACAAACAGCATGATCAGGGTGTACATCGCCAGATCGGGTTTCCCGTTAAAGACGGCGCTCAGGGCAATGATTGCTGCGTTGAACACCATGAAGACTTGCCCGATGGAGACGCCGAAGCGCCGGTTGACGATCAGGCCGATGATGTCCAGGCCGCCCGTCGAGCCGCCCCGCCGGAAGATCGTGCCGTCGGCAACGCCGGTCAGGATGCCGCCGAACACGGCGACCAGCAGCAGGTCGTTGGTGAAGGGCGGTAGCGTGACGGCATCGGTCAGGAACGAAAACGAGATCACGCCGATCATGCTCATCGCAATGAAGCGCCTCCCCAGAAAGCGCCAGCCGAGCAAGAAGATCGGGATGTTATAGATGAAGGTCTGCAAGCCGATAGGCAGCGCCAACAACTGGTTGAGCAGGAGCGCCGTGCCGACAACGCCGCCGCTCAGGAGCCGTGCCGGGATAATGAGCGCCCGAAACGCGGCCACGTTGAGCGCTTCGCACAGAATGATCAGTACGGCGTCGGCAGCGAAACGCACCAGTGCCTGGGGGCGAGTCGGCGTCATACGAAGATGTCTCCACAGGGAGCATTGGATCTGTCTGAGTTATAGCATCCGCGCGGGTCTGACGCCACAAGCTCCCGCCCCTGTCCACTTTCCACGGCCAGTTCGGTACAGGGTGCCTGTCAAACTCCTGTGAGGGGTCGTGAGGTGCAACGATCACGTTCGCGCCCGCTGCAAACTGGCGGGTGACCAACCAGACCCAGTGCTCGTCAATTTGAATGATGGTGGCCTGATTGCGGCTTGAAATCTTGAGGCCAGTTTGCGTGCCCCGTCCGGCGCGGTAGAATCGCCGAAATGTACACAGGGACGGCGGCTGGCCGGAGAAACGGTGGGAAAACGAGACCCGTGCCGTCGACCTATCGCTTCACCACATTTTGGACGGCAAGCGGCTGGTGGTGCGAGACAGGTAGGCTGTGAGGCACGCCCGGCGGAACTAAGGCGGCAATTCTATGCCGCAGTGTTCCAGCCTCCAATGCGTCCTGTGTGCCAGGGTAATCTTCGTCATTCATCCGGCGCTACCGAATTAACAGAGATACGACGGTGCAGGCACGCCATCGTATCTCTGATTGTTTGTGAGCGAAGGTAGCAAGACGACAGGAGGAATTGCGATGCGTGACCGTTCTTCCGTGATCCTTTTCATTTTTATCGTCCTGCTGATCCTGATTCTGGCTCAGAACGGGATGCTCGGCGCTCTGTTTGCCGGGCCGAACGTGACGCCTCTGCCGACAGTCCGCCCGCTGGTCTTCTCAACGGCACGGCCTACCACACCGCCGAACGTCATCTTCCCCACGGTGAATTTGCCGACTGCTTACGCGCCAACCGTTTTCGCTCCGGGCCAACTGCCGAGCGCTGTGTCACCGGTTGGTGTCACGGCCACCCCGGGCGCGCCCGGGGCAGGGGTAGTCAGTTCGGGCGGGCAGTGTATCGTGCCGAACGGATGGGTGGCCTATACCGTCCAGGCTGGTGACACGCTGGCGGCGATAGCCGCCAGCTACAACCTGACGGTGGACCAGCTTGCCGCGGCAAACTGCCTGCAAGACCCGGACCTGATCTACGAGGGGCAGGTGCTGGCTGTGCCGGGGCCGTAAGATTACCCCCACGCCCCCCAGATCGAGGCAATGCGCCGCTGCGCAAGCTGGACAAGCTGGTAGAGGCGCAGCCTGCCATCCAGCACCAGATCAGCTTGCTCGCGCAGGGGCAAGGTGTACTGCTGGTAGGCGGGTTCGATGATCGAGTCGAAAATGCTGCAAAGGTGCTGACCCAACTCAGCGTCACGCTTACGAACCCGTTCCCGCCGCACGTCGCTGGGCGTGTCAAGAAATAGCTTGATCGCCTCGACCTCTTCCGGAAGGTAGTGCATCCCTTCCACGATCAGAATATCAGTCGGCGTCAGCCCCAGTTTATCGGTCTGCGGTAAGCGCATGGGCAGCCGATGGCCCGCTTCCAGGTCATAGTCTGGCATGATGACGTGCTCGCCACGGGCCAGGGCGTCCATGTGGGCGTGAACCAGCGGCCAGTCGATAGCCCCAGGTTGCAGGGCAAAAGCAGGGCCATCATCTGGCCGTTTGTTGCGCCGGTAGCGATCCAGCGTCAGAATCGTTGCTACCCCGGTCAGTTCTTCGGCCAGCAATGTCGCAAGAGTCGTCTTGCCCGCCCCTTCACCGCCCGCGATCTGCACAATATTCATCGGCGCGCCGCCCTGGTTAGACTTGCTTCTTCTTGTCCGCCGTAAACTTCTTTCCGTTCGGGATATTCCGATCTGCGAACTCGTTGAAATCTTCGGGGTCAAGGTCGGAACCGATCACGACATTGCGCCCAACGAGAAAACCTTCTGGAATGCGCGTATTCTTGCCCACCACCGTGATGCCCAGGTCGCCCAGGTCTTGTATCTTGCCAATCCGCGAGCGCTTGCCCACCACCGCGAGCTTATCCACGACGCAGCGCTCGACGACAGCCCCGGCCTCGATGTAGCTATCCGTCAGGATAATCGATTCCCGGATAATGGCTTTCGGCCCGACGTAAACGCCCGGCGAGAGCACGGAGCGTTCGACACGCGCACCTTCGCTGATCACCGAGCCATCGGTGATCATGCTGTCCTTGATGACAGCCCCTGCTTCAATCTTCACCGGAGGCCGCTCCTCGCTGCGTGTATGGATGACCCACGAGCGATCATTCAGGTTGAGTGACGGCGGTTTGGCAAGCAAGTCCATGTGGGCTTCCCAGTAAGCGTCGATTGTTCCCACGTCGATCCAGTACCCGCCATAGGGATAGGCGAAAACTTTGTCCCCGTTGGCAACCATACGCGGGATAATGTCCTTGCCGAAGTCGTGGCTGGATGTGGGCATGTTTGCGTCTTCTTCCAGCAATTCGGCCAACATATCCGTATTGAATACGTAAACGCCCATGCTGGCGAGGTTGCTGGGCGGGTTGGCGGGTTTTTCCACGAAATTGGTGACGCGGTACTGCTCGTTCACGTCCAGGATGCCGTAGCGGCTGGCCTCGTCCATCGGCACGCGGATGGTGCAAATAGTTGCATCCGCACCTTTTTCCATGTGGAAGTTGAGCAGTACGTCGTAGTCCATCTCGTAGATGTGATCGCCGGATAGGATCAGCGTGTTATCGGGGTGGCTGCGGCGGACGAAGCTGAGGTTTTGCCAGACCGCATCGGCAGTGCCTTTGTACCAGTCCGTGTCACGTCGCCCCTTAAAGGGCTGCAAAATGTGAATGCCGCCCGTGAAGCTGCGATCCAGGTCCCAGGGCTGTCCACGCCCGATGTGGTCATTCAAGCTGTGTGGCCGATATTGGGTCAGGATAATCACGTCGAAAATTCCGGAGTTGACGCAATTGCTGAGTGTGAAGTCAATGATGCGATATTTCCCTGCGAACGGCACAGCGGGCTTGGCCCGTTTGGCAGTTAAGACACTCAGACGTGTACCCTCGCCCCCTGCCAGGATAACGGCGCGTGCTTTCATTGGATTCTCCTCGACCCCCAGAAATATGTGTGCGTGTGTGGACAGCCTTTACAGAATATTTATTATAAGGTGAGTGATATTATGTACAAAAACTGGCGCAGTGCGAATCCGTCCCAGGTTTGCTACAGACTTCTGGCCCAGCCTTCCAGCCAATCCGTGACGACCTTTACCATGCTGGCGCGCTGTCTGGTGAAGGCATGATCAGCCCCTTCGAGGGACACGAGTGAGGCCCGGCCACCCGACGCTTCGTGAAGGGCGGGGGCCATGAAGTACGGGATCACTTCGTCGTCTGTCCCGTGTACGATCAGGAGTGGCTGCGCCAACTGGCCGACCACTGCAATCGGGTTCTCCTCGCCGCCGAGTGCCAGCCACTGCTTACGGAGGCTTTCCGGCGATACCCCGCGCAGGAAGTGGCTGGAATTCATGAAGAACTCGCTGCTCATCATCAGGTCGTCGAAGTCAGCAACGCCCGCCAGCGACACCACTGCCCCCACCCGCGCATCGCGCCGCGCCGCAACGATGGCAGCCCGGCTGCCGAAGCTATAACCGACCAGGGCGATCCGGCGTGGATCGGCCCGCCACGAATCGGGCAGGTGCAATGCATACTCGACGGCGGCAATGGCGTCGTCGGGTTGCGTGGTCAGGTCAAAGTTGCCGTCGCTGCCCCACGTGCCCCGGAAGTGCGGGATGAGCGTATGCCAGCCCAGGTCGCGCAGGCGATAGGCGATGTCCACATTCTTTTCCGCGCCCGGCATTCCGTGCAGCAGAATAGCGGTTGGGCGAGGGCTGTCGCCTGCTGCTGCCGCTACATACAGTGCTCCGACCAGCCTGAACGCGCCACTCGGAAAAGAAATGCTTTCGACGCCACCTCGCTTGCCCATGCGCTGGTATCACCTCCTGCGGTTCGTGCCGCATTCAGTCTACGGGGACGGAAACGCAACGTCAACGGAAAAATAAACAAATCGGCTCCGGTGTCGGTCACGACACCGGAGCCGAGAATTGACCGGACTGACCTGGGGTAGAACTTATGCCTTTTCGAGGACTAGGTGCTTGGAGATGGCGCTGTCAAGCTGGTCGCGGGTCTTGTAGCCCACGATCTGCTGCACGGGCTGACCATTCTTGAACAGGATCAGCGTCGGGATGCCCTGGACGCCGTACATCTGTGACACGTTGGGTTCCGCATCCACGTCCATCTTGCCCACACGCAACTTGCCCTCATACTTTTTGGCAAGCTCGTCAACCAGTGGCGCAATCATCTTGCACGGCCCGCACCACTCGGCCCAGAAGTCAACCAGGACAGGTATTTCAGACTTGAGTACCTCGGTCTGGAAGTTGTCATCGGTGACTTCAAAAGTATACTGACCCATTGTATTGATTTGCTCCTTCTCGCATTGGCAGCGAGTCTCGGCGCAGCCTGCGTTGACGCTGCGCTGCAAAAATGGTATGATTTCGCTAGATTAGCACTCAGTGCTGTAGAGTGCTAACGGCAATTCGGAGAGTATAACCTATGAGTCCAGACGTGCTTGACCTGCCACAACTTACCGAACGCCAGGAGAAGATTTTATCATTGGTCGTCCGGGAATACATCAGCAAGCCGGAACCCGTTGGCAGCAAGTACCTGGCAGAGCGCTTTCTGACGAATGTGAGCAGCGCCACCATCCGCAACGATCTGGCGGTGCTGGAAGAACTGGGGTTGGTAGCAGCCCCCCATACATCGGCGGGGCGCGTCCCAACCGAGGCAGGCTACCGGTATTTTGTCAAGCGTTTGCTGGACGAAGGAGAGCTACCTGCCGAAGAGCGGCAGAGCATCGCCTTGCAGTTCAGCCAGGTCTCTAACGACATGGAAGAATGGATGCGGTTGGCCGCCTCGACGCTGGCCCGTACTTCGCGCGGCGCAGCGTTGGTCACGGCTCCGCGTGCCTCGACCAGCCAGTTCAAGCACATTGAGTTGATCTCCACCCAGGGGCGCTTGGTGCTGATGGTGCTGGTGCTGTACGGTGGGGACGTGCGCCAGCAAATGCTCACCCTGGCCGACACCCTTTCGCAGGAGGTGTTGAGCGCCGCAGCGCACCACCTGAACACCCTGGCCGACGGGTTGACCAGCGAACAGATTCGCGCCAAAGCCTGGGCTGCTGACAACGAACTTGAGCGGGAGATGCTGGAAGTGATCGCGGACGTGCTGGCCGAAAGCGACCTGAAGCACCCGCTAACGACCTATCGAGATGGTCTCAGCGATATGCTGCCAGAGTTCACCGAGAGTGAAGGCGCGCAGCAAGCCGTCCGACTTTTGGAGGAACGCACCCTGCTCACCGGTATTCTGTCGGAGATGCTTGACCAGAGCATCGGCCACGTGCAGGTGGTCATTGCAGGCGAGGGGCGCTGGCAGGAAGTCCGCCACGTGAGCATGGTCCTGAGCCGTTACGGGGTGAGCGGTCAGGCTACGGGCGCGCTGGCCGTACTCGGCCCCACCCGGATGCGCTACGGGCGCGCCATCTCGGCGGTACGCTACATTGCCGGGTTGATGAGCAACCTGCTGATTGACGCTTATGGTGGCGAGAGCGGGGAGAGTCCCTCATGAGCCGGAGTCGCAGCCTGTCACTGGATGAGCAGGAGCAGTCGCATTACAACCCTCATGTCCCTTATTGCACGAACATGCCTTTTGCTGATCCTCTATCAAATGACGGGCAAAATGCATCGTGTGCGTATGGCAAGCTAAGAAACTAACCGAGGAATAACCTGTCTCGAAAGTCGAATTACGAGAAAACTGCGGGCAGGATAATCAGCGTGGCGACATTGGGGCGGCTTAAGGGCAAAGTAGCGATCATCACTGGGGCCGGGCGCGGCATCGGCTACGGCATCGGCAGGCGCTTCGCGGAAGAAGGCGCACACGTCGTCGTGGCCGAGATTGACCGCGAGACCGTCTACAAAGCCGCAGAGGACTTCTCGCGGATCGGGCCGGAAGCGCTGGCCTACCCGGTGGACGTGGGCGAGGTCGAGCAGACCCGGCAGATGGCGGCGGACGTGATGCAGCGCTTCGGGCGGATTGACATCCTGGTCAACAACGCCGGGCTTTCGGAAAAGGCAACCCTGCTCGAAATCACACCGGAGCAGTGGGATCGCACCCTCCGCGTGAATCTGCGCGGCCTGTTGTTCTGCACGCAGGCCGTCGTCAGGCAGATGATCGCGTGCATCCCGGAGGCGGTGAAACAGGCCGGACGTGCGGATCGGTGCTACGGCAAGGTCTTGAACCTGTCCTCAATTGCCGGACGGCGTGGACGGGCCGACGCCGTGCATTATTCGGTGTCGAAAGCGGCAGTCATCACCTTCACCCAATCCGCCGCGATAGAACTGGCCCGCTACAACATCAACGTCAACGCCATCTGCCCCAGCGTCGTGCCGACGCCGATGTGGGAGCAACTGGCCCGGCAGGTTGAGGAGCGTGAAGGCTGGCCGAGCGGCGAGTTCTTCCAGCGGCGCGTCGAACGCATCCCCCTCAAGCGGGCGGGCACCGTTGAGGAGGTGGCGACGATTGCGGCGTTCCTGTGTTCGAGCGATGCGGATTACATCACGGCGCAAACATATAACATCGACGGCGGCAGCGAGATGAACTAGCACCACTCGGTCAGCCTTGTGAGGCCACGAACGTCAGCGCGTCTTTCGCCAGGGAGAGCCATTCCACTTCTGCTGTAGGAGCGACGGCCAACCACTCCTTCATGATCCGGCCATGACCGGGATCAAAGCGCTGGCCCTGCCCGGCGGCGACGAGCGCATCGACTTGCGGGCGGGGCAGCTTGACCACGAAGTTGCCTTTGCTATCCAGCATGGCGAAGATTTTGCCGTTGGTTTTCAACGCCGACGAGCCGAACCCCTTTTGTGCTGACGGCTCATAAGTGACGTTCGCGTGGCCGAGAAGCGCTTTGACCAGGGCTGCATAGCGTTCTTGTGCTGTCTGGTCGCTCATTGCTTTATCCTTCTACACGCTCGACACTGTCCTTAATGAAACTATCCCTGAAAAACAGGCGAAACAGGCATCTGGATCAACGAATAGTTTGTGGATATTGGCACGACAATAATCACGCATCTGAGTCAAGTGCCGAAGGGCCAGCCAGCAACAGAATAGCACATTCGTTCTGTGCTGTCAAGAAGGCTTTCGTCTGAACACCAGCGTATCCTGGAGGAACGCGCCCGGCTGCCCTGTCCACCAACCTCGATGGACTTTGATCAGCTCGAAGGTATCACTCATCAAATAGTTGATCCCGGCAGGGCTAACGCCAATCTGCCGCTCCGGAATCTTGAACCACGAGGCCCAGTACCAATCTGGCTGGCCTTCGATAGTCCGGTCAAAGTGCCAGCGCGTGCCGACGTGTTCAGCGGGGTTATACCGGTCATCGACCAGGAAGAAGGTCAGTAGCGCCAGCGCATTGGGCTTGAGCACCCGCGCCAGTTCCTCAAAGTAGCGCTTTGAATCGGGCATGTTCAAGTGCGTGAACAGCGAGAAGGCGACGGCGAGGTCGATGGAGGCCGCGGCTACAGGCCACTCATAGGTTGCCAGTGCTTCTCCATCCGGGTTGTAGTGGGCATTATAGAGTCTGGCGTGAAGGAAAGAACAACGATCCTTCGGGTACCACGAGCGGGCAAAGGCGATGGCTTTTTCATCGATGTCGAAGCCGGTGTAGTGGCCGTTTTTGCCCAAGAACGGCCAGACCGCGCTGACCATTTTCCCCGTGCCACAGCCCAAATCCAGCACCTGTGGATCGGGCGTTGCCAGGTGTTCCCCGATGTAGGCGGCAATGACCCCGGCGCTGTAGGCGTATTCCGTAATGGCGCTTTGTCCGCCCGTGCGGAAGCGGGCAGGCGGGATCAGGTGGAGAAAGTCCACAATTTGAAGGCGAAGATCGTCAAAGGGACGGAATGCCGCATCCAACTGGCGATAAAACCAATACCAGAGGCGGCTGCGGGGCGTGAAAAAGCGCAAAACAGGCTGGAACCAGAAGCGCATCGCTTTTTTCTTTCCTGGTGCAGTAAAATATCGCCGGATCATATCCGTATACGTGCCGGAAAACCAAGAGCGTCAAAACGCACAACTACTCAGGCTTATGTCGGTAACCAGACGTCCGCACCGTGTCCTTCTGCTGTCGCTGATCCTCTTGCTAGGCTTTGCCATCCGTGCGGTGGGCATCGCGGCCACCAGCTTTCGCGGCGACGAGGCGTGGATCGGCTTCCTGGCGTTTTCGTTCGGCCACAACGGCCAGCGCCCAGAACTGGGGACATTCTCTTCAACCGGGCTGCCTATGTCGCCCTTCCATAACGATCTGTTCGCCATCGCTTTCGCCTTCGACCCCGACCCCCGTTTCGCCCGTCTGTGGATGGTCGCCCTATATCTGATCTCGATGGCTGTGCTATACATGATGGTGCGGCGCTACTGGTCGCCACGCGCCGGCCTGGCCGCGCTGCTGCTGTACGCGCTCATGCCGCGCACGGTGGGCACGGCCCGCACCCTATGGCATCCGAATCTCGTGATTCCGTTCATTATCGGTTTTCTGGCGACGGGTCTGTTCAGCACGGAAGGCAAGCGCTGGGCACGCTGGCTGCACCCCATCATGCTGTGCTGCGCGCTGCAATCACATCCTACTGGGGCACTCTTCGCGCCGTTGAGTCTGGCGTTTATCGCGGTGGATTGGCATCGCACCCGCCGGGGGGAGCGCCGCCGACTGCTGGCCGATTACGCCATCGGTGCAGTTGGGGCGGCCTTACTGCTGCTACCCTGGATCATCGGGCTGATTCACTTCTGGAGCGTGAATTCGACCAACAGAGGGCATCTCGGCGAGGCCAGTTCCCTGGAGCGCATCTTCGGGTATCTGATCAATGCTCCTGCGCTCATCTACAACAAGACTCCCTACCTCGACTACACTTATCCGCCCGCATTTTTATTGGATTTCTTTCGCGTCGTGGGCGCGTTGACCATTGCGGCGGCATTCTATCTGATCTACAAAGGAATCCGGCAGCGCCGCTTCCCCGATCTGCTGGTTGGCACTGCGTACCTGGGCTTCCCTCTGCTGCTCGCGGCATTGCCTGAACCGACCTACTATCACTACACGAGCGCGACTGTGCCACTGGTTGCAATCATCGAAGCCGCCGTGCTGGTCGGCAATGAGCGCCACCTGCAAACATGGCGGCGACTGGGGATAGCTGCCGTCGCCCTCATCCTGGTTCTCTACATCCCGCTGATCGTCAACTATCTACAACAGCTTAACAGCCGGACCACCTATACGCACGACCAGACGCCGTCGCTGGCCGAAATGACGCGCTTCCGTGATCAGGCGGTCAGGCCCAATTACGAGACCATTTACATGTTGGACGGCTTCACCGATACAGAATTCACGCAGGCAATGGCCTGGCTGGTCTTGAGCGCGAAAAGTCCGTCGCGCGTGATCTGGGGCGATAACTTTGCCATCCCTGTGCCTGCGGCGGGCGCAACCTACGTCGGATACGCCGACGCCGCGTATATCCCTGAACTCTTTGGCAACCGGCAGTCACGGCTGTCCATCGGCGGCGTGTATCGTGCCGTTGACCTGCCGCCCAACAGCGGTTTTGAACCGACCTGCCGCGCGCAAGGCCCTCACCGGCTGGGCAATGGAGCCACCATCCTGGGCTACTACGTCCCCGCAGGATCAACGCAAAGGCCACGCCCCGGCACGGAATGGACGATCTACCTGCTCTGGCAGGGCAGCAAAAACACGAGCGACGTGCAATACCAGCTATTCAACCACCTGGTAAATGCCAGAGGAGATCGCTACGGGCAGCGAGATATGCCCTCGCTGGCTACCGATCTGTGGCGGGAGGGTGAGCTGCTGGTCAGCCGCGTCACAATGGCTGTGTCCGATAAACTGCCGGAGGGCCAGCTCGCTATGCACGTCGGGATGTATACCCTGCCCAACGTTGTGAATGCATCCGTAATCGATGACGACGGCAACCCGGTTGCGGCCTGGGTCACGATCCCGGTTTGCCAATCGCTGCTGGTGATGCGCTGAGTGCGAGAAACGTCGTCGCCAGCAGCCCGCAACAGCATCAATCGATGTAGACCTTATCGATGTAGCACCATTTCCAGTCTTCGCCCGGCTGGAAGGACTGGACAATGGGGTGATTGGTCTCGTGGAAATGCCTGGTGGCGTGCTTGTTCTTGGAATTATCGCAGCAGCCGACGTGCCCGCACGTCAGGCAGATGCGCAGGTGAACCCAGCTATCGCCCGTTTTCAGGCAATCCTCGCAACCTCGCGCGCTCGGCTTAACCTCGTGAATCATATCCAGGTGCGTACACTGTTGGCTCATTTTGTCTCCATTTGGCAGATTGCTAATCAGGGCGCTTTTCGCGGATCGGCAGGCGTATCTGGAAACAGGTTTCGCCCGGTTTCGAGTTCACGCGCACGTCGCCCCGGTGGTGCTCGGCGATGGTGCGGTACACAATGTCCAGGCCCATCCCTGTGCCCTTGCCCTGCGGCTTGGTGGTGAAAAACGGCTCGAAGATGCGCGACTGTATCTCGGGCGGAATGCCCGGCCCGTTGTCGGCAATCTCGACCAGGACGTAATCGCCGTCCTGCGCGGTGCGAATACGTATCTGGCCCTTGCCTTCCAGCGCATCAACGGCATTGTCGATCAGGTTCGTCCAGACCTGGTTCAGTTCGCTGCCGTAGGCGCTGATGCGCGGTAAGGCCGGGTCGTATTCGCGGATGACGGTGATGCCATCTTTGAGCTTGTGGCGCAGGATGACCAGCGTGTTTTCCAGCCCTTCGTTGACGTTCACATTCTGCACGGGGGCCTGATCCATGTACGAATATGATTTGACGGCTTTGACCAGTTCGGAAATGCGGGTCGTGCTTTGCTCAACCTCGTTCAAGAGCTCTCGCAGGTTCAACGTGCTGGCGATCCAGTTTAGCACGTCACTGAGCGCCTCGACGTTGATACGCTCCGCAACGCTGTCGAGCCATTCCACGCCAAAACCAGCGGCCACGAACATGGGGGCAAGCTGCCAGCCGTCCGGCACGTTGTGATCGTCCAGCCAGGTGGCAACCTCATCCTCACGGTCACTCTGCGCCAGCGGATCGAGCGGAGTATGCCGGGCGGCCCGTTCGAGGGCTTCCTGTCGGAGCGCGTCCACAAGCTCAAGCCGGGCCGGGTCAAGATGACGGTTGAGCGCCAAAGCCTGGGACTGGACGGCCTGCGCTGCACCCTGCAACTGGCCCGCCGCACGACGCGCGGCTGCTGCCGGGTTATTCAGTTCGTGGGCCAGCCCTGCCGACAGCTTGCCGAGCGCCGACAACTTCTGATGCTGCTGAATGAGCACCTCGTTGTTGTGCAGCCGCTCGGCCATCGTCTTGAGCATGATGTTGAGGATCGGCGAGGCATTCACTACGTCATGGAAGAGATGGGCCGCAAACTTAAGGGAGTGGCTGGCTTTGCTGGCCTGGGCCGTTGCCGTATGCGGCGAACCGGTCATGAGCGAGATTTCCCCGACGAAGGAGCCGCGCTGCACTGTGCCGAGGATGATTTCCTGACCGCCGATCTGCTTGGTCACACGCAGTTCGCCATCCAGCAGGACATACAAGCCTTTGGCAGCGTCGCCTTCGACGAACAGCGTTTCACCCGGCGACAGATGCAGGTCTTCGCCGTTTTCGATCACCCAGCGAAGCTGTTCGTCGGGCAGATCATGAAAGAGCGGAATATCTCGTAACTGGTGGACGTGATCGGGCATGGGTTTACCTCACCCCCAACCCCCTCTCCGCTTCGCAGCGAGGGGAAGCAGAGTATGACGATTACAGGGTCGCTAAATACTGGTGGACAAACTGCACGGCGATGGACCCTTCGCCCACTGCCGAGGCCACGCGCTTCACCGAGCGGGCGCGCACGTCACCCGCCACAAAAACGCCGGGCACACTGGTTTCGAGCAAGAAAGGATCACGGTCCAGCGTCCAGCCTTTCGGGCGGCGTCCGTCCATCATCAAATCCGGGCCAGAGAGGATGAAACCGTTCTTATCACGCTCGACCACGCCCGCCAGCCACTCGGTGCGCGGGGCCGCGCCGATGAAGATGAACAGGGCCGTCGCCGGGGCGGTCTTCGTCTCACCCGTTTCGGTGTTGCTCAGAGTGATCGCTTCCAGGTTGTTCTCGCCGTGCGCTTCCAACACCTGAGTGTTGACCATGACGCTGATATTTTCGGTAGCCGCGATCTGGTCGATCAGATATTGGGACATGCTCTTCGCCAGCGAGTCGGCGCGCACGAGCATGGTCACTTTGCCCGCAAACTTCGAGAAATACATGGCGGCTTGCCCGGCGGAATTTGCCCCGCCGACGATATAGACATCTTCGTCTCGGCAGGAAATGGCCTCGGTCATGGCCGCGCCATAGTAGACGCCCGCACCCGTCAGCTTTTCGATGCCCGGCACGTCCAGCTTGCGGTAGGAGACGCCCGTAGCGATCATCAGGGCGTGGCAACTCAGTTCTGTCCCGTCCATCAGTTTGACGATGCGGAACTGATCCTTGACCTGAAGGCCAACCGCTTCCTGCGGGGAGAGAATCTCCACGCCGAAGCGCCGGGCCTGCGTCGCCGCACGCCGGGCCAGGTCTGCGCCGCTCAGTCCGGTGGGGAAGCCCAGGTAGTTTTCGATGCGGGAACTGGTTCCGGCCTGCCCGCCGGGAGCCTCGCGCTCGATCATGACTGTGCGCAGGCCCTCCGATGCGCCGTAAACTGCCGCCGCCAGCCCTGCCGGGCCGCCGCCTACGACGATCAAATCGTAGAAGGGGTTGATGGCCGTCATTTTCAGGCCGAGCTTTCCGGCGATGTCCAGCGGCGTCGGTTTGAGCAGCTGTGAAGCATCCGGGAAGAGCACCAGCGGCATCTGCGAGGCGTCGGCTCCGGCCAGCTCAAGCAGTTGACGCGCTTCCTTGCTGGATTCTACGTCGAGCCACTGATAGGGAACCTGGTTGCGGGCCAGAAAGTTTTTGACGGTGTGCGATTCCGGCGACCAGCGGTGGCCGACGACGCGGATACCCTCGAAGCCGGGGCGGTAGGTTGCCTGCCAGTCGTCCAGGAGGTCGTCCAGAACCGGGTACAGGCACTCTTCGGGCGGGTCCCAGGGCTTGAGCAGGTAGTAGTCGATGCGCACCCTGTTGATGGCGCGGATGGCGGCGTCCGTATCGGCATAGGCGGTCAACAGAGCACGCTTGGCATCGGGATACAACTGCATGGCTTGTTCGAGGAATTCGACGCCGCTCATCTGGGGCATTCGCTGGTCGGCCAGGAAGAGCGCAACGCTTTCGTTGCGTATCTTCAACTGATTTAGAGCGTCCAGCGCCGTCGCGCCCGCGTCCGCCCGCATGATCCGGTACTGACTGCCGTATTTTGTGCGCAGATCGCGCTCGATGGCACGCAGCACTTCCGGATCGTCATCGACTGAAAATATGACAGGCTTGCCCACGACCTCGTCTCCTCGTGACTCTCGTTGTGTGAAGTTATGCCGATAGAGTTCTGCTATGATGATATACTTACTGCCTCGAACAAAAGAAACTAAAGATAACACTGTTGCTGCTGAAAACAGCTCAAAATGATGTGCGTTTTGTGACGAAGCCGTTCAACAGCCAAGCGTAATTG
>JAJPHV010000046.1 GCA_021325095.1 Chloroflexota bacterium | reverse complement strand
GGGGGTACACCCGGTCCCTTCTCGAACCCGGCAGTTAAGCCCGCCAGCGCCGATGGTACTCGGACCTCTCGTCCCGGGAGCGTAGGTCAACGCCAACTCCCCTGTCCGGTTTTTATCTTTCTGCCCTACCCCCAACACAAATTGCTCAGTGCACCTTCCCGCCACATGCTGGTAGTACCTTGCTTGTCTCATCCTCATGATATTCATCGCCATTCGCAATGACTGTTCGATCACGCTCCCAGGAGAGCATTGGCGACTTCCCCCAGATAGCCCGCCCTGCCCCTCTCGCTTGCGGCGTCGAACTGTTCCAGATCGAGTCTTGACTTCAACTCGGAGAGCAGCCTCTCGGCCCGGTAAGCGGTTTGCCGATCTGTGACGGACTGGTTCAGCACAAAGCTCGCCAGTTCCAGCGCGCGTTCCGGCTGACCGTCCCTCGCCAGCAGGGTAGCGATCCCGGTGATGGAGGCCAGCGCAATGGGGATAGCCCGCGTGCCCATCGCCGTTTTGAGCGCCTGCTGGAAATAGCTCCTTGATTCGACGTATTCTTCCAGCATGTAGGCAACGTTGCCCAGGTCGCTCAGGGCGGCGGCAATGCCCCACTGGTAATCGATCTGCTGGCAGATTTGCAGATACTCCTGATAGCGCTGTTTGGCATTCTGGTATTCGCCCAGGCCCAGGTACGCCTCGCCCGTCTGCCGTTTCAGATCGGCGTTGGCTTTGCCGGATGCTTCCTGCTTTTCGGTCAGGATCAGTGCGCGTTCCAGAAACTGCACCGCCTCCTGGTAGGCGCTGCTGTTGAGCGCCTGTTTGCCCGCCAGTGCCGCATAGTGAGCTTCTTTGGCGGTGTCGCCCGCCATCGTCCAGTGGTAGGCTACCGAAGGAATGTACTCAGGCGCATAAAGATAGACGGTTTCAATGGCCGTCGCTATCTGCCGGTGCAGTTCGCGCTTGCGCTCTTCTGGCAGGTCATCCAGAACGCCATCGCGGAGTTTGTCGTGGGCAAAGCGCCACGTTCCGTCGTGGATTTCCAGCACTGCCAGATTGGCACAGACCGTCAGCCACTGTTCCAGGTCGAAGTCTTCTCCGGCCAACTGCCGAAGGATTTTTAAGTCCAATTCGCGCCCGGCCACCGCCGCAATTTGCAGCGTGGGGCGATATGGCGCTGGCACGCGGTTCAAGCGATTCTGGATGATCTGCCTGATGCCGCCCGCCATGACGTGTTCAGGCAGAGTCAGGTCGCGTATCTGTCCCAGTTGTCCGGCGCGTTCGGCCAGGCTGCGCACGACCTCGACCAGGAAAAAAACATTGCCCTCGGTCTCGCGCTGCAAGAATTCAAGCAGTTGCGGCTGCCGCCCCTGCTCGCCGAGCATGGCCTCGCTCAACTCGACGATACTGTGTTCGTCCAGCCGCCTGAGTTCCATCAACTGCGCGGTAGGGAGAGTGTGCGCCAGATCGGGGCGCTCGTCGTTGCGATACGTGCCAATGATCATCAGCGGCAGTTCGTGAATAAACTGGTTAAGCCGCCGCAGCAGATTGAGACTTTCGCTGCCTGCCCAGTGCAGGTCTTCCAGGAGCAGCAAGATGGGCTGCTGCTGGCGGCGAAAGACGGACTCAACCACATGCAGCAGGCGCTCCTGTGCAAAGAGAGGGTTGACGCTGGAGGCTTCCGTGATCTCCTGCCCCAACAGCGAATCCAGGTCGGGGACCAGCGTCTTGAGGACGCTCAGTTCCGTCGAGTCCAGGTCAGTCAGCAGGCACAGCCAGCGCAGCACCGCGCGCCACATCTGGTAGGGGCTGTGGCCTTCGCTGGTGTTGCGCCCGCGAAGGACAAGAATGCCCTGAACCAGCGCCTGCGTGCGCAGTTCGTCCATCAGCCGCGTTTTGCCGACGCCGCTTTCACCGCCGATGAGCCACGTGCTGCCCCGGCCGTTTCTGGCCTGGTTCAGCGTGCCGACCAGCGTCGAAAGCTCGGTCTCCCGCCCGACAAAGCGCGCCGCCTGCAAATAGCTCTCGCGGATGGCGGTGGTTTCCGCTGGGACGGGCTGGCCCATGGCCGCACTCAGGGCCTCGATAGCCTCTTCGGCAGAAGCATAGCGCTGTTCGGGGCGTTTGCTCAATAACCGCATTAGCACGGGAACTACGGCCCGGTTGGGAATCGCGCTCATATCCGGCGTTTTGTTGACGATCTCCTCCACCAGGCTATCGACAACTTCCGCTGTCCAGGGCGTTTTGTTGGCAAACAACTCGTAGCCGATCACGCCCACTGCGTACAGGTCGGATAATTCGCTGGGCGGGTCGCCCCAGAAGATTTCGGGCGCAATATAGTCCACCGTTCCGGCGATGAGGTCCGAATTCGGATCGATCTGTTCGCCGGTGACGGACAGGCCAAAGTCCAGCACTTTGATCTGTCCCCGGCTGACGAGGATGTTGCCCGGCTTCAGATCGCGGTGGACAATGGCGCGGCGATGCAAGTAAGCCAGCGCCTGCATGATCTGGATGAGCATGTTGGCTTTGTCGTTGTCGGACTTCCAGGCCGCCCGGAACAGCGATTGAGCATCCTTGAACAGTTCCATCGCAAAGTAGGGCTGGCGCGCGTCGTCAAAGCCGTAATCCAGCACGCTGGCGATGTTGGGATGGCGTAGCGAGGCCATCACCCGGAACTCCTGAGCCAGCGCCAGCCGGAGGTCATCGCTGTTTGCATCCTGGCTGTAGGAAGTGAATCGCAGGTTGGAGGTCGGCACGTAGACCCGCTTCACGGCCACCTCCTGACCTGTCAGGCGGTCT
The DNA here is from genome assembly GCA_021325095.1 of Chloroflexota bacterium. Lineage (GTDB taxonomy): Bacteria > Chloroflexota > Anaerolineae > Aggregatilineales > UBA2796 > JAJPHV01. The sequence continues at coordinate 67,619 of JAJPHV010000046.1, read as the reverse complement.
GTGGCACGGTACACTGCGCCCATACCGCCCTTGCCAAGTTGTTCATGCAAAAGGTATCGTTTGCCGACGACAGGAATAGCTGTATCAGCTAACATAGGTGTGCTTCCCCAGTGGGTGGCAATGGGATAGTCGCTCTGCTCATCCATTATGGTGGACGGCGGGCGATTCGACAAAACCCACGAGAGCACCCGGTGTGGAACAATGGTAGAATGTTCCCTGATATGAGTGATTCCGAATCCGGCGCAACGCCATTTCGCAGAGCATTCATCAAGAGGAAGCAGGACAGACACATTATGGCAAAAGGTGACGTTGGCTTTCGGCAGGAGGCAGCGCTCGGCCTTCTGGACTTCCCACGAGATGTGACTGCGCAGACACGCGAAACCGCATACAGCGCTTATAATGAGCTGGCCCGCAACAAGGTGAAAGTGCTGGCGCTCAATTTCACGGCCACCGATTACATGAACAGCGCCGGGATCGGGCTGGTCATCAATCTGGTCGAGGACGCGACCCAGGCGGGCCGCAAAGTGTATGCCTTTGGCCTCGGCTCACACTACCGTAAATTGTTCAACATGGTTGGCCTGACCGAGCGCATTGCCCTGGTGACCGACGAAGCCGAAGTCAAGCAGAAGACCACCGAGTAGCAACCCGCGCTGCACAGCCGCAGAGTCCGGCCCGCCATTTTATGGCGAGCTTTTTGTTGCCACTGGCGTTGATCAAGACGGCTCACCCTCGGTATACTCGCGGTCAGGGCGGGACAGTTCGTGATAAGTGGACTTATCGGAACTGATCAAATTGGAGCGTTTCAATGAACGCATATGAGTATGCGGATTCACATCGCGCAGAGTTTCTTGAGGAGCTAAAGGACTTCCTGCGCATTCCGAGCATCAGCACGCTGCCAGAGCACAAGGACGACATGCAGCGCGCCGCACAGTGGGTAGCCGACCAGCTAAAAATGGCGGGCATGGAGCGGGTAGAAATCTTCCCGACGCCTGGGCATCCCATCGTTTATGCCAACTGGAACGGCGCGCCGGGCGCGCCCACCGTGCTGATCTACGGCCATTATGACGTGCAGCCTGTCGATCCGCTGGATGAGTGGCAAACGCCGCCCTTTGAGCCGACCCTGCGGGGCGATGACCTGGTAGCGCGCGGCGCCTCGGACGACAAAGGACAGGTTTTCGTCCACATCAAAGTGGTGGAAGCGCTGCGACAGGCTTACAACGGCAAGCTGCCGCTCAACATCAGGTTTCTGATCGAAGGCGAAGAAGAAGTCTCGTCCAAACACCTGGACGATTTTATTCACGCTCACCAGGATTTGCTCCGTGCTGACGCGACCGTCATTTCGGATGGGGCGATCCTGTCACCCGATCAGCCGTCGATTGTCTACGGGCTGCGCGGCATGACCTACATGGAGATCGAAGTCAAAGGGCCACGCAGCGATCTGCATTCCGGCGGATACGGCGGTACAGTGCACAATCCTGCGCAGGCTCTGTGCGAGATTATTGCCGCGCTGCATAACCCCGACAACAGCGTGGCTGTTCCAGGCTTTTATGACAAAGTGCGCCCGCTCGATCCCGCCGAGCGTGCCGCACTGGCCAAGGTTCCCTTCACGGTGGAAGAATGGCAGCGCCAGACGGGCGCGCCCCAGCCCTGGGGAGAGGCCGAATACACGCTGCACGAGCGAATCGGGGCGCGCCCGACGCTGGAAGTCAACGGATTGATCAGCGGCTTCACCGGTGTGGGATCAAAAACAGTGCTGCCCGCCAGAGCGCTGGCAAAAATAAGCTGCCGTCTCGTCCCGGATCAAGACCCCTTCGAGGTCGAAGAATTGGTGCGTGCCCGCGTCAGGGCGCTCACACCGCCCGACGTGACCAGCGAAGTGCGCGGCCTGAACTACGCTTATCCTTCGGTAGTGCCGATCAACTCCCCGGCGATGGACGTGGCAATCGCTGCCTACGAGCGGGGCTTCGGGGCCAGGCCGGTATTCATGCGGGAAGGCGGCACCCTGCCGATTGTCGCTACGCTGCAACACCTGTTCAATGCACCGGTCTTGCTGATCGGCTTCGGGCTGCACGACGACAATGCGCACGCCCCCAACGAAAAGTTCTGGCTGACGGGTTTCTACAAAGGAATCACGACCTCAATCGCGCTCCTTGAGGGGTTGAGCAAGATTCCGGTCAAAACAGGCTGAACTTCACTGCGCCCCGATGATGTCGTAGAAGGTCGGTAGCGGCGCGGTGGGGTGGGCGCTATAGACAATCGTGTTGTCCAGGCGTCGTCGGGCCTGTTCCAGCCGCGCCCGATCATTGGCGTGCAATGTGAAGGTCGGTTCACCGACGGTGATCGCATCGCCGACCTTTTTGTGGACGACGACGCCAACGGCGTGATCGATGTTGTCTTCCTTGCGCTCGCGGCCCGCGCCCAGGTCAACCGAGGCCATGCCGACCTGCAGCGCGTTCAATTGCGCCACATAACCGCTCTGGGTGGCCGTCAGCGTCTCGATAATGTTGGCTTTGGGCAGCCTGGCCGGGTCGTCAACCATGCTGACGTCGCCGCCCTGCGCCTGCACCAGCACTCGGAATTTCTCGAACGCCTGGCCGTTGTCCAGGTTCTTTGCTGCCTCGGCCATGCACTCCGCCATCGCGTATTCGCTGTTATCCTTGCGGGCCAGCCGGAGCATGTGAGCGGCGACGGCCAGGCAGTGCTCGCGCAGGTCGGCAGGCCCCTGGCCGTGCAGGCATTCCACCGCCTCAGCCACTTCCAGCGCATTGCCGACCGCACAGCCAAGCGGTTGATTCATGTCCGAGAGCAAGGCCACGACCCGCCGCCCGACGCCCTCGCCAATATCCACCATCAGGCGCGCCAACTGCTTGGCCTCGTCGATGTGCGTCATGAATGCGCCCAGGCCGACCTTGACATCCAGGACGATGGCGTCCGCGCCCGCCGCGATCTTCTTGCTCATGATGCTGCTGGCGATGAGCGGCAGGCTGGAAACGGTAGCCGTTACGTCGCGCAGGGCGTAGAGCCGGCCATCGGCGGGAGCCAGCCGGGCGCTCTGCCCGGCCAGCACAATGCCATATTTGCGGGCGTGCTCGCGGAATTCGTCCTGGGTCAGCGCCACCCGATAGCCTTTGATAGCTTCCAGCTTGTCCAGCGTGCCGCCAGAGAAGCCGAGGCCGCGCCCGCTCATCTTGGCGACGGGCACGCCGCAGGCCGCCACCAGCGGCAAGACGATCAGCGAGGTTTTGTCGCCAACGCCACCCGACGAATGCTTATCTACCGAGACAGGCAGAACGTCTGACAGATTCAGCACCTCGCCGCTGTGGACCATCGCCATCGTCAGGTCAATCGTTTCACGGCGGCTCATGCCGCGCAAGTACACGGCCATCAGCCAGGCTGCCGCCTGATAGTCGGGCGTTGTGCCTTCGGTGAAAGACTTGATGAAGAAGTTGATCTCTTCGGTGGAAAGCTCGGCCCCATCGCGCTTCCGAGCAATGACATCAACGGCGCGCATTGATCTCTCCTTACGCAGGAGCGCACATTATACTCTTGACAACCCCCCTGTGCACGTTAGAGTCAACGGGCAACCCGCGATCATGGGAGATGTTATGGCTAAACAGAGCACCCGACCCCGGCCCGGCAACGGCAAAGCACGTGCGAAGCGAGACCAGGGCCTGTTAATCGGCAGCATAGCGATCATTGTCCTGGTCTTTGCCGTCGTACTGCTGCTGCTGATCAACCAACTGAATACGGGCGCAGTCACCGTTCCTACCGGCAGCTATGCACAGATTCCGCAGACGACCACCGCCGAAGGCGCGCCAGTGCTGGGCAGCCCCGACGCGAAAATCACGGTGATGGAGTTTGCCGATTTTTCGTGCCCACACTGTCTGGAATACCACCCGACCATCAAGTCGCTCATCGACAACTATGTGAGCAAGGGGAAAGCCCGGCTGGTCATCCAACTGGAGACCTTTGTCGGCAGAAACTACTCGGAAACTGCCGCGCTGGCTGCGTTATGCCTGACCAAGCAGAACCGCTTCTTCGAGATGTACGATGCGCTGTTCAATCTCCAGGAGACGCGTGGTTATCAGGCGTTTACGCTGGACAATATGAAGGCTACCGCCGACAGCCTGAAGGCCAACAGTTCGGATATGCTGGCCTGTATGCAGCGCCAGGAGATGGTCAAGGTGCTGCAAAGCTCAGATGAGCTTTTCAAGAAGTTGGGCGGGCAGGGCGTCCCGGCGGTCTACGTCTCCACGGACGGCACGAATTACAGCTTCCTGAGCGACCCGAACAGCGGCCAGCCGGTCAGCATTCCGCAGATCGAACTGCTGGGGCTTGCCATCGACAAAGCAAACGGTGCGGAGAAGTAGTACGCAATCATGGACGTCATTATGCAGGCCGCCAACCCGGTAGAACCGGTTCACTATGATCGGCCAACGGTAGCGGTTGATGTGGTAATTTTCAGCCTGTTGGACGACGACCTGAAGGTGCTGCTGATCCGCCGGAACGCGCCGCCTTTCCAGGGCATGTGGGCCATTCCGGGCAGCTTCGTCCACAGCGATGAGTCGCTGGAAGCCGCCGCGCTGCGCACACTGCAAGAGGAAATGGGCTTTCAGGACGTCTACCTCGAACAGCTTTATACGTTTGGCGACATTGGCCGCGACCCGCGCACCCGCGTGATCAGCGTGACGTACTTCGCGTTGATGCAGCCAGACATGGCGCAGCGCCGCGCGAATGTAGACGCAGGCGAAACGGCCTGGCACAGCATGTATCACCTGCCGGAACTGGCCTTTGATCACAAGCTGATTCTGGACTATGCATTGAAGCGGCTGCGCTACAAACTGGAATACTCGGCTGTCGCCTTCGAGCTGATGCCCGACGAGTTCACGCTGCGCGAACTCCAGGAAGCCTACATGATCATTCTGGACGATCACACGCTGGACAAGGCGAATTTCCGCAAACGGCTGCGCCACGAACCGCCCATCGTCGAGCCGACGGGCGAGGTACGCAAGACAAAGGGCCGCCCGGCGGCCCTGTACCGCTTCCGTGAGGACGCCAAGCGCGAGGTTAAAGCACGCCGTCTGTTCCCGTAGCCGTTGTTTTCATCTTCTGACTTTTCCTCACTTCTGAAGCGATGGTGCAGAAGCCGGTTTGGGGCACACGCGCCGACGGGAAAGACAATGGCGTTAACGCGACTGCTCTGCGTGCCGCTCCCAGATGCTGTATTGGCTCGGAATTCGTAAATGCCATCATAAGGCTCTTGGAGGCTTACGGGGGTTAACCTGGTCAGCGTGACGAAAATTAGAAGGCTTTTGAGATACGGAGGACCACAAAGCCCAGCTATAATATCCTCATGTGGTTTCACCAGACTCTGCCGACATACCATCGGGACATTGTGAGCCAATCATGTGCGGCATCGTCGGTGCATTCGTCATTCAATCACATCCTCGTCTCTCGATTATCGACTTGTCAGCAGTTGCCAACCAGCCCATGAGCAACGAAAATGGTACAGTGAATTCTCAACGGCGAGCCTTGCAATCACGCAGATATTCGCAGCGAACTTGGGAAGACTGGTAAGTCCCCATGGCCTACCGATCCGCCAGGCACCTTCGCATTCAACCGGAAAGCTTGTGGTTCCCGCTCGATTTTCGGGAACTGTGGGCCTTTCGTGACCTGTTTGTCATTCTCGCCCTGCGCGACGTGAAATTGCGCTACAAGCAGACTTTGCTGGGCGTGACGTGGGTTATCCTGCAACCACTGGTCGCTTCGCTGATCTTCACCATCATCTTCAGCCGGATCGCTTCACTGCCCTCCGATGGCAAACCGTACCTGCTGTTTGTTTATGCCGGAATGCTGCCCTGGAATTTTTTCGCGGGGTGCTTGCAGCGGGCTGGCAACAGCCTGATCAGTGACGCCAAGTTAATCACGAAGGTCTATTTTCCACGAGTGATTATCCCGATTGCAAGCTCCGCCGCCGTGCTGATGGATTTCGCTGTCGCTTTCGTTGTCATGGTAGGCTTATTGTTCGTCTACCGCGATGAGGTGTCCGTGACCTGGAATATCCTGGCGCTGCCCTTCCTGCTGCTGGTTGTCCTGCTGCTGTCCATCGGCGTCAGCCTGTTCCTTTCCGCCCTCAACGTCTACTATCGTGACTTTATGTATGCGCTGCCCTTTGTCGTCCAGGTGTGGATGTATGCCTCCCCGCTCGTCTATTCGGCCTCGATGGTCCCGGATCGCTGGCGTGTGATCTACGCCTTGAACCCGATGTCCGGCGTGATCGACGGCTTCCGCTGGGCGCTGCTGGGGATGCCCAATTTCCCCTGGCTCTCGATGAGCCTGTCGATCCTGATCGGCTGCCTGTTTTTCCTGGGCGGCGCCTATACCTTCCAGCGCGTTGAGAGCCGCTTTGCGGATGTGGTCTGATGAGTGATATTGCCATTCGCGTCGAACATCTGGGCAAAGCCTACCAGATCAGCCATGAACAGGGGCGGAGCCGTTACCGTACCCTGCAAGAGGAAATCATCGGCGCGATCAAACGCCCATTTTCACGCAGCGCAGACAAGCGCGAAACCTTCTGGGCGCTCAAGGACGTATCGTTCGAGGTCAAGGTCGGTGAAGCCCTGGGCATTATCGGGCGGAATGGCGCCGGCAAGAGCACGCTGCTCAAAATCCTGTCCCGGATCACGCGCCCAACAACGGGGTATGCGGACGTTTACGGGCGCGTTGGCTCGCTCCTGGAAGTCGGAACCGGCTTTCACCCTGAGTTGACGGGACGCGAAAACATCTACCTCAACGGCGCAATCCTGGGCATGACGCGCCGCGACATTCAGCGCCGTTTCGATGAAATTGTGGCCTTTGCCGAGGTCGAGAACTTTCTGGACACACCCGTCAAGCGCTATAGCAGCGGCATGTACATGCGGCTGGCCTTTGCCGTTGCCGCCCATCTGGAGCCGGAAATACTGGTGGTCGATGAGGTGTTGGCGGTAGGGGACGCTGAGTTTCAGAAGAAGTGCCTGGGCAAGATGGGGGATGTAGCAAAGGAAGGGCGCACTGTGCTTTTCGTGAGCCACAATATGTCGGCTATCGTTTCACTTTGCAACCGAGCGCTATTGCTTGAAAACGGCAGAATTACAGTAGATGCCAACGCATCTCAGACAGTGAGCAGCTATTTGAGAACTGGCATGTTGGACGGTGAATTCTGCCGCGAGGTTGATCGGCCAGGGCAAAAACTGACTATCAAGCGGGTTGCCCTTCTCAGGAATGGACAAATCTCGACTACCTTCTACACATCGGACACACTCGTTGTACAAATTGAATTCATATTGCGACAGCGGTTGGCGGGAGCACAAATTGCGTTTGAGTTCTTGACGATGCTCGACGAGTGTCTGTTTTCAAGCACCAATCAGGATGTGATAGGTGATAAGCCAGTCTTTGAGGCAGGCGAGTACGTTCTTTGCTGTCCGATCGAGCTGTCCATCTTCCGGCCAGGCCAGTACCAGATCAAGGTATCATCGTCCATTCCAGGTGTCGAAATGCTTGACATCGTAGAACACCCGGTGTTGTTCGACTTACTGGATGACTCAAGCCCAGTTCTCAAGCTGGGACAGGATCGTCGTGGTTTGATCTTACCGGTTTTGGAATGGAGCCTGAGCACCAAATGAGCCGTACTATTCGTGAATTGGCGAAAAGGGTTCTTGGTCCCACCCTGACAGGCAATCTGAAGTCCAAGCTCCGAAAACCTGATCCTTCTGAATACTCCACTATCGTTGGCAAGGGCCAATTCATCCCTTGTCAAGTTGAAGCCTATTTCCTGGCCTTAAACTTGTACGTGGAAGAGAAAGCGACGGTATTGGATGTTGGGTTTGGCTTGGGCTATGGTCTAAACATTCTTGCTATAAAAGCGAGCGAGGTGACAGGCGTCGATGTTGACTGGAAAGTCTATGATTACTGTAGAGACACAGTTGTGGGGCGCAATCCGCGCCTAAAAGAGTTGCGCTTGTACGATGGTTACAATCTAGAGTACGCCGATCAGCAGTTCGATGTGGTGACGTGCGTGGACGTGCTAGAGCACATTCAAGATTATGATAGATTCCTGAAAGAACTACTGCGTGTAACCCGAAAAGGGGTCTTTATTAGTACCCCTAATCGTCGCCCGGAATACACTAACCCAGATGGTACACCGAAAAACTACTGGCATCTACGCGAATGGTCTTTTGAAGAACTGGATTCGATCCTGAAAGCGCATAGCCCAAAGATAGAGTGGAATTTTCTTAACGGGCCATTTGAAGGTCCATTTTCGAGAAGTAGTGCTGTTGTCGAGAATACGCTCACTCTTTCGCCGTTCATCTATAGGCCACAACACGGTAAATGAATGCCTACATGAGTGCTTATGTTGACAGATTGAAACGGCATATTCCCCGACGACTTAAGGCTCTTGCGAAAGGCATCTTGAGGCCCTCGCCATATCCGGTCAGACTCTATCCTCCTTCCGAACATCCTCGTGGGTACGTTTTATATAGTTATTTACCGGAATCCATCTGCGTTGCCGAAAATGCGACACTATTGAATGGACATAGTGCCTTATGGGAAAGCCGTGAAATAGCACGTATTTTTGCAAATTTTGGATATGTGGTAGAGGCGATTCATTGGGCAGATCAAAGATTTGTCCCAAAGCGACATTATGATGTTGTCTTTGACATATGCCTGAATCTTGGACGATTGATGCCCTACCTCGATAAGCATGTGACAAAAATACTGCATTGCACAGGGAGTGATCCCTACTATCAGAATTCAGCAGAGTTGCGACGTGTAGAAGCCGTCAATGCCCGACGTAAAGGACGTTACAAACCCAAGCGGACAGTTGCCAATCCGCAACTTGCTACTTACTCCCTGCAAGTTGCGGATGCATGTTCACTCATTGGGGGTGAATTCACCAAAATGACGTATCCTGAAGCCTTCAGATCCAAAATCACTCCGGTGACAGTTTCAGCGTCCAAGCTAGATCAAGAAATGGTCAAGTCCCCCTCGGAGTTTGTTCCCGAAAAACGTGAATTCTTGTGGTTTTTTGGTGGTGGTGCAGTACACAAGGGCCTAGATCTTGTTCTAGAAGTCTTTGCCAGGAATCCGGATTTGACTCTGAACGTGGTCGGCAACGCTGCGGATGAACGGGATTTCATGGAGATGTACAAGCGTGAATTGGTGCATTCGCCCAACATTCGCTATCATGGTCCTTTACTCCCTAATAGCGACAATTTCAAGAGAATTGTGCTTGACACTTTTTGTTTTGTGGCTCCATCGTGTAGCGAGGGTCTATCGCCAGCAGTTGCAACTTGTCTACAAATCGGTCTTTATCCCCTCGTAAGCCGGAATACAGGAGTTGAGCTGCCATCAGGTTGTGGTTTTTATCTGGAAACGTGCAGCATCGCCGAAATCGAACAAGCGGTGCTAACATCATATCAAATGGATAAGACAGAAATTATCAGGCAAACGACGGCTACGCAAACTTATGCCTTGCGCCAATTTTCCCGTGAAAACTTCCATCAACAAATGCAAAACTTCATCTTTCAGACACTCACCAACAGAGATATGCTCAACTAAGAAATGAAACGCGCTTCTGCATGTGGGGCATATGTTTTCACTTCTCACCAAGAGAATATGACTATGAAACCGTTACGTGTTTGCCTGGATGCGTGTCTAATAGATGGCAATGCTGGAGGGGTTCAGCAAGTAATAATCGGGCTGGCAAGCGGTTTAGCAAAACTTGAGGCGGGGGATGAAGAATATCTATTCTTAGCCTACTCCGACCACAATCAATGGCTAAATCCATATATGCAAGGCCCATGTCGTATTTTACCAGGACCTCAAGCACCCAGAACCACAAGATGGAAACAAGCAATCAAATCGATTCTACCCCCCATTATCCGGACTATCTGGGAACGTTCAGGCACATTGACAGTGCGCCGTTCAAAAGTTCTGCCTTCTTCTCAAGGGTTCGTTGAGAACGCCAACGTGGATGTAATGCATTTTACGACACAAAGCGCTTTCATAACTACTGTTCCCAGTATCTATCAACCATATGATCTTCAACACCTCCACTTGCCGGAGTATTTCACTCGCCGACAATATGCGATCCGCGAGATCCAGTACCGGACTTTCTGCAATCAAGCCCAACTGATCGTTGTAATGACACAGTGGAGTAAGCAAGATATTCTAGAAAATTACGGACTCCCCGAAGGGAAAATAGCAGTTATACCTGGGGGAGCTGTTTTGACGGCTTATCCTACGCCAGATCAAGATGAGATCATCTCAAATAAGCGCAAGTTCAATTTGCCCGACGGTTTCATTTTTTACCCGGCTCAGACATGGCCTCACAAGAACCATATTGGTTTGTTGCAAGCCTTGGCGATTCTTCGTGATCAATATGAATTGAGAGTGCCGTTTGTTTCGTCAGGCCGCCTTAATGAGTTCTTTCCTACTATCAGAAAATATGTGCAAAAGCTCGATCTTACAGAGCAAGTTCACTTTCTCGGTTTTGTCAATCCTGTTGAGTTGCAATGCTTATATAAGCTGTGTCGCTGCCTAGTTTACCCAAGCAAGTTCGAGGGATGGGGATTACCAATCACCGAGGCTATGATGGCTGGCGTCCCTATCGCCTGTTCCAATGCGACATGCTTGCCAGAGCAGATTGGTGATGCGGGTCTTCTCTTTGATCCCGACGATTACGCGGACATTGCGCAGGCAATCTATAAACTTTGGACCGATGATACCTTGCGGTTCACGCTGGTTGAGCGAGGCAGACAGCGTGTGAGTCGATACGATTGGGATCGGACTGCCCGGCTGTTTCGGGCCCATTATCGCCGTATCGCCAAGCGGCCTTTGACTGATGAAGATAATTACCTGTTGACGGAACAACCAGCGGGACAAAGTCGTGTCCGCCATCACGGTTAAAATATGGCTGAATCATTGTGGGCCACCTATCCTGTTCCTGAAAACCTGCCGCCGGTTGTTATTGGCGATCCATCGCTACCCCTTGTCAGCATCGTAACGCCCTCGTACAACCAGGGGCGCTTCATCCGCGAAACGATTGAAAGCGTGCTGACCCAGGACTACCCGAACATCGAGTACTGGGTGATCGACGGCGGCAGCACCGACAACACACTGGACGTACTCCGCGAATATGAGCGCGATCCGCGTTTTCACTGGATTAGTGAGCCGGACAAGGGCCAGAGTGATGCGATCAACAAGGGTTGGAGTCGCTGTCGGGGGGACATCCTGGCCTGGCTATGCAGCGACGACGTTTACTGTGCTGGAGCGATCCGTTCCCAGGTGAGTTATTTAATATCCCATCCGGGGATCGATGCCGTTTACAGCGATGCCATTTATATCAACAACGAGGGGACACCTCTCACAAAATATTGGGCGCGGAAATTCTCCCAATATGAGCTGCTCCGTATCTGTTTCATCCCACAACCAACGGTATTTGTTCGCCGCACCCTCGTGCAACGTACTGGAATAGTTGATACATCGCTACATTACGCGCTCGATTATGATTACTGGCTTCGAGCCTCGCTAAATAATAACTTCGCTTATTCATCTGCAGAGATAGCCCAATACCGGCTTCATGAGGACTCGAAAACAATCGCCCAAATAGTGCGCTTCAACCCGGAAATTGAGCGTATTGTGATCAGGTTTTTTGAGTATGATGGAGTGCCACAAGCGATTCGCCAAAGACGCAATGTGTTGATTGCAGATCTCAAGCTCGAAATGGCAATAAATTTCGCGAGGGCGAATCAGGTGACGAATGCATGGAAATACCTGCGAGCTAGTCTAGATTATCGGCTGTTCCGCCCCAGGCTGTTCTGGCTATTGATGAGTATTGTGCAAGCAAAAACCCGCATTCCGATTATGAGCGTGCTCAGTCACAATTGGATTAGAGTGCGTAGCAAATGGTGAGAAAGTCTTCACTTTGTCCTATACTGCCTGCTTATACACCGCCAACGTTTCGCGGGCACAACGCTCCCACGAGAACATGCCTGCACGCTCAAGGCCTTTTGATTGCATCGAATCGGCGAGTTGACGATCCATGAGTACCCTTTCAATTGCCTGCGCAATAGCTTTCACATTGTAGGGATCGACCAAGAGTCCGGCGTCCCCTGCTACCTCAGGAAGTGATGAGAGATTCGATGTGACTACGGGGCAACCGCAACTCATTGCCTCTATTACAGGTAAGCCAAAACCCTCATATAGGGATGGATAAACAAATAAGGATGCAGCGTTGTATAGTGCTGCCAACTCTTGTGCCGATACATACCCTAAAAAGCGCACTCGATCATGTAGGCCAAGCCGTTCCACCTCTTTGGGTATGTCGGCATTCAGCCATCCTCGTGGTCCAACATGTACTAATGGGTAGCGGGCATGTAGCTCTGGAATCAACGCATAGGCTTGCAGCAAACGGATGATGTTTTTGCGTGGTTCGAGCGATCCAACGGTGAGTATAAATGAATCCAGATTATAGCGGCTCTTGATTTCCATTATTGTCTTTGCAGCAACTGGACGAAAAACAGTAGCTGCCGCCAGATAAGTAACAGTGACCTTGTCCGGTGAAACATGCAACATTTTGACAATGTCACGCTTGGATTGCTTGGAAATCGTCACGATTCTTGAGGCACGCTGGGCGGATATCGGAAGAAGAAGCCGTGAATAATGGCCGTGCCAGAAAGTGAAATTCTGGGGGGTCAGCAAGACTGTTGTATCTAAAATAGACACTACCGTCGGGCACGGAGACATCAACGGCGCAATGCCAGATGGTACGTGCAAAACATCAATATGGGCTTGGCCTACTTTGAATGGCAACAGGAAATGTGTCCAGACTATGTCGCGGTAGATAGTATTCAATCGAGAACCAAGCGTTTTGGCAGTTTGCATGTTACGGTTGGCACGAGCGGAAAACAAGTGGTAGCTATTCTCCTTGTCCATTCGCAGCGCATCGATAAGCTGCTTTGCGTAAATGCCACTCCCAGCTTCATTAATCTTGGTAACGGTTATATCGAAGCCTATTTTCATCGTCTAGTTCGTATGTTAGTCATTCACAGCAGCCAGATATGCCTGCTCTGTCTGGTCTGCTATCCTAGCCCAATTGTATCGTTGCTCTACTTTGTGCTTTCCGGTACTACCCAGATTGCGCGATAAAGTCGGATTGAGCAAGAGAAAGCAGATTCGCTCGGCAATCTGTGTTGGCTCCTGCTCAACCAGATAGCCATCTACGCCATCATCGATCACTTCCGCCACTGCGGGAATATTACAGCCAATCACAGGCTTCCCGAAACTCCATGCCTCTGCATAGACACCGCCGAAGCTCTCTTGTGTCGATGGCATACAAAAGAGCGTGCAAGCCGCCAGCGCATCCGTTTTTTCTTGCAGTGATACCGTCCCCAGTCGGTGTATGCGCCTGTCAGCAACAATCGCAAAATCTCGTTCTGACTGCTTGACTGCGGGGCCAATGAATACAAAATGCGCTTCCGGCACTCGCTTCCATACTGACTGCGTCGCTTGAAGCAATTGTCGATAGCCTTTGTATAAGTAGTGCTGTCCTACGAACAATATCATTGGCCCGTCGATCTTGTAGCGCTGCAAAAATGCTTCGGGGTACGCTGTCTTAGCGAGTATTGGACCAATACCGGTCACGGTAATTCGTTCGGCGTGCACGCCGATCTGTATCAAGATTTGCTTTTCGACCTCAGTCAAGGCCAGCACCGCATCCGCCATCGTATACAGTCGATTATAGACCCGGTAGCGCCAGCCCACCCAGCGCGGGTGATGCACAGGCGTTAACACAAACGGGATGTCTCTCTTCCGTGCGGCCTGCCAAGATGCGTAGCTGATCCCTTCGCGCCCGATTCTGACATTGTGGATTAGATCGGCTTGCCTCGCTTCCTTCTGCAGATGCTTCTCCAAGCATTCTGAGATAGGCGGCAAAGCAATATCCATCAACGGGTAGTAGAGGGCGACAAACGGTGCGATGCTTATCTTGTCCCATCGTGATAAACCGATGCGGTGGACGTTGACACCATCGATGGAATAATCATAGTCTTCACTTGGAGCACATAGCGTCGTACCCAACAACCAGTCAGTACGATTGCGATCCCATTGACTGACTACCTGGATGTGATGGCGAGCCTGCAAATGTTGGGCAAGCATATGCTGATGGATTTGTGCGCCGCCAGTTGAGGGAGGATAATTCGTGAGCGTGTAGAGTAAGCGCATGAACTTCATGATTCCCGCTTGGTGATCTGCGGAGTAGATGGTTGGAAGGTCGTCTGTGCGTGTTTAGATTTCCTTATGACCATAACCCCTGCATCGAAGAGATGCCCAAGCGACTCCCAGCTAAATTTCCCTATACTGGCATTCCATTTGCTCAACAGAAATATAACGCACTTTATCTACAATTGCCCCAGAATCAGCGTTGAGTCCTCGGAGGAAGACGTTGACCTGGCATGGCGAGCGCAGCTATATGGCTGGCGAAGCATCTATACACCGGATGCCATCGCCTATCACGTTCGGAGTTTTCGACCTGGCAAACGGCTTCACCTTGCGACGGCCATTCGGCGGGATGCTGTCAAGAATCGCTGGCTGATGAATTTTAAGAACGACCTGCCACTGCTCATGCTTCAAGATTTGCCCTACATTCTTGGTTACGAACTGAGGGTACTTGCCTATCTCATCCTTTTTGAACAATCTTCTCTACCCGCAATTTGGGATTTCATACGGCTGTTACCGCAAATGCGGCGCAGACGCCATATCATTCAGCGCCGACGTAAGAGCGGTAGCAAAGCGATGCGACAGTGGTTCATTTGAAAGTGGCGACTGCTGATTTCAATGAAAGATCAAGCCTTTCGACCTGTCTTTTCTCGCTTCGACAAATTCGCTCATCTGGTTACGCTGAAATGTCAACGGAGGCTAGAAGGCCGTCTCTTACGAGTTGTCGAACCTGAACCCATGCCCCCTGACCGTCACCACATACTGATGATCGGGATCGATCTCCGCGATCCGATCTCGCAGGCGGCGTACCAGCGCGTCGATGGCTTGCTCGCTCACGCCCTCGCCGATGGCCTCCGGCCACACCGACTCGATGACGTCGTCGCGGGTGCAAACGCCGCCGTTGGCATCAAACAGCATTTCGAGCAGTCGGTATTGCGGCAAGCTGAGGGGCGGGTCGATTTCCTTGTCCCCAATGAATACGCGGCGGGAGTCCCGATCCAGGCGTAGACGTCCAGTGCTGAGGGTGGGCGGTGCGGGGAAATTGAGCGGCGCGGTGGCTTCCGACTCGACGAAGGCCATCTTGACTGCCAGTGCCAGGTGAATCTCGTCACCATCGCGCAGTGGCCGCTCGCCCTTCAACTGTTGACCGTTCACCCACGTGCCGTTCTTGCTGTCCAGGTCTTCAATCCAGTATCGATCATCAATCAGTTTAATCTTGATATGCTGACGAGACACCTGCCGCTCTGGCAGCACCAGGTCGCATTCCGTCCCGCGTCCAACAATCAAGGTATCGCCCTGGATAGTCCAGCGTTGGCCTGCTCGTTCACCCTCGTGAATAATCAGGACAGGCTTTTCCCCTTGTGCCATGTTTTCTCCCGGAATCGGCAAGATAATATGCCCTGATTCTGGCGCGGGTTGCCCCCTGTGGCAAGTTGGAGATGAAAGTCGCGCCCATGAGCTTGAAAGACGTAGAACTTCCCGGCTTGACCTCAGCGACTCCACGCCCCGGTCTCTCGTTGCTTGTTCTGTTCCAATTGTATAATTGCCAGCCGACGGGGTCTGCTCCGCTAGGGAGAGGCAGGCGCGACAAATCATCCGCCGCCCAGGTACGCTTTCTGCACAGTTTCGTCTTGCCGCAGGGCGCTGGCCGAATCGCTCAGGGTGATCCGTCCGGTCTGCACCACGTAGCCGCGACTCGCCACGCCGAGCGCCATCAGCGCATTTTGTTCGACCAACAGGATCGTCGTCCCCCGCTCATTGAGGTATTTGATGATGTTAAAGATTTCGCGCACCAGCAACGGAGCCAGCCCCATCGACGGCTCGTCGAGCAGCAGAATACGGGGGTGGGCCATCAGCGCCCGGCCAATCGCCAGCATTTGCTGCTCGCCGCCGGAAAGCGTACCGCCGGCCTGTGAAAGACGCTCCTTGAGACGTGGGAAGGTATGCAGCGCAAAGTCCAGGTCTTTGGCGATTTCGGCCCCGTCCCGGCGGCTGTACGCCCCCATCATCAGGTTTTCGAGGACGCTCATCCGCTTGAAGATGCGGCGGCCTTCGGGAGCCTGACAGACCCCGCGCGCCACGATCTCGTGCGGGCGTAGATGAGTGATCTCTTCGCCGTTCAACCAGATCTCGCCCTCTGCTGCCGGAGTAATGCCGCAGATTGTGTTGAGCGTGGTCGATTTGCCTGCGCCATTCCCGCCGATGAGCGTCACAATTTCGCCCTCTTCAACGTTGAATGAAATGCCGCGCAGGGCGTGGATTTTCCCGTAGTAGGTATGGATGTCTTTGACTTCAAGCAGCGCCATGATCAGCTTCTCCCACTGCCTGAGTGGCGAGTTGGGCTACCTCCGCAGGCGGCGCGCCCAGATAGGCTTCAATCACGCGCGCATCGTTCTGGACTTCAGCAGGCTTCCCTTCGGCAATTTTCTGGCCGTAGTCCAGGACACTGACCTGATCCGAGATGTTCATGACTACATGCATATCGTGCTCAATCAGCATGATCGTCAGCCCGCGCTCGTCCCGAAGGCGGCGAATGAAGTGCATCATTTCCTCAGTTTCCTGTGGATTCATGCCTGCTGTTGGCTCGTCCAGCAGCAGTAGCCTGGGTTCGCTGGCGAGCGCCCGCGCAATTTCCAGCCGCCGCTGGCTGCCATACGGCAAGTTGACGGCGCTGTTGTCGCCCAGGCCGCGCAGGTCGATGAATTCCAGAAGTTCATAGGCACGGGCCAGCGCCATATCCTCTTCGCGGCGCTGTTCTGGCGTGCGCAAAAAGGCGCTGATCGGCCCGCTTTGCAGCCGCGTGTGCATCCCTACCAGGATATTCTCTAAAACAGTCATCCCGGCAAACAGGTGGATGTTCTGGTAGGTGCGGGAGATGCCGCGCCGGGCGATCTGATCGGGGCGCAGGCCCGCGATGGACTGCCCCTCGAAGATGATGTCACCCTCGGTTGGTGCATAAAAACCGGTGACACAATTGAAGAAGGTCGTCTTGCCCGCCCCATTGGGGCCGATGATGCTCGCAATGCAGCGTGCGGGAATATCCAGCGACACATTCTTCACCGCTGTCAGGCCGCCAAAGCGTTTCGTCAAGTTCTGGACGTGAAGCAGGGGTTGGTCAGTCATCGCATACCTCACTGCCTGCCCGCGAGGATGAGCAGGGGCCGAGGCCAGGTATCCCACGTCATGAATGCAATTCCTTCCCTGCTAGTGCCTGTGCTCGGCGCTCCATTGGTTCTGGCGGCTCCGGGAGCAAGCCGCTCGGACGCAGCAGCATCATGGCGACCAGCAGCGCTCCAAAGGCCATCACGCGATAGCTCTCGAAAACACGCAGCGATTCCGGAACTCCGATCAGCACCAGCGCGCCGACGATGACGCCGGGCACGCTGCCCATGCCGCCGATGATGATCAGACACAGGACGTTGATCGACGTATTCAGCGTGAAGTTGTCCGGGAAGATATTAGCCTGCCGTGCCGCAAAGATCACGCCGCCGATTCCGGCAAAGGCGGCGCCGATGGCAAAGGCCAGCACCTTCGTCGATACCATGTGGATGCCCATCGCCTGGGCAATGTCCTCGTCAGAGCGCAGCGCCCCCCAGGCCCGCCCCAACCGCGACGACTTGAGCCGCAGCGACAGGAACGCCACGAACAGACAGCCCGTCAGCACCAGATACAATAATCCTTCGTTGCTGCCCATTTCGACGTTGCCAAAGGTGGCGTGCGGAATACTGACTACGCCCTGTGGCCCACCGGTGATGTCGCGCAGGTTGTTGAGAAACAGCCGGATGATCTCGCCAAAGCCCAGCGTGACAATCGCCAGGTAGTCACCGCGCAGCCGCAGCACAGGGATGCCGAGCAGCACCCCGGCCAGGGCCGCGACTCCCATCCCCAGCAAAATCCCGATCACGAACGCCGGAAAGTCCGCGAACGAATCGTAAAATGGCGTACCGCGCAGTAGCCCGATCACGATCAGGCTGACGATGACCGAGCCACCAACCAGTGCATAGCTCAACCAGGCGGGCTGGGCGACCTGTGTCGCCCGCCGTTCAGGTGTTGTAGTCCGACGGCGCCACAGCAGCAGCCCACCCGCAATCACAATCGGCGCGACAATGATCGACACCAAAAACGCTACAGCCAGCATCTGCACCAGTTGATCGTTGCCGCCAAACTTTAGCCCGATCACCGTCCCGGCGTTGCGAACGTCCTCGTTGCTGGAGAGAAACGCATAAACGTAGGCGCCGATAGCGAAAAAGGCAACGTAGCCCAGGTCGAGCAGCCCCGCATAGCCAACGACGATGTTCAGGCCCAGGCCGAGCATGATGTTGATGCCAACCAGCAGCAAGACACTTTGCTGGTATTTATCCAGGTAGAGCGGCGCAACGGCCAGCGTACACAGCAGGACATTGGTCGCAACCAGTTTGCGCAGTGGAGTCTCACCCCGCGCGCTCAGGAAATTGCCAGCTACAACCAGCAGGCCAATCCCGATGATCACCAGCTTTCGGTACAGATCGAGCGTGTTGTCATCGACAGGTGCAGGTGTATCAGTAACCACCTGCACACCGCCCGGCGTGACCACCTGTACGGGATTGGGTGCTTTGGGCGAGAACATCAGGTCGCTGGCGCTGCGCATTGGTGCCAGCAAACCAAAGCTGAAGATGACCAGGGTGATGATGACCAGCACCGCTGCCCTCATCCAGAACGGCCTCGCGTCCCGTTCATCGCTCACTGAACGGATGCCAATCAAGCCTGTGCCGATCAGGAAAAACGAAGCCAGCAGCCCGGCCAACTGCCCGCTCGTGCCGATCAAGGCCCGGTACTGGCTGCTGACCCCCGGCGCGACAGCATTAAATACGATGAACGCAAAAAAGAGGAGCGGCAGCGCGATAGGCAGCCAGCGCAGGGCGGGGTGCTCTGCAGGCGGCGCGGTACGAGCGCGCTGTTCGCGGCGTTCGGCAGCCAGCCGCATCGCCCAACTGAGCGCCCCGCCCGCCACCGCCGCAATGGGCAGCAAAGCAGCCATCAAAAAGAACCGGCCAACCGGGTCGGCACGCGGGGTGCTCTGTTGAATGGCCGCCACCGGCAGCCCGGCCATGACCGCCGTCGTGCGCGCGTTGACGTTCGCCAGAACATCCTGTACCCGCGTAATGTTCGATTTCAGACCGTTCGGCAGGGTAGCCGCTTCCTTCGGCAAGCTGAGTTCCAGAAGCTGCGCGGCATTGATGGCACACATCGCCGCGACGGTCATGGAGGCGGCAACCAGGCCAACGATCAGGCCACGCGCTGCCGACACAGCCAGTGTTTGCGTTCGGCGTTCCACTACGCCACGCACGCGCGCCGCCAGAAAGCCGAAAACCAGCGCCGTGAGCATGAATAAGCCCCACACGAACCACGCCGGCAGGCCCTCGGCGTCGCTCGCCCCACCTGGTATGCCGATCAGGATGAAGAAGATAATAGTCGCCCCGGCCATCAAGCCGTTGTTGAGGGCACGTCGCGCCTGCAAAGATCGCATGGCTATACCTTCTTTTCCGCCAGGATTTCGCCCAGAATACCGGTGGGCCGGAAGATCAGGATCAACACCAGCAGCGAGAAGGCGATCACGTTCTGGTACTGGTTGGGGATGCCCAGCGCCAGCGGCCCGACGGCCTCCACCAACCCCAGGAACAACCCGCCAAAGACCGCGCCGGGAATATTGCCAATGCCACCCAGAACAGCGGCGGTGAATGCCTTGAGGCCCGGAACGAAACCGGCAAACGGATCGGTCTGCCCGGTGTGGAAGCCCCACATCACCCCGGCAGCCCCGGCCAGCGCAGCGCCGAGCGCAAATGTGACGGCGATCACGCGATCCACATCTGCGCCCATCAGCGCAGCAGTGTCTTTGTCTTCGGCGACGGCGCGCATCGCCCGGCCAATCCGCGTGCGCTGGATAAGCGCATACAGGCCAAACATCAAGGCCATCGCAGCGATGAAGACGATAATGCCGATCTTGGAGATGGGGATCGGTGCACCGAACTCCTGGCCCAGGTTGAGCGGCAGCACGCCGGCCAGCAACGTCGGGCGGTCAAAGCCGTGCGGCAGCGGCCCCAAAATGCGCTGCACAACCTGCTGCAAGAACAGCGACATGCCGATGGCACTGATCAAGGGGACGAGACGCGGTGCTTTGCGCAGTGGACGGTAGGCGATACGCTCCACAGCCAGCCCGGTGAACATGGAGCCGATCATGGCGACCACGACGACGACCAGCATCATGACCAATGTGCCGAGCACGCTGGCGGCTTCCTTTGGTGCGCCCGCAGGCACAAACAATGTCGGGTCGCCCCGGAAGAATTGCAGCGCATAAAAGCCGAAATACGAGCCGATCATCATCACTTCGCCATGCGCAAAGTTGATCATGAGCAAAATGCCGTAGACCAGCGTGTAGCCGAGCGCAATGAGCGCGTACAGGCTGCCCAGTACCAGCCCATTGCTCAACTGCAAGCCCCACAACGTCAGAATGTAGGGCGTGGTCTGGACCACGTAGAACACACGCTCGGCAATCAGCCAGAACACGACCAGCCCGAAGACGTTCACGCCCATTCGGGTGGCGTACCGGGTGCGATCCGCGCTGTGAGTGGCTAACCCGGCCACGAAGCCGATCAATGTGAACGCAATCAGAACGCGCAGCGCCTGCTGCTGAATCAGCCAGAAGCCTATCGTAAAGCCATAGGCAGGCGTATGCAGATAACGGATCGCCAGCCCGGTCAACAGGCCGCCTGTGAGGGCAATCGACCAGAGTATGTTGAGAATAGCCAACACGGGTACTAAACGTTGAATAGCACGCATCACCCCATCGAGGTCTAATTTGAGGGTGATAGGAGCGGCGGGGGCGGCCAGTTCTGCCATGAAGGCTCCGAGTGAGTTTGTGCTTCTCAGTAAGGGGACGGCCCGGGGGCCTGTCCCCGACGAACGAACGGGGAGGTATTGTAACGCGAATCGCCTCGCCCCGGCCCCCTGCCAGTAGCCGAATTGGCCTATGCAGCCAGGATTCCCCCTCTCCACAGGGTGGAGAGGGGCAGGGGGTGAGGTAAAAACCCGACTACTTGCTCATCGTGGCAGCCATCGTCGCGGCAGGGGCCGCTTCAGCAGCAGCCTGCAATTCGTCCGCAGTATATTTCTTGCGCAGCTCCCACTGACCATTCTTGATCTCGGAAATGCCGACTTCGCCTGCGCCGCAGTCGCCCTTTGAGTCGCAGTTCAACGTACCCGTCAGGCCCTTGAAGCCCTTCGTGGCCCGCACCGCCTTGATCAGCGCTTCACGGTCAACCGTCAGGTCGCCTTTGTCGTCCACTTTCGCCACGCTTTCAATGCCATTCATGATGACCGACGCGGCGTCGTAGCCATTGGGCTGGTACGGGTCGTAGACCTCGTACTTGTCATTGGCGACTTTGGCAAACTCTTCCTGGAAGGCTTTGAGCGCCTGCTCGTCGCTGGCCTTCACCGACACCGAACTGACCAGAACCCCCTCGGCGTCCTTACCCGCCAGTTGGATATAAGTGCTGGTGTATGCGCCGTCATCGCTGAAGAACTTGGTGTTGGTCAGCCCGACTTCCTTCATCTGCTGCGTAAGGAGCGCCGCAGGCTTCTCGTAGCCGCCGAAAAACAGCACGTCTGGCGGGTTGGCAAGGAGCTTGGTCAGCACCGGGCGGTAATCTTTCGCTTCAGGATCAATGCTTTCGGCCAGCACGACCTGCCCGCCCAGACGCGCGAATTCACGCTGTACGGTTTCGGCCAGCCCTTTGCCATAGGAGGCGCTGTCATCCAGTGTCGCTACCGTCTTGGCCTTGAGCTCGTTGATCATATACAGCGCGTCGGCCAGCCCTTGCTTGTCATCCGTGAAGACCACGCGGTTAACCACCGTCAGACCGCGATTGGTCACGGCATAGGCTGTTGCGCTCGGCGAAACCATCACGATCCGCGCCTTCTCGTAGACATCGGAGGCCGGGATCGTTGCGCCGGAGCAGACGTGGCCGACCACGCCCAGGATTTCCGGATCGCTGGCGAACTTCTGCGCTACCGTTGTGGCCTGTTCGCCCACGCACTGGTCGTCGCCCTGGACGATCTCGACGTTGAAGCCCTTGATGCCGCCTGCTGCATTGCGGCGATTGACGGCCACCTGCGCCCCGAACAAGATACCCTTGCTCGGAACGACTAACTGTTTGGTCAGGTCGCCCGCCCAACCAATCTTGATCGTTTTGCCTTTGGGAATGACCACCGTACTCCCGCTGGCCTGTGCACTGCTGGTCTGGACACCGCTGTAGGTCGGCGCCGCCAGTAGCGCCACGATCAATAGGAGAGCTGCAAAAGGCAGCCATTGCTTGGTACGCATAATTGTTTTCTCCCAGGTTGCGTAATTAAAAGCAATGACCCGCGATCCTCACATTGGGTCATGTTGCGAACTGCATGT
This sequence comes from Chloroflexota bacterium, assembly GCA_021325095.1. GTDB lineage: Bacteria > Chloroflexota > Anaerolineae > Aggregatilineales > UBA2796 > JAJPHV01. The sequence goes on along the minus strand of JAJPHV010000046.1, from coordinate 44,926 downwards.
TAACCAATAAATTCAAGACTTGCAACGGATCAAAGACATCATTTTCCTGCCGAGTCTCCCGGCGGCGATGAACGGTGCGAATGGTACGGACTGGCGGGGCAGGCGAATCTGACAGTAGGCCAGACCTGTGGCAGCCGTCGGCGCAGAACAATATGGTGGTTGACCGTATGGCACAGTTCGTGCTATCTTGTGGGTAGCCCATCTCATCGGGCCTTCATAGTCAGGAGATCTCATCATGTTATTCGTTCCGCGCGAGGAGGCGCAAGGGCTGGTCGAATATGCCTTGATCCTGGTGCTCGTCGCAATCGTCGTCTTCATTCTAGTGGGTTTATTCGGTGGGGCTATCGGCAATCTCTACTCGAATACCATCAATAACCTGTAGAGAGCGCCGCCAGCCAGACGCCCACTTCGGTGGGCGTTTTTATTTGTCAGCGTTGATCTTCTCTGCGATTCTGAGCTTCGCGCTGCGGCTGCGCGGGTTGGCGGCAACCTCGGCGTCATCCGCCACCAGCGGTTTACGATGGATCAACGCGATAGTGGCCTTGTGGCCGCATGTACACACAGGCTGCCTGGGTGGACACAGGCAATCGGTGGATTCGTCCCGGAAAAACTGCTTGACGATGCGGTCTTCCAGGCTGTGGAAACTGATCACGGCCAGCCGTCCGCCGGGTTTCAACAGGCGGATGGCCTGCGGCAGCACGCGCTGAAGCGCGCCTAGCTCGTCGTTGACCGCGATGCGCAGTGCCTGGAAGGTGCGAGTGGCCGGGTGAATCTTTTCGCGCGGCCCGCGCTGCACCCGCTCAATGGTTTCGGCGAGCTGGCGCGTGGTGTGCAGCGGGCGGGCGGCGACGATGGCGCGGGCAATGCGGCGGCTGTCGTGTTCTTCTCCATATTGGTAAATGAGATCGGCCAGTTCATCGGCATCGAGGGTGTTGACCAGATCGGCGGCGGTGGGAGCGTGGCCGGCAGGGTCAAAGCGCATGTCGAGCGGCCCATCGGCGCGGAAGGCAAAACCCCGCGCCGGGTCGTCCACATGCATGGACGAGAGGCCCAGGTCGAGCAGGATACCCTCGACAGCGGCGAAGCCGTGTGCAGGAGCAAGTTCGCCCATCTGGTCGAAGCTGGCATAAAGGAGCGTGACTCGATCCTGGTAGGGCGCGAGGGCGGCGCGGGCCACATCCAGCGAGCGCGGGTCACGGTCAAAGCCAAGCAGCCGGGCGCGCGGAGCAGCCGTCAGGATGGCGGCAGCGTGTCCGCCTGCCCCCACCGTGCCATCGATGAACAGCCCGTCCGGATGGGCTGCGACGTTCAGGCCATCGAGTACAGCGGGAAGCAGGACAGGCACGTGCGGAGCCGATTCGGTCATCTTACGGAGAACCTCACCCCCAACCCCTCTCCGCAAGCAGAGAGGGGAGTAAGCGCGGCAATAACGCCCACCGGTTCCCCCTCTCTAAATAACTCGGCGCTTGTCAGTATGATCATGACTCTGCGAACCGCATTTAGACGGAATGCGGTGTAATCCAGCGCCGCCACGACTCCCGGCCCAGTTGAGCCAGTGATGCCGCCAGCAGCACCTTGCCCGGCTCGATCAGCACGAACGGGAAGAGACCCAGGATCAAGGCTGTGCCCCAAGAAGTCTGGACGAACAGCGCCACGCCCAGCGTCCCGATAGCCAGCAAAATCGCCGCGCCGGCCAGCCCACAGAGCACGGAGAGGATCAGCTTGCGCCAGCCCGATGCACGCCAGGCCAGGCCCGCCACAAACGCCGCCGGAATGAAGCCGATCAGGTAGCCCGCCGTCGGCCCGACAAACACCGCCGGGCCAAGCCCGCGCGTGTCGAGCGGCAGCCCGCCCGCAATAGCCGCGACGTAGGCGATCACGCTGGCTGCGCCTTCGACTGGCCCCAGTGCCATCCCTGCCAGATACACGATCAAGGTTTGCCCGGTGATCGGGACGGGTGTGTTGGGTTGTAGCTCGATGCGGACTCTGGCAGCAAGCGCCAGCAGCGCCGTAAACAAGGCGATGCGAAGGATACGCACCAGCCACAGCGGGTAGTGACGGCTTGCAAGTTCAGCAATCATAAAAAGGTCTCCTTCAGTTCAGCGCAAAAAGGCGATCACTTGCGTTTGTAGACAAGGTAGAAAATAGGCTGCATGACGGTGATAGCGCTGACCAGACGGGCCGCAGTCTCTTCGAGCAACTGCTCATCCATGATCTGGTAATGGAAGGCAGTGTAGACCTTCGTCCAGTTGCGATCCCAGGGTTCAGCCCACCAGTCGTCGCCAAGCGCGGCACGGATCTCGAACAGGTGACGGTCAAAGCCTGCCAGCAGCAGGTCATTCAGCGTTTTGTCCTTGCTCTCGAAGTGCAGCCCGATCTCCAGGCGGTTCTCACCGTAGCGGGGCGGCAGCTTGACCACTTCGTAGTGCAGCAGTTTCTCGTCGTAATAAACCTGCGACAGCCAGGGCATCAGGAACACCCGGAAATCTTGCAGATGGCGCGGCAATTGGGAACGCGCCATCTGCGGCACTAACTTGACGAATTCCGAGACCTTGATCGCTGTCACCTGTCAACCCCTGCCTTGCGCCGCAGATTATAAACGATCCGCGCCCCGAAGTCAGCGACAATCTGCCCGCCTGATCGGGCCGGACAGCGTATCAACCGGATTGGCCGGGTATGCCTTTTCAGGTATAGTTAACCGGAAACGCACCTCCACAACGTCCGTCAGCCCCTTTGAGGAAACGCCGATGCGCGTTGAACTGGAACACATCACCAAGACTTTTGGAAAGCTGCGAGCTAACGACGACATCTCGATGACCCTTGAGGGTGGGCAAATCTACGCCATCCTCGGCGAGAACGGCGCGGGCAAAAGCACACTCATGAAAATCCTGTCGGGCTACCAGCCTGCGGACTCGGGGCGTATCCTGCTGGACGGCAAAGAAGTGGCCTTCGAGACTCCCGCCGACGCGCTGGCTTACGGGATCGGAATGTTGCACCAGGACCCGCTCGACGTGCCGGTGCTGACGGTGCTGGAAAATTTCGCGCTGGGCCGCCGTGAAGGGCTGCTGCCCAACCGCCGCGCGGCACGGGCCGCCCTGGCCGATCACGCCAACCGCCTGGGTTTCTTGCTTAACCCGGACGCTTACGTGGACGGTCTGACCATCGGCGAGCGCCAGCAGTTGGAGATCGTGCGGCTGCTCAGTCTGGGGGCGCGCGTGCTGATCCTGGACGAACCGACGACGGGCATTTCCGCCGAGCAAAAAGACACCTTGTTCAAGTCTCTGAAGCGTCTGGTGGCCGATGAAGGGCTGACGGTCATCCTGGTCTCGCACAAATTGGAGGACGTGGAGGCGCTGTGCAGCCACGTGTACGTGCTGCGGCAGGGCAAAGTCGTCGGCCAGCAGGCCATGCCCTGCTCGACGGATCGATTGGTGGCCCTCATGTTCGGCCAGTCGATTGAGCGCACGCCGCGTCCCCCCATCGAGCGCGGCCCGCTCGTCTTAAGCGTGCAGAACCTGAGCATACCGGGCCGCCGCCTGGTCGTGCGCAACCTGAACCTGGACGTGCACGCGGGCGAAGTGATTGGGCTGGCAGGGCTGGACGGCAGCGGGCAGAATGCCTTTTTGCGAGCCTGCGCCGGGCTGCAACCGCCCACAGAAGGACGGATTGTACTGGTAGGCCAGGACGTGACGCGCTGCGGCTACCACGAGATGGTCAGGCGCGGCGTGGCCTACGCGCCCGCCGGGCGGCTCGAAGAGGGGCTGGTGGCGGGCCTGACGCTGACTGAGCATTTCGCGCTGGCGATGCCGGGCGGTGCATGGGTCAACTGGAAGGCAGCGCAGCAGCAGGCGGAGAAGCGCATTGCCCATTACAACATCCGGGGCAGGCCCGAGAGCCTGATCCAGACCCTTTCGGGCGGCAACCAGCAGCGGACTCTGCTGGCGCTGCTGCCCTCCGATCTCAAACTGCTGCTCATGGAGAACCCGACGCGCGGCCTGGACGTGGAAAGCGCCCGCTGGGTCTGGACGCAGCTGTTGGATCGGCGCGCACAGGGCACGGCGATCATTTTCATGTCGCCTGACCTGGACGAAATTATGGAATACAGTGACCGGATCGTGGTCTTTTTCGGCGGGCAGGCCACGCTGGTGGATGACCCGGCACAGACCTCGGTGAGCCAGCTTGGGCAGCTTATTGGAGGGAAAGCGGTGTGACCACCCTGATCCGCACCTCCACCAACCGGGTCGCCAACCTGTTCGTCACCCTCCTTCCGGCGCTGTTCGTCGTGCTCGTCCTGATCGGGATGATCCTGTCGTCCATCGACAAAGACCCGGCGCTGGCGGCGCGCAACTTCATCGAGGGCGCGATTGGCAGCGACGCGCGCCGGGCCGACGTGCTGATGATGGCGCTGCCCATGCTGCTGTGCGCCAGCGGCCTGCTGCTGACCTTCACCGCCGGGCTGTGGAACATCGGCGTGGAGGGGCAGGTGACGATGGGCGCGATCTTCGCCACGATCATCGCCAAAGAAGTGACATCGGACGCCAATTCGCTGCTGGTCATCCCGGCGGAATTCATCCTGGCGATGATCGGCGGGGCGCTGTGGGCTGCCGTCGCCGCCATCCTCAAGACAAAGGGCAATGTCAACGAAATTTTTGGCGGCGTAGCGCTGAATTTCATCGCCACCAATGTGCTGATCTACCTGCTGACCGGGCCGTGGAAGTCCGGGACGTACCCGCAGACCGCTGTCTTCGAGCAGCCCGCACTGCTGCCCCGCCTGATGCCGGGGCTATCGCTCAGTCTCCCGGCGATCCTGGTGGCGGTGACGAGTTTTGTGCTCGTGTTTTTCATTTTGCGCGGCACGCGGTGGGGCCTGCAACTCAAAGCGATGGGCAAGAGTGAACGCTCGGCCTACCTGCTTGGGGTGCGCACCAGCCGCAACGTGCTGCTGTCCATGATGCTGTGCGGGGCGCTGGCCGGGCTGGCGGGCGCGCTGCTCGTCCTGTCCCCGATTGCGCGCGGGCGGTTGCTGACAGGCGTATCGGGCGGGGTGGGCTTCCTGGGGGTGCTGATCGTGATGCTGGTCAACACGCAAGCGACCTGGGTTCCCATCGTCGCGCTGTTCTTCGCCATCGTCCCCATCGGCACACTCAAACTGCAAAACTCGATGACACTGGATGCGTCGCTCGGCAACGTCTTCCAGAGCGCGCTGGTGCTGGCCGTATTGCTGGCAAACGGCATCCGCAGTCGCCTGCAAAAATCCGCCAGCATAAAGTAACTAAAGATCACAGGCTATGGCAGACAACACCTTCATCAACGACCTGTCCGGGATCATCCGGGGCGGCGCGCCGCTGGTGCTGGCCGCAGTGGGCGAGACGTTCACCGAGCGGTCGGGCGTCGTCAATCTGGCGCTGGATGGCTCTCTGATGCTGTCGGCACTGGCCGGGTTCGCCGTCGGGATCAACACACAGAGTATCCTGTTGGGCAGCCTGGCGGCGATGCTCGTCGGCGCAGTCGTAGCGCTGATCGTGGCGGCGTCCAGCATCGAGCTAAAGCAGAGCCAGGTGGCCGTCGGCTTCGTCTTGACGCTGCTGTGCCGCGATCTGGCGGTGTTCCTGGGCACGTCGTACCGGGGCAGGCCGGGCCTGCCCGCGCCCAACCTGGTTATCCCGATCCTGAGCGACATCCCGCTCATCGGGCCAATCTTCTTCCGTCAGGACGTGTTTACCTACCTGAGCCTGCTGGCGATCATCGCCGCCTGGTTCTGGATTTTCCGCACCAAGCCGGGCCTGGCGCTGCGCAGCGTGGGCGAGCGCCCGGCGACGGCCTTCGCACGCGGGGCCAACGTCAACCGCCTGCGCTACCTGTACACGGCGCTGGGCGGCGCGCTGGTGGGGTTGGGCGGCGCAGCCTACACGCTCAACGTGACCACCAAATGGTCGGACTCGGATATCAGCGGCAACGGCTGGATCGCGCTGGCAATCGTCATTTTCGGCGGCTGGTATCCGCTGCGGGTGGCGCTCGGCGTGTACCTGGTGGCGGCGCTGCGCACACTGGCAACGGGCTGGCAGGCCAGCGGCGTCCCGATTGCGCTGCTGAACGCCATCCCCTGGCTGCTGATGGTCGGCACGCTGCTGGCGGTCAGCGGCCCGTACCTGGATCGGCTGCTGAAGGTGCTGCCGCCCGGTCTGCATCCGCTGGTGCGCACGGTGCTGCGCGCCAAGCCGCCCGCCGCGCTCGGCACGATCTTCGAGCAGGAGGGACGGAGTTGACCTGGGAACGGCTGTAGCGCCTATTCCTCGTCCAGCACGTTCGCCCAGATGTCCGTCGCGGCCCGATCCAGTTCCAGCACAGAGTTGACATAGCGCTCCGTCGTGGCGATGTTGGAGTGGCCGAGCGCCTGCCGGATCAACTCGAAGGACACGCCCGCCTCATACGCCCCGCGTGCAAACGAACGGCGCAGGTCGTGGGGCGACACCCTGGGCAGCCCGGCAGCTTTGGCCGCCTGCTGGACGATCAGCCAGATGGCGCGATCCGTGATGCCGCTGGTGATGACGTTGCCGTTCTTCCAGATGCGGGTAAAGATGGGCCGGTTCCCTTCTGGCAGCGGATGGTGAGCGCGCCAGGTTTCGATGGCCTGTACCGCCATTTCGGGCAGTTTGACGATGCGCATCTTCTCGCCCTTGCCGTGAACGCGCAGTACCGCGTTGCCGCCCTGCCTGCCCAGGTCTGACCAGCAGGCCGTCGAGATTTCGTCACGGCGCAGGCCGCAGGTCACCATCAGCACGATGATGGCCGTGTTGCGGGCCAGCAGCGGCGCGTTGCCGGAGTCCACGCGGCGCAGTGCCCGGAGCAACTGCCTGATCTCGTCTTGGGTCAGCCACGTCCCAGAACGCTGACCGGTTTCGGCGCGCGGCGCTTTGACCTTGCTCAATCCGGCGGGCACAGAGTAATCCAGCCGTTCCAGGTCGGCCATCAGGTGAGCGATCCAGACGATAGCCGCTTTCGCCTGGGTGATCGATTGCTTGCCCAGGCGTTGCGACTTCAGGTGGCCCAACCAGGCTTTGAGCGGTGCAGTGCCCACGCTGCTGACCACCAGGTTAACGTTCAGCGCGTTAAAGTCGATAGTCTTCCCATCGATCTGGTTGTAGTCGGACAGATAGCGGCGTATCCAGCGGCGGTAAGCCCGCCGCGTATGCGGGGACAGCCCGGCCATCGCCACGTTGGCGTTGACCGTTTCCGTTTCGGGAAAGCCGACGGGCTGCGCTTGGTGTGGAACCAGATCGGACATGGGGTGGTGTCCCCTGTGCTATACGGGTGAGTTAATTATAGCGTCAGCTTGTGTGTAGAGCAGTTGTGCCCTGATGCTCAAGCCGCAGGGCTGAGATTACGAAGCCCTTTCAGGGCCAATGCCGCATTCGCCAGTGCTTGCGGAAGTTAAGCAGTATCGGCCACTGACCTTACTCCCCTCTCCACCCTGTGGAGAGGGGTTGGGGGTGAGGTTCCACGTCACCTTGTGTGCAGGGCATCAACGACCTGATGGGTGGCCTTGAGCATCAGCGAGTAATCGTTGCCCGCCGACAGCCATTGCACGCCCTTGTCCATCCAGCCGCGCAGCAGCTCCACATCCGCGCCGATGGCGATGCCGATCCAGACGTTCGTCCTGCGCGTCTTTTCGATCACCGTGTCGATGGCAGCCAGCACTTCCGGATGGCGCGGCTGCCCGGTGTGGCCCATCGACGCCGACAGGTCGTTCGAGCCGATCAGGATGCTGGTGATACCGGGCACGGCCAGGATTTCGTCCAGGTTTTGCACGGCCTCGATCTGCTCGATCTGAATGATGGTGATGATCGTCTCGTTCGCTAACTTCGCAAACTCGGCGGCGCTGCTATAGCGCGCATAGTTGGAGGGGCGGCGCGGCCCCCAACCGCGTATGCCCTCCGGCGGGTAGCGGCAGGCTGCCACCGCCCGCCGCGCATCGTCGGCGGTCTTGATCATGGGCACGATCACGCCCGCCGCGCCCAGGTCGAGCACCGGTTTGATCAGCGCCGGGTCGTTCCAGGGGACGCGCACCAGCGGCGTGGTCTGGCTGCCTTTGGTCGCCATGCAGTGTGCCTGCACGCCTTCGAGCGAGTGCGGGTTGTGTTCTGCATCGATCCACACGAAGTCGAGCGTGCCGCACAATGCTTCGGTGACGGTGGCATCGCTGAAGGTGATGCACGTGCCAAAGCAGGTCTGACCGCGCTGGATTTTTTCCCTCATGAATCTGGCGTTTTCCATGTTTTCTCCGTTTTCCCCCTCATTCGCGGGCGGCTCTCAGGTAATCCCTGGCCGCCGGGCCAAGCAATGATTCCAATCCGATAGCGATGTAACGCGCGCCGCGCTGCCGCCACTCTTTGGCGGCTGCTGCGCTGCTGACCATGATCCCCAGGGCTTTGTCGGTTCCGACCACTGTGTCGATGATGCGCTGCATCCCGGCCTGGACGGTGGGGTGCTGCGGCTGGCCGGGGAAGCCAAGCGACTGCGACAAGTCCGTCGGCCCGATGAAGATCACGTCGATGTCGCTGATCTTGACGATCTCCGGCAGGGCTTCGATGCCTGCCGCCGTCTCGATTTGCAGGACGACCAGCGTTTCGGCGTTGGCCTGCTGCACGTACTCGCTCATCGGGATGGCCTGGGCGTAGTCCGAGGCGCGCACGCCCGCCAGTCCGCGAATGCCGCGCGGGTAGTACTTGACGGAGCGGACGGCGGCTTCGGCTTCCGCTGCCGAGTTCACCCAGGGGACATGAAGCCCCTGCACGCCCGTATCCATGAAGCGCAGGATGATCGAGGGCTGGTTGGTGGTGACGCGCACCATCGAGGTGACGCCGCGCAGTTCGGCGGCACGCACCATGTTTTCCAGGTCGGCGGGCTGGATCGTGCCGTGTTCGGCGTCGGCCAGCAGGAAGTCCCAGGCTTGGTAGCCCAGTACCTCGATCAGGCTGGCCTGCGGGTAGCGCACGAAGCAGCCGAAAACCGTCCCGCCGGATTTAAGTTTTGCTTTAGTGGTGTTCGGTTTCAAGGTTGATCCTTTGCCGTTAAATAAGTCGATAACTTGCTACTGAAAGTCCTATCGCAGCCCCGTCCCCCTGACGAGCTTGTGCGATTGCAGATCGAGCGCGAAGCCGTCCAGCCGGGTGGCGGGCGCGCGCCACGATTCTTGCGGGCGCGATACCGTCCAGCATTCGCCCGTCAGGAACCTGGGCGTGACCATCAACCGCATGAAGCTGTGCCGGTCATCGCAGGCTTGTTCCAACGTCACGTCGGGGTTGTCTGGCATCTGGTAGGGCGTGGTCATGACACTGCCATCCTCTTTTTTGGCGAGGTAATGCAGGTGCCAGTAGCCGCCCGAACCGTGCACGATGTAGGGCAGATGCCGCCCCTCGACCTGGCGGGTGAAGCGCTGGTAGTTGTGGACGTGGCCCGTCAGCACAAGGTCCGGCAGCCGCCCCGATTGGCTGAACGAGTTGTCCAGCGTCTCCTGGATGTAGCGGCTCCCGCTGTGGTGGCTGTCGGCGGAGTAGGCCGGGTGGTGCACGGACACGATCAACGCTTTGTCCGGCGGCGCGGTGCGCAGTTCGTTGATGAACCAGTTGATCTGGTCGTCGTCCATCTGGCCGCCTTCGGGCACATTGGAGTACAGCCCGATCATGGTCACGAAAGGCGCTTCGAGCGTCCAGTAGACGTTGGGCTGTGTCATGGCGTCGCGCGCGGTTTCACCCGCCTCCGGCGTGATGTGCGGGGTGGCGGCGCAGAAATTATTCACAAAGGCCGTGAGCGAGGGCGGGCTGCCTTCGGTGACGTCGCCGTCATGGTTGCCGGGAATGGCGAAGATCGGCGCGGGGTAATGCACGTAGGGATCGTAAAACTGCGAGTAGTATTCTTTGGCCTCGCCGTAGTAGTAGACCACGTCGCCCAGGTGATAGAAAAAGGCCGGGCGCAGCGTCACGTCCGGGAACTGGAACTGCGTCTCCATCGCCATTGCCACGATCTGCTGCGACTGGGGCGCTTTGACCCCGCCCGTGTCGCCCGCCACGTGCATCAGGATGCGACCTGAGTTGCGAATGGCGGTCATCTGCTCGGCGGGCAGCACGTCGTCCAGCGAGAGGTGATAGGGCGGTTGGCCGGTGGGCGGCGGCAACGGCTGGAATTGCTGCCTGCCACGTCGCTGAGGCGTCACGCTGGAACGGACGCCGCGTGTGGCAGGACGCGGCTCTTCAAAGCGGCGAGAGGACGCTGCAGCAGTTGAGGCTGCGACAGGGACCGGCGCGGTGTGCTGGCGAAACTCGGCGGCGTGTTTCTCGGCCAGCGTCATCGGCTGTTCGGCGGCAACGTGCGCAACGCGTGTCGTGGTGGTTGTTACGCGGCGTCGCCGCCTGGACGGGTTCGGGTCGTAGTCACGGTAGCGCCGGTAGTTCGAGCGCCGCTCCGGGATGCCCAGGAACATCTTCAAGAGCGGCCCCAACATGCCCCGCCGGTGGCGGTATTTTCCCGGGTCGGCCCGATACAGCAGACACAACGTGCAGCGATCAATAGGGCCTGCGCGATGCGAATAGTGGCGTTGTTGCATGGGTTTCCATTTCCTCGAAGCCAGGTACGTCCAGAACAGCCGCCATATACCCCTGGTCGAGAGGTTCGCCAACTATAAGTGCCAATTGATTCTCCCTCGATCATGCGGAGAGGGGTCAGGGGGCAAGGTCAACGATTGTAACACAGCCCGCGCGTTTAGCGGTCAGGCTGATCTCGGCGAGCGCCAGATCGACTCCTGACCGCCGGATAGCATGTTTTCGTAGCGAGCCGCCACGAACAGCCAATCGGACAGGCGGTTCACGTAATGCAAAACGCTCGGATTGATGTTTTCCTCCTGGCTCAGGGCAACGATCCACCGTTCGGCGCGGCGGCATACCGTGCGGGCCACGTGCAGCGAAGCCGCGCCCACCGTCCCGCCCGGCAAGATGAAGTTCTTGAGCGGCGGCAACTGCTCGTCCATCGCGTCGATCTCACGTTCCAGGCGGGTCACGTTCGCCTCGGAGACCCGCGTGATCCAGGCCGCTTCGGCTTCGAGGGGCGTTGCCAGATCAGCGCCGATCACGAACAGCTCGTCCTGAACGATCCGGACCGCGTTCGCCACCTGCTCGGACAAGCCATGTGCTAACGCCAGGCCCAGGATCGAGTTCAGCTCGTCGATGGTCCCATAGGCGTGCAGGCGCGGCGTGCCCTTGCTGGTGCGGCCCCCGGCAAACAGGCTGGTCTGGCCTTCGTCGCCGGTGCGGGTGTAGATAGCGGATTTCTTCATACTGGCTCACTTTTCTTCATCTCTGTGGCCTGGCGGGCGGGCAGGACGAGGTGCATGGTCGTTCCCTTGTTGACTTCGCTTTCCAGCCAGATACGACCCTTGTGGGCATCGATCACGGCCTTGACCAGGCTGAGGCCCAGGCCTGTCCCGCTGATCTGCTCCGCGCCGGGGTGCTTGGCGCGGAAAAAGCGCTCAAAGATGCGTGGCTGCGCTTCCGGGGGAATGCCGATGCCCGTGTCGGCCACATGGATGACGACCTGATCCTCGATGCGTTCGGCGCTGACGCGCACCGTGCCGCCTTCGAGCGTAAACTTCACAGCGTTCTCGATCAGGTTGCTGACGGCCTGGACAAGCTGCTGGCGATCTCCAGTCACGGTGGGCAGACTGTCGGGCACGTCGATGAGCAGTTTCACGCCTCGCTTGGCGGCCTGATCTTCAAACTCGTGCGCAGAGGAACGGATGATGTCCCCGACCACGCATTCCTCAAAGGTCAGTGTGCCGGACTGCACCCGTTCCAGGTCGAGGATGCCGCGAATGATGCGATTCATGCGGTGCAACTGTGTCCAGACGGTGTTGATGTCCTCGCGCATTTCATCGGTGAAGAGGCCAGCCCCTTCCTCCTGGAGCAGTTCGATGTGGAACATGGCTGCCGAGAGCGGATTCTTGAGATCGTGGCTGGTCATGCGGATCATCTGGTTCTTGATGCGATCCAGTTCCTTAAGCTGTGTGATGTCGTTCAGCACAGCGACGAAGCCCTGCGCGCGGGGCCGACCCAGCAGGCCCACGTGACACAGATATGTGCGCTCGCGGATGGTGACCTCGTAGATGTAAACCCGCCGCTGGTTCAGTTCGCGCAGGGCAAGGCCCGGATTGGTGGGCAGGATACTGGTCGGTGCAATCTCGCGGATGCGGCGGCCCGTCAGCGACTGGTTGTCGAATAGTTCAGCGGCGGCGGGGTTGGCGAAGATGATTTCACAGCGGCGGTTGAGGGCAATGACCGGGTTCTCAGTGCTGGTCAACACCGTCTCAAGCTGGTTTTTGGCGGCTTCCAGTTCGTCGGTCAGGCCGCGCTGTCGCTCGAACAGGCGGCTGTTAGTGATGGCAACGGCAGCTTGTGGGCCGAGCAAGTCCACCAGGCGCACGTCCTCCCGATCAAAGCGTCTCCCTTGCGGCCCCTCGATGACGACCAGCACGCCCATCACTTCGTCGGCAAAGATCAAGGGCGCAGCGATGACTGCCCCAAAAGTTTCTTTGGCAAAGGGCATGTCGGCCTGGCCTGTCCAGTCGCGGCGGTAGTCCTCGACGCGCGCCGATTGGCGGGTGACGGCGGCACGGCCCGCCAACCCTTCGCCCATCGCCAACCGCTGCCCAATGAACGCCTGCGGCATGTTATGCACCGCCGCCAGTTCCAGCGTGCCGCCCTGGTTCAGGAAGATCGCCGCGCCATTGGCTTGCAAAATCTCCGCGGCCTGGCCCGCGATGGTTCTCAGCACCTCTTCCAGACGAACGTGGCTGGTGATCGCCAGCCCTACATCGCGGACGGCTTTCAACTGGTTGGCGCGGCCCGCCAGCGGCTCGATGATCTGGACGCGCACCATCGAATAGCTCATGACCAGCGACGAAACGGCGCTCAGGTCGATGCCGATGGAGCGATTGCGCAGTTCCGGGCTGATCAGTTCGACCAGCACCCCCAGGCCAAAACCGAATATGCCGATCACCAGCCCGCGATCTCGGATTTTGCGCCGACGCTGCCAGGTGACTGCCAGCGTCATGAGGACGAAGGAGGCATAGATGACGGTGGCCGCCGAGCCGAACGAGTAGCGCAGTGTGCCGTCGGGCTGCACGTCGAAGGCAGGGGCTACCGTCGAGAAGGCGATGAAGCCCTGGTAGGCCAGCACGACCAGGATCGCCAGCACGGCCAGCCGTGTGAAGAAACGGCCCTGCCCGCCGCTGAGGATGACGGCAAACAGGTACAGGCCAACGCACGCCCCCGTAAAGCCGATCTGCAGCAGGCGCACGCCCCACTCGGTCAGCGAGGTCAGGTTGCCGACATAGGCGCTGATGCGGCCCAGCAGCATCCCGGTTGACCAGACGATGACCATGACCATGAGCAGGCCGAAGAACAGATTGACGCCGCTGCGCGAATCCTGCCAGAGCAGGAGCATGAGCATGGGCAGCGCCAGCGCGATGGTCAGGCTGTTGATGACCAGCGCGACAGTGTTGGCATCGGACATGCGTTATCCTACCGTTTCATCCTCTTGTCGGCCCTACGTGCGGTTCTGCTTCTCGAAGCGGTAGCCGACACGGTGCTCGGTCAGGATGTAGATCGGGTTAGCAGCGTCCGGCTCGATCTTGCGGCGTAACTGGCTGATGTAAACACGCGGATAGTAAATGTCGTCCACGTATTCGTGCCCCCAGACCTGTTCGAGCAATTCGCGCTGCGAGACGACCCGCCCGGCATTCTCGATCAGCACCACCAGCAGCTTGAACTCCGTCGGCGTCAGGTGGATTTTCGTGTCCTCGACGTGAACCTGCCGCCGCTGCAAATCGACGTTCAAGTAGCCGTCGTTATAGCCGGTCTTGGCTTCGTTCCCGGTCATCTGCGAGCGGCGCAAAAGGGCCTGCACCCGCGCCACAAATTCGTTGAGGCGGATCGGCTTGACCAGGTATTCATCCGCGCCCGCATTCAGCCCCTCCACGATGTCCTCCTCGGTGATGGCATTGGCAGAGAGCATCATGACCGGGGTTTCCGCGATCTCGCGGATGCGGCGGCAGACGGTCAGGCCATCCATTTCGGGCATGACGATGTCCAGCACGACCACATCGGGGCGTTCCGTGTGGAACATGCGCAGCCCATCGATCCCACTGCCAGCCAGAAAGACGTTAAACCCCTCACGGCGCAGCTTGCGCCCCAGGGCATCCCGGATAGCCTGTTCATCATCGACAATCAGGATTTTCATGGCGTCACCAGCGGTTCCTCTTTCCAGGCGCATATCTACGTGAATGCTGCATTCCATTATAGTCTAAGCCAGAAGTTAGCAGACTGTTATCTCTGGCACAGCCGAATCAGCTTATACTATAGGAAACCTGATAAGGAGAGGATAGCTCATGGCCCGACCCCTCGCCCCGCCGCCGACCAATGCTATGCTCCACCGGTTGGCGACCCACACCGCCCAGTCGATCAAACTGGGAATGCCCCCGCCCGCCGCGCTAAAGTATGAACTGCATCACCGCATTTACCCGTTCCTCACGTCCACCGCGAATGCCTGCGCCGAAAGACGCCCCGGGGAACTCCGCACACCCCTTGATTTCAAGCTGGCGCTGAACGATCCAAGAACCAAAGCGCGCTTTATGAGTGCCTTGCTGTCGGCTATCGGCATCAACCTGCTGGTCTACCACGACATCAGCCTGGAAGCGTCGGACTGCGATGACGTATTGATCGAGGAACTGGGCGGTGCGGGCGAAGCGATACTGCGCGAGGCGGTGGTCAGAGCGCTGGCTGCTTCGTTCCAAAATGTAGGAGGGAAATTCTTCTCTGTCCAGGAAATCGATCTACTGCGCAGTCGCCAGGCTGCGCTCGTCAAAGCGCTGAACGAGCGGGGGAAGACCGCGCAGACGTTCTTTCAAAAGCTGGCCGAAGTGGAAGCCCTGGTTGACGAGTTCTGGCAAATCGAAGGGCAGATCGACGAACTGCTGCACGACGAACCGAATTGGCGATTCTGGCCGTAAACTACGAAAAATTCTGCCGCGCCCACTGCAAGGGATCGACCTGGACGCCACCCACGAATAGCTCCCAGTGCAGGTGTGGCCCGGTGGCGCGGCCTGTATCCCCAACCAGCCCGATGATCTGCCCCGGCTTGACGATGTCGCCCACTTTGACTTTGATTTCCGCCTGATGCCAGTAGCCGGTGTACACCCCCCAGCCGTGATCGATGATGGTGGCGTTGCCGCGCACATGCAGTCTTTCTGCCATCACGACGACACCCGCCGCTGGTGCGTAGATGGGTGAGCCGGGCGCGCCCGCGAAATCCGTCCCCGTGTGGAACTGATCGTAGGGGCCGCCGTCATACGAGCGGCGCGTCCCATATTGGGAGGTCACAGGCGCAGGGCAGGGCAGTCCGAACGGGCCATCGAAATAGCGCTGTGCGGTGTAGTTGCTGACCACCCGCGCGATCTTGTCCATCTCTGGCCCGGTCACTTTCGGGTCAAGCAAATCGGACTGATCGGGCGGCAACTGGATCGTTTCCGAAGCATAGCCGCCGTCGGCCACCTGCACCGGGCGCGCCAGCTCGGTTTGCCGGCCCTGATCGTCCGTCGCCACCAGATCGAGCGGGTAGATACCGGGGTCGGCGAAGGAGTTCACACCAAACAGGATGGTGTAATGGGTGCGGCTTTCGTCGCTGTGGACGACCAGCGCCCTTTGCATAAACGTACCGGTCAGCCTGACGGGAGATTGGGTGCTGAGGTGCAGCGTAAACGTCCGTCCCTGTTCGGCGGGCGCGGGCAGCATGGCGATCTGCGCGAACGGCTCCGGGACATCGACCAGCGCCGGGCCGTCATCCCCGCCCGGAATAACGAGGGGCTGTCCGGGGAAGACCACCGAAGTCCGTTTCAGGTTGTTGGCCTTCGCCAGCCGCGCCATCGAGAGGTGATAGCGCGCCGCGATGCGGTACAGGTTATCGTCGGCCTGGACGACGTGCAGCCAGCCGGTTTTGATCTCTGCCTGGGGGTTGGAACCTTCCTTCAGGGCCAGGCTCAACCCGACGTAAAGCCGGGCCGGGTTGACAATGTTATTCTGCCGTGCAATGGCCGCGATGGGCGTCCCGTAGCGCAGCGAGAGGTTGAGCAGGCTGTCGCCGGGCTGTACGACGTATTCGATGGGGCTGCCTGGCACCGTCCCCGGCGGCGCGTCGGGCGCGTTGGGCGCGACATTCGGGATCAGCAGGCGCTGGCCGATCTGAAGCTGCGTCACGTCGCGGAGGCCGTTGGCCTGTGCAATGGCCTCGATGGTTGTTCCATAGCGCTGCGCGATGCGGAACAGGTTTTCGCCGCGCTGTACGACGTGAATGGTGGTCGTGTTGGCTGCTGGCGGCGAGGTGGCCGGGGCTGTGGCAGGCGGAGTGCCCTGGCCGTCCTGCGCTCGGACGGCGCCTCCCGACGCAACAAGCAGCGTAACCAGACAGAGGGCCGCCAGCGCGCGGCCCAACCGGGCAGTCATCGCAGCAGCCACATTCAGTCGAAACTCAGGCGGTCACCGGGCGCAACCCGGTCCAGGAGTGAAGGTCGGGCCTCGATCACATACTGAGCAGGAGCACGCGGGGCGTAGAAGGGGCGCCAGGGCTTTGCCAATGCTTTATCGACGACCTGCCCTTCTTTGTCCAGCCAGATGGCGGCAATCGGGAAGAAACAGAACAACATGTGAATGCTGGTATCGATCTTGCTTTCCCGTTCGTAAACGAAAAGCAGCCCCTCGTCTTCGGGTAGACTGCGGCGCAGCATCAGGCCACGAAAGTGGCACCAGAAGCTCTGGCACCACTTTGCACGCCTGAGCAGTATCGCGCCCGTTCTGGCATTCCGCAGGACGCGATACTGGGTCATGGAATACGGAGCACCTGCCCGACGTAAACCAGATTCGGGTTGACAATGCCGTTGGCGCGCATCAGCGCATCCAGCGGCACGTTGTAGCGCAGCGAGATACGGAACAGGTTCTCGCCTGCCTGGACGACGTGCGTTCTGACAGGCGGCGGCGCGGGCGAGGTCGGGATGACGGTAGGCGGCACAGAACCACCCGGATAGTTGTTGCCCGGCCCCGGCACGACCAGCACCTGGCCGATCACCACGTTGGCCGGGTTGACGATGCCGTTGAGCTGCGCCAGCGCCGTCACGCTCAGGCCGTAGCGTGCCGCGATCCGGTTCAGATCGTCGCCGGGCTGTACAATGTACGTGCCGATGCCGTTGACCGTCGGCCCATTCAGGACAGCGCTATCCACCGGGGCAGGTGGTCTGGCCTGCCCGCCGCCACTGCCAGGCGCCGCTGTGGGCGCAGGTGTCGGCTGTACTGCGGGAACCGGAATGACAAGCTGCTGGCCCACAAAAATCAGGCCCGACGCATCCAGGTTATTGGCGTTGATAATGGCATCGACGGTGCTGGCAAAGCGCAGGGCCAGGTCAATCACCGTATCGCCAGCGACCACTGTATACACGATTCGCCCCGGCAGATTCGGTGGCGGCGTGCCAGCGATGGACGGCGTGGGGGTCGGGCCACCCGGAATGACTTCGGGGGTTGGGAACGGCGTCTCACTTGCGCCGGGCACAAACGTTCCTTCGCGGGTCGGAATGAACGGGTTGGGGGTGTCGCTCGGAGCCTGTGTGGAGACAGGCACAGGTGTATCGGTGGGCGCCTGCGAAACGGTGGTCGAG
Organism: Chloroflexota bacterium; assembly: GCA_021325095.1. Lineage (GTDB taxonomy): Bacteria > Chloroflexota > Anaerolineae > Aggregatilineales > UBA2796 > JAJPHV01. The sequence goes on along the minus strand of JAJPHV010000046.1, from coordinate 27,177 downwards.
ACCGGCGTATTCGAGGCAGGCGGCTGGCCCTGGCCGGTCACGACCAGCGAGGCATCATCGATATAAGTATTGTTGTTTTTGACCGGGTCGGCAGGCGCGCTCTCGACAAACACCGTCACAAAATCGGCTGCCGAGGTCGCCTCGACGGACAGTTCCTTGTATTGATCATAAAATTCTTGCGCAGCCGACCAGACGATGCTGGGGCTTGTGCCATCCACGCCGCCTGTCGGATCGATCCCAACGCGCACCTTGACACGTCCCGGCTGCTCGCTGGCGTTCGGATCGTCCAGGCTGGTTGACCAGACGTTGATGAACGCGCTGAAACGCGCTTTGCTGCCCGCTGGCAGTGGCACGCGCTGGAACACTCCGGCGGTGTGCGTGGCGAAGAACGTGAACAGCTCCTGGGCGCTGCTGCCGCTATGAATGCGCTTCGAGTTGGCGGCAGGGCGGTATTCCGGCGTCAGGTTAACGAAGCCAGGATCACCGGCCTTGCGGGCGACATTCCAGGCCGACCACCCCGGCGCAACCAGCCGCGTGGGGTCCCCGGCAAACTGGACATACGTGCCTTCAAACCCTGGGTTTTGCAGCAGATTTTGCCCCTGCGCAGAAGTGATGCGGCCCGCTATCGCCCCGGATAAGCACAGGAGTCCGACCAACGCCAGCAGCATGAAACGCGAAACGTTGTGCATGACGCCCCCTTACGAACGATGAGTTCCCTTGCCCAGAGTGTATCATGACCCGCGCCAAACCCGCTAACTACGGATCATTCTGCACATGAGTATGCTGTTTACCATTATTAACCGGGATGGCGGGAAATGCCAGCAATTGTTACTCGCCGAGCGTGAACTCGACAGAGTAGCACGGGGCCGGGCGTTCACGCCCACCAATTCCAGTGCGCCGGGGTGTCCGGCCTTGATGAGCATGCAGAGTACCTGCCGCATGATCCAGCGCAGTTCGGGTGTTGTGCCTGTCTATCGTCAGCGCTGCAATGCGCCGATGACGACCTCCGGGTTATCTTTGGAAATGTCATTCAGGTTATTGGCGACGCTGCGCCGCACGGTCTCTGCCGGGATCGTTCCTGAGTCTGTCCGGGAGAGAGAAGGAAGCATACCCGGTGGCATTCGACGCCATTGGGAGCCAATCAGGAATCCATCTCCGTGGCGGGCAGCCAGAAGCCAAAAGTGCTGCCTTTGCCCAGTTCGCTTTTGACCCACACCTCGCCGCCGTGCCGTTCGACCACCGTCTTCACCAGGCTCAGGCCCAGGCCCGTTCCCGGAATGTGATCCGTGCCCGGCTCGTGAGCGCGGTAGAAACGCTGGAAGAGGTGACTTTGCTTTTCCTGCGAGATGCCATAGCCATTGTCTTCGACCTCGAAATTCAGGCGCTGGCCTTGCCGTGCCAGCCTGACTTCGATACGCCCATTGTCGGGCGTGTACTTGATGGCGTTGCCGACCAGGTTGGTGATTGCCTGGCGCAGTTGCGTGGTATTGCCGCGCACCCACTGATTCATGTCCTCAATTTTGACCGCCAACTGCTGGTGCTTGAGGGCAGCCGTGTCCTGCTGGGCTTCGACCACGTCGTGCGTCAATTGACTCAGGTTTAGCGGCGTCCAGGATGTTTGCCGTTCACTTTCCAGTCGTTCCAGCGTGAGCAGGTCCTCAATCAGGGCCTTCATGGCATTGGTGGAGCGCCGCACGTTCGCCACGTATTCCCACTGTTCGGGCGTAAGCGACTTCCCGATTGCCATGATGAGCAGTTCCAGGTAGCCCATCGCGTTGCCAAGCGGGTTGCGCAGGTCGTGTGAAGCCATGCGGATCATTTCCGACTTCAACTTCTCCAATTCACGCACGTCTTCGTACAATTTCGCCTGTCGCAAGGCCGATGCGGACTGGCTGGCAAGCGCTTCGGCCAGCAAGATTTCATCCGGCGCAAACTGCCGTTCCTGCCGTCCTTCGACCAGCATGGCCGCACCAAGCACCTGGTTCTGCACGACCAGCGGCACAACCAGGAGCGATTTGAAATTGCGATAGGCAAGGAGCGCTTGCACCCCGCGTGATACGGTGATGTCAGACGCCTGGACGGCGACTGCCCGCTGGTTCTGGACAGCGTCCTCAATTTCAGCGAGGGTATCGATCTGGAAGACCTCGCCCACCTCCGGCAAAATATCCGGGGCATTGCGCGCCGTACCCAGGCGATAGGCCGCCACGATGATCAGGCGTTTGGGATTGGTCTGGTATTCTGCCAGCAGAATGCCGGATACGCTCAGGACGGCTGCCAGGGCCTGGGCGGAGTTGATTAAGACCTCGTTGCGTTCCAGGCTGGACGAGATCGCCCGGCTGGCCGCGTATAGCGCGCCCATTTCGTCGGCACGTTCTTCGGCTTCCCGGTACAGCCGGGCATTGTCCAGCGCCACTGCCGCGCGCGAGGCCAGGCGCTTGATGAAGGCAATGTCCAGATTGTCAAAAGTTTCGGCGTCGTCGCTTTCCAGGCTCAAAACACCCAGCAGCCGGCCTCGCATTTCCATCGGCACAGCGATGCTGGCCCGAACAGAACTCAATAACGGCCAGTAATCCGGGTCGTCCTGCACCGATCTGACGATCTGGATTTCTCGTGTGCGGGCGGCCCGGCCAACAATGCCCTGCTCAAAGGACAGGGGGTTGTTGGTCTGGTAGGCCAACACTTCCAGCGGATAGCCCAAAGCCGCCACCGGCAGCAGCCCCTTACCGTCCGGCGTGACCATGTTGAGCATTCCCGACGTTGCACCGGTGCGGCGCATGGCCCAGTCCATCGTCAGCATCATCACGTTCTCAAAATTGAGTGTGGCGCTCAATTCCTGATCAACACGCTGAACCATCATCAGTTCGTCGATCTGGCTTTGAGATCGGGCGGTGGTATCGGCCAGGGCCTGCTGCAAGCGCTGGTTTTCGATGACCGAGCAAACGTGCGTGATCAAAATATCCAGGGGCCGCACCTGCTCGTCAGTTGGGCGCTGGCGGTCCGCCGGGTCGTCCAGGCTGACCAGCCCGGCCAGTTGTCCATCGCTCAAACGCAAGGGGAAGAGCAAATGATCGCCTGGCAACCACGTCGCCTCGGCGGCCACCGCTGGTGCGGCCCCATGCCCAGCCATGACCGGATTCCCGCGCGGAAAGAAATAGCCCGCGCCCATGCGATACGGCTCGAACTTTTCGATTCCGTCGCCCCGCCGCCAGATCAACTCCAGAGCCGAATGTTCTTGAACGAAGGGTTGCGCTACCGATCCAGCAGTTTCCGGCACGGTCAGCGTCAGGTGCTCATCGTACAAGGTCAGTTGAACCTGTCCCCAACCCAGGTCATGCAGCGCGCGAACGACGGAACGCAGGCGCTCTTCCAGGGTGCTCTGCCCCATCATTTCACGGATGGCTGCATGAATGATCAGGAATTGCTCCGACACGTTCGGCATCTATTCACTCTCATCGAGCAGACGCGGCAATTGCCTTCACCAACTATTTTAGACGGTTTCACTTCAAGCCCAAAAACTCCAGGATGGCCGAGTCCCGTTCTTCGCTCGGAATCGTGAGCAGACTGGTGTGCCCCGCGCGCTCGATGGTCACGACGCGCGACGAGTGCAGCCCGGCCCGCATCGCCGCGACTGCTTCGTCGGACAGAACGCGATCCTCGACGCCGACCATGCCCATCCCGGCTCGCAGAATCAGCGTTGGACATTCCACGCGCGCGTATAGGTCAGGAAGTTGTTTCCATGTTTCCAGGTGTTCGGCGCGGCGATCTGCCTCGATCACGTAGCGCGCCACGCGGCGGAAATAGCTGCCATCGGGCTGCTGGATCAGGTTGCTGCGCACCAGTTGCTCCAATTCATCCGTCCAGGGCTGGTAGGCCGGTGCGTTTCTGAAACGCGCCACATAAGCCTCAAGGGACGGATAGCGATAGGTCAGCGAGTCGTAGTAGGCGTTCAGCATTTCGACGGCCACCGGGTTAGGAATTGCGCCGCCATCGAACAGGATCAGCCCGGTCACGCGGTCCGGGTACTGCGCCGCCAGGAATACCCCAATCGTTGCGCCCAACGAGTGCCCGGCCACAACAAAGCGCTGTACGCCCAGCCGATTCAGGCAGGCGACCAGATCGCGCAGGTGCGTTGGAATACCATATTCGCCGAACGGCATGTCGCTATCGCCGCGCCCGCGCAGGTCCGGCGCGATGACGCGGCGGCGCCCGGCCAGCAGATTGCCCAAGCGCAGGGCGGCCAGCGCATTGTTGGAAAAGCCGTGAATGAACAGCACAGGCGGTTCGGCGCCAGGCCAGTCCAGCACCCGCATCCGAATCCGGCTTGCCAGTACCCGGTAACTCTGCGCCGGATGATTCTGATTTTCGGCCACGCGACACTCCCACTAAAAGGGGCGACTCACCATTGCTGCATGAGTCGCCCCTGATATGATCGAGCCAGGCTGTTGACCTGTGCGAAGTATTAGGTTATTGGAGCGCTTTCTCGGTCTGGGCATCGAAGAGATGCATGTTGTGAATATCGACGACAACCTGCATCCGCTGGCCTACCGTGGCCGAGGTACGCGGATCCATACGAGACAGGAAGGTCTTCCCCTGGTCTTCCAGGTAGACGATCTTCTCGTTGCCCATCTGCTCAACGACATCGACATTGGCTTCCACGGGCGCGGGCACGATATTGGCGGGCTGGTATTGCGGGTCGTGAATGTCTTCGGGGCGGATGCCGAGCGTGACGGCCTTACCGACGTGCGGCCTGTACAGATCATTACGTTCGGGCGGCGTCGGAACACGGAAGTTGCCGGCATCAACCCACAGCTTACCATCGACTTCGATCAGCCTGGCGTCGAAGAAGTTCATTGACGGGCTGCCCATGAACCCGGCCACAAAGACATTCTGCGGGTGCTGGTACAGGTTCTGCGGGGTATCGATTTGCTGCAATTCGCCTGCATTCATCACGGCGATGCGCGTGCCCATGGTCATGGCTTCGACCTGGTCGTGGGTGACATAGATGAAGGTCGTGCCGAGGCGCTGGTGCAGCTTGCTGATGAAGGCTCGCGCCTCAACGCGCAGCTTGGCATCGAGGTTGGACAGCGGCTCATCCATCAGGAACACGGCTGGCTCGCGGACGATGGCGCGGCCCACCGCAACGCGCTGACGCTGACCGCCGGACAGTTGGCGGGGCTTACGATCCAGTAGCTGCTCGATGCCCAGGCTTTTGGCCGTTTCACGGACGCGCTGATCGATGACCTGTTTGGGCGTCTTGCGAAGCCGGAGGCCGAAGGCCATGTTGTCGTACACGCTCATGTGCGGATACAAGGCATAGCTCTGGAAGACCATCGCAATATCCCGGTCTTTGGGCGCGATGTTGTTCACGACGCGATCCCCGATCCAGATTTCGCCTTCGGTAATTTCCTCCAGACCGGCAAGCATACGCAAACTGGTAGACTTTCCGCAGCCCGACGGCCCGACCAGGACAAGGAACTCCTTGTCCGCAACTTCGATGTTGAGGTTTTTGACCGCCACAACATCCCCGGCATAACGCTTAGTAACGTTCTTAAACGATACGCTTGCCACTGGAGCCTCCAACATTTATGGGCTGTGCAGCGAACCCGCCCGGTGAAAAATGGGTTGCAAACTGCACAAAAACTTTTGGAACATTATGGCACTCTTTGCCACCTTGCACAACTGGTTTCTGCAAAACTGACCCGGTCGCACCACCTTGTTGGGCAAGATGCCAGGAATTTCAGTGTGCCGATGCTCAATAGTATCAATCCCGCCGATTTTTCTCGCAAATTTTGAGAAAAATAGTCGCCGCAATGATTCAAGCTGTGCCGACAACTGTTTGTCCAGTTTCTGCTGCAGTGCGCTCGCCTCGGTATATCAGGTAGGCGCAAATGGCCCATACGGTGAGCAGCATGGCCGTCCAATAGTAGGCGCCATTCCAATAGAGAAAATCGCGCGGCAATACCAGTTGGGCATCGCTCAGGATAATCAGTAACCCCCCTAACCAACGGCGGGATTGGAAGAGCGGAATGATTCCAATAGCCAGCACCGTGAGAAAGGAATTCCCGGCAGCATAAGGGGCCAGAAGCATTGAGGCGCAAATCAAAAAGGCGGCCTTTTCCCGGCTGAGAGTGCGCTGACTCTTGAGTATAACGAAAGCACTCACAACCAGGATCAACAGGCCAACCGCCCAGTACACCCATTCCGCAAATCCCAGGCGTGCTAAAGCAGCTCCCAGGCTGATGTCAATTACGGTTCGGGGCGGTGGGACGATACCCGTCATCGCCGCGAACCAGGCTGGCCCAAATAGCAACAGCGCCGGAACTGCCACAGCAGCGACGATGAACCCGGCGTTGAGGCACTTGCGCAGGGGCCAGGCAGCGAGGACATACAGGCCAACGCCACAGACAAGCAACCAGCTTTCCTGCGGCTTGGCAGTCACCAGGAGCAACCCCGCAGCGAGCACAAGTTGGTTCTGTTTACGATAGCCATAAACAACCAACAGTACACCGGCGATAACGACCCCTTCCAAATTGCCATCCGCAGCATGACGCAGTGCCGGCCAGGAGAATACGAGCAGAAAGATTGACAGCCACCAAGTTGGCTTGCTGACTCGCCGGGGAACGCTGGCGATCAGAACGCCAGCCGTACAGAGCGTTAGCAAGCCCCAGCTTGCTTGAACAGAGAAAAACCCCAGAGGCCACACCGCCGGCAAAGCCCAGGGGGCGATCATGACACTTCCCCCCGCGTAAGTGATACGCCCTCCCTTCAACCCTTGCCACAGAGAGCGCCAGTCAAGCGCAAGCGGCGTACCCTCAATCGGAATCTGTTCAAAAGCAGAGGCCACGACCACTGCACCAGCGATCAGGATCAGGCCTAAGGTCGCATATCCGAGCAGTTTGCGGCGTAGTGCAGGATAGGGAGCCACGTCCGCCTCAGTGCCGGAAGTGCCGCACGCCGGTGAAGATCATGGCGATGCCCGCTGCGTCTGCCGCCGCAATGACCTGTTCGTCGCGGATGGAGCCGCCCGGCGACACGACTGCCGTCACGCCCGCTGCAATGCCCACTTCGAGCGCATCCGGGAAGGGGAAAAACGCATCGGAGGCCATGACCGCGCCCTTGCTGCGCGCCCCGGCCTTCTCGACGGCGATCTTAGCGGCGTCCACGCGGCTGGGCAGCCCGCCGCCAACGCCCACCGTCGCGTTCCTCACCGCCAGCACAATGGCATTGGACTTGACAAACTGGCACGCTTTCCAGGCGAAGCGCAGCGCTTCTAGCTCCTGCGCAGTAGGGGGGCGTTTGCCGACGCTGCGCCACTCGGTGGCAGAGGGGTCGCCCCGATCAAGGCTCTGCACCAGGATTCCGCCGCGCACCGTGCGAATTTCGTAAGGCAGCGGCGCGACTTCTGGCTTCAGGCACAGCAAGCGACAGTTTTTTCGCTTTTCAGCCAGCATTTGTTGGGCAGTTGGCGTGTAGTCGGGTGCGGCAATGGCTTCCACAAACAGATCGCCCAGGGACGCGACAAACGCCTCGTCCACCGTGCGGTTCACGGCGATCACGCCGCCAAAAGCTGACACGGGATCGGAGGCCAGTGCCAGCGGGAAGGCTTCGGCCAGGCTGCTGCCGGCAGCGATGCCGCACGGCGTCAGGTGCTTGACAATGACGACGGTGGGATTCTCAAACTGCTCGACGGCGCGCCAGGCCGCATCGAGGTCGAGCAGGTTGTTGTAGGACAGGGTTTTGCCGCCAAGCAGCACGCCACCGAGCGGGCCGGTGTCCCGGCGGGTTGCATACAACGCCCCCTGCTGGTGCGGGTTTTCGCCGTAGCGCAGTTCCTCGATGCGGCACACGCCAAGCGACAGCGTTTCAGGTAGCCCCTCAGTTTCCTGTCCATTGCCCGCCGGCAGTTCGTTGCACAGGTAGGCATGAATGGCCGTATCATAGTCCCGCGTGTGCTGGAAGGCTTTGACGGCCAGCGCCCGCCGGGTTTCGGCGTCAAGCGCCCCCGCCGAGCGCAGCTTGGCAAGCACCATCGTATAGTCGGCGGGATCGCAAAGGACCGTGACCCGCGCAAAATTCTTGGCGGCAGCCCGCAGCAGCGTGACCCCGCCGATGTCGATTTGCTCCACGGCCTCGTCCAGCGTCACGCCCTGACGTGCCACCGTGTTCTGGAACGGGTAGAGATTGCACACTACCAGCGAGATCGGCGCGTAGCCATGCTGGCGGAGGGCTTGCATGTCCTCGTCGGTGTCGCGGGCCAGAATGCCGCTGTGGATGGCCGGGTGCAGCGTTTTGACACGCCCGCCTAACAATTCGGGATGGTGTGTGACCTGCTCGATGGGCGTGACGTGCAACCCCGCCGCCGTCAGATGTTGCGCCGTGCCACCGCTGGCAACCAGGTCCCAACCCAGTGCGTCCAGGCCCTTACCCAGTTCGAGCAGGCCCGTCTTATCGTGAACGCTCAGGAGCGCTCGTGGCATCGTGTTCAGTGTCCTTTCAATGCAGAACCGACTCTACCTCCCATCGACTCTACCTCGCCGCTCAGTCCCCGGCCTTCATCACTTCGTCCAATGCCGCCCGGATCGCGCTTGCCAACGAGCGCGCCCGCTCCGGGGCATCGCCCAGGTAATCGGCGACGTTCAACAGGGCGCGCACCTGCCCGCCAGACAGATAGGTTGTGATGGCCGGATCGGCGCTCAACGACTCGATCAGTGGGTTGGGCGCGCCCTCACGGATGGCCTGCCAGGCCGCCATGCTGTGCTCGCGCAGGACGTGATGCATCTCCTGGCGGCTGGCCCCGGCCCTGACCAGTTCCATCAGCAACCGCTCGGTGGCGGCGAATACGCCATAGCGTTCCAGGGTGCGCTGCGTGGCGGCCTCATCCACGATCAGGCCGCTGACCAAACGCCGCGTGACGCTTAACATCTCGTCCAGTGCCAGGAATAAGGTGGGCAAGACCTCGCGGCGGTTAGCAGAGTCGTCCAGCGTCCGCTCAAGCAGGGAATGGCTGGCGTTGTCCCAGGTCACGCCGATCAGGTGCGCCACCAAGCGCCCCAGGCTGTCCACCTTCTCGGCATTGACCGGGTTGCGCTTGAAGGGCATGGCCGACGACCCGACCTGCCCAGCCTCAAACGACTCCGCCCATTCGCCGACGGACGGTGATTGCAGCACGCGCAGATCGAAGGTGAACTTATACAAGCTGCTTGCCAGCGAGGCCAGCGCCGACGCGATCAACCAGTCTTGCTTGCGCGGGTAGGTCTGCCCGGCAACCGGAAATGCGTCCAGTCCCAGGCGGCGCATAACCTCGTTTTCGAGTTGGGCGGGCGTCATCGCCTGCCCCTGCAAAAGCTGTCGATACGCAGCCGACGTGCCCACCGCACCCTTGATGCCCTTGCCGCGCACGCCACTCCGCACGCGCCGTAGCTCCTGCCAATCGATCAGCAAGTCCTGGCCGTACAACGCCAGCCGGTAGCCGACTGTCGTCGGTTCGGCGGGCTGCAAGTGGGTGAAGGCCATCGCAGGCGTATCCGCCCAACGCTCAATCTGCACTGCCAGCGTGTCGAGCAGCGTGCGCAGCGATTCGAGCAGCAGATCGAGCGACTCGCGCAGGCGCAGCGCATCGGCGTTGTCTTCGATGTCCATGCTGGTCGCGCCCAGGTGGATGATCCCGCCGCCCACCGGGCACTGCGCCGCAAAGACACTGATCTCGGCCATCAGGTCGTGGCGCAGGGTGCGCTCCGCTTCAATGGCTTTTCCCACGTCGATCTGGTCGGCGTGCGCCCGCAGGTCGGCGGCCTGCTCCGGCGTCACCAGCCCGGCGGCGGCCTGTGCCTCGGCCAGCGCCACCCAGACACGCCGCCACGTCCGCCGCTTGTGGACTTCGCTCCACAGGTGGCGCATCTGATCGGAGCCGTAGCGCCAGGTGAACGGGGAAAGGAAGGTCTCAAAAGAGAAAGCGTTGGGCACAGAGCCTCACTGTTGATGCGTTCCGATCAGTGCTGCTGGACACCCGGAAGGGCGGAAGATAAGGTCAACATGCCAAAACCGGGCCAGGCAAGGCGCGGCGAACGCTGCACCACGTCGTCGAACATCTCCGTCGAGAAGAGCCAGATGGCAGCAATTTCCTCACCGGGATCTACAGATCGGCTGTCCTTTAGTTGGTAGACAAACTCGGTGCGCAGCTTCCGGTAGTAGAGCCTGATCAGCGGCGCGCCATACTTATCAGTGCCTCGCTCAAAATAATCGGGAGTGCCCAGCTCCTCGATGATAACATGGAGCGGCAAAGTGCTGCGTAACGACGCCAAAAAGCGATTGTTGCCCCGCCTGAAACATTCAGGACGGGAACGACTCGGCGACTCGCAGCGCACCGACTCGTGGAACTGCACTGAGGCATAGCCCGGCCCATGCGCCACATCCACATCCTGGCCGATAAAGTATTCATAAGAATTGGCGGGGATAATGTCCAGGCCGTGTACCAGTGGATGTTTCGTGAGCAAATACTGGCCCCTCACAAAACTCATCGTTTCCGGCTCAACGCCGAACAAGCACCAGTCCTCGCAAGGTGTTCCCTGAGGGGTCGTGGCGAGGATCGACAGAGGCTTGCTCCGTGTACGGGTTCCCACCACGAGAACTGCGAGGATAGCGGTCAACAACCCTGTTCCGATGAGTAGGCTGTATAGCAGGCGGTTCACTGAAGCTTTTGCCCCTTCGCCCGCACGATCCAGGTTAAAACGGCGACGAATGTGTTCTGCTCAGTCGCCCCAGAACGTGTGTCTGTTTCGGAAATTTAGGTCAATAGATCTAACCACATGGTGAGACTCATCATAACATAGCAGGGTCTTGAAATCCCAGCGGCGTATACTTGTGATAATCCGAGAGAAATACAGGTCGGGAAGTGGCTGCGAATTTATCGAGGAAATGCACTCTTTCAGATACAAGATCTGTTTCTCCAGGTCGAAAAGCCTGACAAGCCCTAAATAATGGGCGCTGATCATGCGTGCTTCAAATAAAGTATATGGAAGCATCCCGATCATGGTTTCCGCGGCAATGAGAGCAATTACGCTAAAAGCAGCTTTCTTCAGCACTGATGGCCTTTCGAGCCTTGCGACAGCCTGCCGAAAACCATGCCACTGTTGAACAGCTTGAGCGTAGCTATCTTGATACCAGCGAGCGGCTAGGGCCGTCTCTCCGAGGCACTGGAAGCATAGCGCGATGTAGGTCATCGCTCTGGTATTCTGGGGAGGAAGCTCGACGTTCTTGGCACGTGTGAACTCATTGACGGCTTCATGCAGCCAGATTCTTCGATTGCTTTCATCGGCTGCTGCCAGCGCATTTCTGAGATGGTCCTGACCACTCTTCATCGGCATTTCGATCAGCCTGCGCACATTTTCGTCGATGCGCGACAGCACCTCGCCCTCGTTTTTGCCGTCGAGGAGGTTTACAACAATCTCAAGGATTTTTAGGATGTCATCTGGGTCCGGCGGGAGGCCCATCAATTGTGTTTTGACGAACGGTTTCAACACCGTCCAGACATCAGACGTGTGAAGTTTGATGTCCACGCTGCCTCCTGCGACTTGCCAGTGGGAGATGAAGCATTGGCATGAGCGCCAGGCCTCCGCTTACCCTTTCGCCCGCGTGATCCGCGTTAGCTCCTCGACGAATGTGTTCAATCCGAGCGCGTAGGCGTCCAGATATTCCTGCGTCATTTGCTGCGCGAGCGCCTGCTGCCGGACGCCGACCAACGCAGCGACGTGCGGGCGCGAATCGCGGAGCGAGATGCGCAGCGTGCCCTTTGCGTCGGTGATGATGCCCCAGGCCAGCACTTTTTTCTCGTTGTCGTCCTTCGCCGTGTTGAAGCGGGTCAGCGACGACGAGGCAGCCACCTGTCCGACGTTGCTGAACACTTCCTGGCCCTTGATCACGTCGTTCAATACGTCAATGTGGCTCGGCAGTCCATCCAGTACGCGCTGGACGCTGCTCGGCAGGCCCGCCAGCAGCTTGATGGTGGCCGTGCTCACACTTTCGCCGCGCAGCGACACATCCTTGTAGCGCCGCATCAACTGGCCGAAAGCATCCAGCGTTGTCAGGTATTCACGGCGGGCGTCCTCAAAGCGCCGGTGCGCAGCAGGCCGGGCCAGCAGCCCGCCCGTGCTGGCGAGCGCTTCGAGCGCCGCTAATGCCTGCTGGTGCTGCCTCAGCAAATGGCTGAACAGGTTGCGGAAGGTGGTCGGGTAGACTCGTTCGCGGGGACTGATGCTGGTGGCGTCCATCGGGATGAGCAGCACGGGGTTGGGCTGGCGGGCTGCTTCGAGCGCGGAGCGGGCCATTGCCCCTGCCTCGCGCGTCCGTTGGTCGGGGCTGGCGTCCAGTGCCGCCAATGCCTGCATCAGCTTCGAGGACGGCTGGTACAGCGGCCCGCAGATCGAGCGGTACAGCACCAGCAGATCATTGACGGTCAGTTGCAGCTTGTCGTTGCGCTTGCGCAGATTGCGGCGGGCCTGCTGAATACGTTCCAGGTCGGCCAATGCTGTCTCTGCGCTGACCTCGGCGGGCGGATGCGACCTGCGCGCCTGGGCCACGACGACGGGGGGCGCATCCAGGGTCAGGCACATGGCGCACTGTCCGTTGCCAACTTTGGGCAACCCCGACAACCGCCGGGCAAAGCGCACTGCCTGGTTGGTCAGTATCTCGACGGCGGCCATGCCCCATGCCCCGTCAAAGAAGATGTGCGACAGGTCGAACACCATGCTGCTTGACGCGCGGAACACCGTCAGCGCGTGATCGCCAACCCCACGCCTGCCGCTGCGAATGTCGGCCAACGGCTGCCCGGACTGCACCAGATCCCAGTTCAGGATGATGGGCGCGGTGCGCAGCCGTTCCAGGTCGGCGCGGGTCTCGTCCGGGAGCAGCCTGCGTAGGGCGGGTTGATCGCCGCGCCGGGCCGTGACCAGCACGCGATCCAGTGCGGCGGGCGGTATATCCGGCTTGTCGCGCAGAATGCCCATGCCGAACGCTCGCGCCCGCTCTGGAGACAAACCGCCTGCCAGATCGATCCGGTAGTAGCGCCCGTTCGAGATCACGATCAGGCCAAGCTGTTGCCGGGATAGGGGCACACGGGTGTCGCTGTGCTCGCCGGGGTTCAGGGTGGCCCGGATGGTCATCTGCCGCTGGTAAGCGGACAGGGCAGCGGCCCGCTGGCTGGCCGCCTGTTTATCGTTCCAACTGTCTTCGATCTTGCGGCGCAGCCGGGCGTTGAGGGCGGCCAGTTCGCCATTACAGAACACCTCAAAGGCCAGGCGGCGGTACTCAGTGAAATCTACGGTGGCATTGTGGGCGACTTTATAGGGGCGCTGCTTGAGCCAGCGCGCCGTGATCCCCTCATCGGGGATCATCGAAGCGAGGTGGCGCAGGTAGACGCGCTCCGTCCACTCGTTCGCCAGCAGCGCGTCGTACTGTTCCAGCAGCCAGGCACAGGCCAGCAGCCAGGCCGCCATCTCGTCGGCGCTGCTCAGGCGGAGGTTTTCCTGCTGCAAGGCGGCGTGGAAGCCAACCGATTCGCAGGCGTGGCGACCACTATCCTCGCGCAGGCCAAATTCGACGTAAAACTGCCACGTCCCCTCCGGGAAGGACGCATTCAGGTCTTTGCCCGCCAGCTTGAGCAGCATTTGGTAAGCGGACAATACCGTTGCCGGGCCGACGAAAAACGCCTGATAGACAGCCTTGTCGAGGAAGGTCTGCATCCCCTGGATGAGCAGGGCCAGGTTGCGGCGCGTATCGGAGACGGGCACGCTGCGCCCCGGCAGGTTGGCGAGGCCCGCCGCCACCAGGCTCGGTACGTTGCCCGCCGGGATGATGCGGGCGATCTCCTCCACCAGCGCGGTCCGTTCCGGCAGCGACAGATGCGTGAGCTGGTCGGTGGTATCCACGAGTTTTTGCAGGCTCAGGGCAGTTAACTGCCGCGCCTGGTCGGGATCGTGACCGCTTGCGTTCATAAAGTCCTGGTGTTCATTCCTGGCGCTCTGCCCACCCTCATGCTTCGCCGCCGATTATACACCGCGTTTGGATTTTCCAACCGTCCTCTGCCACCCGCCAGTTATTTCCCAAATTTTTGTGAAAATCCGAGCCGGGAACAGTTAAGACAACTATTCTATTTTATAATTACCTCAATGCTCTCAAGGGTAACGCAGGCATCTCAGGGCTGAGGGCTGTAGAAGAGAGATACACCCATGACAAGCGTGCTGGTAGTTGACGATGAAAGGGAAACGCTCGAAATTCTCGGTTTGTTCCTGGAGTTGAGCGGCTACAAGCCCTGCACAACGCTCAACTCCGAGGATGCGATTGCGCTGGCCGAAGCCGAGCGCCCGGATTGTGTGCTGCTGGACGTGATGATGCCGGGCTTGAACGGCTTCGATCTGTGCAAGATGATGCGCTCGCACCCGACCACGACAGACCTTCCAATCATGTTTGTGACGGCTTACGCGCCGATGGACCTGGAAGAACGGCGGCGCGAAGCCGGGGCCGACCTGGTGCTCATGAAGCCGTTTGGCATGGACAATTTGATCCGCGCTGTCGAGGAGGTCATGGATCTGCGAGCCAGCCGATCTCGCAAGCTGGACAGCAAACCGCTGCCTGAACCTGCCTTTGCCCGCCCCTCACCGGCGGTTGCGGCATTGCCAGCCCTTACGGTTCGCCAGACCTCGCCGCTCAAAGATACGAGCGCTCCAATCATGTAGCCCACAACGTGCGGCCCTTATTACCTGGGCTGTGCGTCCTCACGTTCGAGCGCGTCACGCACCGCCAGCAGTTGGTCACGGCTGGTGATGCTGCGCATCGTTTCCAGCCATGCCTTGAGCGATTTGCTCCGCTGCCGAATCTCAGTGATAGCCGGGCCAATCGGGTCAGCGCCACCCGCGCCCGTGCCCGGCGATTGATAGCCCCCATAGAAGGCAAAGTACGCCTGGTTGAGCTTACGAATCGGGTAGCCGTGTGCCACGAACAAAAGCCGCTGGCGTTCCATGAATAGCTCTGCCGGGACGATCAGCTTGAAGCGCAGCAGCAGATCGACAATGACGCGCGTCTGGTTCATGACCGCGCCGTAGTCGAAAGCGGGCGGTGCCGGGCTGGCCTGCGGCGTGGCGCCGGGCTGGGGTTTGGGCTGCTCTTTGGGCAACTGCGCCAGGATGTCGGGATAGTCCTGGTAAAAGCGCTCAATGGTTTTACGCGCCACTTCCTTGCCGAGCAGCGTGGCTGTCGTCTCGTTGATGGTGCGCGTGTCGGCAGCTTCGGCGTAGGTCAGGCCGAGCGGAAAGAAATACAGGTAATGGTGTGTCCATTCGTGCGCCACCACCTCGAACACCGACGCCGCATACGGAGACTGGATGACCATGCTCGGATACAGGCTCAGGCCGCCCAGCGGCACAATCAGCGACGAGACATTCAGAGCACGGTCAATACTGTCTTCGAGCGCGGTCATCTGGTCGGCGGACAGGTTGATCACGTTCACAGCCACATCAAACCGGATACGGTCTCGTGGGGAGACAACCAGCAGCATGGGTAGTTCGGTGATGTGCGAGGACACGGCGGGCAGCACCTCGCCCAGCGTGGTAAAGCCTTCGTCGCGCAGCACCGAGGCGACCTGCCCTTCGATGATCGATTCGGCCAGCGGCTGCTGCCTGTCCACCTCCGCGCGGACGGCATCGCGCTGCGCCCGCAGATCGACGCTGGACGACACCGGATCGCGCACAGCCGGGTCTGTATAGACAGCGTTGATGCGGCTGTTGAGGTCTTGCAGCCTGCCGACCAGCTTCAGATAGTCGTGGACATAGCGAGAGCGCTCCGCCTCAGTCAGATAGGCCGAAATGCCTGTCTGCTGGTTGAGTTTGTCGGCAATCGCTTCGGCTTCCCAGGCGACATAGTTGAACAAAACATTTCTGGCCTTGCCCAGTACCCGATCATTCAGGCTGTTGCCGCCGGGCGTGTCGGCAGGGACAGCAGCCATGAACGCCAGCGCAATCCCGGCCAGGATCAGCCGCGTGCGGATCGATTGCCAGGCAATGCGTCGCAAACGCTGCACCATCGCCGACCTGCCACCCAGCCGCATTGCTCACTCGCTTTGCCCGAGATGCACTGCTTGGCGATCAGCCGGACAGCACCTGCGCCGTGCCTTCATTTCCAACTCCAGACGGCCATCGTCCCGTCGGCCACCCGGGTCGGGCTGCCCCGATTCTGCATATCCAGGAGCATCACCGCCGATTTTCCGGCGCTGTCGGTTGCGGCGTAGACCAGATACCGACCATCGGGCGACCACAGGCTGTGGCTACGCGCGAACTGATCGAAGAAGTTCAATAAGTACACCATATCGCGTGTAGGGGCGAAACTGGCGAAGAGTTCGGAGCGACCCGTTGTGACATTCAGCACATACCAGCGCAAGATTGCGGACGCCTGGCCCATGCGGTAGCGCCCGTTGCTGCGCATACTGGTTTGCGTGTCGGGCTGCTGCCGACTCAGCACGACGTAGGCAATGCGATCACTTCTGGGCGACCAGAAATGTGCAACGATATTGGCTTCTGGCGCCGTGACGCGCACGCGGGCGCTTTTTGCGTCAAGGACCGTCAACTTGTGGAAATTGGAAACTACCGCGATCAGCGTTGCATCTGGCGACCAGGCGAACGACACCGGGCTATCCAGGCCGCTGAGAATGGTGGTGCGCTTTTCGCCGTCGGCGACGACCACATTGCTGGTGTCAGCCTGATCGCCGGCCACAGCAAATAGAATGCGATCATCGACAGGCGACCACATGGGGGCCTGGAATTTGCCGGGGGCGTCGTCCAACGACTGGGTGATCCTGTCGCTCGCCGTATCGTAGATATCGAACTGGCTGGCGTTGCGATACCAGATCATTCGCTGGCCGTCGGGCGAGAAACTGAAATAGTAAGGCGCGCCGATGCCGACCTGTTTGTGGGTGAACATGCCGTTTTCGTCGCGGATGAGGCGCAGGCCCAACCCGTCACCCGTTGGCGGCGTGTACAGCAGGGCCAGGTCGCGGCAGTTGCCCTTCAAACAGTCGCCGGGCGACCAGTAGGCGTAGGTGAAGACCTCATCCAGGGAACTGTACGCTGTTCGGTACGTCCCACCAGGCTTGACCTGATCTTGAATGAAGACGCGCAGCGAGTACGGGTCTTGCGCGTCCGCACTTGCCCCAAAGAAGGCCAGCCGTCCGTCCGTTGACCAGGTGGGCCACTGGTACAGGATTTTGCCCGGCTGCGCGTCTCTGGTGACCGGGAACGGGTGCCTGGCGTTGGCATCGTACACCGACAGGTTGCCATCAACGCCGATTACTGCCAGCATAGCTTTAGAAGTCTCCTGTGCCTGAGACGCCTGACGGGGCAGGCCAAACAACGCGACGCCGAGGAGAATGATCAACCAACGCACGGAAAATAAAGGTGGGCGCATGGAAGAACCTTTCCACAAGGCCGACTTTTGATACTTTTCAGTTTGATGAAAACTCGTTGAAGTAATGATCCAGACTATAACACACATTTGACCGGAAGCCCGACGTGACGGTTCACAGACTGTCCGGTTCAGCCGCCGCCCGCCGAAAACTACCTGTTGACAGACTACCAGAAAGTGATTACACTGAACAATGTTAGGAAATTGAACATCGATAGATAGGGGACTGCGCAGGGGAATAGCAAAATCGCTCAACCATCGCAACCATTGCCGTTCCGTAACGTATAGCAGTTCATCGTCAGCAAGCTAGTCGTTGTGGAGAGAAAGATGGCGACACGACAGGGTACGTTGGGCCTCAACGTAGCGAACGCAGAAGCCCAGGCGCAAGTCATTGGTGGGCTGAGATTCGATTGGGCGGTCATCGCCGCGTCGGCGTGGCTGGTGGGCGGCGCGTTCCTGGATGGATGGGCGCACAATCACGGCAAAGTGGACAACACCTTTTTCACGCCCTGGCACGCCGTCCTGTATTCGGGATATCTGGCGGTGGCGGTGGTCATCCTGGGGGCGATGATTCTGAACAAACTGCGCGGTGTCTCCTGGGGCCGGGCGCTGCCGGGCGGCTACGAACTGTCGTTGATCGGCGTTGCGGTATTCGCGCTTGGCGGCGTGGGCGATCTGATCTGGCACAACTTGTTTGGCTTCGAGGTGGACATCGAGGCGCTGCTCAGTCCTACCCATCTGATGCTCGTGACCGGCGTCGTACTGATGGTCAGCGGGCCAATCCGGGCCGCATGGCACCGCACGACGGCTGAGACCCAGGCGCGAGGGCTGGCGGCGTACTTGCCAATTGTCCTCTCAGCGCTGTATGTATACTCGATCCTGACCTTTATCACGCAGTTCTCGCACCCCTTCCAGAATCCGTTCCCGTTTGTTCAATTCAAGCCGGCCAGCCGCGATAACTTCTATCCAGTCGGGCTGGGCACGGTGGACATTTTGTTGCACTCAGCCCTGCTGATGGGTGTGGTCTTGCTGGTGCTGCGGCGCTGGTCGCTGCCATTCGGTAGCCTGACACTGCTGTTTACGGCCAACGGCGCGCTCATGACAACGCAGCATGATTGGTACAGCCTGATCCCGGTGGCGCTGCTGGCCGGGCTGGCCGCCGATGTGCTGCTGTGGCGCTGGAAGCCGATCACAGGCAGCAGGAACCGCTGCCGCACGTTTGCCTTTGCCGTGCCCGCGATCTTCTACACCCTGTACTTTGGCGCGCTGGCGCTCATGGGCGGTGTCTGGTGGTCGATCCACATGTGGGCCGGCGTGATCGTGATGGCGGGTGCGGTTGGACTGTTTATGAGCTATCTGGTCATGCAGCCGCAGATTCCGGCGGAAGCATAGATAGGATTAACCTCACACCCCCTCTCCGCTCTGCAGAGAGGGGGGAATCGAGCAGCGAAGACTCCCCTCTCCACGCTGGTGGAGAGGGGCCGGGGTGAGGTTACTCGTAGCGGAAGCGGGCAATGCCAAACGCAAAGAAGACGGCTGAGAACAAAAGCAAGACCAGCACCGATGGCAGGACATCCGGCAGGCGCGCGCCGTAGAAGATCATTTTGGTGAAGGCATCCTGCGACCAGTAGATCGGTGAAATCATGCCGACGGTGCGCATCCAGGCCGGGACGATGGACAGTGTCCACCATGCGCCACCCAACGGGGCCAGAATCAGGCCCAGGAGGAAACGTGCCCCGGACGCCTGTCCCGCCGTGCGTGCCACTGCCGCCACCGCCAGCCCCATCGCCGTCACGGCCAGCGTAAAGGTAGCAACGATCACTACCACGCCAGGCCAGTCACCCCACCGCACGCCCAGCACGGTTCCAACGACAATCATTAACGCGAAGGCGAGCGCGCAGACCAGGTACTGGCCGAGCAGCTTGCCCGCCAGGATTTGGGCACGGCTCAGAGGCAGCACCATCATACGTTGCAACGTGCCCTGTTTGCGTTCCTGGATGAAGACCTCGCCCAGCGTCAGGGCATTCATCAGCACGAACATCGCGCCAATGCCCGGCAAGCTCTGTCCGTAGCCCGACCCGGCCTGCGTCCCGGTGACGGTGCTGTACTGCTCCTCGATCTGCACCGGGTCTTTGGCCCAGACGCTTTCAGCGGCGTTGTAGACGTTGTTGTAAAAGGCAGCGTCGCCTTTGGCACGCTCCGTCACAATCCGCGCTGCCAGCACTGCTCCGCCCAGGCGTGCGCTGACGGCCTGCGCGAACTGCTGCACCGTCTGCGAAACGCTGAAGCCGCCTTTGGTATCGACGGTCAGGGTCACATTCTTGCCCGCACGGATGTCGGCGGTGAAATTGGCGGGCAGGTTCAGGGAAGCTGCCGAAACGCCGTCGTCGAGCCGCTTTTTGGCAACAGCAACCTGACCGCTGTTCGCCTGGACGTCCGCCAGTTTACACGCTTCGGGCTGCTCGGATGGCTTCGCCAGGTCGCAGATGACATAACGGTCTTGGCCCTGCACCTGCTTTTTACCTTCGGCCCGCAGCATGTCCACATACTTGTTTGCCAGTTCGTCGCCGGGGTCGCCGCGCACCACGTCGATCACCTGCCCGGACGGGCCGGAACCGCTGAACGCCGCGCCCAGGAAAACGGACATGATCACTGGCACGACGACCAGGAACATGAGCGTTTCCCGCTCGCTGAACTGAGTCCGCAGTTGGTTAAATGCAATGTCCCATACTGCACGCATGATATGCCATCTCCTACACGTCCAGGCGTCGATTGAACAGGTACACGCCAGCCCCGAAGCAGACGATGAAGATCGCCAGCAGCGCGGCCATGTTGGGCAAAACACTCATCAGATCGTTGGTCTGGGAGAGCCTGGCGTAGGCGCTGGTGGCCCAGTAGTTCACGGTAAGCTGGCTGGCAATGCCCATGGGGGGCCGGTCCCCGCTGGCAAAAAACGAGCCGCCCACGATGCCCATCAGGATCAGCCCCGCACTGGCATAGATGCTGGCTTGCTGGCGTGTGCGTGCGACGGCAGCCAGGATCGTGCCCAGGCCAAGCGCCCCGGCGACCACGCACAGCGTCAGCACCACGAGCGCAGGGACGTTTGTACCCCAGATGGGCGTTTTGCTGCCGAGCAGTGGCCCCACCAGGCTCGTCGCCACGATGAGCAGGAAAATCTGAATCACGCCGCTGACGTAAGTGCCACCCAGCTTGCCTGCCAGGATGGTCATGCGCCGCGTGGGCGACACGATCAGCCGTTGCAGCGTGCCATTGTCTTTCTCTTCAAGAATGGTAACCACGCCGAAAGCCATCGCAAAGTTCAGAAAGAAGACGGCCATCGACGGCGCAAAAAACGCCAGCAGGTTGAAGCCCGGCCCCGATTGTCCCGGTGTCGTCTGTGCTGTTGTGACGGTAATGGGCGCGTCGCCACTCTGTGAGCGGGTCGCCACGTCCTGGGCAACGGCGCTGGCCTGCGTGATCAGGAACAAGGGATTGGCGTTGGCCTTGCCCGCCGCATAGATCGCTACGTCGGCATTGGTAAAACCATTGACGATCTGCCGCACGACTGCGCTCACAATGGCGGCGGAGATGGCCGAGCCAGCATCGCGGAAAAGGGTCAGCTTGATCCTGGCATCGCCAAACGCCGGATTGGTGGGGTTCAATGCTTGTGAGAAGTCAGCGGGGATCAAGACGGCAGCCGCTGCCCTGCCGTCCCGGACACGCGCCCTGGCCTGTTCTTCGTCGGCCAGCACCTCGACCCTGAGCAGCCCACCCACGTGTTGAAGCGCGTCGGCAAGCCTTTCGCCGAAGTTGAGCGCTTGTGTGGCGAGCATCGCGCCCTGGTCGTGGTTGACGACCACCACCGGAATATCCTTGATCGGCGAGTCGTTGCCTGTCGAGATGCCGCCAAAGGCCGCGCCCAGGACAAGCGTCAGGGCAAAGGGCGCTACCAGGATGATCATCAGCGTGGCACGATCCTGAAACAGGACGCGAATGTCCTTGAGCGCAATAGTCAGGAATTTCTTGAAGTCCATGTGATCGCTCTCCTGTTGATCGCTCTCCTGGCGGCTAGTCCCGCAGCGCGCGGCCCGTCAGGTGCAGGAAGACGCTTTCCAGATTCGGCTCGATCACCTCAATCGACTGTGGGAGAAAGCCAGAGTCGTCGAGCGCTTTCAGCACGGCGGGCAGCGCCCGGCGGCCTCGCCCGGCCAGTGCGCGCACCTTGCCGTCGTCGCCGTCCTCGAAGGTGGCACTATCGATGCCCGGCACACGCCGGACAATTTCCAGCGCCTCCGCAGCTTTCTCGCCAATTTTGAGCAAAATGGCGTCTTTCTCGCCAACCTGCTGAATCAGGTCGCCCTCTTTGCCGCAGGCGATCAACTCACCGTGATCGATAATTCCGACGCGATCCGACAGTTCTTCGGCTTCTTCCATGTAGTGCGTGGTATAAAGCACCGTCATGCCCTGTCTGTTCAGTTCCTTGACGGCATCCAGGATGCTGCGGCGGCTTTGGGGATCGACACCGACGGTGGGTTCGTCCATGAAGACGACCAGGGGGCGGTGCAGCAGGCCGACCCCGATGTTGACGCGGCGCTTCATGCCGCCGGAAAAGGTGTCGATGCGCTCGCGCTGGCGATCTTTCAGGCCGATGAATTCCAGTACCTCGTCGCAGCGCCTGGCGAGATCAGCGCCGCTCAGGCCGTACATCTTGCCGAAGAATTCCAGGTTGCCACGTGCGCTCAGTTCCGGGTACAGTGCGATCTCCTGCGGAACGACGCCGATCCGTTTCTTGACTTCAATTGGCTCCTTGACGATGGAGTGCCCGTCGATGATCACGTCGCCCTCGGTGGGCGTGAGCAGCCCGCTCATCATGCTGATGGTCGTCGTCTTGCCCGCGCCGTTCGGCCCAAGCAGGCTAAAAATCTCGCCACGTTCAATGTCAAGATTGATGCCCTTGACGGCCAGATTGCCCTCTCTGGATTCGGCGTTGGGCGCGTAGCGCTTCTTCAGGTTGTGTATCTCGATAATAGGTGTCATAGCTCTCCTCGCTCCCTTCCACGCAGGAAGCGTCGTAAGATGATATGTGCCCTACGTCCTAATAATACGAGCGCACCGAAGAGAAGTTGCAGTGTTTGCACAATTAAGCGGCCTGTGTTAAAAGCAAAGCTCATCTGGAATCGCGGGCCGCTACGGGAATCGATTATGGCAGGTCAGCCGGACGATGATCGGACACGCATTATCCTGGGCTTCGCCGCCGTGTCCGCCATTTTCGTGATTATCATCATGATCATCCTGCTGGTGGGGCTGGTAGGTAGCCGCGTCATCCAGCCAGCGCAGCCCGCCAGCACCAACCCTTACGGCGTTGCGCAGCGCCCACTGCCGTCCACCAGCCAGTTGGCCGAGTTGCTGCCGGACAAACTGGGTTCCTTCAAACGCACGAGCCTGAGCGGTTCGCTTGCCGACTTCAGCGCCACCTACACCGATGGGAAAGACGTAGTGACCATCCAGGGTTCGCAGGCCGTCTCGACGCGCGCTGCGCAGGCCAGCCTGTCCATGACGGCCAGCAGCATGGGTTCCAGCGGCTACCAGCAATTGAATGCCGACCCCAGTTTCGTATTGCAGACCCGCGAGAAGGGTCCGGCCCGCTTTGTCTGGTCGCACAGCCGGTGGTACTTCGACGTGACGGCTCCTTCCAAAGCGCTGCTGGACGCTTTTATGCAAGAATTCAAATATTGATTCCCACTTGTCCCGCCTGCAAGGCTGGATAAACTGAATGTATTCGCGCTGATCCTGTGAGGCTATTCCATGTCGCTGCCATTTAATCTTCAAAAGCTGCCGCCGGAAGCCCTGGACGTACTGCGTTACCTGGGCCAACACTCGTCGGCCAGCGTCGATGAGCTTCAGCAGGGGACGGGTATCGCCGCTCGATCTATCGGCAAGGCGATCCGGCGGCTGGTCAATTATGACTACATCTTGCTGGCCGGGGATGGCACGTACCAGCTAACCACTGATGGCACCATGGCCGTACAGCAGATCGCCGCTGCCGATGCAGCAGCACCGGACACCGCTGCCGGCCCGCCCCGGCAGGACACGCCGCCTGTCGAGCGCCACCTGACCGTCGTCACGCCGCGCTCGCTGGTCGCGGGCCGCCCCAGCGACCTGTACATCGGCGTCAACCCGCCGACAGGGGAGGAGCGTCTGCCGGGCACGGCGCGGCTCGAACTGAAAGTCAGCGCGGTGGGTGGCGCGCTTTCGGCCAGCAATCTTTCGCTGGATGTTCCGCCCGACAGTGCGGCCAAACCGGGCAGGCTCCGGCTGACGCCCGACGGCGCGCAGGCAGGCCGCATCGTGCGCGTGCGCGTGGATGCTTTCCAGGCATTCGAGTTCGACAACCTGGAAGCTCTGGGCGGCATGTATTTCGACGTGCCGGTGGTCAAAGATGCGGCGGCAAAGGACACATCAACACGCGCGGTGGGGATGGACGTGCGCTTGAAGCCGCCACGGTGAGCTTTGCGAGCATTACGATGGGCACGCGGACGAGATCGAGCATGGCTGAAGCAGGTGAGCCGATTGCAGTCCGGGCGTCGGGGTGCTTTTCAGGATCGTCGTTATGGCAAGAACGTATGACGTTTTGTGCGTAGGCCGCGTGTCGATTGACCTGTACGCCAATGACATTGGCGCGCCCTTCGAGGAGATCACGGGTTTCGCGGCGCTGGTCGGCGGCTGCCCGACCAACATCAGCGTCGGGACGCGCCGCCTGGGGTTGAAATCGGCGCTGATGACGGCGCTTGGCGATGACAAGGTGGGCGATTTTGTGCTGCACTTTCTGAAAAAGGAAGGGGTCGATACGCGCTACACCCTCACCAAGCCAGGACGCCGCACACCCGCCGTGCTGCTCGGCATCCAGCCGCCCGATCACTTCCCGCTGATCTATTATCGGGACAACGCCCCCGACAACGACATGACCATTGACGATGTGCTGACCGCGCCCATTGCCGACACACGCCTGTTGCTGATCAGCGGCACAGGGCTGTCGAAGGAGCCAAGCCGCAGCGCCACGCAATACGCGGCGGAACTGGCGGGCAGCGTAGGGACAGAAGTCGTACTGGACATCGACTACCGCGCCGATCTGTGGCACGATCCGCGCGCTTTTGGCGTCACGGTGCGGGCCACACTGCCGCTGGTCGATATTGTCATCGGCACGGAAACGGAGATCAGAGTCGCCACTGACGCGGACAGCACAGAGACGGCCATTGCCCGCCTGCTGCAAGGGGTGCGCCGGGCGGTGGTGTTCAAGCAGGGCGAGGACGGCTCGACGGTTTATACCAAAGATGGACAGGTGTACCCGGCCAGGCCTTTCAGGGTGACAGTGCTGAACGTCCTGGGCGCGGGCGACGCCTTCGCCAGCGGCTTCCTGTACGGCCATTTGCAGGGGTGGGATTGGGGCAAGGCGGCGCGCATGGGCAACGCGACGGGCGCAATCGTCGTGACGCGCCAGGGCTGCGCCAACGACATGCCGACGCTTGCCGAAACGCTGGCATTCATCGACGGCCAGGGCGGATTTTAGCAGCGAACCTCAAAGCGAACGTGGTCAGCGAAATCTTGACCCGTCACGGCTTGATGTCCGGCTCGACGGCAATGGTCGCGCTGGACGTGCCATCCGGCAGCGTGAAGATAGCGTTGGCATTATGAACGCCGTCGTACTGGCCGATTTGCAGTGTAAACGGCCCTGCCGCATCCGCCGGGACAGACAAGGCGATCCGCTGCACGTGGATGTCGCCCATGCGCCAGCGGACGCCCGGCACCACCGCACCCGTCCCGATGGCGACGCGCTTGCCTGCCGCGTCGTAGACGTGAACGAACGGCCCGAACAGCCACACCCCGCGTTCCGGCAGCAAGCCATCCACCCGCCAGTACGTGCGCAGAGTGGCCGTCTGGCCGGGCGCTAAGGCTTGTTCCAGGCTCATACCCAGGTACGTAATGCCTTTGTCGCTCCTGATGGCCTGATCGCCCGGAACGGTCAGGTTGACGCGGTAGCGCCGGAACAGTGCGCCATCGTTCAACGCGAAGGTGGCCGCGTTGCTCGCGCCCATCGGCTCAGGCGCAGGCACGCTGCTGTTCTTGGTGAACATCAGATACGTCGCGCCGCCCACCGGCAGGTAAGTGGTCTGGTTGACGTTCAGATCACGATCCACCGGAAACAGGCTGCCCGAAAGGCTGTTCAGGAACCACTCGTCCACGTCGGCGAAAACGACAGCGCCGGGAGCGTGCATTTCAGAGGGCAGCAGCGCCCGCACCATGTCGATGCCCGCGCCGATGGGCAGCACGCCCGGCCCATTTGTGCCGGGATGTGCCAGGGTGTCCTCCGAGAAGCGCAGCGTGTTGAGGCTGAACAAGCCTGCCACGATCACAAACACAGCCGCCAGCGCCAGCCGTCCTGCGCGCCAGCGCAGCGTGTAGCCCGCGCCCCAGGCCGCCAGCACGTAGCCCGCCGGAAGCGTGAGCAGCAGATAGAACGGATGCACAGGCTTCGAGACGTAAGTGAGCAGCAGCACCGGAACCGCAAGCCAGATCAGCAGGATCAGGCCCAGGTCGGCACAGTCCTTGCGCCAGACGCCATACAGGGCGCGGGCGATCCCGCCCAACAGTGCGCTCAGAATCAGCGCGTGGGCAACTTCGGAGGCGGTTTCGCGGAGCTGCCAGTCGTTGGTCGGCGCATCCAGCCCGCGCGAAACGGCGTAATTCCTGCCTGTGACCAGCCGGACTGCGTGCGACCACGCTTCGCCGCTCAGGTGCGCGCTGGCGAAGTCATCCAGCCGTTCCGACTCCCAGGCATGGTTGGCGACGAGCGCCGCGAGATAGATGGTCGTTACAATACCAAAGAGGCTCGCGCCCACCGCCACACATCGCCACATGGCACGCCGACGAAACACGATCAACAGGGCCACGACGGGGATCACCAGCGCGAAGGCCAGCAGGTAGGTCTGTGTCGTGGCGGCCAGCGCCACAAAAGCCAGGATCGTGCGGCGGCCCGGTTTGGCTGCTTTGCCGAGCAGTACCGGGATCAACAACCAGAACACCAGGCAGGCGAAAAACGGGATCAGGGCCTGTACCCAGGTTGCCCGGCTGTACTCGATGACCCAGGGATTGACACTGATCAGAAAGGCGGCGATCAACCCGTGTGCCTGGCTCAAGACAAGCGCCGTCACCCGATACACCAGCCAGACGGCCAGCGTGTTCAGGGCAATGACGAACAGGTATGCGCCCAGCGGCGAACGGGTCAGCGCCACCCAGGGCAGCAGCAGGTAGCCCATCAGCGCCGGGTTGGGGATGAGCACCGACGTGTACTGGCCGATGATCGGCAACTCGCCCCGGTCAAGCGTGGTCAGCGCCTGCCAGATCGGGTAAGCGTGATCGACGTTGTGTTGTATGGCATTGACGTTTTGAAAGCGCAGAAAAACGGCAAGGGCCAGGATCGCCAGAAGCGCCCATCGGTTCAGGGCTGAGGACTGAGAACTGAGGACTGAGCGAATACGGGTGTTTTGCACTCAGCCCTCGCTACATAACCCTTGCAGAGCAGTGAAGCATCTATTTCCCCTCTCCACCGGGGTGGAGAGGGGGCTAGGGGGTGAGGTTACCTGATCTCGACCACGGCGCCGTCTTCTTCGAGCTTCTTCTTGGCGTCCTCGGCCACTTCCTTCGTCACGCCGTCCAGGACGTTCTGCGGCGCGC